>NZ_AVPL01000013.1 GCF_000768695.1 Knoellia aerolata DSM 18566
CGGGCGGGCTCGCCCGCAGCACCCGCACCCCGGCGAGCGCCGGGTCGCCGGGCGGCTCCGACGGTGGGCGGGTGAGCCGGGCCGGTAGTCGCGCCGCCGTGGCGGCGCTCAGGGCGATCTCGCCGACGGCGCAGAACGCCTCGATGCCGACGAGCTCGCTCATCGCCGGCCCGGCCACCATGAGCTCGAGATGGCTGTCCGGGTCCCCGACGAGGAACAGGTCGAAGTCGGCGGTGTGGATCCCGATGGACATGCTCAACCTCACGGGCAGCGCGTCCCGGCGCACGAGGTCACGCAGGGTGGCGCGCATCCGGTGCGCTGCCCGCGCCGCACGGGCCGGGTGGTCCTCACCCTCGAAGAGCAGCAGGACGGCGTCGCCACCCCACTTGAGCAGGTCGGCCCCGTCCTCCCGGGCCGCCGACAGCAGGGCGTCGAAGGTCCGGTCCAGGGTGTCGCTCATCAGCTCGGCACCGACCTTGCCGCGCCTGGCCAGTCGCTCCGTGAGGGCGGTGAAGCCGGAGATGTCGACGAACGCGATCGAGCCGTCGACGCGGCGGTGGCGGGTTCCGGGCTCGTGGGTCAGCCAGGCGGCGAGCAGCCTCGGGACGTAGGCGTCGAACGTCGTCGACGCCTGACGGTCAGCCGCGCGCACCGGGGTCCCGACGCACGCCGCAGCGAGGCCGTCGGCCACACAGGTCCTGGCTCATGCAACGCCGCTCGGTCGGGAGGATCAACCGCTTCGGACGCTACCACCGGGGCTGGCGTTCACCCGATCGCGAGCGCCTCACCCGCACCGAAGGTGCTGAGGAGGGCGCCGACGGCACCGATCGCACCGTTGGGCGCGGTCCAGAACTGGGCCGTCCGGGGGTCCAGCGCCACGACGGAGCCGTCACCCACGACGGTGGCGGCTGCCCCGGGTGCGACTCGGACCGCGGTGTCCTCGCCGACACCCCACGCCACCTGCTGCGGCGCGAGGGCGCCCAGGTCGAAGAGCTTGCCCCAGCGGTAGTCGAGCGTGAGCGACGGGACGAGCGAACCCGTGACGAGCCCCAGTCCACGCTGCCACTGCCCGTCTCCCGTGCGGAAGTTGGCGATCGCCTCGTCCTCGTAGGTGGTGTCGGTCGGGTCCGCCTTCGTGGAGAACCACGTCCCGAGCGCGGCGCCGAGGTGTCGGTCGGCGAGGACGACCGGCGTGGTCAGCACGGCAGATCGCACGAGCGCCGCGAAGCCCGCATCCGCCAGTGCCGTCGCGACGGCGGCCGGCGTCTCGCCGACCAGGACGACACCGGCGGCCCCGCTCGTCGCGACCTTCGACTTCTTGCCCTGCTCGACGACGTCGACCGCGCCGGTCCACCCGGCAGTCCTGAGCGCGTCGGTGTAGGCCTTGGTGGCCTTCTTGTCCTTGGCCGAGGCCGCGAGCACGACGACCCGCGGCTGGGCGCCGGCGGTGACGGCGGCGAGCGCGTCCGCGACGAGCTGGCCGACGACCGCCGTCGAACCGCCACCCACGACGTCCCCGCCGAGGTAGACCGTGCCGACGGCGCCGGGGAGCGTCAGGCCACCGCTCGGCGCCGGCGCCGCGGTCGGCACGGCGGTGCCGTTGCGCGTGACCGTGCGGGTGGCGAGGTCGTATGCCGTGGCGTTGCCGCCGCCGTCCGGCGGCAGCAGGTGCGTGACGACGTTGCGGGTGGACAGGACGCCGTCCGGTCCGACCCAGGCGATGGGCGACGACAGCGACTCGAGGTCGAGCACGGCCACGGAGGATGCCCCGAAGGTCCCGCTCAGCGTCGTGTCGGCCGTGTTGCGGATCCCGGTCGCGTAGTCGACGCCGACCCCGACCTTGCTCACGCCGTCGAAGCGTGCGTCCGACGTCGCGAGCGTCGAGAGCAGCCGGCCGAAACGGCCTCGCTGGAAGAAGTGCTGGTCGTAGATGGCGCGTTCGGAGCCGAAGCGCAGCCCACGCTCTCTGTCGGCGTCGTCGCCCCACCAGACGAGCGAGCTGCCCTGCTGCAGCCCGTCCCACGGCCCGAGGTCACCGACGTAGCCGTTGATCATCGTGCGCGACTCGACGGCGGCTCCGGCGCTGGTGCCGCCGACCGCCGCGCCGCCCCGGAAGGCTGCCTCCATCGCGGCCTCCGCCGGGGAGTCGGCGAGGATCGACATCGCCAGACCCTGGTCGCCGCCGAGGATGAAGATGCCGTCGGTCTGCGCGCCGATCATCGCCGAGTTCGCGGGGTCGTCCGCGTCCGCACGAGCGAGCAGGGGCGCGAGGACGGCGGTGCAGCCGGTGAACGGCGCCGTGACGACGGCGTCGCACGCCGCGTCGACCTCGCTGGTGCGCTGCTGGGCGAGGGTGAGGTTCTCCTCGCGGTCAGCGGGAGCGTCACCGTAGGACGAGGGGATGACGACGAGGTCGACGCTCGGGCCACTGGCACCGTCGGCGGACGCACGGGCGAAGCCCTGCAGCGTCTCCAGCGTGTAGCCACCACCGATCGGCGTCATCACGGTGGGGTCCGCCGCGCGGGCCGCGCCTCCTCCGAGGACGCCGATGCCGCACGCGGCGGCGGTCGTCAGGGCGAGGACGCGGGAGGCACGAGGGCGCGAGGTCGTGGGCATGGACCCAACGTAGGCGTGGCCCGACCGTGGCGCGACCGGAAACGCGGTCCCGGTGCGGTCACTCCAGGTGGTCGTCCCGGAGCCGCCCCGCCCCCACGGCGTCGGGAAGCCGCCGGTTGAGCGAGAACAGCCGGCCGAGGACGGGCATGAGGATGATGTTGAGCCCGTGCAGGATCCCGATGATGAGCAGGATGCCGCCGATGCGCACGAGCGACTGCTGGACCTGGGGGGCGGTCACCAGTCCGGTGAAGGGGTCCCAGCCGGACTCGGGTTCCACGTGCACCCAGAACAGGATGTAGGCCGAGAAGATGAGGTAGTAGACGATGTCGGTCAGCACGATGTAGCTCTTGCCGGTGAGCGGGTTGTCGTGGAAGACGTCCGCGGCATACGCCCTCCCGAACCGCTTGATGAAGGGTCCGAGCCACAGCGCGATGGCGACGAGGACGGCGTTCGTGGCGACTTCGAGGATCCACCAGGGCATGGCGAGGGCTCCGTTCGATCGGGGCGTGAGGAGGAGGACGGCCGCGACGACCAGGGCGAGGGCGACGACGGCGACGAGCGACCAGCGCAGGACGGCACGGCGGCGGGCCCGGTCGGCGGCGATGCTCTCGACGACCCGGTCGAACAGGTCCGGCGAGGGTTGCATCGGGTAGTCGGAGAGGGCGCGGGTGAGCCGGTCCTCGAGGTTGCTCATCGGGTTCCCTCCAAGGTCTGGGCGAGGCCTGCGAGCCCGCGCTGGAGATGGGTCTTCACGGTGTTGGCCGACAGGCCGAGCGTCAGGGCGATGTCGGGGATGGACAGGTCGAGGTAGTAGCGCAGCGTCACGCAGTCCCGCTGCCGCCGCGGCAGGGAACGCAACGCCTCGATGACCTCCTGCCGCTCCGCCCGGCTGCTCGCGTCCTCCTCCGCGGAGGGCGCGTCCGGTTGGGCGGGCGGACGGTGTCGCAGCGAGACCAGGCCACGGCGGTTGTGGTCCCGCGCGAGGTTGATGACGATCGACCGGAGGTATGCCGCCGCGCTGCCACCGTGGCGGATCCGGCCGGCCGAGCGTGACAGTCGGATGAACGCCTCCTGGACGAGGTCCTCCGCGGCGGTGCGGTCGTCGAGGTAGAACCTCGCCAGGCGGGTGAGGGAGGCCGCCTCCGCCGCGAACAGCTCGACGATGTCGGGTCCCGCGTCATCCGCGTGACCCACGACCACCGAGCGCAGATCGAGGGGGGCGACGGACTCCTTCGCCCTGACAGACGTGTCCGGGGCGCCTGTCGGGTGACGTGCGGAACGATCTTTTTCCTGTGACTTTCCGGTGTCACCCGGCACGACCACAGGGACGTCTGCATCGGTGTCGACATCGTGTCGACGTCGCAGAAAGGACACTCCGATGCTCACCACCTCACCGTTGCGGACCGCCGTCGGCGCCACCGCCATCGTGCTCCTCACCGCCACCCCGGCGCTGGCGCTTGGGCCATTCCTGCGCACCTCCGGTGTCCTCAGCGACCTCGCCACGACGGCCTCCGGTCCGTTCGACGGTGCCCGGGCCCGCGTCCAGATGGTCGAGTCGGCCCGGGGCAGCCACGCGGTCCTCACCGTCAAGGGAATCGGCCCGGCCGCCGAGGGCGACACCTTCGGGGCGCACCTGCACGACGGCCCCTGCATCGCCGGCAACGGAGCCGCGGCGGGTCCGCACTACAACTCGCACGCCCACGGCCAGAGCCCGACCCCCGGGATCAACGACCGCACCGAGATCTGGCTCGACTTCACCGTCGAGGACGGCACCGGGACCGGGACCGCGAGCGTCCCGTTCGTCCCCGAGTCCGGCTCCCGCTCGGTCGTCATCCACGCGGACCCGACCAACGCCCAGACCGGGGCCGCCGGCCCGCGCCTGGCCTGTCTCACGGTGGCATGGTGATGGGCGCCCTGTTCCGGCACCTCGGTGCCGGGCTGGCGCTGGGGCTGGCGCTCGGCCTCGTGGCCCGTGGCTTCATGGCTCTGCTCGCCGAGGACCCGGAGTTCACCTGGGCGGGAACGGGGTTCATCGTCGGGGTCTTCGCCGTCGCCGGGCTCTGCCTGGCCGCGGCCCACGCCCTCAAGCTGCGGGGACGGTCGCGCTGGTGGAAGCTGCTGACGCTCCCCTCGCTCGTGCTGTTCTTCGGGCCCGGGATGTTCCTCGCACCCGGCGTCCTCGGCCTGGCTCTGCTGGGCGCGCGCAGCAGGTGGCTGCGCGCCCTCGGCGTGCTGGCCTTCGTCGGGTTCCTCGCCCTCATCGTCGTCGAGACGGCGGGGTCCGAGGAGTCGCTCACCCTCCGGACGATCGCCGGGTTCATCGTCATGACCGCGTGCTGCGGTGCGCTGGCGGTGGCGGCCCGGGAGGCCCTCAGCGGGTGGACCTCCGACGGTCATGCCGCGAGGTCACCACAGCCTGCCCCGAGGCCCGCCACCGGGAACCACCGGCACGACCTCGAGGTCAGGGCCGCCGGGTGAGGCCGAGCGCGACGGAGGCCACGGCGCCGACCGCGGCGGCGACCGCCGCACCGCGGAAGACGTACTCGACCTGGACGACCGCGGCGTCGAGCAGGGCCTGGGTGTCGGTCTGGTCCGGCAGCGCCGCGACCACCGCGTAGTACTGGTGCAGGCCGATCGCGGTGAGCAGGGCCAGCCCGACCACCATGCCGATCATCCGCGCGACGACGACGAGCGCGCTGGCCGTGCCGTGGGCGTCCTGCGGGGAGTCGGCGAGCGCGGCGTTGTTCACCGGCGCGAGGGCCAGGCCGATGCCCAGGCCGACGAGCGCGAGGACCGCCGTCGAGGTCCACTCCTCGAGGGAACCCCGTCCCCAGGTCGACATGAGGACGAGCCCGACCGCCGCGAGCGCGAGCCCTACGCCACTCACGAGCCCGTCGCCGAGGCGGCGCAGCGACCACCCGCCCACGAGGGCCCCCACGGGGACCGCGACGAGGAAGCGGACGAGCACGAACGCGGCCACCGTCTCGCTCTCGGTGTGGACGAGCCGCGCGAGCAGCGGCACGTCGACGATGACGGCGACGAGGGCGACCCCGACGCAGAGGCTGACGAGCAAGGACCACCGCGTCCTGCCCACGACGACGCCCCGCGGCACGAGCGGATGCTCCGCGCGGCGGTGCTGCAGCAGGTAGAGCCCGGCGAGGACGGCAGCCACCGGGAGGAGCGCGAACCCGAGAGGCCCGACCACCTCCTTCTCCGGGTCGGAGGCGGCGAAGGTCAGGACGACACAGCCGAGGGCGCCACCGAGGAGCAGGGCACCGAGCAGGTCGGCCCGGCGCAGCACGGCCCACGACCCGCGCACCCACAGCGCCGCCGCCGCCACGACGAGCGCGAGGGCCACGACGCCGACCGGTGTGGCGAGCCTCGACGTCGACTCCTCGAAGGGTACGAACGGCACGCCGAGGGTCACGTCCGTGGCCAGGGCCGCGGGCGCGGCCAGCGCGAGCCAACCGACCACGGCCGCCACGAGCGAGACGACGACGGGCAGTGCGCGGGGACGGGACGGCACACCGCCTCCGACCGCGACGACGGCCGCCGTGAGCAGCACGCCCAGGACGGCGTTGAGCCAGAAGATCGCCCGCCAGTCGGCGACGGCGAGCACCGCGGCGCCGAGCACCGGGCCGAGGACCGAGCCGAGCTCCTGCACCGCCCCGACGACACCCAGCGGCGTGCCACGGCGGTCGCGGTCCCAGAGCTGGGCGACGATCGCGAGCGTCGCGGGGACGAGTCCGCCGCCGCCGACGCCCTGGATCACGCGGCCGGCGACGAGCACCGGAAGCTCGACCGCGAGGGCGGTGACGGCCGACCCCACGACGAAGATCGCCAGGCAGGCGAGCAGGACGCGCTGGCGCGCAACGAGGTCGGCGAGGCGGCCGATGAGCGGCAGCACCGCGATGTAGCCGAGCAGGAACCCGGAAATGATCGGCGTCGCCCGCTGCAGGTTGTCGATGCCGAGGCCGACCCCGGCCATCATGTCGGTCAGCGCGAGCACGACGACATAGGTGTCGGCTGCCGCGAGCGCCACCGCGACGGACGCCGTCGCGAGCAGCGCCCTAGGGGCGGGTGATCTCAACCGGCGTTCCGTAGTTCTTGAGACGCAGGGTGAAGGTCGAGGTCGTGCCGGCGAAGAACGGTCCGGTCATCTCGGCGAGCTGGAGCTTGTCGCCCTCGGCGATGCCGTAGGTGACGGTGAAGGTGCTCTTCCCGTCGCCGAGGTTGAGCAGCTCCTTGATCCGGGCGCCGGGCAGCGTGCCGCCGTACTGCTGGAGCACCGCCGCGCCGTCGCGCACCTTCTCGCCGATGACGGGTGAGCCGGTGTCGACGAGCAGCGCCGAGATGCCAGTGGCCGGGTCGAAGAAGTTCGACGGGTTGGGCGCGCCGAGGTCGGCGAGGTCGGTCGGGTTGTAGCCCGGCGTGAAGAACTTCATCCAGGCCGCGTCGCCGATCGTCACGACGTCCGCCGACCCGGTCACGCCCTTGATCGTCGCGGTGACGGTGCCCTTGAACTTCGGCTCGGTCGCACTGATCTCGCCCGTGCCGACGGCGCCGGTGACGCCGTTCTCGGTCTGGGGGACGTCCCTGCTCGACAGGGTGAGCCCGACGAACTTCGCCTCGTCGAACACCTTCTTGGCAGCGGTGAGGTCGGCCCGGGGGTCGGCTGCGGCCTCCGGCTCGTCGCCCCCGGAGCAGCCGGCCAGCAGGACGGCGGCCACGGTGACTGAGGTGCTCAGCAGAGCGCGTCGTCGCATGACCGTCACCCTACTTCCCGGCCCCGGGTGCTCAGGTCAGGGCGAGACCGTCGTCCTTGCGGTCGACCGTGACGGTCTGGCCGTCGCGGACGTCGCCGGCGAGGAGCGCCCGGGCGAGGCGGTCGCCGATCTCCTTCTGGACGAGCCGGCGCAGCGGACGAGCACCGTATGCCGGGTCGTAGCCGGTGTCCGCGAGCCACTCGCGTGCCGCGTCGGTCACCTCGAGCACGATCCGGCGGTCGCTGAGCCGGGCTGCGAGAGAACGCACCTGAAGGTCGACGATGTGCGCCAGCTCGTCGCGGGTCAGCGCGTCGAACAGGACGATCTCGTCGAGGCGGTTGAGGAACTCCGGCTTGAACGCCGACCGCACGGCCGCCATGACGGCGTTGCGCTTGGCCTCCGGCTCCATCACCGGGTCGATGAGGAACTGGCTGCCGAGGTTGCTCGTCATCACGAGGATGACGTTGCGGAAGTCGACCGTGCGGCCCTGGCCGTCGGTGAGCCGGCCGTCGTCGAGGACCTGGAGCAGGATGTCGAAGGTCTCGGGGTGGGCCTTCTCGACCTCGTCGAGGAGCACGACCGAGTAGGGGCGCCGGCGGACCGCCTCGGTGAGCTGACCGCCCTCCTCGTGGCCGATGTAGCCGGGGGGCGCACCGATGAGGCGGGCGACGGCGTGCCGCTCCGAGTACTCGGACATGTCGATCCGGACCATGGCCCGCTCATCGTCGAAGAGGAAGTCCGCGAGCGACTTGGCGAGCTCGGTCTTGCCGACACCGGTGGGCCCGAGGAAGAGGAAGCTCCCCGTGGGCCGGTCGGGGTCGGCGATGCCGGCCCGGCTGCGCCGGACGGCGTCGGCGACCGCTTGGACGGCGCTCGACTGGCCGATGAGGCGCGACCCGATGATCGCCTCCATCGACAGCAGCTTCTCGGTCTCGCCCTGGAGCAGGCGTCCTGCCGGGATGCCGGTCCAGGCGGAGATGACCTCGGCGATGTCGTCGGCCCCGACGCGCTCCTTGACCATGAGGTCGGAGGGGCCGGAGGTCGCCGCGGCCTCCTCGTTGGCGGCCGCCAGCTGCTTCTCGAGCTCGGGGATCTCGCCGTAGAGGAGGCGGGAGGCGCCCTCGTAGTCCCCGTCCCGCTGGAGTCGCTCGGCGCGGGTGCGCGCGTCGTCGACCTGCGCCTTGAGGTCCCCCACCCGGTTGAGGCCGGACTTCTCGGCGTCCCACCGGGCGTTGAGGCCGGCGAGCTCCTCGGACTTGTCGGCGAGGTCCGCCCGGAGCCGTGCGAGGCGCTCGACGGAGGCCTCGTCGGTCTCGCGCGCGAGGTGCAGCTCCTCCATCTTGAGCCGGTCGACGGCCCGGCGGAGCTCGTCGATCTCGACCGGGCTGGAGTCGATCTCCATGCGCAGGCGCGAGGCCGCCTCGTCGACGAGGTCGATGGCCTTGTCGGGGAGCTGGCGCCCGGTGATGTAGCGGTCGGAGAGGCTCGCCGCGGCCACGAGGGCCGTGTCCTCGATCTCGACCTTGTGGTGCGCCTCGTAGCGCTCCTTGAGCCCGCGCAGGATCGCGACCGTGTCCTCGACCGAGGGCTCACCGACGAACACCTGCTGGAAGCGTCGTTCCAGGGCCGGGTCCTTCTCGACGTGCTCCCGGAACTCGTCGAGGGTCGTGGCACCGACGAGCCGCAGCTCGCCGCGGGCGAGCATCGGCTTGAGCATGTTGCCGGCGTCCATGGAGCCGTCGCCCGTGGCGCCGGCCCCGACGACCGTGTGCAGCTCGTCGATGAAGGTGACGATCTGGCCGTTGCTCGCCTTGATCTCCGCGAGGACGGCCTTGAGCCGCTCCTCGAACTCACCGCGGTACTTCGCCCCGGCGACCATGGAGCCGAGGTCGAGGCTGATGAGCCGCTTGCCGCGCAGGGACTCCGGCACGTCACCGTCGACGATGCGCTGGGCGAGGCCCTCGACGACCGCGGTCTTGCCCACTCCGGGGTCCCCGATGAGGACGGGGTTGTTCTTGGTGCGCCGCGAGAGGACCTGGACCACACGGCGGATCTCGGGGTCCCGGCCGATGACCGGGTCGAGCTTGCCGTCGCGCGCGGCCTCGGTGAGGTCGGTGCCGTACTTCTCCAGGGACTCGCTCCCGCTCTCCTGCGCCTCCGACGTCACGTGCCGACCCGCTCGCAGCTCGTCGATGCGGGCCTCGACGTCGGTGGCCGCCGTGCGCTGCACGCCGGGCAGGAGGCCCTTCTCGACGAGGGCGAGGACGAGCAGGTCGGTGGCGAGGTGCGTGTCCCCCTTGGCGGACATGAGGGTCGACGCGTGCTGGAGCACGCCCAGCGCGGCCTGCCCGAGCGTCGGGGCCGCCGCGCTGGGACCGGAGCTCACCGGCATACGGGACAGCGCGGAGCGCGCCGCGGTGGCGACGGCGTCGGGGGTGGTGCCGGCGGCCTCGAGCAGCGCGGGCGTGGAGGTCTCGGGCTGTTCGGCGAGGGCCAGCGCGAGGTGGTCGGGGGTGACCTCGGGGTTCCCGGCGCCCTGGGCGGCGCGCTGGGCGAGGGCAAGGGCCTCGGCGACCTTGGTCGTCGGGGTGAGTTCCATGGGCGATCTCCTCGATGAGCGGCAGGCAGGACAAGCGTCCCACCCTGGACAACGCCGTCAAAGTTGAGTTGATTCCACTCAACTCTGGGAGGCTCAGCAGGTGGCGGCGATGTCCTCGACCTGGTCGGTCGGCTCACTCGGGGAGGTGCTCGGTGACGGGGAGTCCGACGGCTCCGACGCCGAGGTCGACGGTGTCGGGCTGGCCGTGACGGTGGGCGTCGGCTGGGGGTCGATCGCCGCCTGGACGAGGTCGCGGATCTTGTCGAAGTCGGGGTTGGCGACCCTGACGACCTTGTTGGTGATGGGCAGGCTCCGGATCGAGCCCGTCTCCTGGAGGGTGCCGACCAGCTCGGCCCACCTGGGCAGCTCGGACTGGGGGATGTCGAGGCTGACGTTGTCCTTGACGACCGCGGCGAGGTCGGGGTAGTTGCGCAGCAGCTCGGTGGGGTTGGCCTGGTTGAGGATCGCCGCGGTGACGCACCGCTGGCGGCGCATCCGGCTGAAGTCGTCGCTGCCGGCGCGTGAGCGGGCGTACCAGAGGGCACGTTTGCCGTCGAGGCGCTGCCGGCCGATCTCGATCCAGCGTTCCTCGCGACTGACGAAGACGATCCTCCCGTTGCGCAGCTTGCAGTCCATGCACACCCGCTCCTTGACGTTGACCTCCACCCCACCCATCGCGTCGACGAGCGCCTGGAAGCCGCGCAGGTTGACGACGAGGGAGCGGTCGATCTCGAGGCCGAGGATCGCGCCGATGACGTCGCGGGTGGTGGTGAGGCCCGGGCTGGGGTCACCGGCGAAGAGCGCCGGGTCCTCCGTGGCGGCGTTCGTCGCCAGGGTCCACACCCCGTTGAGCAGGCACTCGTCTCCGCAGTCGTACCCGTTCGGGTACGCGGCCGAGAGGGGGTTGGACGCGGGGATCGGCACGCGTTCGAGGTTGCGGGGCAACCCGAACAGGACGGTGTCGCCCGTGCGCGTGTCGATGCTCGCGACCATCATCGAGTCGGTCCGGACACCGACCCGGTCGTCGGCGGCGTCCGACCCGAGCAGGAGGACGTTGACGCGCGGCTTCCCCGCCCAGGCGTTGGCCTCCTTCTCGTCGGCGCCGCCGGTGAGGACGTTGATGACGTCGTGCTGGATGGTCATGTAGCGCACCGCGGTGGCCGCGGGGGCGACCACGAGGAGGCAGCACAGCGCGGCGAACCCCGCCCGCAGCAGGCGGCCCGGCCCCTCCGGTGCCGTCTCGCGGGCCGTGAGGAGGATCCCGGCGCACCACAGCAGCGCCCCGACGACCGTCACCACGAGCAGCGTGACGAGCATCCCGGGCCGCACGGCGACGTTGAGGGCGGTGAGGACGAACCCCTTGCGCCACGCGTAGAAGAGCCCGAGCGCACCGACGAGCAGGAACCCCAGCAGGAGGAGCAGGCCCAGCGGCCGGCGGCGTGTTGGCAGCAGGCCGGCACCCGGGAGGAGGGTGCTGAGCGCGGTCAGGCCGAAGAACCGGCCGGAGCCGTCGTCCGGACGACGTCCCTGTCGGCGCGGGGTGGTGGGCACCCGCACATCATGCCGCGCCCACCCGTGCGCTCAGTGAGGAAGGGTGGGACTCGCCGGTCGGGCGTGGTCGGCCTCGAGCCACGCAACCGCCTCGGCGACGATCCGCTCCGCGGGGTGGCGCAGGTCGAGCACGAGGCCGCTCTCGTCGGCGTCGAGCGCCTCGAGGGTGTCGATCTGGGACTCGAGCAGGCTCGCGGGCATGAAGTGGCCGGTGCGCTGCGACATCCGGTCGCGGATCACCTCGGCCGGCCCGTCGAGGTGGAGGAAGTCGACCGAGGGCGGGGCCTCGCGCAGCACGTCGCGGTAGGAACGGCGCAGCGCCGAGCAGGTGATGACCGTCGACCGCCCCGCGGCCGCCTGCTCCCCCATCCACGTCGAGAGGGCGCGCAGCCAGGGCCAGCGGTCCTCGTCGGTGAGGGGCGTGCCGGACTCCATCTTGGCGATGTTGTCCTTGCTGTGGAACTCGTCGGCCTCGACGAAGTCGAACCCGAGCGCCTCGGCGACCCCCTTGGCGACGGTCGACTTGCCGGAGCCGGACACGCCCATGACGACGACGTGCCTGGTCGGGCCGGACGCGGCGCCCGCTGCTGCGGAGGTGTTCACAGGGCTCCTGTCGAGGCGGTGTGGTTGGTGTCAGGCTAGGCGTATGCCGGGATGTCCGGTAGGCATCCCTATCGCACCGTCTCACCTTGGCGGTGGGTGGCGATGTCGGGCAGCTCCGCGCGGGTCGGCAGCCCCTGCCAGTCCCCGGCCGTGCTCACGGCCCACGCACCCATGAGGACTGCCCGATCGAGACGCGCCGTCGGGTCGAGGTCGTCGAGGATCCCCGAGAGCAGACCGGCGCAGAAGGCGTCGCCTGCCCCGACCGGGTCGATGGGGGTGACGGGAATCGCGGCGGCATCGAGCCGCCCCTGCGTCGTGTACAACGAGGCGCCCACGGCCCCGCGCTTGACCGCGACCTGCTGCACCCCCGTCGCGAAGAGCTCACCGACGGCGCGGTCCTCATCACCGTCGGCGACCACGTCCAGCTCGTCGACGCCGGCCACGAGCAGAGTGACGTGGGGAAGGAGAGGGCGCAGGGTGGCGGACGCGTCATCACGCGACCAGAGCCGTGAGCGGTGGTTGACGTCGAGCGACACGAGGACTCCTGCGGCCGACGCCAGCTCCGCGGCGCGCGCGACCGTGGCAGCAGCCGAGTCGGAGAGCGCGGGGGTGATGCCCGTGAGGTGGAGGACCCGCAGCCGGTCCATCGCCGTCGGCCACAGGTCGTCGATCCGCAGCCCGGAGCCGGCCGAACCCGCTCGCCGGTACTCGACCCGCGTGAGGTCGGCGGTGCGCTGCTCGAGGAACATCACCCCCGTCGGCGCCGTCTCGTCGACGACGGTGTGCGAGACCGTGACACCCTCGGCCCGCAGTGCTCGCAGCACTTCGGGCCCGAAGGGGTCGGCCCCGACCCGTCCCAGCCACTCGACCGAGTGCCCGAGGCGGGACAGGCCGATCGCGACGTTGGACTCGGCGCCGGCGAGGTCCGGGGTGAGCGGGCGGCCGAATCCGATCCGCCCGGCGACCCGGAACGAGGCCATGGCCTCGCCCAGGGTGAGGACGTCCGTGGTCACGGCCGCTCCCCCGCATCCTCCGCCCACGACGCGAACGCCCGGGCGCGAGAGCGCAGGGCGTCGAGCGAACCCCCGGATGCCGCGTCGCCGACCAGGGGCCCGCCGATGCCCGCACCGATCGCTCCCGCCGTGAGGTAGGCCCGTGCCTCGGAGATGCCGACGCCCCCCACGGCGATGAAGGAGATCTGGGGGAACGGGTCGCGCAGCGCCCTGAGGTAGCCGGGCCCGCCTCCCGAGGCGGGGAAGAGCTTGACGACCGCAGCACCAGCGACGTGTGCGGCATACGCCTCGGTCGGGGTGAACGCTCCTGCGACACAGGGGATTCCGACACGGGCGGCCTCAGCGACAGCCGAGGTCACCGCCGGGGTGACGATGAACTCGCCACAGGCGTCGACGACCGAGGCGACGTCACGCTCGGTCAGCACCGTGCCCGCACCGACGAGGGCGTCATCGGGCGCCAGCTCGCGCAGGGCGGTCACGGTGGCGAGCGCGCCCGGGGTCGTGAGGGTGACCTCGACGAGCCGGATGCCCTCCTCGAGGAGGACGCGGCCCGTGGCGAGCGCGGCCTCCTCGGAGGTTCCGCGGATGATCGCCATGACACGGTGCCTGCGGACGGCCGTGGTCAGCTCGAGGGCGTCCATCACCACTCCGCGAACGTGCCGTCGGGCTGGCGCCAGACAGGACCGCGCCATGCGTGGCCCGCCTTGTCGGCGGCGCGCACGGCGGCCTCGTCGATCTCGATGCCGAGCCCGGGACCGGTCAGTCGCTCGATGTGGCCGTCGACGAACTCGAGCGGGGCCGTGTCCACGAGGTAGTCGAGGACGTCTGCGCCCTGGTTGTAGTGGATCCCGATGCTCTGCTCCTGGATGAGGTGGTTCGACGTGGCGAACGCGACCTGCAGCGAGGACGCGAGCGCGAGCGGACCGAGCGGGCAGTGGGGTGCCAGCGCGGCGTCGAAGGTCTCGGCGAGGGCGGCGATCTTGCGCACCTCGGTGATCCCGCCCGCGTGCGACAGGTCGGGCTGGACGACCGCGACCCCGGCCTGGAGGACGGGCAGGAACTCCTGTCGTCCGTAGAGCCGCTCCCCCGTCGCTACGGGCGTCGTCGTCGACCGGACGAACTGCCCGATGAGGTGTGAGTTCTCGGGGGTCACCGGCTCCTCGAGGAACATCGGGCGGTAGGGCTCGAGCAGCGGAGCCACCCGCCGCGAGTTCGCGAGGGTGAAGCGGCCGTGGAAGTCGACGGCCACGTCGCCGTGGTCACCGAGCACCTCGCGGGCCGCGGCCACCCGGGCGATGACGCCGTCGAGCTCGGCCACGGTCCCCAGCGCCGACATGCGGCCGCTGGCGTTCATCTTCACCGCCGTCAGCCCCGCCTCGACCTGCTCGGTGATGTGGTCGCGGACCTCGTTCGGCTCGTCCCCGCCGACCCAGCCGTAGACCCGGACGCGGTCCCGGACCGCGCCTCCGAGCAGCTGGTGCACCGGCGCGGCATACCTCTTGCCCTTGAGGTCCCACAGCGCCTGGTCGATGCCGGAGACGGCGCTGCCGAGGATCGGTCCGCCGCGGTAGAACGACCCCTTCGTCATGACCGCCCAGTGGTCCTCGATGCGTTCGGGGTCGCCCCCCTCGATCATCTCGGCGAGCTGGTGGACGGCGGTCCGCACGGTCTCGGAGCGACCCTCGCAGGTCGCCTCGCCCCACCCGACGAGACCGTCGGAGGTCTCGATGCGGACGAAGAGCCACCGCGGTGCGACGAGGAAGGTCTCGATCCGCTCGATCGTGGAGGCCATCCGCGCTCAGCCCTTCGTCGCGCCGGCGGTGAGGCCGGAGACGACGTACTTCTGGGCAAGGAGGGCGATGACCATGATCGGGACGGTGACCACGGTCGCCGCGGCCATGAGGCCACCCCAGTCGATCGCGGCGTACCCGACGAAGTCGAAGATGGCGACGGGCAGCGTCTTCGTCTTCGCACCCGAGAGCACGAGGGCGAACATGAAGTTGTTCCAGGAGAAGATGAAGGCGAGGATCCCGGCCGTCGCGATGCCCGGCGTCGAGAGCGGCAGGGTGATGCGGCGGAACGCGCCGATGGGGGTGAGACCGTCGACCTGGCCCGACTCCTCCAGCTCGGTCGGCAGGCCGTCGAAGTACCCCATCATGATGTAGACCACGAGGGGCAGCGAGACGAACATGTGGCTGAGGACGAGGACCGTGAAACCGCCGACGAGCCGCAGGTTGGAGAAGACGTAGAACCACGGGACGAGCAGTGAGACGCCGGGGATGACGCGCGCCATGAGGACGACGAGCGCGGAGCGCTTCATCGTGAACCGGCTCATCGAGTAGGCCGCGGGCACACCGAGCAGCAGCGACAGCACGGTGCTGGCGAACGCCACCCAGAGGCTGTTGATGATGAAGGTGACGTAGTTGGCCTGCTCGAGGACGGTCTTGTAGTTGTCGACCGTCGGGGAGAAGAGCAGCGCCTTGCTCGCGTCGTAGATGTCGACGTTGGTCTTGAGCGACGCCGCCACCATCCAGATGAGGGGCGTGAGCAGCCCGAGGACGACGAGGACGAGGGCCCCGACGCGGAACGCCTTGTATGCCGTGCCGCCGCGCATCAGTACTCCGCCTTCCGACGAGAGGTGAGGGCCCACATGGAGCCGATGATGATGAGGAAGAAGATGATGAGCACCGTCGAGCTCGTGCCGTACTCGTTGTAGTCGAAGGCGAGGCCGTAGGCGTAGACGTTGAGGGTCTCGACCTCGTTGTAGGAGCCGCCCCCCTTGCCCTTGGTCGCGTAGAGGATGTCGAAGGTCTTGAGGGCGTCGATGCCGCGCAGCAGGATGGCGACGATGACCGTCGGCATCATCAGCGGGAGCGTGATGAAGCGGAACCGCTGCCAGCCGCTGGCACCGTCGATGAGCGCGGCCTCCTGCGGCTCCTCCGAGAGGGAGGTGAGCCCGGCGAGGAGGATGAGGACGACCATCGGGGTCCACTGCCAGATGTCGATGAGCATCGTGGTCCACAGGGCCGAGCCCGGTCCGGCCAGCCAGGGCTGCTCCGGGATCCCGAACCAGCCGATCACCTGGTTGGCGATCCCGATGTTGGGGTCGAAGATGAGCCGCCACATCATCCCGACGGCGACGGGGGTGGCGACCAGGGGCATGAGGATCGCGACGCGCACCCACTTCTCGCCGCGGAACGGTCGCCACAGCAGCAGGGCGATCGCCATGCCGAGGACCACCTCGACGAGGAGGACCACCCCGGTGAACTGCACCGTGCGCCACACGGCGGGCCAGAAGCGGGCGGTGTCGCCGAGGACGTCGAGGTAGTTCTGGGCGCCGACGAACTCCTTGTCGGCGCGCACCGACCCCTCGGCGTCGGTGAGGCTCAGGTACGCGGTCCAGGCGACCGGGAAGATGATGAGCACGACGACGAACGCCATGGCGGGAGAGGCGAAGAGCCACTTGCGGTGGTCGTTCGCCCATCGGGAGAACCCGGACGTTCCCGTCACGGGGAGAGCGTCAGCAGACATGGTTTCGCCTTCGTTGCCGTGGGTGCTGGGTGGAGCGATGCTGCGGCCGTGCCGCGAGTCTCGGGCCGGGTGGCCGGACGCGTCAGGCGTCCGGCCACCCGGCACTCGAGGTGACCCTCAGATCAGGGCGTCACTTGTTCTCGTCGTCGAGCAGGGCCTGGAAGGCCTTGGCGGCCTCGTCGGCCGAGGCGCCGGAGTCCTTCCCCGTGATCGCGTCGACGATCGGCTGACCGACGAGCTCACGCGCCTCAGGAACCTTGACGACGCGGGGGCGGTCGAAGCCGACCCCGTTGGCGGCGCCGGCGGCAGCGGCCTCGACGAGGTCCTTCGGGTAGGTCGACGTCGCGTCGGGGTCGCTCGCCACGGACGTGCGGGCGCTGGGGACGCCGGCCTTCTGGTTCGCGAGAGTCTGCTCCTTGCTCGTCGCCCACTCGATGAACTTCCAGGCGTTCGCCTTGTTCTCGGAGGCCTCGTTGATCCCGAGCGCCCACGACGGGACGTTGTACGGCTTGGAGCCGGCGGGGCCCTCGGGGAAGGCGGCGAAGCCGACCGTGTCGGCGACCTTGGACTTGGCCGGGTCGGTGGCGTTCTTGTAGAGCGAGCTCGCCTCCGTGTAGAACGCGGCCTGGCCCTGCGTGAAGATGGCCATCGCCTCCGGCCAGCTCATGTCGGTGCTGACGTTCTTGGGCCCGTGGTCCTTGATCAGCCCGCCGTAGTACGCGTAGGCCTGCTTGGCCTCGGGTGTGTTGACCGCGGCCTTGCCGGAGTCGTCGGCCCACTGGCCGCCGAAGCTGTAGAGGAAGCTGGAGAACTGCGTGACGGCGGCGGACTTGCCGGTGCGCGCGATGAAGCCGGCGACGCCGGGGTTGGCGGCCTGGACCTTCGCGGCAGCCTCCTTGAGCTCGTCGAGCGTCTTCGGCGGAGCGGAGTAGCCGGCCTTCTCGAGCAGGTCCTTGCGGTAGTAGAGGACCTCGGTCTCGGTGATGATCGGGACCCCGACGACCTTCTCCTCGTAGGTGGTGGCCTCGACGGGTCCGGGCTGGAAGTCGCCCCAGTTCCACTCCGACGCACCCTTGGTGTCCTCGGTGATGTCGGAGAGGTAGCCGTTCTTGCCGAAGGCCTTGCCCTCCTGGAGGGGGCGGTACATCATCACGTCGAGGTCGCTGGTCCCCGCGTTGAGCTTGACGTTGTACTGGTCCGAGAGCTGGTCCTCGCCGAGCTGGGTCAGCTCGACCTTGAGGCCGGTCTCCTTCTCGAACTCGGGCAGGGCCGCCTTGATGTTGTCGGTCCACACGTGGTTGGCGAGCGTGACCTGGATCGTCTTCGACCCGGTCCCCTCCCCCTCGTCGCTGCCGCCCGAGCAGGCCGACAGGCTGAGCGCCGCGGCCAGGACGAGAGCGGATCCGGTTGCAGTGCGTCGCAGCACGTCGGTCTCCTTCGTGAGGTGGCCGCTCCGCCTTTGGAGCTGTCGCCGCAGCGGACGTCTATGTCCGTCTAATCAGGGAACGATAGAGTGTTAAGTCAGACTTATGCAAGGCCCGATCGCCATGAGTATGATTTGTGACATGGCCACCTCCCGCCCCGGTGCCGACGGGTCCACCGGCCTGCACGCCCGCCTCGTGGAGACGCTCGGCATGGCCATCTGCGGCGGAGAGCTGCCCCCGGGACGGGTCCTCTTCATCGACGAGCTCGTCTCCCGCCACGCCGTCTCCCGGTCCGTCGTGCGCGAGGCGCTGCGGGTCCTTGCCTCGATGGGACTGGTCGCCTCGCGGCGCCGAGTCGGAACCCAGGTCCTCGACGCCAGCCTCTGGAACGTCTACGACCCGCTCGTCATCCGGTGGCGGCTCGCGACCGGCGGGCGCATCGCCCAGCTGCGCTCCATCACCGAGCTGCGCACCGCCGTCGAGCCGCAGGCGGCCCGGCTCGCCGCCGCCCGCGTGCGGCCGATCGACGCCAGCGAGCTCGTGACGCTCGCCGGTCGCCTGTGGGCTGCCGGCCAGGACGGGCGCATGGACGACTTCCTCGCGCTCGACATCGAGTTCCACCACCGCGTCCTCACCGCCTCCGGCAACGAGATGTTCGAGCACCTCCACCAGCCGATCGCCGAGGTGCTGTCCGGTCGGCACGCCTACGGGCTCATGCCGAGCCACCCCCACGTCGACGCGCTGCAGATGCACGCCGACGTCGCCTCCTCGATCCAGCGGGGCGACGGGGAGCGCGCCCACGACGCGATGGTGGCGATCATGAACCGCACGATGGACGAGACCAGGCATCTGTGGGACATGCAGTCCCAGTCGACCACGCCCGCGTGAGCCGCACCCGGGCACCCGGGTGCCCGGCCGGCATGCGGAGCAGGCAACGGCTCGGCCCCGCCACCCAGGGGTGACGGGGCCGAGCCGCGGGCGGGCCTGACGGGTGTCAGGTCAGCCGGTGACCTTGGACAGGGTCGGGTCGTTGGCGTACGCCTCCTTGGCGTTGGCCTTGGTGACGATGAGCGGCTCGAGCAGGTTGGCCGGGACGACCTTGACGCCGTTGTCGTAGGACTTGTCGTCCGTGACGGTCGGCTTCTCGCCCTTCTGCAGCGCAGCGACCATCTCGAGGGTCGCCTTGACGAGGTTGCGGGTGTCCTTGTTGATGGTCGAGTACTGCTCACCGGCCATGATCGACTTCACCGACTCGACCTCGGAGTCCTGACCCGTGACGACGGGGACCGGCTTCCCGGCGGCCTTGACCGAGGTGATGATCGCCCGGGCGAGGGTGTCGTTCGGGGAGAGGACGCCGTCGAGCGTCGCGGAGGCGTAGGACGCCGAGAGGAGGGTGTCCATGCGCTTCTGCGCGTTCTCGGCCTTCCAGCCCTGGGTGACGGCCTGGTTGAAGGCCGTCTGGTTGGACGTGACCTTGAGCGTCCCGTCGTCGATCTTCGGCTTGAGGACGCTCATCGCGCCGTCGAAGAAGACCTGGGCGTTCGCGTCGTCGGGGGAGCCCGCGAAGAGCTCGATGTTGTACGGGCCCTGCGGCTTCTTGGCGGCCATGCCCTCGAGGAGCGCGTTGCCCTGGAGCTCGCCGACCTTGAAGTTGTCGTAGGCGACGTAGTAGTCGACCGCGTCGGTGTTCTTGATGAGGCGGTCGTAGGCGATGACGGTCGCGCCGGCGTCCTTGGCCGCCTTGACCTGGGTGCCGAGCTGGGCACCGTCGATGGCGCCGATGACGATGACCTTGGCGCCCTTGGTCACCATGGACTGGATCTGGTTCTGCTGCTCGCCGACACCACCGTTGGCGAACTGCACGTCGGCCTTGAAGCCGGCCTTGGCGAGGTCGTCCTTGAAGAGGTTCTCGGCGAGGACCCAGTTCTCGGAGGTCTTCTGCGGGAGCGAGACGCCGATGAGTGCGTCCTTGGGGAAGGCCTCGGCCGCGCCACTGGCGCCGCCACCGGCGGTGTCGGTCGGGGTCTCCTCGTCGGCACGGCCACAGCCGGTCAGTGCGAGAGCTGCGACGGCGGAGGCCGCCATCACCTTGGTGAGGGAACGCATGTCGTCTCTTTCTTTCGTATGCCGTGGCTCACCCGGGGCGGATGGGTCACCTGTCGGAACTATGGAGTTGTGTGGTGCGGCGAGCCCGGGTCAGGACTCCTGCTTCACCGTCTCGGTCGTGTCCTGGGTTGCTCGCCGACCGAAGTTCTGGGTGAGCAGGCCCGTGATCGAGCGACGGCCCTGCGACTTGTTGTAGACGTCGAAGGCGACGGCGGCGAGCAGCACGAGACCCTTGATGATCTGGGTCATGTCGGCGCCGACGCCGAGCAGCTGGAGGCCGTTGTTGAGGACGGCCATGACGAGGCCTCCGATGACGGCGCCGACGACCGTGCCGACACCACCGGTGACGGCGGCGCCACCGATGAAGACGGCGGCGATCGCGTCGAGCTCCCAGCCGACACCGTCGAACGGGCCGGAGGCGTTGGACCGGGCGACGAACATCATCCCGGCGAGCGAGGCGAGGATCGACATGTTCATCATGACGAGGAAGTTGACCCGCTTGGAGCGGACACCGGACAGCTCGGCCGCGTGGCGGTTGCCACCGACGGCGTAGACGTGGCGACCGATGATGGTGCGCGTCGAGATGAAGCCGTAGAGCAGGACGAGCGCGCCGAGGATGAGCGCCGAGATCGGCAGTGAGGTGCCGCGCCGACCCGAGGCCATGAGCATCGCGACGGCGAGGATGGCGACGGTGATGAGGCCGAGCCGGATCCACATCACCGAGGCGGGGCCGACGTCGGCACCGATCCTGGCCTGGTTGCGCCGGTTGCGCACGGCACCGCCGATGAGGGCCGCACAGAGGAGCAGCCCGATGAGGATGGTGAGGTTGTTGTAGCCGGTCTTGGGCCCCACCTCGGGCAGGTAGCCGGCACCGATGGTCTGGAAGCTCTCGTCGACCGGAACGGTGTTGGACTTGCCGACCCACTGGTTGGCTCCGCGGAAGATGAGCATGCCGGCGAGGGTGACGATGAAGGCGGGGATGCCGATGAAGGCCACCCAGAAGCCCTGCCAGGCACCGACGAGCGCGCCGATGACGAGGCCGAGGAGGATGCCGACGAACCAGGGGATGCCCCAGTCCCGCATGGCGATCGCCACGACGATGCCGGCGAAGGCGGCCACCGAGCCGACGGAGAGGTCGATGTGGCCGGCGATGATGACGAGCACCATGCCGATCGCCATGACGAGGATGTAGCTGTTGCCCTGGAAGATGTTGATGACGTTGCCGGGGTCGAGCGTGAGCCCGTCGGTGAGGACCTGGAACAGCACGATGAGGAAGACGAGGGCGAAGATCATCCCGAACTGTCGGGTGTCCCCACCGAAGATCTCCTTGAGCTTGTTCATGCGGCGTCCTTCGGGGTCGGCGTCGTCGAGGTCTTGGTCATGAGGCGCATGAGGGACTCCTGGTCCGCATGGCCCTTGTCGAGGACACCGGTGATCCGGCCCTCGCTGATGGTGTAGATGCGGTCGCTCAGGCCGAGCAGCTCGGGCAGTTCGGAGCTGACGACGATGACGCCCTTGCCCTCGTTCGCGAGGCGCTGGATGATCCCGTAGATCTCGAACTTGGCGCCGACGTCGATGCCGCGGGTGGGCTCGTCGAGGATGAGCAGGTCGGGGTCGGTGAACAGCCACTTCGCCAGGACGACCTTCTGCTGGTTGCCGCCCGAGAGCTTGGCCACGCCGTAGTCGACGTTGGGCGTCTTGGTGCGCAGCGCCTTGCGGTAGTCGTCGGCGGCCGAGTGCTCGGCGCGCCGGTCGATGACGAAGTTGTGGGCGATCTTCTTGAGCTTGGCCGAGACAGTCGTCGTCTTGATGTCGTCGAGGAGGTTGAGCCCCAGCGACTTGCGGTCCTCGGTGAGGTAGCCGATGCCGGCGTCGATGGCGGCGGGGACGTTGCGCAGGTCCACCTTCTTGCCGTTGAGGGTCATCTCGCCGCCGAGCCAGGTGCCGTAGGAGTGGCCGAAGATCGAGCGCATCAGCTCGGTGCGGCCCGAGCCCATGAGGCCGGCGAACCCGACGATCTCGCCGCGCCGGACGAAGAAGCTCGACTGCTTGGCCACGAGCCGGTCGGGGACCTGTGGGTGGGCGACGGTCCAGTCCTTGACCTCGAACATCACCTCGCCGATCTCGGGTGTGTGATCGGGGAAGCGCGACTCGAGCGAGCGGCCGACCATCCCGCGGATGATGCGGTCCTCGTCGACGGCGCCCTCGCGGACGTCGAGGGTCTCGACGGTCTGACCGTCCCGGATGATCGTGATGGCGTCGGCGATCGCCTCGATCTCGTTGAGCTTGTGGCTGATCATGATGCTCGTGATGCCCTTGCCCTGCAGACCCCGGATGAGGTCGAGCAGGTGACGCGAGTCGTCCTCGTTGAGGGCCGCCGTCGGCTCGTCGAGGATGAGGAGCTGCACGTCCTTGGCGAGGGCCTTGGCGATCTCGACGAGCTGCTGCTTGCCGACACCGATGTTCTTGATCGGCGTCTCGGGGTCCTCGACCAGGCCGACGCGGGCCAGCAGCTCGCGGGCGCGGTTGTTGGTGCGGACCCAGTCGATGACGCCGTTCTTGGTCTCCTCGTTGCCGAGGAAGATGTTCTCGGCGATGGACAGCTCGGGGATGAGCGCCAGCTCCTGGTGGATGATGACGATGCCGGCGTGCTCCGAGTCACGGATGTTGTTGAACGTGACGTCGGCCCCGTTGAACCGGATCGTCCCGTCGTAGGTGCCGTGCGGGTGGACCCCCGACAGCACCTTCATGAGGGTCGACTTGCCGGCGCCGTTCTCACCGCAGATGGCGTGGACGTCACCGCGACGGACGGTCAGCGTCACGTTGTCGAGAGCCTTGACTCCGGGAAAGGTCTTGGTGATGGCCGTCATCTCCAGGATGGGCGCCGCATCGACCACTTCTGTCTCCTCGTCGGTCGTTCACCAAGGACCTCGCTGGCCTCAGTGGCTCGATGCTAAACCCACAACCTGCCCGTGGTGCGGTGGTTCGGGGCGGGACGCGCGGGCTTGTCCGTTGGACAAGGGCGACTGGACATTTCCTGGCGTTCGGCGCACGGAACGGACCACGCGGCCCGACGAGAACCGGTCAGGGGGCCGAACGTCGCGGGTCGTCCCGGCCGCCTCGGCTCAGGGGCGCCACAGGACGAGCGCCTGCGAGGCCGAGCCACCGCCGGGACGACGGCGCGGGCGCTCCCCCAGCTGGCTCGCCAGGATCTCGCCGCCGGGCCCGACGGAGAACACCCGGGACCCCTGGGAGGTCTCGGCGCGCAGCCGCTCGACCTCGTGGGTGAGCTCGGCGACGCGCGCTCGCAGCGCGTCCACGTGGTTCTCGAGCTCGAGGATCCGGGAGATGCCCGCGAGGCTGACACCCTCCTCCTGGGAGAGGCGCTGGACCTGGCGGAGCAGGTCGACGTCCCGGGCCGTGTACCGCCGGCCGCCCCCGCGGGTGCGCGAGGGCGTCACGAGGCCGAGCCGGTCGTACTGGCGCAGCGTCTGGGCGTGCATGCCGGCCAGCTCGGCCGCGACCGAGATGACGAAGACGGCGTCCTCGTCCGGTCGCGGCATCCCCTGGCGCGGAGCCATCGTCAGGCCTTGGCCTGCTCGGCGAGCGCCGCCCTCGGGTCGCCACCGGTCTCGGCGCGCAGAACCTCGACGGCCTCACGGGCCTTGTCCGACAACGACTCCGGCACGACCACCTGCACCTTGGCCAGCAGGTCACCGGCGGCACCCTTGCCGGCGACGCCGCGTCCCTTGACGCGGAGCACGCGTCCGGACGGGGTGCCGGGCGGGATGCGCACCTTGACGCTGGCGCCGTCGAGGGTGGGCACCGTGACCGTGGCACCGAGGGCGGCCTCGGCGAACGTCACGGGCAGGTCGACCGTGAGGTTGTCCCCCTCGCGGCCGAACACCGGGTGCTTCTGGACGGTGACGGTGAGGATGAGGTCGCCGGCCCCGGCGCCGGGCTCCCCCGGCTGACCCTTGCCACGGAGGCGGATCTTCTGACCGTCCTTGACACCGGCGGGGATCCGGGCCGTCATGGTTCGGCCCTCGGCGGTCCGCAGCGTGACGGTCGAACCCTCGACGGCGTCACGGAACGGCAGGGTCGTCGTCGCCTGGACGTCGGCCCCCTTGCGGGGACCACGCGGGGCGCCGTAGCCGGCATACCCGCCCGGTCCGGGGCGCGCGGCACCACCGAACATCTGCGACAGGAGGTCGTTGATGTCCGCGTCCCCTCCGCCGGGGTAGCCGCCGTGGGACGAGCCGCCTCCGGTGTCGAAGCGGACGCGCGAGCCGCCGCCCCCGCCGCCGAAGGCGCTGAAGATGTCCTCGAACCCCCCGTTGCCGCCCGGGCCACCCGCACGGAACCGCGCGCCGCCGTGCGCCATCTGGCGGATGGCGTCGTACTCCTCGCGCTGCTTGGGGTCGGACAGGACCGCGTGCGCCTCGCCGATGTCCTTGAACTTCTGCTCGGCGGCGGTGTCACCCGGGTTCTTGTCCGGGTGGTGGGTGCGCGCGAGCTTGCGGTAGGCCTTCTTGACCGCGGCGGCATCGGCGTCCTTGGGGACGCCGAGGATCGCGTAGAAGTCCTTCTCGAACCAGTCCTGGCTCGCCATCAGCGCCTCCTCTCAGTCATCGTATGCCGCTGCGGGACAACGACGGTGGGCGTCACCGCCCGTTCCCGGCAGGTCATTCAGGGTCGGCGACGGCCACCCGTGCGGGTCGGAGGACCTGGTCGCCACTGCGGTACCCCGGCTGGAGCACCTGGACGACGGTGGTCGTGCTGGCGTCGGTCGGCAGCTCCGGGTTGGAGGCGTCCCATGCGGCGTGCATGAGGGCCTCGTGGTGCATGGGGTCGAAGACCTCGCCCACGGCGCCGAAACGGACGAGGCCGAACTTGCCGAGGCTGGCCTCGAGCTTGTCGGCGATCGCCGCGAACGGCCCGTCGGTGAGGTCACCGTGCTCACGGGCCAGCTGGATGTCGTCGAGGACCGGGAGCACCGACTCGAGGACGTCGCGCACTGCACGCTCCTGGACGCTGGCGCGGTCGCGGTCGACCCGACGCTTGTAGTTGACGTACTCCGCGTTGAGGCGTTGCAGGTCGTCGAGGCGCTGGGCCGCGAGGGCGGTGTCGGGGTGCTCCGCGGACGCGGGGGCGGTGGCCCCGGCCCGATCCGGAGCCACCTCCTCACCGTCGTTGACGGACTCGGTGTTGATCGAGTCGTCGTCGCCCTGCTCGGCCGCGTCGTCGACGACCTCGCCGTCGAGGATCTCGTCCTCGCGCGGCTCGGTGTCGCCGGGTGGGTCGCCCTGGCGGAAGGAGTCGGTCACTTCTTCTCCTCGTCGTCCTCGACGACCTCGGCGTCGACGACGTCGTCGTCGGACGAGCCGGCGTCGCCGGTCGGCGCGGAGCCGTCCCCGGGGGCGCCGTCGCCCTCGGCCGACTCGCCCTGCGCAGCCGCGGCGGCGTACATCGCGGCGCCCATCTTCTGCGACTCGTCGTTGAGCGTGTCGATCTTGGCCTTCATGTCCTCGACCGAGGTCGTGGCCTCCGGCTTGATGGCCTCCTTGAGGTCCGCGAGGGCCTCGTCGACCGGCTTGCGCTGGTCGTCGGTGAGCTTGTCGCCGGACTCGCTGAGGAACTTCTCGGTCGAGAAGACGAGCGACTCGGCGAGGTTGCGGGTCTCGGTCTCCTCGCGACGCTGGCGGTCCTCCTCGGCGTGGGCCTCGGCGTCCTTGACCATGCGCTCGATCTCCTCCTTGGACAGCGCGCTGCCGCCCGAGATGGTGATCTTCTGCTCCTTGCCGGTGCCGCGGTCCTTGGCCGTCACGTGGACGATGCCGTTGGCGTCGATGTCGAAGGTGACCTCGACCTGCGGGACGCCGCGCGGGGCGGGGGCGATGCCGGAGAGCTCGAAGGTGCCGAGCGCCTTGTTCTGCTGCGCGATCTCACGCTCGCCCTGGAAGACCTGGATGAGCACGCTCGGCTGGTTGTCCTCGGCGGTCGAGAACACCTCGGAGCGCTTGGTGGGGATCGCCGTGTTGCGCTCGATGAGCTTGGTGAACAGCCCGCCCTTGGTCTCGATGCCGAGGCTGAGGGGGGTGACGTCGATGAGGAGGACGTCCTTGCGCTCCCCCTTGAGGACTCCGGCCTGCAGGGCGGCGCCCAGCGCCACGACCTCGTCGGGGTTGACGCCCTTGTTGGGCTCCTTGCCTCCGGTGAGCTCCTTGACGAGAGCCGTCACGGACGGCATCCGGGTGGAGCCGCCGACGAGCACGACGTGGTCGATGTCGGCGAGGTTGATGCCGGCGTCCTTGATGACGTTGTGGAACGGCTGCTTGGTCCGGTCCAGCAGGTCCTTGGTCATCTGCTCGAACTGGGCGCGCGTGAGGTTCTCGTCGAGGTGGATCGGGCCGTTCTCGCTCATCGAGAGGTACTGGAGCGAGAGGTTGGTGCTGCTCGCGGACGAGAGCTCCTTCTTGGCCTGCTCGGCGGCGTCACGCAGGCGCTGCATGGCGATCTTGTCCTTGGACAGGTCGACGCCGGTGGTGTTCTTCACCGTGGTGAGGAGGTGCTGGACGATGCGGTCGTCCCAGTCGTCGCCACCGAGCTGGTTGTCACCGCTCGTCGCGCGGACCTGGATCGTCGAGAAGCCGTCCTCGGGGTCCTTGCCGACCTCGAGGAGCGAGACGTCGAAGGTGCCACCGCCGAGGTCGAAGACGAGGATGAGCTCGTCCTCCTTGCCCTTGTCGAGGCCGTAGGCGAGGGCGGCGGCGGTGGGCTCGTTGACGATCCGCAGGACGTTGAGGCCCGCGATCTCGCCGGCCTCCTTGGTGGCCTGACGCTCGGCGTCGTCGAAGTAGGCGGGGACGGTGATGACGGCGTCGGTGACGGGCTCGCCGAGGTAGGACTCCGCGTCGCGCTTGAGCTTCTGCAGCGTGCGGGCGCTGATCTCCTGGGCGGTGTACTTCTTGCCGTCGATGTCCGGGCTGCTCCAGTCGGTGCCCATGTGGCGCTTGACGGAGCGCAGGGTGCGGTCGGAGTTGGTCACGGCCTGACGCTTGGCGATCTCGCCGACGAGGACCTCACCGCCCTTGGTGAAGGCGACGACCGACGGGGTGGTGCGCCCGCCCTCGGCGTTCGCGATGATCGTGGGCTCGCCACCCTCGAGGACGGCGACGGCGGAGTTGGTGGTTCCGAGGTCGATACCGACTGCACGGGCCATGGGTGTCTCCTTGCGTAGAGCTTGAGTTGAGTTGCTGTCACTCAAGTTAGGAGCCCGTGTGCCGGATGGCAAATCCGGGCGTCCAAACTTGCGTTCACCTGACTCAACTCTTGCCGCGCCGCCGTTGTTCCCCGCGACTCGACGGGGTGTCGGTGGACGGTCCTACCGTTCTCGACATGGCAGAGCAGAGCACCACGAGGCACCTGCGGGTCGTCGGCGCCGCCACCCGCCCAGCCGGGGCGCGCGGTGACGAGACGGCCCGCGAGGCGTACTGGGCGCGCCTTCGGGCGCTGCGCGCCGAGCGCGAGCGTCTGCGCGCCGGCTGACGGGGAGGTCCCTACACTCCGTGGCATGGGGGAGAACGTGGCGTTGGGGCGTGGGGTCCTCCGACGCGCGCGCACCTACGTCTCCGGACGCCCGACGACGCAGAAGGCGGGGGCCGGCGTGGCCGCTGCGCTTCTCGCGAGCGCGCCCTTCGGCGGACTGGCCGCGGTACCCGAGCCCCCACCGGGGACCCTGCGGCTCGGCCAGCCGATCCAGGTCGGGCCGTACGAGATGGTCATTGACCAGGTCGTCGAGCTCCCCGACCTCGCCCCGGCCGTCACGCCCCAGCCGTCGGAGCGCGTCCTCGTCCTCGACGCCCATGTCACGCTCACGGGCGACCGACCCGAGTACGCCGTGACCCTCACGAACCACGTCACGGTCGCCGGCGGCGGGGTCGAGGTCGAGGGCCGGCCCAGCCTCTACTTCGTCGAGGACTCGTCGCGGATGTCGGGCTTCAACCCGGGTCTCACCTACCGCCTGGCCCTGACGTTCACGACGTCCGGTCCGTGGCAGGGAGACGTCGTGACGGTGAGGACCAACCTCGTGGAGTTCCGCGAGGAGGACCGGCAGACCCTGGACCCGGACGCCTGGGTCGGACGCGACGAGGTCGAGTGGCAGGGCTCGCTCCCGCTGGTGCGGCGCACATGAGGCGAACCGTCGCCTCGGCCGCCCTCGTCATCGCCGCCATGGGGCTCGGCCGGCTCATCAACGACCACGTCCCGCTGGGCGACTCGGCCGACCGCCCGTTCGTCTCCACGGGGGAGGTCGGCCGACCCGTCGTCCTCGACTACGCCGAGGTCACCGTCACCGCGGTCCACGTGACGCCGACCGTCATGGGCAACCCCGCCTCCGCCTCGGGTGGGCGCTGGCTCGTGGTTGACACCGAGCTGTTGGCACGGACCCGGCCCACGCTCATGTCGGGGTTCTTCCTCGTCGACGCTCAGGACCACCGGTGGATCGCCTCGACGCGCGGGAGCGAGTGCGCCTCGAGCGCCAGCCTCTCAACCGGGGTCCGCCACTACGCGAGCTTCTGCTTCGACGTGCCCCGCAGGGCCCTCGGGGGCGCCCGCCTCGTCGCGACGCGCGGTGCCTGGACCTCGCACGAGTCGGAGTTCCGCCGCGACGCGGTCGCCGACGTCGACCTCGGCATCGCGGGATCCGAGGTCGACGACCTGTGGGCCCAGCAGGAGCCCCTCGACGTCAGGGAGAGCGGCCCCGTGCCCCCCGGGGAGGCCCGGCGATGAGCGCGACCCCACCCGACGTGCGCGAGCCCGTCGCCGAGGACGGCACGGCCACCGTCCCGCGGCGTCCGAGCCGGTGGTGGATCGTCGCCGTGCCCGTCGCCATCGTGACGATGCTGGCCGCGAGCGGCTACCGCGTCCCGGTGTTCTGGTGGGAGTCCGGTCAGCACCACGAGATCGCCGACGGCGAGGCCGAGGAGTGGGTCGCCGTCGCCGAGCAGACCTCCGATGCCCACGGCGACCTCACCCGCCGCTACTCGGTGAGGCTCGCCGGGCTGGGAGGTGCGGACCCGGCATACGTCGCCCGGTTCGACGAGTTCCGTCTCGCTGACGGCATGGTGGCGAGGACGGTGCGGCTCGACTTCCGCGCCGACCCGGGCCAGTCGCTCAAGAACTGCGCCCTGACGCTCGTCGACGACGAGGGCCGGCAGTACCGGGTGGGCCACGTCCACGACGGCATCGGGCCGAAGACCCGCGTGTGCGTGCCGGAGGAGACCCCCGGACCCGGCCTGCCGATCATCGAGTCGGAGGTGCGTGGTCGGCTCCCCGAGGGGGAGCAGCCACGGCCGCGCGAGTGGTCGGTCTCTCCGGCCATCGCGGTGCCGGAGAACGCGACCTTCGTCGAGCTGCGGATCTCGTTCGAGGACCCGGACTACGTCACGCTCCGGCTTCCGCGCTGACCCCTCGCGCGGCGGGCGCCTCACCGTCGGTGGGAGCCGGCCCCAGCCTCGGCCCGAGGAGCCAGTCGATGGCCGCCGCGAGCAGGGCGGCCGTGAGGACCATCGTGATCGCGAGCCCGACCGACTTCTCCATCGGCGAGAAGGCCAGCCAGGTGTCGGTCTGGACCGGACCGATGGCCCGGCGGAGCAGCTGACCGACGAGCCACGGGAGGCGGATGACCACGAGGAAGACCAGGCAGAAGGTCAGCATCGGCAGCAGCCCGGCGCTCGCCATCATCCGCAGGCCGTTCCAGAACGCCGACCAGCGCTCGCGCACGTCGGCGACGAGCCCCCCACCGAAGCGTCGGACGGGCGCGGGGATGCGCTCCCAGCGCGGGTCGGGACGGGCCGCGGGGCTCGCCGGTGCGGACAGCTGGTGGCCGAGGACGACCGCGCCGACGGTGATCCACGCGAGCGGGACCACGACGACGGCGTCGACGGCCCCCAACAGCCCGAAGAGCCACGTCGTCACGGTGTCCACCGGGTTGGCCAGGGGACCGAGGGTGTCAAGGACCCGGTCGTAGCGGTCGAGCACGAGCTGCGCCGCCCGACGGTCCTCGACCCAGGCGAGCCCGGCCTCGCGGACGGCGGTGACCTTCTGGGCGACCTGCGAGGTGTAGTAGACCTCGACGAGCGCCCCCACGAAGGCGAGCCACAGGAAGCGGCTGACGCTCTCGACCTTCCCCAGGGCGTAGCGCAGGACCCAGGCGATCGCGACGATGGCGAGGACGACCTGCCAGTCGTAGATCGCGAGCCGTCCGGCGAAGTCCACGTCCGGCGCCCCCCCGAGGCTGAGCTGGTTGCGCTCGTCGTAGGCCGCCTCGTTGGTGAACCGGTAGAGGTCCTCCTTGAGCAGCCCGTAGGACACGTAGACGGCGAGGAACGGAACGAGCACGCTGACCGCGACGTCGACGAGGCGCAGCTCGCGCTTCTCGGTGGTCGCCTGCCGGCCCTCCCGGCGGGACAGCTCGGCGACGTGCGGCAGCGCCCCACGCGTCATCCAGAGCATCGCGATCATCGCGAGGAGGAAGCCCAGCGGTGCGACGACGAGGATGAGCTGGGCGACGAACGCGTTGTGGTCGCTCACGACCACGGCGAGCCAGACCGCCCCGCTGCGCACCGCCAGGCCGAGGCACGCGATGACGACGAACGGCGCCCAGTGGACGCGCAGGATCCGCAGCGCCGACACCAGGACCGCGGGGATGTCCCTGACCCGCATTGCGTCGTCCACCGGTGCCCCGCGCCTCGTCCCCCCGCGCGGTCGTCGCGCATGTCGTGCGCGAGCATATCGAGTCACCGGCCGAGACCCGGGGTACCACCGGGTGGGGCCGAGATCGGGAGCCCCCCGTCACGAAGGGAACACCACCATGCCGTCGTTTGAGGGCCTGCTCGTCGAGCACGGGTGGCGCGAGGGCGTGCGACGCATCAACGGGGTCGACCTGCACGTGGTCGAAGCCGGGCACGAGGGCGGCCCGCTCGTGGTCCTGCTCCACGGCTTCCCGGAGTTCTGGTGGGGCTGGCGGCACCAGATCGCGCCGCTCGCCGACGCGGGTCACCACGTCGTGGTGCCCGACCTGCGTGGCTACAACACCAGCTCCGCGCCCCAGGACGTCGGGGCCTACCGCCTCGACGTCCTCGCCCGCGACGTCGTCGGGCTCGGAGACGCCTTCGGCGCGGAGCGCATCGACCTCGTCGGTCACGACTGGGGAGCGGTCATCGCCTGGGAGTTCGCGGCCCGCCACCCCGAACGGCTCGACCGCCTCGTCGTCCTCGACGGGGCGCACCCCGACACGATGCTCCGGCAGGTCCTGCGACACCCGACCCAGGGGCTGCGCACTGCGTATGCGGGCTTCTTCCAGCTGCCCTGGCTGCCGGAGGCCGCGTTGCGGGCGTTCGGGTTCACGGGCCTGCGGAACGCGATGCGGCGATCCGCACGCGAGGGCACCTTCGAGCCGGGCGCGCTGGACCGCTATGCCGCGGCCTGGTCGCAGCCCGGCTCCCTGACCGCGATGCTCAACTACTACCGGGCCCTGCGCCTGAGGTGGCCGGGGTGGTCACCCGGCCGCAACCCCCGTCCCACGCTCGTCCTCTGGGGCGAGCACGACGACTTCCTCGAGCAGCACGTCGCCCGGGAGAGCCTCGGTCGGTGCGACGACGGCCGGCTCGTCGTCATCGAGGACGCCGGCCACTGGCCCCACCTCGAACAGCCGGACGTCGTCACCGCCGAGATCCTCCGCTTCCTCGGCGAGATGGGCGAGGTCGGCGAGGTCGGCGAGGTCGGCGACTGACGGGGTCAGGCTGTCGAGTCGTCCACGGTGAGGAAGGCTCGGACGGCGTCCAGGAACTCGGCCGGTCGGTTCGCATGGACCTCGTGGCCCGCGTCGACCGTCACCATGGCGCCGTCCTGCACCGTGGCGACGAGGTCCTCCACCCACAGCGGCGGGACGAAGCTCGAGGGACCACCGCTGACCGCGAGGACGGGCAGGCGGAGCGCGCCCAGCACGGCGGGCCACTCCGGCGACGGCGTGTCGATCTCGGGACGCACCTGCTCCACCACGGCCCAGTCGGAGTGCAGCGTCCCGTTCGAGCGCTCGGGCGTCGTCGGCGTGCGAGGGCGCATGAGGCCGACGTCCTCGAGGACGAGCCGCCTCACCTCCCGCGCCGATGACGCGACGAGGCACGCGACCAGCCCGCCGAGCGAGTGGCCGACGAGGTCGAGACGGGAGCCGAGCTGCGGCAGGAGCAGCGTGACGTCGCGGGCCATGAGCTCGATCGAGTAGCGACCCGGGCGGTCGCTGGACCCGTGGCCACGCAGGTCCACGGCGTGCACGACCCGGTCCCGGGCGAGGGCCGCGGCGACGACGTCCCAGTCGCTCGCCGTGAGCCCCGTGCCGGGGAGGAGCACCACCGGAGGGTGCACGGGTTGCTCGCACGACCACGTGCGCACCTGGAGCGCGACCGCCCCGCACTCGAGGCGCCGGCTGCTGGGCATGGCACCAGTGTGCGCGTCAGCCCCGAGCAAGGAGCCGGGCGATCGCCGAGCTCGCGGCGATCTGGCCGGCCGCCAAGGCCTGCACGACCGAGGCCATCGGCATCGGGAACGCGGCCAGGTGCGCGAGGTCGCCGGCCGCCGTGACACCGGCGAGGCTCGTCCGCCCGAACTCGTCGATGCGCACCGCCCCCGACGGGTTGAGCTCGAGACCCAGCTGCTGCGCGAACGGCGCCGACTGGTGCAGCGTCGGCACGACGAAGAGCACCGCGACGTCCTCGGTCGAGCCGTCGTCGAGGCGCACCCGCAGCCCGTCCCCCGCACGCTCGACGGCCGTCATCCGCGCGGTGACCACAGGCACCGTGAGCGTGACGCCGTCGGGCGTCTCCTGTCCCTCCTCGAAGACGACGAGCTCGCTCGCGACCGGCGCGAGGAGCGCCGTGAGGTGGCCGGCGGCCGCCGTCCCGACGACGCCGATCCTGCGGTCGGTGAACTCGAAGCCGTGGCAGAACGGGCACTGCGCGGCGAGGTCCCCCCACACCTCCTGGAGGCCGGGGACGGGCGGCAGCTCGTCGCGGACCCCGGTGGCCAGCACGACGGCATACGCGGTCATCACGTCACCACCGGCGAGGGTGAGCCGGAAGCCGTCGCCGTCGCGCTCGACCGTCACGACGCGCTCCTCGCGGACCGTGACGGTGTCGTATGCCGTGAGCTCGCGTCGCGCTGCCGCGCGGAAGTCCGCGGGTGGGGTCCCGTCGTGGGTGAGGACGTTGTGCATGTGGCTGACGGTCGCGTTGCGGTAGGTGCCGTCGTCGAAGACGGTGACCTGCCGGCGGACGCGCCCGGCCGTGAGAGCCGCCTGGAGGCCGGCGGGGCCGCCGCCGATGACGGCGATGTCGGTGTGGCGAGAGGTCGTCATGATCCGAGGATGAACCTTCAGGTCGACCTGAAGGCAAGCCCCTCCGACGCCTCCGGCTCGTGCACAACTCGCCAATTCCTCCCCGGAGGTCCGGACACGCCGTGTGTGTCGCGTACCGGAGGGGAGGAATTGGCGAGTTAGTCCCGGGGTGGGGAGGCTGCCGGGCCGCCTCGACCGGTGGTGCGCGGCGGCTCGTAGCCACCGACGGGCGGGACCATCTCGGCGCGGACCCCGAGCAGCCGGATCGGCCGGTCGTCCCCGAGGTCGCGGAGCAGCTCGAGCGCGGTGGCCGCGATGTCGGCCGCGTCCCACGTCGGCTCGGCGAGCTTGCGGATGCGCGTGGTGGTGAAGAAGGGGGCGAAGCGCACCTTGAGGTGCACCCGGGCGCAGGCCCTGCCCTCCCGCCGGATGTCCTCGACGACCTGGGCGGAGAGCGAGCCGATGGCGGCCGCGATCTCTCCTTCGTCGGTGAGGTTGCTCTGGTAGGTCGTCTCGCGCCCGTGGGCCCTGGCGACCCACGGGGTGTCGTCGATGCGCGTCGCGCCCAGCCCCCGACCCAGCCGTCCGTAGTGCGGCCCCATCCGCGGACCGAACTCGGCGGCGAGCACGTCGTCGGAGGCGTCGGCGAGCTGTCGGACCGTGTCGTAGCCGTGGGCCGCGAGCCGGGCGGCGATCCGGGTGCCCACGCCCCAGAGCGCGGTCGTGGGCCGCTCGCCCATGACCTCGAACCAGTTCTCCCGGGTGAGCACGAACGTGCCGCGGGGCTTGCCGAAGTCGGTGGCGATCTTGGCGCGCACCGTGGTGTCACCGACCCCGACCGAGCAGTGGAGCAGCGACGCCTCGAGCACCTCGGCGCGGATCGCCTCGGCGTGGGCCACCGCCTCGGCCACGTCCGGGCCGGGGGTCTCGATGCCGACGAAGGCCTCGTCCCACCCCAGGACCTGGACCACGGCCCCAGGGTGCGCCCGCACTGCCTCCATCACCACCGCCGACGCCTCGTCGTAGGCCGGACCGTCCACCGGCAGGAACACCGCCTCGGGGCACTTGCGGACCGCGAGCTTGAGCGGCATGCCCGAGTGGACGCCGAACGCGCGGGCCTCGTAGGACGCGGTCGAGACCACCGCCCGCTCGGTCGGGTCGCCCCGCCCCCCGACGACCACGGGCAGCCCCGCCAGCTCGGGCCGGCGCAGGATCTCGACGGCCGCGATGAACTGGTCGAGGTCGACGTGGAGCACCCAGCGGGCCATGACGCCAGTGTGCCGTGCGTGGGCGACCGCAGGAGGGGTACGTTCAGGTGGACATGAAGGCGACCACGGAGAACTGGACCATCAGCGACCTCGCGAGCCGCTTCGACCTGCCCACGCACGTCCTGCGCCACTGGGAGTCGATCGGGCTGCTCGAGCCGCGACGCGACGCGTCGGGGTACCGGCGCTACGGGCACGACGACCTCGTGCGCATCGCGATCATCCAGCGCAACAAGCTCGCCGGGATGAGCCTGGAGCAGATCCGGGTGCTGCTCGACGCCGAGGCGAAGGACCGCCACGAGGTGCTCGAGGGCCACCTGCGCGACCTCGACGAGCGGATGCTCGCCCTGGAGCGCTCGCGCGAGATGACCGAGCACGCCCTGCGCTGCCGGGCCCACGACATCACGGCGTGCCCACGTTTCGTCGCCGCCGTGGAGGACCTCGTGGAGGGTCGGACCCATCCCGCGCTGCTCGGTCGCGCCCATGCGTGACGTCGTCGTCGTGGGCGGGGGGATCGTCGGCCTGGCGACCGCGCACGAGATCCTGCGGCGGCGACCGGGAGCGGACGTCCTCGTCGTCGAGAAGGAGAGCGAGGTCGCACGCCACCAGACCGGGCACAACAGCGGCGTGATCCACGCCGGCGTCTACTACGCGCCGGGAAGCCTCAAGGCGAGGTTCTGCACGGAGGGCGCCGCGCGGACGCGCGAGTACTGCGCCGAGAAGCACATCCCCGTCGTCGACACCGGCAAGCTCGTCGTGGCCACGAACGACGTCGAGGTCGGGCGCCTGGCCGACCTCACCGACCGCGCCCGCGCGAACGGGCTGAGCGTCACCCGGCTCGGCGCCGGCGAGCTCCGCGACCGCGAGCCTCACGTGACGGGCCTGGGCGCGCTGCACGTCCACGCGACCGGGATCACCGACTACGTCGCCGTGTGCCGGGCGCTCGCCGCCGACGTCGTGGCGACCGGCGGGTCGGTCCGCACCTCCGTCGCCGTGGTCGGCATCGAGGAGACCACCGACGCGGTGACCCTCACCCTCGACGAGCACGGCTGGCGCACCACCGAGTCGGCGCGGCGGGTCGTCGTCTGCGGTGGGCTCCAGGCCGACCGGCTCGCGGCGATGTCCGGACTCAACACCGGAGCCGACTCCTTCCAGATCGTGCCGTTCCGGGGCGAGTACCACCGCCTGCCCGCGTCGCGGGCCGGCCTCGTCGACGCGCTCATCTACCCGGTGCCCGACCCCGACCTGCCCTTCCTCGGGGTCCACCTCACCCGGACGGTCGACGGCGGGATCACGGTCGGTCCCAACGCGGTGCTCGGCTTCAGCCGCGAGGGCTACCGCAAGGGGTCGGTCGACCTGCGCGACGTCGCCGCCTACGCCCGGTTCCCCGGCATGTGGAGCGTGGCCCGGCGGCACTGGCGCACCGGCCTGGAGGAGCAACGCGACTCGTGGCGGCGCCGCGGCTACCTGCGGCTGGTGCAGCGCTACTGCCCCGAGCTCACGGTCGACGACCTCCTCCCCGAGCCGGCCGGCATACGGGCCCAGGCCGTGCTGCGCGACGGCACGCTCGTCCACGACTTCCTCGTCCGCCGGACGGCGCGCACCGTCCACGTCTGCAACGCACCCTCCCCCGCGGCCACGTCCGCCTTCCCGATCGCGGCCCACGTCGCCGACCTCGCGGCCCCGGCTGGATGACCGTCCGGGAGCTGCTGGCTCGAGCCGGTTTCGGACGGCTCGCCCACCCGCCTCATGGCCCTGCTCGTCGGGGTCAACGTCGGCTCGATCGTCACGCTGCGGGGCTCGCTCGCGACGCTGCTCTGGCGGGACCGCTGCCGACGCGCAGGTCTGCGGGTGGACGCGTGGCCGTATGCCGCCCGCAGCCCGGTCTGCGCCGTCGCCGCCGTCTCGGCCGCCCTGCTCGCCCTCGGCCTGGCGTGACGGTGAGACCTCCCCATTGCCCCTTGCCGTCGCTGCCCCTAGGTTCCACCCAGCGGTCGCAACCAGGCGGCCCGGGGAGGGGAGCACCACCATGTCCAGAACCACGCGCCTGTTGCGCACCCGCGTCGTCGCGGGAGCCCTGGGGGCACTGGCCCTCACGGGTGCCACGCTCGTCGCGACGCCGGAGGCCGGCCTGACCAGCCGTGCGGACGCCGCAGGACCGCTATACCCGGCCGACTGCGAGGAGGACGAGTCCTCGTCCGAGTTCGGAGGAGCCAGGATCAGCCAGACCTACGCCGACCTCTTCTCCAAGGGTGCTCCGGCTGGCCGCTACCTCGACAGCTTCACCCCGCAGGGCCTCGGCGTCTGGGAGAACTGGCAGGGCGGGTCGGGCACGGAGGACCTGCTCCTCGTCGGGATGCACTACTTCGACGACCCGGCCACCTCAGGGGACGACGAGGTGAGCCACCGCTCGCGGCTCTACGGCATGACGACGTCCGGCACCGTGCGTGGCTTCGCCACGCTCCCGATCGGGGCCCACACCGGCGGCGTCAAGGTCCACGACGGCTGGGTCTACGTCCAGAAGAGCCAGACCGAGATCCTGCGCTACTCGGTCGAGCGGGTCCGCGAGGCCTTCACGAACCCCTCGAGGCGCAAGCTGGGACCGGGGCGCGACACCGCACCGGTCGTCGGCGCAAGCTTCTTCGACATCGACGGCGGCTACCTGTATGCGGGGCGGCACGACGAGAACGTGCGTGGGGAGATGCGCCGCTACGCCATCAAGCCCAGCGGCGACCTCGAGCTCGACGAGTCCTGGGGCCCGCTCGAGATCCCGACCAAGGCGCAGGGCGTGCTCGTCATGGCCGACACCTTCGTCTTCTCCACGTCCCTGGGACGCGGCAACCGCGGCAACGTCTACGTCGTCCAGCGCACCTACGGCGTGGGCGAGGAGTTCACCCAGGCGCCCTACCGCTGCTTCCAGTCCGTGGCGATGATCCAGGAGCTCGTCAGCTGGAACGGCGTCACCTACCTGCTCAACGAGAGCGGCAGCGCGGAGTTCGCCACCGACGACCGGATCCACAACATCCGCAACCTGCACGTCGCGAGCACGGACCGGCTGCGCAGCCTCGTCTGGTGAGCCCGCCGCCCACCTGAGGTCAGTGGAGTCCGGGCCGTCACCGATCATGGTGACGGCCCGGCTCTCGTGTGGTCACGATCCGGCCACGGACGCGACCCGCCTCCCGGCTCCCGCGTCTACAGGGGTGCAGGATGGCCGCGATCGACAGAGCGCGGGGAGCGACATGACAGGCAGCATGCGTCGAGGGATCGTCACCGTGGGGACGGTGGCGGTGCTCACCGGCGGGCTGGGGGCCTGCGCCGGGGTCAGCTGGACGCCGGACCGCGACCCGACGACGGCAGCACCAGAGGGCATGACGGAGCCGGTCGTCACCGCCGCCCCGATCACGCCGACCCTGCCCACGGCGTCCACCGCCCCCAGCACGACGCCGACGCCGACGCCCCGCATCAGCGCGACGCCGAAGCCGAGCGTCACCGTCACGCCGAAGCCCGAGCCTTCGCCGACCGCCACCTCGAAGCCGAAGCCCAAGCCGTCGGCAAGCACGCCCCCGGCCACGGCGTCCCTGCGGGTCGGAGACCGGGGCCCCGCGGTCCTCGCGCTGCAGGAACGGCTGTCCGCCCTCGGTTACTGGATGGGCGAGCCCGACGGGCACTTCGGCGCCCTCACCCAGCAGGCCGTGTGGGCGCTCCAGAAGTCCGCCGGCATCTCCCGCACCGGCAGGGTCGGGCCGAGGACCCAGCGGGCGCTCGACGACGGCGTCCGGCCCCGGACCCGGCTCGGCGGCTCCGGCGTCGACATCGACCTCCAGCGGCAGATCCTCATGATCGTCCGCGGCGGTCAGGTGAAGTACATCCTCAACACGAGCACCGGCGGCGGCTACGAGTACGAGCGCAAGGACGGGAGCACCGCCACCGCCCGCACCCCGAAGGGCACGTTCCGGGTCGGCTACGTCGTCGACGGACGCGACGAGGGGTTCCTCGGCGAGATGTGGCGACCCCGCTACTTCAACGGCGGGTATGCCGTCCACGGCTCGCCGTCGATCCCGGCCCATCCGGCCTCGCACGGCTGCGCCCGGGTGAGCAACTCGGCCATGAACATGATCTGGAGCCAGAACCACATGCCGAAGGGCTCGACCGTTCTCGTGCGCTGAGCCGGGCACCGCCCTCGGCTCGCGCGCTCAGCGCACCGAGGAGGCCGCAGCGACGCCGGCTTCCCGGGGCAGGGTCTCGCGGGCTCGCGACCAGGGGATGGTCGCGAGCAGGCTGAGCAGTCCGGTCACCCCGAACGCCAGCGCGTAGCTGCCCGAGTCGACGAGGGCGCCGGCGAGGATCGGCCCGATGATCGCGCCGGCGTCGGCGGACATCTGGAAGGCCGCCAGGGCGGGTCCGCCGCTGCGGTCGCGGCCGATGATGTCCGCGATGCTCGCCTGCTGCGCCGGGTTGAGGGCTCCGGACCCGAGACCGGCGATGATCGAGAGGGCGACGAGAACCGGGAAGGTCGTGGCGAAGCCGGTGGCGATCGTCGCGACCCCGGCGACGGCGAGCCCGCCGATGATGAAGGGCCGCCTCCCGAGGCGGTCACTGAGTCGCCCGGCGACGTTCATCCCGACGGCGTTGCCTCCGGCGTAGATCGCGAGGACGGCACCGGCGAGCCACGGCTCCTTGCCGATGTTGGCCGCGACGAAGAGCGGGATGATCGCGTTGCGGACGCCGAAGTTGGCCCACCCGTTGGCGAACGCCGACACCAGGCCGGCGCGGTAGGCGCTGTCCGCCAGCCCCTCCCGCGCGGTCATCACGGGGAGCACCGGCGCGTCGGCGGGCGGGCGCAACGCACTGCTGCTGATGAAGATCGCGACGAGAGCCGCGGCGACGACGAGCGCCGCGGCATACGCGAGGAACGGGACGCGGAGCCCGAACCCGCCCAGGGCGCCACCGACGGCCGGCCCGCCGATGCCGCCGATGAGGAAGGCCGAACCGTAGGCGGAGGAGACCCGTCCACGGATCGCCGGGGGCGCGAGGCGAACGATGAGCGCGGTCGCCGAGATGGTGAACATCACTGAGCCGATGCCGCCGAGCCCGCGGAAGACGAGGAGCTGCCAGTAGCTCTGCGCGAACGCCGTCGCCGCGGTGGACGCCGCGACGATGAGCAGGCCGGCGAGGTAGATCGGGCGCTCGCCGAGCCGGACGATGAGGCTGCCGCCGGCGGGGGCGAAGACGAGGCGGAAGAACGCGAACATGCTGACGACGATCGCGCTGGCCGTCGCGCCGACGCCGAAGCTCTGGGCGAACTGCGGGAGGACCGGCGTGATGAGCCCGAAGCCGAGGGCGATGACGAAGGCGGAGGCCACGAGGACCCAGATCTCGCGCGGGATGCGGACACGCTCGACGCGCGTGGAAGTCGGGGAGGCCATGAGACAGACAAGTATGCCGCCCACCCCGGACATTCCTGGACCCTCACTTCCGCCGGTCCCCAACTCGCCAATTCCCCCGTTCGGCACCGACACGCCGTGTGCCCAACGGGGGAATTGGCGAGTTAGGGACGGGCGAGGAGGGCGACGACGGCGGGCAGGGACGCGGCGAGGACGAGCATGGTGTCGCGGACGTGCCACGCGGCCAGGGCGAACCACGTGCGGCGCCGGACGGTCGCGAAGCCCCGGGCGTCCATCGCGACGGCGAGGTCGGCGGCGAGGCGGAGCGTGCGCACGAGCAGGCCGAAGGTGAGGGCGCCGACGTGGGCGAGGAACCGGCGGGGCGACCTCGCGGTGACGCCGAGACCGCGCACCCGGCGGGCCCGGGCGATCTCCCTCCAGATCTCGCCGAAGGTGTGCACCCGCTGGAGCGCCGCCGCGACCGCGACGACGGGGCGCGGGGGCAGCCGCAGGACCTGCCCCGCATGGTCACCGAGCCGGTCGGGGTCGACGAACGGGAGGAGCACCGCGGACGGCAGCACGATGATGACGACCCGCAGGAAGCCGGTGGCGGCGAGCTCGACGTCGTGACCACCCAGCAGCCACGTCGACCACGCGACGCCGACGGCCCCGATGAGTCCGGGGACCAGCCGCACGAGGAACCGTCGCACCCGCCGGCGCGGCCGCGGCCCCTCCCCGGGCGCGGCGAGGCCGACCGCGGCGAGCAGGAGCTGGGTGGCGATGACGACCACCGAGGTGCGCCAGCCGGGCGAGGCCACGCCGGCGACGATGGCGAGCGCCGACCCGGCGAACAGGGCGAGGGGTCCGCACCGCGCGACCAGCGGGGTGCGTGGCGTCCGGTCCGGCGGCGGCTTGGGCGGTGCGACGAGGGTCCGGACGTCGTCGGCGTGCTCGACCAGCCCGGGGTCGTGGGTGGCGACGACGACCGAGCCGCCGGCGGCCGAATGCGCGGCGAGCAGCCCTGCCACCGCGGCCCACGTGTGCCGGTCCTGGCCCACGGTGGGCTCGTCCGCGAGCAGGGTGGGCGGCCGGTGCAGCAGGCCGGCGACGAGGGCGAGTCGCCGTTGCTCCCCACCGGAGAGCTCGCGCGGGTCGGCGCCCTCGAGGTGGTCGATCGCCAGGACGGCGAGGAGCTCGCGGGCGCGCTCGAGCGTGGCGGTCGAGTCGTCGCCGAGCGCCCGGGACGTCGCCAGCACCTCGTCGAGCACGGTGCGGGCCACGACCGTCGAGCTCGACCACTGGGGCGACCAGGCGAGCACCCGGGCGAGGTCGGCGGAGCCGAGGTCGCCCACCGGTCCACGGGAGCGTGGCCGGCCCGCCGCGACGGGGCCCACGACCTCGACCCCACGCCCGCCGTCTGTCGGGGCGACGAAGCCGGCCAGCGCGTGCAGGAGGGTCGACTTGCCCGACCCGGAGGCGCCGACCAGCGCCGTCACGGTGCCGGGGGCCGGGGCCAGCGGCTCCGGGCTGACGAGCGCCGGCACCGCGCGGCGTGTGCCGTCGACGAGGGTCAGCTCGCGGTCGACGCGCAACGCGGGGGCCTCGACGAGACCGGCGTCCTCGCGGACGGGCGCCAGCGTGACGGCCAGGGGCGACGGGCGCGCACCGCCGGGCACCCAGACGCCCATCTCGAGCAGGCGGTCGCGCTCGCGGGCCAACACCTCCCCCACCGGTCCGTCGGCGACGAGCCGGCCGTCGTGGTCGAGGACGAGCACCCGGTCGACGAGGTCGACCCACGGTCCGAGGACGTGCTCGACGACCACGGTCGTGAGCCCTCCGCCCATGACGCCGGCGACCGCCGTCCGGACCTGAGCGGCGTTGTCGGCGTCCAGCATGGCCGTCGGCTCGTCGAGGAGCAGAACCGCGGGGGCCAGGGCGAGCGCGCCGGCGAGGGCCAGCCGCTGCGTCTGCCCGCCGGACAGGGCGTGGGTGGGGGTGTCCTCGGGCAGCCCGTCGAGACCGACGGCGTCGAGGCTGCGCCGGACGACCTCCGGCATGAGGTCGCGGGCGACGCCGGTGTTCTCGAGCCCGAACGCGACGTCGCGCCCGACGGTCGCCGCGACGACGCCCGCGCCGGGCTCCTGGAGGACGAGGCCGACCTCGCCCACCCGCGTGCCGGGCTCGTGCCCGTCGACGGTGACCGACCCCGTGAGCTCGCCCGCGTCGGCGGTCGTGAGCAGGCCGGCGAGGGCGCGCAGCAGGGTCGACTTGCCGGACCCGCTGGGCCCCACGAGCAGGACCCGTTCCCCGGGGTCGACGGACAGCGAGATGTCGCGGAGCACCGGCTCGCGGCGCCCGTAGGGCCGCCAGCTGAGCCCGGCGACGACGACGGCACCGCCCGTGTGCTGGGGCGACGCCGCCGGGGCCGGGTCAGACAGCTCGGACCTCACGGTGCTCCTGCCCGGGCGGGAACGCGTTGAGCGCGCCCGCGGCGGCAAGGGCCCGGGTCAGCAGCCACCCGAGGCCGCCCGCGATGACCGCGCCGGCCGCCGTCATGATGGCGAGGTAGGCGATCTTGTGGTCCCACGCCCAGTCCGGGTAGTAGGTGACCCACTCGTACGCGACCTCGAGCGGCGCCGACAGGGCACCCGCGAGGGCGGCGGCGCCGAGCCCGTACACGGCATACCCGAGGATCGCGAACGCGAGCTCGGCTCCCAGGCCCTGGAGGACCCCGGCGAGGAAGGTCGAGAAGCCCCACTTCGTCCCGGGGACCATCGACACCAGCGCGGCGACGACCTCGCAGAGGAGGGCCGCGCCGGGTCGACGGACGACGAGCCCGCCGACCACACCGGCCATGAGCCAGGGCGCGGCGGTGATCCCGGCGAGCGGGGGGTACACCGTCGTGAGGGCGGTCGACGGCACCTCGTAGGCCTGGCCCCAGCCCCAGTAGGCGACACCGAAGGCGGCACCGAGGAAGGCGATCGTGAGGATGTCGACGGTGCGCCAGGCCATGAGCGGCCGGGTGGCGAGGATGCTGCGGCCCCGTCGGGGGCCGTTCGTGGCCGGCGCGCTCGCCGGCGTGGTCGTGTGTGCTGCCATGACGTCTTCTCCCGTGGCGTCCGATGGATACCTCGGGGAGGTGAGCCGCACCGCACGCACCTCGCATGAGGCACGGCCACCTGAGAACTCGACTCCCTACGCCGGTGCGAACCGGATCAGGTGTGAGGGTCTGCGGTTGCCCGCACTCTCAGCGCCGAAGCGCTCCCCTGTCGTTTGACGTGGTCACCCTACTCCTCACGTGTGGCAGGGTGGAACGAGGTGAACAGGCGAGCCCGTCTCGTCCGTCACGACCCGCGAACCAGGAGTGACCGATGGGCAGCATGGTGTGGAAGATCCTCGGAACCGGCTCGGCCATCGCCGCCGGCATCGCCGCGACCAAGGTCGCCGACCAGCTCTGGCAGAAGGCGGGGCGCGACAGGGCCCTCGACCCCAAGGACCCGGACTCGCCGGTCTGGGAGGCGCTCGCGTATGCCGCCCTCACCGGGCTCGCGGCCGGCGTGGCCCGGACGATGGCCACCCGCAAGGCGGCCCAGTTCTACGCCCGTTCGGCCGGCCACAAGCCGCAGGAGATCGTCGACCGCGACCTCTGAGCCGACCGGCCCCGACCCGCCCCGGCCGGAGCGCTCAGCCGAGCGCGCTCGCGATGGGGACCCCGGCCCGGTAGGCGAGGTGCAGGTGGCTCGGGGCGTCGAGCACCACGAGGTCGGCCGGTCCACCCACCGCGATGCGGCCGACGTCGTCGCGCCTCAGCGCCCGCGCGCCGCCCGCCGTCGCGGCCCACACGGCCTCGCCGGGGGTCATCCCCATCTCGCGCACCGCGAGGGCGATGACGAACGGCATCGAGCTCGAGTAGCAGGTGCCCGGGTTGCAGTCGGTCGCGAGCGCCACGGCGACCCCGGCGTCGATCAGCCGCCGTGCGTCCGGGTAGGGCGAGCGCGTCGAGAACTCCACCCCGGGAAGCAGCGTCGCCACGGTCGTGTCCGCCGCAGCGACGAGGGCGTCGACGTCGGCGTCGTCGAGGAAGGTGCAGTGGTCGACGCTCGCGGCGCCGAGCTCCACGGCGAGCCGGACCCCGGGACCCGGGCCGAGCTGGTTGCCGTGGACGCGCAGCCCCAGACCGGCGCCGGCCGCCGCGGTGAGGACGGCGCGGGACTCGTCCTCGGTGAAGGCGTGCGGGGACCCGGGCTCGCAGAAGACGTCCGCCCACCGCGCGTGCGGCGCGCACGCCTCGAGCATGGGACCGGTGACGAGGTCGACGTATGCCGCCCGGTCGCCTCGCGCCTCCGGTGGCACGACGTGCGCGCCGAGGAAGGTCGTCTCGCTCGTCCACTCACCGGCGATGCGCAGGCCGCGCGCCTCGTCGGCCACGGTGAGCCCGTAGCCGCCCTTGATCTCGACGGTCGTCGTCCCCTGCGCGCGCATCTCGGCGACCCGGCGGCCGACGAGCTCCCGGAGCCGGTCGTCCGAGGCCGCCCGGGTCGCCGCCACGGACACCCCGATCCCGCCGCCGTCGTAGCGCTCCCCCGCCATCCGCGCCGCGAACTCCGCCGCACGGTCGCCGTCGAAGACGAGGTGGCTGTGGCTGTCGACGAACCCCGGCAGGACCGCGCGGCCATCGAGGTCGACCCGGCGGTCGGCGTCGGGCACGCCGCCCGCGTCGCCGAGCCAGGCGATGCGCCCACCCTCGACGACGAGGGCCGCGCCCGCTCGCAGGCCCAGCCCGGCCGCACCCGTGCCGTCGCACGTGACGAGCTCGCCGATCCCGACGTATGCCGTGGAGCCCCCGAAGGTGTCGCTCACGTGGAGGCCCGTACGGCGAGGATCGACTCGGCGACGAGGTCGTCGACCGGTCCGAGGGCGTGGACCCCGCCGGAGACGACCCGGCGACCGCCGACCACGACGTCGGTGACGTCGGCGCCCGTCGCGCCGAAGATGATCTGGCCGAGGGCGACGCCGCTCGTGCGCCGGCTGTCGGTGCGCACGGCGACGAGGTCGGCGAGCGCGCCGACCACGATCCGGCCGCCGTCCCAGCCGAGGCTGTCGTAGCCGGCAGACGTCCCCATCTCGAGGAGCGCAGCGGTGCTGAACCGGCCGCGTTCGTGGCTCTTGAGGCGCTCGTGCATCTCGATCCCGCGGATCTCCTCGAACGGGTCGATGACGGCCTGCTGGTCCGAGCCGAGGCTGAGCGGCACGTCCTGGACGGCGAGCTCGCACGCCGGGCCGATGCCGTCGGCGAGGTCGCGCTCGGTCGTCGGGCAGAAGCAGGCGCCCGCGCCGGACCGCCCCATGAGCTCCAGGTCCAGGTCGGACAGGTGGGTCGCGTGCACGGCGGTGAACGCCTCGCCCAGCACCCCCGTGTCCGCGAGGTGCTCGACCGGGCTCGCGCCGTAGACCATCTGGGTCGTGAGGTTCTCGCCGATCTGCTCGCTCACGTGCGCGTGGACCGGGCGGTCACCGACGGCCTTCGCGAACTCGGCGAGCTGGTCGCGGGTGAGCGCCCGCACCGAGTGCGCCGCCGCACCGATGCGGACGAGGTCGGTGTCGCGCAGCGCCTCGACGCGCTCCGCCCAGGCCTGCACGGACCCGTCCGAGAAACGGGCCTGGACCTCGTCGAGGGGCAGGTGCCCGGACGAGGACAGTCCGCCGGAGAGGTAGCAGGTGTCGAGCAGCGTCAGGCGGATCCCCGCCTCCTCGGCGGCTGCGATGAGCGCCTCCCCCATGGCGTTGGGGTCGTCGTACGGGCGACCGCCGGGACCGTGGTGGAGGTAGTGGAACTCCCCGACGACGGTGTAGCCGGCCGCGAGCATCTCGGTGAACACCCCTCTCGCGAGGGCGAAGTAGGTGTCCGGGTCGAGCCGGGACGTCACGGCGTACATCTGCTTGCGCCAGGTCCAGAAGTTGCCGCCGTCACTGTGGGTACGCCCCCGGAGCATCCGGTGGAACGCGTGGCTGTGGGCGTTGGCGAAGCCGGGGAGGACGACGCCGCGCAGCCGGACGTCGCCGTCGCGCTGGGCGGTCGAGGTGGCGACCTCGCTGATGCGTCCGTCGGCGACGGTGATGCGAACACCTCGGTGGACCTTGTCGGGCAGCTGCGCGTGCTCACACCAGTAGGTCGTCACGCGCGGGCCCCCGCGAGGTCGGTGAGCACCGTGACGAGCGCGTCGACCCCGGCGTGGCAGTCCCGCGACGTGGCGAACTCCTCCGGCGAGTGCGAGATGCCCGTGGGGTTGCGGACGAAGAGCATCGCGGTGGGGACGCCGGCGTTCGCGAGCATGCCCGCGTCGTGGCCCGCTCCGGTCCCGATGACCGGTATGCCGCCCAGCCGGGTCGCGAGGCGCCGCACCAGGGCGGGGTCGAAGGGGGTCGGGCCGGTCCAGGAGTCCTCGACCACGAGGCCGCCGAAGTCGTCGACGACCTCGGTGACGTCGTCGACGACCCTGCGGACGGCCGCCTGGTCCGCTCCCCGGGCGTCGAGCCACGCGGTGACCTCGCTCGCGATGGCGTTGACCCCGCCGGGCGTGACGACGACCTTGCCGACGGTGGCGACGCAGCCGTGGGTCTCGGCGGCCCGGCGTGCGGCGATGACGGCGGCGGCGAACCCGAGCATCGCGTCGTCGCGGTCCTCGAGCCGGGTCGTGCCGGCGTGGTTGGCCTCGCCGAGGGTCCGGATGCGCCACCGCCCGTGCGGCCAGATGTCGCTGCCGACGGCGACGGGCGCGCCGACGTCGACGAGGTGCCGACCCTGCTCGACGTGCAGCTCGACGAAGGCGCCGATGCGGCGGACCGTCTCCCCGTCGGGCCCGAGCTGCTCGGGGTCCCGACCGGCCGCGGCGAGGGCCTGCGCCATGGTGACGCCGTCGCCGTCGGTGAGGGATCGCGCACGGTCGGCGGTCATCGCGCCGGTGAGCACGCGCGACCCCGCGCAGGCCACGCCGAAGCGGGCCCCCTCCTCGTCGACGAAGTTGACGATCCCGATGGGCCGGTCGGGCTCGAAGCCCTTGTCCCGGAGCGCGTCCACGGCGGCGAAGGCGGAGACGACACCGAGCGGGCCGTCGAAGGCACCACCGTCGGGCACCGAGTCGAGGTGCGACCCGGTGACGACTCCGCGCCGGCCCCCTGCGGAGGCGCCGTCGGGGTCGCCCCACCAGGCCCACTGGTTGCCGACCCGGTCGATGGTGACGTCGAGGCCACGGGACTCGGCCTCGCCGACGAACCACTCGCGCAGCGTGTGGTCCTCGCGGGTCCAGGCGAAGCGGCGGTAGCCACCGGACCTCGCGTCCCGGCCGACCGCACCGAGGTCCCGCCACATCGAGTCGAACGTCACCGCTGCCCCTTTCGCCCTCGTCACCCGCCTGCCACCCCCATTCCACACCCCCGAGGGCACGCGGGCGCGGCACCGCGTCGCATCCGTGTCTGTGATTCGAGACCCTCGGGCCGGTGGGGCGGGGGCGGGGGCAGCCCTACAGTCGGGGGATGACCGACATCGGCAGGGCGGCGGACGAGAGCGATGGTGCCCGCAGGGCGCGCGAGGCGATCGAGGCCAGCGGCATCGAGCACCGGATCCTCGTCTCCACCGAACCGGCCCGGTCGCTGGCCGAGGCGGCTCGCCAGCGCGGCATCGAGCCACGCGACATCGTCAAGACCCTGGTCGTGCGCCGGGGGCCGGGCGACCACGTCTTCGTCCTCGTGCCCGGCGACCGCGAGATCTCGTGGCCGAAGCTGCGCTCCCACCTCGGGGTCAACCGGCTGTCGATGCCACCCGCCGACCAGGCGCAGGAGGCGACGGGCTACGAGCGCGGCACGATCACGCCGTTCGGGTCGAGCACCGCGTGGCCGGTCATCGCCGACGCCACTGTCCCCGGGCGCACGATCTCGATGGGCGCGGGCGCGCACGGCACCTCCGTGACCGTGGCCGCCGACGACGTCGTGAGGATCCTCGGCGCGGACGTCGTCGACGTCACCGACCCCGCCTGACCGTGCCTGACGGCACCCGGCGGGGCGGGCCGCGGCGTCAGGTGGAGATGACGTCCTTGACGAGGTGAGGCGGAAGGTAGTCGTAGCGGGCGAACCGCCTCGTGAACGTGCCCGTGCCGTGCGAGACCGAGCGCAGGTCGATCGGGTAGCGCGACAGCTCCAGCGCGGGGATCTCGGCGTGGATGACGGTGCGGCCCTCGTGGGCGGACGGCTCGGTGCCGTGGACCTGCCCGCGTCGCCCGCGCAGGTCCGCGAGCGTCGAGCCCACGGACTCGTCGGCGACGTCGATGTCCACGGCGTCGATCGGCTCGAGCATCGCGACCGTGCTCTCGTTGGCCGCCTCCCGCAGGGCGGTCCCGGCGGCCGTCTGGAAGGCCATGTCGGACGAGTCGACCGAGTGCGACTTGCCGTCGACCAGGGTGACCCGAACGTCGACCGCGGGGTAGCCCGCGAGGACGCCCTTGTCGAGCTGGGCGCGCACCCCCTTCTCGACCGACGCGATGTACTGGCGCGGCACGGCGCCACCGACCACCTTGTCGACGAACTCGATTCCGGCGCCGCGGGGAAGCGGCTCGACACGCAGCCGGCACACGGCGTACTGCCCGTGACCACCGGACTGCTTGACCTGACGCCCATGGGCGTCGCAGGCGAGGACGAAGGTCTCACGCAGGGCCGTGCGGAGCGGCTCGGCCTCCACGGGCAGGTGGTGTCGCTCCTCGAGCGACTGGGTGAGCAGGGCGACGTGCGCCGGACCCATGGTCCAGAGCACGACCTGGTGGGTCTCCGGGTTGAGGTCGAGCCGCATCGTCACGTCCTCGGACACGAGCGTCTGGAGCACCGTGGCGAGCTTGTCCTCGTCCCCCTTGCTCCGCGCCCGGATCGCGACGGGCAGCAACGGTTCGGGCAGCACCCACGGCTCGACCAGCGCCGGGCGGTCGGTCGACGAGAGGGTGTCCGTCGTCTCGGCACCGGCGAGCCGGGCGACGAGCACGAGGTCGCCCGCGATCGCCTGCGGCTTGGACCTCGCCTCCTCGCCGAGTGGCGCGGACAGCGCCCCGACACGGTCGAGGTCGGCGTCGTGGTCGAGGTGGCCCCCGAGCCGGTCGCCGGCGAACTGCTGGAGGTGCCCCGACACGTGCACGGGGTCGTCGGGACGCAGCGTTCCGGAGAAGACCCGCACGAGCGACTGCCGCCCGACGAACGGGTCGCTCGTCGTGCGCACCACCTCGGCGACGAGCGGACCGCCGGGATCGCAGGAGATGGGACCGAAGTCGCCTCCGTTGGTGCGAAAGACGCGAGGGAGGCCGGCATCGGCCGGTGAGGGCAGGCCCAGCTCGACGAGGTCGAGGAGCTCCTCGATGCCGATCCCGCTGGTGGCGTGGGTGGGGAGAACGGGGAAGAAGCGCCCGGTCGCCACCGCGGCGTGAAGGTCCTCGCGCAGGGTCTCGAGGTCGACCTCCTCACCCTCGAGGTAGCGCTCAAGCAACGTGTCGTCCTCGGACTCCTCGATGATCGCCTCGACGACGTCGCCCCGCCGCTCGGCGAGCAGGTCGACGAGGCCGGTGACGGCGGTGCCCGGGCCGTCCGGCTGGACGGGTTGCGCGAGCGGCTGGGCGTCACCGAAGACGCGGCGCAGGGTGGCCACGGTGTCGTCGAAATCCGCACGCGCGTGCTCGAGACGGGTCACCGCGACCGCACGCGGCATACCGGCTGCGTCGCACTCGCGCCACAGCATCCGCGTGGACTCGTCCACCCCGTCGGCCGCCGAGACGACGAAGAGGGCGGCATCCGCCGCCCTCAGCCCTGCACGGACCTCCCCGACGAAGTCGGGGTTTCCCGGTGTGTCCAGGAGGTTGACCACCACCTCCCCGCTGGCGAAGCTCGCCGCGACGAGCCCGGTGGACGACGCGCGGTCGTCGTCCCTTGGCCGGCGTCCCTCGACGCGGGCCGCCACGAGGTGGTCGAAGAGGGTGCTCTTGCCGGCACCCGGCGGCCCGACGAGGACGACGTTGCGGATCTGCTGCGGGCTGGTGGGGGCAGGGGCGTCGCCGACACCTGACGAGCGGTTCATGACCACACCCTGCTCCCGCTCACCTCCGCCGCACAAGGGGCAAGTTCCCTCGGGCCGAGCGCTTCCGCGGCCGCCGTGCCGAGGCGTACCGTCGGACGACGCCACCGCACGACACGCAGCGACGGAGCCGCGATGAGAGGAACGCCCAAGGCGGTCGGTGACCGGGTCGCCGACTGGCTCGACGGCTCGGACCCACGGACGACACGCCGGGTCGGCTGGGGTGCCGTCGTCGCGTTCGCCGTCGCGTTCGGGTGGCCGCTGGCGGCGTCCGACGGGGGCGGACCCGGGGGGTCGCCGTCGGCGGTCGCCGTCCGGGCGCCCGCGGCCGCCCCGGGGGACGCGCCCCGGCCACGGCCGACCTGTTCCCCGGGTGCCGCCGCACCGGATCCTCGGTCCGCGGGGCTCTCGAACGTCTCGCCCAGCCGGGTGGGGATCGGTGGGGTCGTGGAGTCGACGCGATGGGGCAGGAAGGGCAGCCGCGGCCTCTGGGGCGTCGCCGCGGTCGCCGAGTGCGGGAGCAGCTGGCTCGACGCCGTCTGGATCGCGCCCTCGGGCCAGAAGCAGCGCCACCGGATGAGCCGACCCGAAGAGCCGGCCGTCGGGGTCGTCGCCGACGGGCTCGACGGTGCGATCTCCGCCTACAGCGTGCGGACGGACGCCTCGGGGCGGATCTCGGCGATCCTCCACATCAGCACCGACTGGGGTCGGACGTGGGAGGAGCGCGAGGTGCCGGCGTCCGCGGAGGGCGACGTGAGGGCGGGCACCCTCTCGGCACGGTGGAGGCAGTGGCCGCTCCTGCGAGGCTGACGCCGGCCGGCGCCACGCCCATCAGCCCTCGCGCATGGGGATGCGCACCCCGTGCTCGGCCGCGGTGCGGTCGGCGATGCCGTAGCCGGCGTCGACGTGGCGGATGACACCCATCGCGGGGTCGTTCGACAGCACGCGGGCGAGCTTCTGGGCCGCGAGGTCGGTGCCGTCGGCGAGCGAGACCTGCCCGGCGTGCAGGGACCGGCCCATGCCGACCCCGCCACCCTGGTGGATCGAGACCCAGCTCGCGCCCGAGCTCGTGTTGACGAGGGCGTTGAGCAGCGGCCAGTCGGCGATGGCGTCCGAACCGTCGGCCATCGACTCCGTCTCCCGGTAGGGGCTGGCGACGGAGCCGGTGTCGAGGTGGTCGCGGCCGATGACGATCGGGGCGCTCACCTCGCCGGTGCGGACCAGCTCGTTGATGGCCAGTCCCGCCTTGTCGCGCTCGCCCTGACCGAGCCAGCAGATGCGTGCGGGCAGGCCCTGGAAGGCGATGCGCTCCTGCGCGCCCCTGATCCACTTGTGCAGGCGGTCGTTGTCAGGGAAGAGGTCGAGCACGGCGCGGTCGGTCGCGGCGATGTCCTTCGGGTCACCCGAGAGGGCCGCCCAGCGGAAGGGCCCCTTGCCCTCGCAGAACAGCGGCCGGATGTAGGCGGGGACGAACCCCGGGAAGTCGAACGCCCGGTCGTAGCCACCCTGACGCGCCTCGTCGCGGATCGAGTTGCCGTAGTCGAAGACCTCCGCCCCGGCGTCCTGGAACTCGACCATCGCCCGGACCTGGTGGGCCATCGACTCACGGGCGCGGTCGGTGAACTCCTCCGGCTTCTTCGCGGCGTACTCCGTCCAGTCCTCGAGGGCGACGCCCTCGGGCAGGTACGACAACGGGTCGTGCGCGGACGTCTGGTCCGTGACGATGTCGATGGGGACGCCACGGCGCAGCAGCTCGGGGAAGACCTCCGCCGCGTTGCCGACGACGCCGATGCTCCTTGCGCGCCTCTCGTCCTTGGCGCGCAGCGCCTTGTCGACGGCCTCGTCGAGCGAGCCGGCGACCTCGTCGAGGTAGCGGTGCTCCACCCGGCGCCGCAGTCGCGCCTCGTCGACGTCGACGATGAGGCAGACACCCTCGTTCATCGTCACGGCGAGCGGCTGGGCGCCGCCCATGCCGCCGCACCCACCGGTGAGGGTGAGGGTGCCCGCGAGGGTCCCGCCGAAACGCTTCTCGGCGATCGCCGCGAACGTCTCGTAGGTGCCCTGCACGATGCCCTGCGTCCCGATGTAGATCCACGACCCGGCGGTCATCTGGCCGTACATCGTCAGCCCGAGCTGCTCGAGCCGGCGGAACTCCGGCCAGGTCGCCCAGTCGCCGACGAGGTTGGAGTTGGCGATGAGGACCCGGGGCGCCCACTCGTGCGTCTGCATGACGCCGACCGGCCGCCCCGACTGCACGAGCATCGTCTCGTCCTGCTTGAGCGTGGAGAGGGTGCGCACCATGGCGTCGAAGCTCTTCCAGTCGCGCGCCGCCCGACCGGTGCCGCCGTAGACGACGAGGTCATCGGGACGCTCGGCCACCTCGGGGTCGAGGTTGTTCATGAGCATCCGCAGCGGGGCCTCGGCCCCCCAGTGGGTGGCGTGGGTGAGCTGGGTGCCGCGCGGGGCGCGGACGGGGCGTGCACCGTCCATGGTGGCGGGTCCTTTCATCGAGGCCTGGGTCGGTCGGGGTGGCTAGTGGAGGGGGCCGGTCACGGTCTCCGCGGCGGCGACGACGGTGCCGGAGACGACGGCCTCGTGTGCGGCGTCGAGGTCGGGTGCGAGGAACCGGTCCGGGCCGGGGTCGACCCGGACGGTCTCCGCGAGGGCGGCGATGACGGCGGCCGACGCGGGAGACGCCGCGAGCGGGGCGCGGAGCTGGAGGCCTCGGGCGGCGGCGACGAGCTCGATGGCGACGACGCGGGACAGCGCGTCGACCGAGCGGCGGAGCTTGCGCGCAGCCGACCACCCCATCGAGACGTGGTCCTCCTGCATCGCGCTGCTCGGGATCGAGTCGACGCTGGCCGGCACCGCGAGCCGCTTCATCTCGGAGACCATCGCGGCCTGGGTGTACTGCGCGATCATCAGCCCCGAGTCCACCCCCGGGTCGTCGGCGAGGAAGGGCGGCAGTCCGTTGCTGCGCGCCTTGTCGAGGAAGCGGTCGGTCCGGCGCTCCGACATCGAGGCCAGGTCGGCCGCGACGATCGCGAGGAAGTCGAGGACGTAGGCGACCGGCGCCCCGTGGAAGTTGCCGTTGGACTCCACCCTGCCGTCGACGGTGACCACCGGGTTGTCGATCGCCGCGGCGAGCTCCCACTCCGCGACCCGAGCGGCGTGGTCGACCGTGTCGCGCACCCCGCCGGCGACCTGGGGGGCGCACCGCAGCGAGTAGGCGTCCTGCACCCTCGTGCAGGCCTCGGGGTCGCGGTGCGAGTCCCGGATCGGGCTCTCCGCCAGCACCTTGCGCATGTTCTCGGCCGAGCGCGCCTGCCCGGGCTGCGGTCGCAGCGCCTGGAGGTCGGCGGCGAAGACGTCGTCGGTGCCGAGCAGCCCTTCGACGCTCATCGCCGCGGAGATGTCGGCCGTGGTGACGAGCCGTCGGAGGTCGGCGATGGCGAGGCAGAGCATGCCGAGCATGCCGTCGGTGCCGTTGATGAGGGCCAGGCCCTCCTTCTCGGCGAGCTCCACCGGCGTGATCCCGGCGGCCCCCAGTGCGTCACCCGCTTCCATGAGGGTGCCGTCGGCGTCGCGGACCGGGCCCTCCCCCATGAGCGCGAGGGCGCAGTGGGACAGGGGCGCGAGGTCGCCGGAGCAGCCCAGCGAGCCGTACTCGTGCACGACCGGGGTGATGCCGGCGTTGAGCAGGGCGACGTAGGCCGCGAGGGTCGAGTCGCGCACCCCGGTGCGTCCGGTCGCGAGCGTCGCGATGCGCAGGAGCATGAGGGCGCGCACGACCTCGCGCTCCACCTCGGGACCCGCGCCGGCGGCGTGCGAGCGGATGAGCGAGCGCTGCAGCTGCGCTCGCAGGTCGACGGGGATGTGCCGGGTCGCCAACGCACCGAACCCGGTCGAGACGCCGTAGTGCGCGACCGTGTCGTTCGCGAGGGCCTCGATCGTCGCGCGGGTCGCGCGGACGGCGTCGAGCGCCGTGGGGCCGATCTCGACGGGCGCTCCGTGCCGGGCCACGTCGACGACGTCGGCGATCCGCAGGGCGTCGCCACCGACGATGACCGGGCGGCGCTGGGTCTGGGTGTCCGTCATCCCCCCAGCAAAGCGCCGGTGAGCCGTCCGCGACAGCCACGAACCCTGCATACCGTCTCGGATCCGAGACGTTGATCCGGTGCCCCACAACACCCGCGGCGGCCTGGGCCGACGAGCCCTCGCCGCGCCGCAGTGGCTCGACGCCTGGCGCGAGGCTCAGCCCGACGATCCGGACCTCGCGGTCGTCGACGCACGCCGGCTGGTCGAGAAGGCGTGGGAGCAGCGCACCCACGACGATGCCAGCCAGGTGAGCGCCGAGCAGCTCACCGCGTTCCACGAGACGTTGGTGCAGGTCACCGAGCGCATCCAGCAGGCCGTGGACGCGTCCCCCGGCGACCCAGTTCCCTGGGCGCTGGTGCTGCGCCACGTCCGCGGCACGGAGGGTGACCGGGAGACCTTCGACCGCTACCTCGGGGCGCTCGACGCGACCGACCCGCACCACTACGGCGCCCGGTACGAGGCGATGCAGTACCTCTGCGCCAAGTGGTTCGGCTCGCACGAGGAGATGTTCGAGTTCGCTCGCGCCAGCGTCGAGAACGCACCGCGCGAGGCACGGGTCCAGTCGCTCCTGCTCGACGCCGTGCTCGAGCACCTCGCCTCGGACCCGTCGGCGCTCACCGCCGACCCCGACCGGGTCGAGGACGCCATCGGCAGGGCCCGGGGGTACCTGGACGCCAACCCGGACGCGGGCCACCACCTCACGGCCCAGACGCGCAACGTGCTGGCCCGGGTGCTGTTCCACCTCGAGCGCCACCGTGAGGCGTACGAGCAGATGCAGCTCATCGGGCCCCACGCCACGTCCTACCCCTGGCGCTACTGGGGCGACGCTCGAGACGAGTTCCTCACCCACCGCTCCCACATCGTCGCGCTGGCGGCCGGCGCGTCGTGACCTCGATGATCCTGCTGGTCCGGGCGACGGCCGCCGAGCTGCAGCGGCCGGTCACGTGGGCGCGCACCCGCGTCCGCCTCGTCGACAGCGACGTGGCCGGCTGGGCCCTGGCCGACGTCGGCGAGCCGAACCAGTCGGCGCTCGAACGCGTGGCGGAGGAGGCCAGCGCCCTCGGTCCGGCCCTGCTCCTCGTGCTCGGGGACCTGCGGACCGGCCGGTCGCGCGCGCCCTGCGCGAGGCCACGGGGCCCCGACCGCGCGTACCGGGCGCTGATGGCCGCCCTCGGCGCTCCGGCTCCGAGCCAGCTCGCGCGGCACCGGCGCGGACCTCTCGACTTCGAGCGCACGACCGAGGTCCGGCGCCGCAGCATCCTCGAGGCCGCGGTCGAGGAGACCTGGGGTCACTGACCCTCGGCGTACGAGTCGAGGGCGGTCAGTAACAGCCGGTCGACGTCGCGGCCAGCGCGTCGACGTCGGCCCGGGCGGCGTCGGTCGATGTGACGCCGTTGACGATCACCGAGAAGACCCGCTCGCGACCGTCGACGCCGGTCGAGACCCCCGACAGCGCCACGACGTCGGCGAGGGTGCCCGTCTTGGCACGGACCGCCGAGCGCGCGCAGCTCGTGGGAGCGGTGCGGTAGCGGCTCTCGAGCGTGCCCGAGACGCCGGAGGTCGGCATGCCGCTCGCTGCGAAGATCACGGCGTTCTGCGCCGGGATTGCCCGGATCGTCGACACGAGGTCGATGGCGGTGAGCGGGGTCATCCGGCCGGTGCGCGAGAGTCCCGACCCGTCGTTGACGACCATGCCGGCCTGGTCGATGCCCCCGGCGGTGAGCACCTGGATCGCGTTGGTGCGGGCGCCGGCCCAGTCGGGCGTGTGACCTCGACGCAGGGCCGCGAGGCGGTGCAGCGTCTCGGCGTAGTCGGTCTGGCTCGCGTTGAGCATCGTCTGCACGAGCTGGGCCACCGTCGGGGACGTGACGCTCGCGATGGTGGTCGCGCCGGCGGGCGCGGCGCCACGTCTCACCGTGCTCGCCGCCACCCCGGCCGCCTTGAGCCGCGCCGCGAACACCTGCCCTGCGTGCAGCGAGGTGTCGACGACGTTGACCTGGTCGACCACGAGCGCCCGCACCGGCGCGACGGTGTGGGGGATCCACTCGGGCTTCCACCCGGGTGCGTTGGTCGGCTCCGGGAAGAGGGAGTCGTCGACGACGACGGTGACCGCGGCCAGACCCTGGCTCTTCGCCTTGGCCGCGACCGTCGTCGCCATGGTGCCGAGCTGGGACGAGGACAGCGCCGGGTCACCCGCGCCCTTGAGGTAGACCGTCGCCGGGCTGGACGGCACCTGGAGGACGGGCGTCGTCAGGCGCGCGGACGCGCCCATGGACGCGAGGGCGACGAACGCGGTGACGATCTTCTGGTTCGACGCGGGCGTGCGGGCCGTCGTGGGGTTCTTGGCCCACAGCACCCGTCCGGTGACCGCGTCGACGACCTGGCCGCTGGCCGAGGCGCCGATCTGCGGGACGCTGCCCCGGGTGAAGAGGCTCGCCCGGATGCTCCACGTGAGGTCGGCGTCGGTCGAGGCGACCCGGCCGCTCGTCGAAGGCAGCGAGGTGGCCGCGGACGTGACCTGGGGGATGCCGGTCGTCCACGGGCCGGTGTCGCTGTCGCCCGAGATGGGCACCGGTCGGAGGGTCGCTGCGGCACGCCGGTCGAGCGCCGCCTGAAGCGCCCGGTCGAGGTGGGCGCCCCCGGGCCGGGTCGAGGCTGCGGCGGTGGCGCCCACGGACGCGGCCGAACCACAGAGCAGCGCGGTGGCCACCACGGCTCCCACGCCGCTGAGGATGACCCGGGACGATCGGCTCGCTCTCATGGAGAGGAGGGTGGCACGGATGCCACCGTCCCGCTCGGTGAGATCTTCCGCGTGGACGAGCGGGTCAGGCCGCTTCGGCGTATGCCGGCGAGCCGGCGAGCGCGGCATAGCGCCCTCCCCGCTCGAGCAGCTCCCGGTGGGTTCCGCGCTCGATGATGCGGCCGTGGTCGAGGACGGCGATCTCGTCGGCGTCCTCGACGGTCGAGAGCCGGTGGGCGATGGTGATGGTCGTGCGGCCCCTGGTCAGCATGTCGAGCGCGTCCCGGAGTGCGCGCTCGGTGTCGTTGTCGAGGGCGCTCGTCGCCTCGTCGAGGACGAGGACCCGCGGGTTGCGCAGGATGGTCCGGGCGATCGCCAGGCGCTGCTGCTCCCCACCGGAGAAGCGGTGGCCACGGGCGCCGACGACGGTGTCGAGCCCGTCCGGCAGGGAGCCCACGAGGTCGGCCACCTGGGCGGCGCCGAGCGCACGCCACAGCTCCACCTCGGTCGCGTCGGGGGCCGCGAGCAGCAGGTTCTCGCGGATCGAGGCGTGCACGAGGTAGGTCTCCTGCGAGACGACGCCGACGATGCGCGCGAGCACCTCCGGGTCGAGGTCGCGCAGGTCGACGCCGTCGACGGTGACCCGACCGGACGTCGGGTCGTGGAGCCGGGCGACGAGCGAGGCGAGCGTCGACTTGCCGGAGCCGGTGTGGCCGACGAGGGCGAGCGAGCCGCCCGCCGGGACCACGGCGGAGATGTGCGCGACCGCGTCGGGGGCGTCGAGGGCGTACGCGAAGGAGACGTCCTCGAAGCGCACCTCGCCACGCACCGCCTCGGGGTCGATCGCGACCGGCACGGTCGGGGCGGCGACGTCGGGGATGAGGTCGAGGTACTCGAAGACCCGCGAGAAGAGCGCCATCGACGAGACCCACTGCGCGCCGACGTTGAGCAGTCCCATGAGCGGGCGGAAGATGCCGGCCTGGAGGGTCGTGAAGGCGATGAGCGTGCCGATCGTCATGCCCCCGGACGTCGCGGGGAGCCCGGCGACGAGGTAGATGAGCGCCGGGATGGCGGCGAAGACGACCTGCATCGTCGCCATCCGCCAGCGGCCGGCGAGCTGGCTGCGCAGCTCGAGGTCGACGAGCTCGGAGGACGTCGACGTGAACCGCTCGGCGTGACGCCGCCCGGCACCGAGGGTCTTGGAGAGGCGCACGCCGGAGACCGACAGCCCCTCCTCGATCTGGACGTTGAGGTCGGCCCGGCGCGACTGCTGACGGGCGGTGACCTCGCGGCGGATGAGGGCGACCCGCCGGGTCATCCACACCGCGGGCGGGATGACGATCAGCGAGAGGAGCGAGAGCCGCCAGGAGAGCGCGACCATCGCGGCCGACGTCGCGACGGCGGTCGTGAGGTTCGAGGCGATCGAGGTCGCGGTCGTCGTGACGACGCCCTGCATCCCGTTGATGTCGTTGGTGAGCCGCGACTGCACCTCACCGGCCCGGGTGCGGGTGAAGAAACCCAGCGACTGCTGCTGGAGGTGGGCGAAGAGGTCGGTCCGCAGGCGGTGCATGACCCGCTGGCCCACGCCGGTGGACATCCAGGTCTGCACGACGCCGAGGACCTGGGTGACCGCGGCGACGGCGAGCATGGCGCCGACGGAGAGGAGGAGCAGGCCCACGTCCTGCTGCGGGATGGCGACGTCGACGACCTCGCGCACGAGGAACGGCTGGGCCATGGAGATGACGGAGGTCACGACGATGATCGCGGTGACGATGCCGATGGGGCGGCCGAAGCCACGGAAGAGCGCGGCGACGCGCCGCACCGGGACCGGCTTGAGCTCGAGCTGGGCGCGGTCCTGGGGGTCGACCTGCATCGGGGCGCCGCCGCCGCGTCCACCGCCGAGGCCGTGGCCCCGGCCGCCCGGGAGTCGGGACTGCGCGTCCCTGGGGGTGTCATGGGCAGTGGTGGCCGTCATGTGCACCCTCCCTTCTGTCCTGTGTTCGTTCGTTCCGACGTATTAGTGAGGTTAACTCACAATGAGTCAAACCGAATACTTGCCGCTAACATTCCCGTATGCCGTCCGCGCGCGCCGCCGCCCCGCCCGAGCCGCCGCTGGGCGAGCTCGTCATGCAGGTCGCCCGGGGACTGCGTCGGCGGTTCGCCGCGACGCTGGAGCCGTGGGGCGTGACACCGCACGAGTCCCGGGCCCTTCGGGTCATCGGAGAGCACGAGCCCACGCGACTCGGAGTCGTCGCCCAGCACCTGCGCATCGCCCCGCGCTCGGTGACCGACGTCGTCGACTCCCTCGAGGCCCGGGGGTTCGTGGCGCGTGAACCCGACCCGAGCGACCGCCGCGCCACCCGGGTGGCCCTCACCACGCAGGGCCGCGCGGTCCTCGCCGAGCTCGACGCCGCTCGCCGCGCCGACCACGAGAGCTACTTCGCGGACCTGTCCGAGCGCGACCGCGCCGCGCTCGCGAGGATCCTCGGACGCCTCGTGGACGACCGCTGACGCCAGACCGGCCCCGTCGGGTTCGGCTGCGGTGGCCGTCGGGGCGGGTGGATGATGGGAGCACAGACCGTCGCACCGAGGAGGCCCCGATGACGCGCGCCATCCACTTCGAGATCCACGCCGCCGACGTCCCGCGCGCCGTCGCCTTCTACCAGGCGGTGTTCGGCTGGCAGGTCGAGGACTGGAGCGACTTCGCCGGGATGCCCTACTTCGGCGTGACGACCGGCCCCGAGGACCAGCCGGGGATCAACGGCGCGATCATGCAGCGCTCGGGACCCAACCCGGAGGCCGGCGCCGCCGTGGCCGGGTGCGTGCTCACCATGGGCAGCGACGACTTCGACGCCACCGCCGCCAAGGCGGTCGCCGCCGGCGCGACCGTCGCGCTGGAGAAGCACGCCCTCACCGGCATGGCATGGCAGGGCTACTTCGTCGACACCGAGGGCAACGTCTTCGGCGTCCACCAGCCCGACACCGAGGCGGCGTAGGCCGTCGGCACCCGGATCCGCCCGCGAACCCCTCGGCAGCGCCGATGACGGAGGAACGACACGACCGCGGCAGCGTGCCCGCGGCCGGGTACGCGCTCGACGTCCTGGAGCTGTTGGCGCGCCGCGGCGAGCCGCTGCCCGCAGCAACCATCGCGCGCGAGCTCGGGCTCCCCCGGTCGAGCACCTACCACCTGCTTCGCGTCCTGCGGGACCGCGGCTACGTCTCGCACCTCGAAGGTGAGCGGCGCTACGGCCTGGGCGTCGCGGCATACGAGCTGGGGTCGGCCTACGGACGGCAGGCGCCGCTGCAGCGGATGGCGCGCGCCACGCTCAACCGGCTCGTCGACACGACCGGTCACAACGCCCACCTCGCCGTGCTCCACGGTCGCGACGTCCTCTACGTCATCGAGCAGCGCGCTCCGAAGGGCCCGGTGCTGGTCTCCGACGTCGGCGTCCGGCTGCCCGCGACGCTCACCGCGACCGGCTTGGCGATGCTCGCCGCGCTGCCCGCAGGTCAGGTGCGTGCGCTCTTCCCGCACGCGGACGCGCTCGTCCAGCGCGACGGGCACGGCCCGACCTCGACGACGCAGCTGCGGAGCCTGCTCCAGTCCGTGCGGGCACGGGGGTATGCCGTCGAGGACGGTCAGATCACCGGTGGCCTCCAGTCCGTGGCCGTCGCCGTGCTCGACCACAGCGACCACCCCCGGGCGGCGGTGGCGGTGACGTTCCGGGTCGAGCTCGTCGCCGAGGCCGAGGTGGGGCGCCTGGTCTCCGCCGTGCGTCACGCCGCCGACGACCTCTCGACCCGGCTGCACGGGCAGGTGCGCCCCGCTCGACGCCCGTGACGTCGACCGCGGAGCCGCCCGCGGTCAGTCGCGGAGAGGGTGTGCGAGCTCGTCGGCGGGCAGCCGCGCCCAGAGGATCGCGACCACCGCGATGACGCTCGGGACGAGCCCGGCGATGAGGTACGTGGGCCGCAGCCCGATCGCCTCGGAGACCGGGCCGGCCAGCGCCATCGACACCGGCATGAGGCTGATCGAGACGAAGAAGTCCAGGCTCGACACCCGACCGATGAGGGGCGGCGGGACGCGGCGCTGGAGTAGCGTGCCCCAGATGACCATCGGGGCCGAGAAGCAGGCGCCGAGGACGAAGGCGGACACGACGACGACCCAGAGCCGGCCGGCATACCCGATGACGGCGAGCGGGACCGTCCCGACTCCCCACAGGAGGTTCATCCACGTGAGGTAGCGCCGCGGCATGCGCAGCGAGGCCATGACGAGCGACCCGGCGGCGCCGCCGAGCCCGAACGCGGCGAGCACCCAGGCGTGCTCTCGCGGGCCCCCGCCGAGGCGGTCCTTGATGAGGAAGGGCAGGAGGACCTCGAGCGGACCCATGACGACGAGGACCATGAGGCTGGCGAAGAGCAGGGTCGCGAGCAGCCACGGCGTGCGAACCATGTAGGCGAAGCCCTCGCGCATGTCGGCCCCGGCAGCCCGCACCGGGTGCCGCGCATGGACGTCGTCGAGCTGGCGGCGCAGCGGGGTCTCGGGCACGGCGATGAGGGCGAGCAGCCCGACCAGCACCGACCCGGCCGCGATGCTCACCGCGAACCCCGGGCTGGCGGCGGCGACGGCGGCCCCGGCCACGGCCGGACCGATGGCCTGGCCGATCGTCGGGCGGACCATGCCCTCGAAGCCGTTGACCGCCATGAGGTCGCGCTCGTCGACCAGCGCCGGCAGCCACGCGGTGTAGGCGGGGTAGTAGAACGCCATGCCGGCGCCGTTGACGAACCCGATGCCGGCGAGCATCCACAGCGCCGTCACCCCGGTGAGCGACAGCGCCGCCACCGTCGACATGCAGGCGAGCTCGGCGCCGGCGACGACGAGGAGGATCCGCTTCTGCGGGACACGGTCCGCGACGACACCGGCGAGCAGCGCGGGCAGGATCACCCCGACCGCCGACGAGGTCGCGACGACGCTCAGCTGGGACGCGCCGCCTCCGATCCGCACGACCTCCCACACGAGGGCGACGGCCCAGACCCCGCTCGCGAACGTCGTGAAGACGAGTGCGACCGCGAGCCGCCGGTACGCCGCACCCCGGAACGGGGTGAGGGCGCGCGGCAGCTGCCGCTCGGTGAGGTCCGTCATCCTCCCAGCGTCCACCCGTCCACCGACAGCACGCCAGCGCCTTTCCGGGGGTGTGGCGAGGAACCGGGCACGGACGGCGTGTGCCGGTCAGGGGGCTGACCGGCACACGCCGCGCTGCGTGCCTGCGGAGCGAGGCGTCAGACGCCGATGCGCTCCCACGGACCCCAGATGGCGAAGGACATGCCGTTGCCCGCCTGGATGTTGACGAAGAGCGTCCGGCCGTCCGGGCTGAACGTCGACCCGGCGAACTCGTCACCGAAGCGGGGCGCCCCGTCGCCGCCCACCCGCAGCCGGTTGAGCGCGATGTCCCACAGCTGCCCGCCGCGGCTCAGGCCGCGCAGGTAGTTGTCGCCGCTGCTGTCCTCGCAGACGACGAGGGTGCCGCGCTCGCTCACCGTGATGTTGTCGGGGAAGTCGAACGTCTCCTTGCCCGGCGACTGGTAGACGAGGCGCAGCTTCTCCGAGCGGGTGTCGTAGGCCCAGACCTGGCCGAAGCCGTTGCCGTAGCCGTTGATGAGCTCGTCACCGGTCTCGGCGGCGCCCCCGCCCTGGGTGGACGTGAAGTAGACGACGCCGTTGTCGTAGATCTGCCCCTCGAGGCGTGAGAACCCGGCCGCGCCCTTGGCCCGGCCCTGGTCGCCGACGTACTGCAGCGCATCGTCGTTCGCCGTCGGGGCCGTCTGGCCGGGGGTGTAGGGGAACTCGGGGTCCGGGTCGTCGATGTCGACCCACTCGACGCTGTAGACCGCGCCCTTGGTCTGGTGGGCCTCGAGGTGGGCGCCCGGCTGGCCCTTGACGGCGAGCATCTGCAGCGTGCCCTCGTTGTCGAGGCGCCCGGACCTCATCGGGTTCGTCCCGGGCGTGTAGCGGTAGAAGCCCGACGGGAACGCGAAGTTGTCCTCGGTGAGGTAGAGCCGGCCCTCGCGCGGGTCGAACGACACCGCCTCGTGGGGGAAGCGCCCGGCCCTGGTGATGGGGGTGGCGTCGGCGCGGCCGTCGACGGGCACCTCGAACACGTAGCCGTGGGGCTTGGTGAGCGGGATGTTCGACGTGCCCGTGAAGTCGGGGCCGACGTCGGGTCCGTTGACCGTCTCCTCGCACGTCACCCACGAGCCCCACGGCATCTGGCCGCCGGAGCAGTTCATCATCGTGCCGCTGATCGCGGTCCAGGCGGCCTTGACGTTGCCCCTGCCGTCCACGTCGACGTGCGTGCACCCACCCCGGGCCATCGGGTCGTAGACGTGGTCGCCGCCGCCCGCCGGGCCGAACGCCGGGCCGGGGTTGTTGACCTCGTGGTTGCGGATGAGCGTGACGGCGCCGCCGGGGCCGTCGAAGGCGCCCATGCCGTCGTGGCGACCGGGGAGCCTCGTCCCGTCGTCGAGGACGACCGGGGCCTCGGTGTCGTGGAACGACCGGTACGAGAAGCCCTCCGGCAGGTGCAGCCGCACCTTGCCGTCCCGCTGGTCCGGGATCGGGCGCAGCGCACGGAAGGCGGGTGCCCCCAGTCCCGCGGCCGGTCCGGCCACGAGCCCCTGGAACGGTCCGCCGAGGGCGGTGGCCCCCGCGGCGACTGCGGCACCCTTGAGGACGGTGCGTCTTTCAACTGCCATTGGTCCGTCTCCTTCGTCGTCGACTGGTCCCCCCAACGTATGGGGGGTCACCGACGGCGACAATGGTCACGTGAGTGCATCCGTGACGGTTCTCGTGCTGGCCGGCGGGTCATCACGCCGGTTCGGCTCGGACAAGCTCGACGCCCGCCTCGGCGACCGTTCGGTGCTGGACCACTGCCTGTCGGGTATGCCGTCCGCCTGGGACCTCGTCGTCGTCGGCCCGTCGCGGCCGGTCCCGGACGCCGTGGCCGGGCGGGTGCGCTGGGCCCGAGAGTCCCCACCCGGCGGAGGGCCGCTCGCTGGGATCGCGGCCGGGCTGAAGGTCGTGACGGCCGACGTCGTGTGCGTGGCACCCGGTGACGCGCCACGCGCCGGCGAGGTGCTGCCGCTGCTCGTCGCCGCACTGGAGTCAGACCCCTGGCCGGCGGGCACCGTGCTGAGCGACGGAGAGGGACGGCCGAATCCCCTGCTCGCGGCATACCGCACCGACGCCCTGCGCCGCGCCGTGCCCGCGGACGCGCACGGCCTCCCGGCGCGCACCCTGCTGACCCTCCCCCACCGCGAGGTGCGTGCGCCGTTCGAGGTGCCCGACGTGGACACCCCCGAGGACCTCGACGCCATGACGCCATGACGGGTCGTCGTACGTTGGGGACATGAAGGCGATCACCATCCCCACGCCGGGCGGCCCCGAGGCCCTCGTGCTCACCGACGTCGACGTGCCCGAGCCCGCCCCCGGCGAGGTGCGGGTCACCGTGGCCGCCGCCGGGGTCAACCGGGCCGACGTCATGCAGCGGATGGGTCGCTACAACCCTCCTCCGGGCATGACCGAGATCCCCGGGCTCGAGGTGTCCGGGGTCGTCGACGCCGTCGGCGACGAGGTCACCGAGTGGGTCGTCGGCGACCGGGTGTGCGCGCTGCTCGTCGGCGGCGGCTACGCCGAGCAGGTCGTCGTGCCCGCCGCCCAGGTGCTGCCGATCCCGCAGGGGGTCGACCTCGTCGAGGCGGCCGCCCTCCCCGAGGTGGCGTGCACGGTGTGGTCCAACGTGTTCCTCACCGCCAACCTCCAGCCGGGTGAGACCTTCCTCGTCCACGGGGGGTCGTCGGGGATCGGCACCATGGCCATCCAGCTCGCCCGTGAGGTCGGGGCCCGCGTCGCGGTGACCGCCGGCTCGCAGGAGAAGCTCGACGTCTGCCGCCACCTGGGCGCCGAGGTGCTCATCAACTACAAGGAGCAGGACTTCGTCGAGGAGATCCGGCGCGCCACCGACGGCCACGGGGCCGACGTCATCCTCGACAACATGGGCGCGAAGTACCTCCCCCGCAACGTCGACGCGCTCGCCACGGCCGGCCGGCTCGTCGTCATCGGCCTCCAGGGTGGCGTCAAGGGCGAGCTCGACCTCGGCGTCCTGCTGCGCAAGCGGGCCGCCGTCATCGCCACCTCGCTGCGCGCCCGCCCCCTCGCCGAGAAGGCGACGATCGTCGCGGCCGTGCGCGAGCACGTCTGGCCGCTCGTCGCCGACGGCCGGGTGCGCCCCGTCGTGCACTCGCGGCACGCCCTCGCGGACGCGAGCCGGGCCCACGCCGAGATGGAGTCGAGCACCCACATCGGCAAGATCCTCCTGATCCCGGCCTGACCCGCGGCTCGCCCGCGAGGAGCGCTTGCCAGGGCACGCAATACCCGGTATACATGTCCTGTCCGAGAACGGCATACCGGGTATTCAGGCAGGTCAGGGGCCACCCCGAGTTCCCGGTATGCCGGCTCGGCACCGCACGCGAGAACGCAGGGGTTTCTCGCGTCGAGCCACCGAGGGAGACGCACATGTCGGTCAAGCAGGGGTTGATGGCCCTCCTCGCGGAGGGCCCCATGTACGGCGCCCAGCTGCGAGCGGAGTTCGAGCAGCGCACCGGCGGCACCTGGCCGCTCAACGTCGGTCAGGTCTACACGACCCTCGCCCGGCTCGAGCGCGACGGGCTCGTCGAGGCCACCGGCGAGGCCGATGCCGAGGGCCGGATCTCCTACCGGCTCACGCCGGCCGGCGCGAGTGAGGTCACCACGTGGTGGCGCACCCCGGTCGACCGCGACAGCACGCCGCGCAACGAGCTGACCATCAAGCTGGCTCTCGCCGTGACCGTGCCCGGGGTCGACGTGCAGGCCGTCGCCCAGACCCAGCGCACGAGCACGCTGCGCCACCTCCACGACCTCACCCGGCTCAAGCAGCAGGTCATGGCCAGGCAGCGTGACGCCGAGCAGGCGGGCGAGGGCAGCCGCCCCGGGGACGGCGAGGTCAACAACGACCTCGCCTGGCTCCTCGTCCTCGAGAACCTCATCTTCACCGCCGAGGCCGAGGTCCGCTGGCTCGACCACGTCGAGACCCGGCTCCACCGTGAGTCCCTGCGCCCTTTCCCCCGGCGGGCGAGCGCGGGCGCCGCGGACGCCGCGGGGGCCGGCCGGACGGCATACCCGCCTGAGCGGGACACCGAGACCGAGGCGACGGGGGCACGTCGATGACCACCCCGAGCCTCCTCCTCGAGAACGTCAGCCGGGTCCACGGCACCGGCGAGACCGCCGTCCACGCCCTCGACGGGGTGACCCTCGAGGTCATGCCCGGCGAGCTCGTCGCCGTCATGGGGCCGAGCGGTTCCGGCAAGTCCACGCTGCTCAACCTCGCCGGCGGCCTCGACCGGGCGACCAGCGGACGCGTCGTCATCGAGGGCGACGACCTCACCGCGATGGACGCCAAGGGGATCGCCCGGCTGCGGCGTCGACGCGTGGGCTTCGTCTTCCAGGACTACAACCTCATCCCCAGCCTCACCGCGGCCGAGAACGTCGCCCTCCCGCTCGAGCTCGACGGCGAACGGGTCGGCCAGGCCCGCCGTCACGCACGACAGGCGCTCGAGCTCATGGGGCTGCGCGAGCTCTCCGACCGGTTCCCCGACCAGATGTCCGGCGGCCAGCAGCAGCGGGTGGCCATCGCCCGCGCCCTCGTCGGCACCCGGCGGTTGGTGCTCGCCGACGAGCCCACCGGGGCCCTCGACAGCCACACCGGCGAGGACGTCCTGCGGGTGCTCCGCGAGCGCTGCGACGCCGGCGTCGCCGGCCTGCTCGTCACGCACGAGGCGCGCCACGCCGCGTGGGCCGACCGCGTCGTGTTCCTGCGCGACGGCGTCGTCGTCGACACCACCGGGCGGGCCAGCTCGGCGGAGGACCTGCTCGACGCCACCGGCGCGAACCGGTGACCACGCCCCCCGCCGCTGCCGGGTCCCCGGCCGGGGCCGGCTCCGCGTGGCGCCGGCTGACGGGCAGCTGGGCCGTGGCCCTGAGGATGGCGCGCAGGGACGTGCGCCGCCACCGTGGGCGCAGTGCGCTCATCGTCATCATGGTGGCAGTGCCCACAGCGCTGCTCACCTTCGCGCTCGTCATCGGCGTGACGAGCCAGGTCAGCGGCGCCGAGTCGATCCCGGCACGCATGGGGAACGGGGTCGCCGCCCTCAGCTACCCCCAGCCCGGAGTCGTCGACCAGCCGTTCGACCCCGGCTTCTCCGCGGGATCCGACGGGACCCGCGCGCCCACCCCGGGTTGGGTCGAGGAGGGGTCCGCGTTCGACAACGCCGAGGCGGTGGCCGCGCTCACCGGGACCCGGGCCGTGCCCTATGCGGAGGAGTACGGCACGACGAGGGTCGGCGAACGACGTCTCACCGTGCAGAGCCTCGCGCTCGACGCCCGCGCCGGGGTGACCGACAAGGTCGAGGTCGTCAGCGGGCGTCTGCCCGAGCGACCGACCGAGGCCGTCGTGTCGACGTGGGGCGAGAGCCGTGGCCTGCCGACCAGTGGGTCGCTGCAGGTGCGAACCGGGGGGACCGAGGTGACGCTCCAGGTCGTCGGGCTGGCGCGCGTGCTCGGAGAGCCCGGCTCCCAGCTCGACCTCGTCGTCACGCAGCCGCTGGTCGAGGGCCAGCCGGGTGGCGGGTGGATCCTGCTCGGCGTCGACCCCGTCACCTGGCCCGAGGTCCGCGAGCTCAACCGCTACGGCTTCACCGTCTACTCCGCGGAGGTCCTCGAGAACCCGCCCGACGTGAGCCAGCTGTCGGCCGACCAGAGGAGCCAGCTGGAGTACGACACCGACCGACTGGGGACGTTCCTCGCCATCGGAGGCGCACTGCTCCTCGTCATCACGACCCTTCTCGTCGGGCCGGCCTTCGCCGTGAGTGCGGCTCGCCAGCGCCGGACCCTCGCGCTCTCGGCGAGCAACGGCGCGACCACCGGGCAGCTGCGACACACCGTGCTCGCGCAGGCCCTCGTCCTCGGCGCGCTCGCCGCCGTGACAGGCGGCGGACTCGGCGTCGCGGGCGCCTGGCTCACCACGCGCAGCATCTGGCTCAGCTCCTACATCGGCAGCGGTGGACCCTTCGAGGTGCCGGCCGGGCCGGTCCTTCTCGTCACGCTCACGTCCGTGGCGAGCGCCGTCATCGCCGCCCTCATCCCCGCCCGTCGGCTCGGCCGACTCGACATCGTCGGGGTGATGAAGGGCCAGAACGTCTCCCCACCGCCGAGCCGGGCGGTGTTCGTCGTCGGGCTGGTCCTGGCCGGGACGGGAGCGTTCGCCGTGGTGTCCCTCGCCGCGGCGCAGGGGTCGGAGCTCGGCGTCGTCCTCGCCACCATCGCCCTCGTCGTCGGCGCGATCATGCTCGCACCGATGGTGCTCGTCGTCATCGCCCGGCTGAGCGCCCGGCTGCCGGTGCCCCTGCGGATGGCGACCCGTGACGCCGGACGCCAGCGCGCCCGCAGCGTCCCCGCCATCGCCGCGATCCTCGCGGGGGTCGCCGTCCTCACGATGACCCTCATCGCGAGTGGCAGCGACAACGAGCAGAGCCGCCGCGAGTACACCGCCCAGAACGTCCTCGGGGACGCGACCGTCTCAGGCGACGCGGGACCCGGCCGTGGCCTGGACGCGACCACGCTCGCGGCGGGCTTCGTGACGGTCCGGTCCGGCCTGCAGGTGACCCCCGTGTCGTCCATCGCCACCGGCGACCCGTTCCTGACGTCGACGGACGGGACGCCGCCGAGAGAGGCCTACGAGCTGACCTCGGTCAACGTCGTCCCGCCGGGCTGCACCCCCGCCCAGACGGTCGAGGACGGCGAGCCGCCCGCGGGTGGGGGGCAGCCACCGTGCCATGTCGTCGGCACCAACGCCTATGCGAACGTGTCGGCCATCGGCGTGACGACCACCGCCGAGATCGCCCGACGCCTGAGGTTGCTCGGTCACGAGGACGCCGTCGCCGTGCTCGATCGCGGTGGGGTGGTCGTCGGTCGGGCGGAGGGGGCGCCGTCGCTGCTCACCGACGGGACGGTCAGCGTGATGTCGGCCGTCCGCATGGTCGACCCGCCGGTCGAGGGGTTCACGCCCGCCGACGAGATGCCCCCCGTCCCCGAGCTCGAGAACCTGCGTACGACGCGGCTGCCGGCCGTCGAGGTCGAGCTGACCCGGGACACGACCGGCATCCTGCTGTCGCGCGCGATGCTCGTGCCCACCCAGGTCGCCACCGCCCACGGGTGGCCGCTCATGGTCGACCGGCTCACCGTCCACGACCCGGCCGGACCGATCTCGCAGGACCTCACCGACCGCCTCGGCTACACCGCGGACGACGACATCTGGATCGAGGCCGAGCGCGGCTTCCAGTCACCGCTGAAGTGGGTCGTCGCGATCCTCGTCGGGATCTTCGTGCTGCTGCTGCTCGTCATCACCCTCACCTCGACGGCCCTCACGCTCGCCGAGCAGGAGCAGGACCAGGCGACGCTGGCGGCCCTGGGCTCCGGGCGTGGCACCCGACGGGCCATGGCGGCCGCGCAGGCGTTCACGCTCTGCCTCATCGGCGCGGTCCTCGGCCTGGCCGTCGGCGTGGTCCCGGGGGTCGGTCTCACCTACCCCCTCACCGCGCAGTCGTGGGACCCGGTCAGCGGGCAGAGCATCAGCGTCGACCCGGTCCTCGTCTTCCCGTGGCTCGTCCTCCTCGGGTTCACCGTCGCGGTCCCGGCGCTCGCAGCGGCACTCGCCGCGGCCGGCATACGAAGGGCTCCGGACGCGACCCGACGGACGGCCTGACTGACTGACAGACTGGCCGGATGCCGCTGCCCCACGACCCCGCCGGGCGCCACCGCGCCGTCGCCGCCACCTTCGCCGACCGCACTGCCGAGGTGACCCGCTGGGACGTGCCCAGCCCGGTCGACGGCTGGACCGCGCGCGACGTCGTGCGTCACCTCGTCGAGTGGTTCCCGGGGTTCCTGAGGTCGGGCACCGGGATCGAGCTGCCCGCGGGGCCGTCCGTCGACGACGACCCGGTCGGGGCGTGGGAGGCGCAGGCGCGCGCCGTCCAGGCGGTCCTCGACGACCCGGCCACCGAGACGGCCATGCTCGACAACCGACACATCGGCACCATTCCCCTGCCCGGCGCGATCGACCAGTTCTACACGGCCGACGTCTTCATGCACACGTGGGACCTCGCCCGTGCGACCGGCCAGCCCGACCGGCTGGACGAGGAGTTCGCGAACCAGCTGTTCAGCGGAATGCGGGAGCACGACGAGATGCTGCGGGCGTCGGGACAGTACGGGCCGAAGGTCGACGTGCCGGACAGCGCGGACATCACCGACCGGCTCATGGGCTTCATCGGCCGCGACCCCTCGTGGACCCCGCCCGACCGAGGCCGCTGATGCGCGCTGGGGCAGGATGACTGACATGACCGACCAGCCCCGCCCCACCGAGGACGAGCAGGCCGAACAGGCCGACGAGCCGCAGCAGGTGCACGGCACCGCGACGATCGACGACGACCGCGTCGTGGTGGTCACGCCCGAGGGGATGGGTGTCGCGGACCGCACCGACGACGGTCGCCAGGCGCAGAACCCGGCCGACCTCGTCGAGCAGCCGGCCAAGGTCATGCGGATCGGGTCGATGATCAAGCAGCTCCTCGAGGAGGTCCGCAACGCGCCGCTCGACGAGAAGGGCCGGGTCCGGCTCGCCGACGTCCACGAGCGCTCCATCGCCGAGCTCAAGGACGGCCTCGCCCCCGAGCTCGTCGCGGAGCTCGACCGGATCGCCCTGCCGTTCAGCGACGACGCACCCTCCGACGCCGAGCTCCGGGTCGCCCAGGCCCAGCTCGTCGGGTGGCTCGAGGGGCTCTTCCACGGCATCCAGACGGCGCTCGTCGCCCAGCAGATGGCCGCGCAGGCGCAGCTCCAGCAGATGCGGGCGCTCCCGCCCGGCCACGCGCCGGCGCCGGGTGCCCAGGGGCCCCCGATGGGCATGCCCAACATGCCCGGCGGCCACCCCGTCCGGCCCGGCGAGGGTCCGGGCGAGGGCACCGGCCAGTACCTCTGACGTTGCGGTCGGCCGGCTCCCACGCCGCGCGCGGCCGGTCGAGGTGCGGCAGGGTGGCAGGCATGCGCACCTCGACGAAGACCCTCACCGCTCCCCTGTATGCCGTCGCGCTGCTCGCGCTTGCCGTCCCCGTCGCGAGCGCCTCACCACCTCCCGCGCCCGCCGAGCTCGAGTGGTCGGTGACGACGGTCGACGCCGACCAGAGCTTCCGCGGCCTCGACGCCGTCGACCGCGACACGGCGTGGGTGAGCGGGGCCAGCCTGAGCGGCGGCTCGGCGAAGGTCCATCGGACCACCGACGGCGGCACGAGCTGGCAGGACGTGAGCCCTCCCGGCAGCACCGGCCTCAGCTTCCGTGACGTCGAGGCCGAGGACGCCCGCACGGCGTCGGTGCTCGCGATCGGCGAGGGCGAGGCCTCGCGGATCTACCGCACCAGCGACGGTGGTGCGACGTGGACCGAGACGTTCCGCAACACCGAGCCGACCGCGTTCTACAACTGCATGGACTTCTACCCCGGCGGCCAGCGCGGCCTGGCCGTGAGCGACCCGGTCGACGGGAAGTTCCGGATCCTCGCCACCGAGGACGGCGGGCGATCGTGGGAGGTCCTGCCGGACGCGGGAATGCCGGACTCCACCGGTGAGGCGAACTTCTCCGCGAGCGGCGACTGCCTCACCATCTCCGGTCGCGACGCGTGGTTCGGCTCGGGAGGCGCGGACTCCCGGGTGTTCCACTCCACCGACCGTGGGCTCACCTGGACCGCCACCGACTCCGGGATCCCCGCAGGGGAGGCGGCCGGCGTCTTCGGCCTCGCCTTCGCCAACCCGCGCCAGGGAGTCGCCGTCGGCGGTGACTTCGCCTCACCCGCGGACGGGGTCGACGCGGCGTCGACGACCCGTGACGGGGACTCCTGGAGCAGCGCCGGCGACCTCACGCACCTCGGCGAGGACGCGGCATACCTCCGTCGTCTGCTGCTCGTCGTCGGCGAGTCGGGAGCGGTCGGCGGCAGCAGCGTCTCGGCCGACGGCGGCCGGTCCTGGACCCGCTTCAGCGACGTCGGCTTCCACACCCTCGACTGCACCCGGGACGGCGCCTGCTGGGCCGCCGGTGGCCGAGGTCGCGTCGGCACCCTGTGAACCCGGCACGCGAAAACACTGGCGAGTAACTGGAAGGGCGAAGCTACGCGAGCGTAGGTTGGCCAGCATGACCGCGACCACCTGGAGCCAGACCGACCTGCTGCGCGAGATGAACCAGGTGGTCGAGGGCGAGCTCAACCGTCACCTCGCCGTCGCGAAGGACTGGTACCCGCACGACTACATCCCGTGGAGCGACGGGCGAAACTTCGACGGCCTCATGGGCGGTGACGCGTGGAGCCCCGACGACGCCCCGATCTCGGACGTCGCGCGCTCGGCGCTCATCGTCAACCTGCTCACCGAGGACAACCTCCCGAGCTACCACCACGAGATCGCCATCATCTTCGGTCGAGACGACGCGTGGGGCGAGTGGGTGCACCGCTGGACCGCCGAGGAGGGCCGGCACGGCATCGCCATGCGCGACTACATGCTCGTCAAGCGCATGGTCGACCCGGCCGTCCTCGAGGACTTCCGGATGACCCACATGTCCAAGGGCTACGAGTCGGCCCACAGCGGCGAGCTGCTGCACTCGTTGGCGTACGTGTCGTTCCAGGAGCTCGCGACCCGGGTCTCGCACCGCAACACCGGTCGGTTCACCGACGACCCGATGGCCGACCAGCTCCTCCAGCGGATCGCGGCCGACGAGAACCTCCACATGATCTTCTACCGCAACCTCCTCAACGCGGCCATGCAGCTCGACCCCAGCGCCTCGATGATGGCGATCCGCGACGTCGTCAAGGGGTTCCAGATGCCCGGCACCGACATCCCGGGCTTCCAGCGCAAGGCCGTCGAGATGGCGGTGGCCGGGATCTACGACCTGCGCCAGCACCGCGACGACGTCGTGGCCCCCGTGCTGCGCTTCTGGAAGGTGTGGGACGTCGAGAACCTCTCGGCCGAGGGCGAGCAGGCCCGCACCGAGCTCGACGCGCTCATGGCCGACCTCGACACCAAGGCCTCCCGCTTCGAGGACAAGCGCGACACCCTCGCCGCGCGCATGAACCTCTGACCCCGCGGTCCGGACGGTCCGTCAGGTGACCTGGCGGGCCGCGGCGCGACCCGCGGCCCGGCCGGAGAACAGGCAGCCGCCGACGAAGGTGCCCTCGAGCGAGCGGTAGCCGTGCACCCCGCCGCCTCCGAACCCGGCGACCTCACCGGCGGCGTACAGCCCCGGCACCGGGTCGCCGGACGCACCGATGACCTGGGAGTCGAGGTTGGTCTGCAGCCCGCCGAGCGACTTGCGGGTGAGGACGTTGAGGCGGACCGCGACGAGCGGGCCCCGCTTGGGGTCGAGGACGTGGTGCGGCGGGAACGCGCGCTTGGTCAGCCGGTCCCCGCGGTACTGGCGGGCGACGTGGATCGCCGCGACCTGCGCGTCCTTGCCGTACGCGTTGTCGACCTGCCGGTCGCGTTCGAGAACCTGCCGCTCGATGTGGGCGAAGCCCACCGGCGCCTCCGGCGTCAGCGCGTTCATGCGGTCGACCAGCTCGCGCAGCGTGTCGGCCTGCACGAAGTCGACGCCGTGGTCGAGGAAGGCCTGCACCGACGGCTGCACCTTGGTGACCGGGCGCTTGAGCACGTCGCGGTAGCTGCGCTCGGTGAGGTCGAGGTTCTGCTCGCTGCCCGACAGCGCGAACTCCTTGCCGACGAGCGTGCGGTTGGTGATGAACCACGAGTGGTCGTGCCCGGTCGTGCGCAGGTGCGTCAACGTCCCCAGGGTGTCGAAGCCCGGGAAGTTGGGCGGGGGCAGCCGGTCGCCGTTGCCGTCGAACCACAGCGACGACGGGCCGGGCAGGATCCTGATGCCGTGGCTGGGCCAGACCGGGTTCCAGTTGTTGACGCCCTCGACGTAGTGCCACATCCGGTCACGGTTGATGACAGTGCCGCCCGCCGCCTCGGTGATCGCGAGCATCCGTCCGTCGACGTAGGCAGGCACACCGGTGATCATGTGCTCGGGCGCCAACCCGAGACGGTCGGGCCAGCTGGCCCGGACGAGGTCGTGGTTGCCGCCGATCCCCCCGCTGGTGACGAGGACGCACTGGGCGCCGAACTCGAAGTCCCCGACGACGTCGCGGTTGGTGGCGACGCCCCGCGCCGAGCCGTCCTCTGCGAGAACGGATCCGCTGACCCCGGTGACGACGCCGTCATCGGCGACGAGGTCGTCGACACGGTGGCGCGGACGGTAGATGATGCGGCCGGCCGCGACGTGCCCCCTGACCCGGTCGACGAACGGCGCCACGATCCCCGTGCCGGTGCCCCAGGGGATGTGGAAGCGCGGCACCGAGTTGCCGTGCCCCCCGGCGCGGCCGTCACCGCGCTCGGCCCAGCCGACGACGGGGAAGAAGCTGATGTCGAACTGCCGCAGCCAGTCGCGCTTCTCGCCGGCCGCCCACTCGACGTAGGCACGACCCCAGCGGCGCGGCCAGTGGTCCTCGTCGCGGTCCCAGCCGGCGCTGCCCTCCCAGTCCTGCCAGGCGAGGTCGAACGAGTCCGTGATGCCCATCCGGCGCTGCTCGGGGCTGTCGACCAGGAAGAGGCCGCCGAAGCTCCACCACGCCTGCCCGCCGAGGTTGGCCTCGCTCTCCTGGTCGAGGAGGACGACGGAGCGTCCGGCGTCGGCGAGCTCGTTGGCAGCGACGAGACCGGCCAGGCCGGCCCCGACGACAAGGGCGTCAGCGTCCATGTCGCGACCCTAGTGCGCGTTACCCACCGGTACCAGACCGCCTCGACCCCGCCGCCTCCGTGCCCCACTCGCCAATTCCCCCGTTGGGAACGGACACGCCGTGTGCACAACGGGGGAATTGGCGAGTTCAGGCACGGGGTGGGTCAGGGGTGGGGTGGGTCAGGGGGTGGGGT
>NZ_AVPL01000161.1 GCF_000768695.1 Knoellia aerolata DSM 18566
GACTCGCCGACGATGGCCAGCACCTCGCCGGGGTCCACGTGCAGCGACACGCCGCGCACGGCGTGCGCCCATTGGCGCCCGGCCTGATAGGCCACGTGCAGGTCGCGCACGGCCAGCAGCGGCTGCGCCGCCGCCGTTTCGCCGCGTTGGACGGACAGCGCCGTCACCGTGTTCAGGTTCATCGTGCCCCCCGCAGGCGCCGCCGTTCAAAGGCCTTGCCCAGACTGTTGGTGGACAGCACCACCAGGATGATCACGCCGCCCGGCATGGCGGTCAGCCACCAGGCGCGCACCAGGTAATTGCGCCCTTCGGCCACCAGCGTGCCCCACTCGGGCGCGGGCGGCGCGGCGCCGAAGCCCAGGAAGCTCAGCGCCGATACCGCGAGGATGGCGGCGCCCAGTTCCAGGCCCGCCAGCACCAGCACGGGGCCGGCGGCGTTGGGCACGATGTGGCGGCGCAGCACCGAGAACCAGCGCTCGCCGCTGCCGAAGGCCGCCTCGACATAGGCGTTCGCCTTGATCCGCAGCACTTCGGCCCGCATCAGCCGCGCAAACGTGGCGATGGTGGCCACGCCGGCGGCCAGCGCCACGTTGACGGTGCCGAAGCCCAGCACGGTGATCACCATCAGCGACAGCAGCAG
>NZ_AVPL01000173.1 GCF_000768695.1 Knoellia aerolata DSM 18566
CCACGCTGCGCGCCGCGGGATCGCCGTGATAGGCCGCCAGCACGTCGCTGTCGAGCAGCCGCCGCACGTCCGGCAGCGCGGCGGCGAACCGCCGCACGATCGCGGCGGCGTGTTCCTCGACTCCGGCGTCGGCGGGCGCGTGACGCCGCAGCTCCAGCCGCGCCTGTTCCAGCAGGCTGCGCAGGGCCGCGTCCAGCGTGTAGCCGACATAGAAATTCTCGCTTTCGTGGCGCATGTCCACCGGCCCCAGGCGCATGGGGAAAAGCGCGCGCTTGAACTTGTCGAAGATGTCGGCCAGCGCCTCGCGCGACGGAAACTCGCGTTCGCCTGGCTCGCGGGCGCGCTGTTGCGAGGTGCGCCATTGGGCGCGGATGCCGTCCAGGGCGCGCACCACGCCCTCCAGATCGAAGGCCGCCATGTCAGTCCTGCACCCAGGGCAGGCCGCGATGGCGCCAGCCGTCGCTCAGGCCGCGATGCTGGTTGGCGTCGAGCTCGCCTTCAAAACCCTCGAAGC
>NZ_AVPL01000218.1 GCF_000768695.1 Knoellia aerolata DSM 18566
CCTTGGCGGCCGCCTCCGCCGCCAGCGCCGAACGCTTGCCGCTGCGGCACAGCAGCAGCACCACGGCGTCCTTGCCGCCGGCGCTGGCCACCTTGGCCTCCAGTTCGCGCACGAAGCGCGGGTTGCGGGTCAGGCTGGTGCCGGTGGCCCAGGGCACGTGCACCGTGCCGGGGATGTGGCCGACGAATTTGCGCTCTTCCGCCGAGCGCACGTCCACCAGCACCGCGTCGCCGTTCTGCGCCAG
>NZ_AVPL01000154.1 GCF_000768695.1 Knoellia aerolata DSM 18566
AGCGGGCGTCGCTCCTCGCGGGTCGACCCGGCGCGGACCCCGGCCACCGCGCGATCGCGTCGATCGCCGTGGGCATGGCGCGGGCCCTCGCCGGCGAGCCGGACTCGGAGGCGCTCCGGACCGGGGTCGACGCGCTCGCCGCGCTGCCCGATCCCACCCCCCAGGAGGCGGACTGGGCGGTGACGGGCCTGCTCTACCTGCGCGAGTCGGGCGCCGCCCGGGACCTGCTGCGCGACACGATCGAGACCCGGCGCCGGAACTCCGAGCTCGGCCAGCTCCCGCACCTGCTCTTCCACCTGGCCCGCAACGACGCCACGACGAACCGGTGGTCGCGGGCCGAGGCGCTCTACGTCGAAGCGGTCGGCCTGGCCCGCGAGTTCGGCCAGCTCACCGAGCTCGGCGCGTCGCTCACCGGGCTGGCCGCCCTGCACTCCCGCCAGGGCCGGGTCGAGGAGTGCCACCGCGAGGCGGCCGAGGCCCGACGGGTCGGCGAGGGCCGTGAGCTCAACATGGCCTCGGTCTGGACCGGCTTCGCGCTGGCCGAGCTCGACCTGTCGCTCGGTGACGTCGAGTCGGCGATCGCCGGGTTCACCGCCGTCGACGAGCTCCTCGCGGACCTCCGGGTCGGTGACCCCGACCTGTCGCCCGGGCCCGAGCTGGTCGAGGCGCTGCTGCGCGCCGGTGACCGCGAGCGGGCGGTCGCGGTCGACGCGGCGTTCCAGGCACGCGCCCGGCGCCGGGGACGGCCGTGGTCGCGGG
>NZ_AVPL01000155.1 GCF_000768695.1 Knoellia aerolata DSM 18566
TGGCCTACGACGTGCAGCTCGAGGCTCTGCGGTTGTTGGTGGACCGGCGGGCGGAGCTGAGCCGAGCCAGGATTCAATGCGTGAACCGGGTGCACCGACTGTTGTCGGAACTCGTTCCGGGACAGTCAAAGAGAGACATCACCACCGGCCAGGCCAAGCGGATACTCGCTACCGTCAGGCCACGGGACGTGGCCGGCAAGACCCGCCGCCGCCTCGCCGCCGAGCAGATCGCCGAGCTCGTGACAATTGAGAAGAAGGTCAAGGCGCTCACCCGCGAGCTGAAAGAGATGGTGTTGGCGACCGGCTCGACCCTGATGGAGCTGCCCGGCGTCGGACCAGTCGTGGCCGCCCGCACCCTGGCCGACACCGGCGACGTCGCCCGCTTCGTCGACCGCAACCGGTACGCCTCGTGGACCGGGACCGCCCCGATTGAAGCCTCCTCCGGCGAGGTCGTCCGCCACCGCCTCTCCCGGGCCGGGAACCGGCGGATGAACCACATGATCCACATCGCCGCGGCCACCCAGATCCGCCTCGACACTCCGGGCCGGGCGTACTTCCTGCGCAAGCTCGCCGCCGGGAAGTCCCGCCGCGAAGCGATGCGCTGCCTCAAGCGGCGGATCTCTGACGCGCTGTACCGCCGCTTGCGCGCCGACGCCGGCGCGGCCGTTGAGGCGGGCCCAGGAGGGCAAAGCGGGGCGGCACTTCAGTCCAGCGCGGC
>NZ_AVPL01000156.1 GCF_000768695.1 Knoellia aerolata DSM 18566
TCTAGGTCAGCACTTGTGACTGGGGGCAACGCGTCACCATCGCCCCGGTCAAGATGCTGACGACTCCTGTCTGGAAGTTCACTTGCGAGAATGTCCCACGAGACTGCATGTGGGATGCGGCCTGCCGTGGCAATTTGAAGGCCGTCCTGGCCGCGGCCCGGGCGTCCCCATCGCCGCACCACCACCCCGCCCACGACGTTACCCGCCACCAACACCAGTGCCACGCGCCACGTCCCTGTAAAACCGGTTTGCCCCACGACGTACCGATACGTGTCCTGCGAGTGCTGATCGCGCGACCAGCGCGTGATGTCGTCCCAAGTGGTCGCCGAAAGAGTAAGCCGGCGAAGGGCGCGGGGAGGTCCGGCGGGCGATCCCGGCTCTGGCACTGAACTGCCACGTTCGGAAGAGGAGTCGCTGATGTCGAGGTCAAAGAGCGTATCCGCGGCAGAACTCGTCGTGCCTCCAGGCCAGATATCGTCGGGCATTCAAAGACCGTAGTGGACTGTGGGTCCCCAGAATGTGCGCATCCGCGCCGAGTCTGCGTCACACAGCCGCTTTCGCCCAGAGGGTTTGACCCCCGAAGACGGGCGCCGCTGTGCCGAACGTGACTGGGCGCTCGGGGGTTAATGCCTGCCCGGTGCCATCCCGGCTCGGGGGACGCCATCATGGGCTTGTGGCCCTAGTGAACCGCCCCGGGTTTAGTGGAGGGCGG
>NZ_AVPL01000175.1 GCF_000768695.1 Knoellia aerolata DSM 18566
TTTCGACGCCGCCAGCGTCAAGGCCAACTTCGATGCCCTGGCCGTGTACGCCAGGGAAGGGCGGGCGCCGCAGGCCGCCGGCTACCTGACCGGCTACCTGGGCGCCGACGTGATCGACCCGTTGACGGTGGCGCTGCGCTTCGACCATCCCAAGGCCGGCTTCCTGCAGGCCCTCACCGAAAAGACCCTGGCGCCGCTGGCGCCCGCCACGCTCGCCAAAACGCCGGAAGAACGCTGCCAGGGCGCGCTGATCGGCACCGGCCCGTTCGTGATCGCGCAGGTGGTCAAGAATGACCGCATCGTCCTCAAGCGCCGCGCCGACTACCAGTGGGCCTCGCCCAACGCCGAGCATCAGGGGCCGGCCTGGCTCGACCAGGTCACGTTCCAGACCGTGTCGGAAGGCAGCGTCCGGGTCGGCTCGCTGATCAGCCGCCAGGTGGGCGCGATCGAGGAAATCCCGACCGAGGACGTGCAGCGGATCAAGGCCGCGGGCGCCAGCGTGGTCG
>NZ_AVPL01000014.1 GCF_000768695.1 Knoellia aerolata DSM 18566
CCCCACCACGCCATGGGACTCATACCTCTTCGTCGACCAGAAGCCATGCTCGACCGTTCAACCCACTCCCCTTGTGTGTCGCCGCCCGCGCGCTGCGGCGATACACAAGTGGAGTGGTTTCAGCAGAAACCGTCGCAAGGGCAAGGGACCGCAGGAGCGGCCGCGCCTCTCGCGCCAAAGTGGCCGAGCGCACCTGGGCGGAGCAACCTGTCAGCGTCCAACATGAAGATTCGCTGAAGTTCCACCCAATCCGAGGCCCCGCGTGCGCATCGGGCCAATTCACGGGTAGGAAGCAACGACGGGTGACGTTCCGCCGTCGGATTGACGGTCCGGCGCCGTCGCCCGGGTCAGGAGAAGACGATGGATACCGTCAAGGCGATGCTCGACAGTTACCCCAAGGACCTTGGTGACCTGGATCGAGCAAGGTTGGTTGCCTGCATCCAGGCTTGTTATGAGTGCACGCAGACATGCGCTGCCTGTGCCGATGCGTGCCTGAGCGAGGACATGGTCGCGGATCTCGTCAAGTGTGTGCGGACCAACCTTGACTGCGCAGACATCTGTGCGGCCACCGGGTCGGTCCTCTCTCGGCACACCGGGTACGACGCCAACCTCACACGCGCAATTCTTGAGGCCTGCATTGCCGCCTGCAAAGCGTGTGGCGACGAGTGTGAGCGCCACGCCTCCATGCACGAACACTGCCGGGTGTGCGCCGAGTCCTGCCGACGCTGCGAGCAGGCCTGTCGAGACCTGCTCGACTCCATCGGACAGTGAGGAGATCCCGACGGCGAAAGGCATGCCTGGCCGAAATCACTGACAGTTGACGAGCCTGACAGATCTCGTAGCGATGCTGCTCGGCCTACCCCCGTCATCGCTCCTTTGGCGAGGGCCGAGATACCCCTGGATCTGCCCGACCTGACAAGCCCTTAAGGTCGCGGTTCATCCGCTGTCGATGGGTACTGGCGCCAGGAACAGGCGCCAGTACCCATCGGCACGCCCTTGTGACGCCCCTGGTGCCTGGTCGGTGAGTGCGCACCGCCGACGGTGCCGAAGAGCGATGGGTCAGGCGTGGGCGCCGTCGGGGCTCACGTGCACCAGCGCGGCGGTCAGGCGAGGAACGTAGACCAGCAGGTGTTCCTCGGCGTGGTGCGCGAGTTCGTGAGCCGCGTCGACGGGGAGGTCCGCGGGAACGGTGATGTCGACTTCGGCTCGAAGGGTGTGCCCGATCCATCGAAGTCGGAGTTCGCGTACGTCGAGCACCCCGTCGACGCTGCTGACGGCTTCGCGGGCCTGGTCCACCAAGTGCGGATCAACTGCATCCATGAGCCGGGCGCCCACTTGAGCGGCGGCTGAACGCAGCACGCTCAGGATGGCGACAGCGATGACGAGGCCGATGGCAGGATCGGCCCAGGGCAGGCCCAGGGCGACGCCCGCTGCACCCAGGACGACCGCCAAGGATGTGAACCCGTCCGTGCGCGCGTGCAGCCCGTCTGCGACCAGCGCAGCCGAGCCGATCTGTCGTCCGACCCGGATTCGGTAACGGGCGACCAACTCGTTACCCACGAGGCCGATCACACCGGCTGCGGCGACAGCCCAGAGATATTTCACGGGCTGTGGGTTGAGTAGCCGGTGAACTGCCTCGTACGCCGCTAGCACCGCGGAAAGCGTGATCATGGCGAGGACGAACAGGCCAGCCAGGTCTTCGGCGCGGCCGTATCCGTAGGTGTACCGCTTGTTGGCGGGTCGCTTGGCCAACGCGAAGGCGACGAGGAGTGGCAGCGCGGTGAGGGCATCCACCACGTTGTGCAGGGTGTCGCTCAGCAGGGCCACTGACCCAGTGGCGAAGACGACGACGCCTTGGAGTGCCGCGGTAACCCCGAGAGCAGCCAGGCTGATCCACAGCGCCCGACGGCCGCGTGCGTCTGCTTCGAGGGCTGAGTCGACGGTGTCCGTCGCGTCGTGTGAGTGCCCACCGAACAGTTCGTCCAGGCCGTGCCGGATCTTGCTCCAGCGGCCGTGCTCGTGGCCGTGTGAGTGGTCGTCCTCGTGGTGGTCCTTCTGGCGCTCGTCTGCTTGAGCAGGTGTGCGCGAGACGTGCGTCATCAGGTCACCTCCCGCAGCGGGCGGTGGTGCGCCGGGACGACGTCGAGCAGATGCTCGACGTGTCCGATCGTGTCGACAACGAGTTGCCGGACGTGGTCGTTCTCTACCCGGTACAGAACCGAGGTGCCTCGGCGTCGAGTGCTCACGAGTCGGGCCATCCGCATCTTGGCCAGGTGCTGGGAGACACCAGTTGCGGGACGGTCGAGTTGTGATGCGAGGTCCGACACCGACTTCTCTTCGTCGAGGAGAAGTCCGGCCAACTGCAGTCGGGTCGGGTCGGCGAGAACTCTGAGGACCTCGACGGCGAGGGTGACGACGTCTTCACCCCAAACCGGTGGTTGCGTATCTGCATGCATACGCAGATACTAAGGCATGGCGCCGCTTCACTCGAAAGGGTCACGTTGACCGCGTCGAGCACGCGGTCAGGTTCGCTCTTGATGAGGCGGGCGGGACCGCCCCGTCAGCGGCCTTGCGGACTGGCGAACCAGGCCGTGATGGACACTCCCCTTCACCCACCGGACCGCAGCGCCTCCAGCGACTCCCGGAACCTGGCCACAGCCCGCTCGTGATCGGAGTGAAAGGTCCGGCAGGTCAGGAGTTGTCGTAGGGGCACTCGCGGCGGACGTGGTGAAGCGGGGCACGCTGCTGTGCTTCGGGGCAAACCGGACCCACTCGTGGTTGGCACGCCCGGCCGTGAAGTTAGGACAGGGCGACACCCGCCGAACGTCTTGGGTCCGCCACTCCACTCACGGAGCGTCCCTCCCAGTCCACGGCCAACGCCTGAACAGATCCCCAAGACGCTCGGTAGGCCTTCGGCATGACGCGCGTGCGATAGCCCAACCGAGTCAGAGCGGAGACGTGCTCATCGCTTTCAAGCCGCATCAACCCGTTGTCCAACTTGAAACGAGGGGCCGGTACCGCAACCTCCAACGCCTGCCCCAGCAGGGCCCATCGCAGGACCACCGACGCAGTGGTGTTGGGGATCTGGCTACCGCCGGGAGCACCGGTGACCAAAGCCGGACGGCCGTCACCGTCAAGGACCATGGACGGGGAACTCCACGTCACTGAACGCCGCCCCGGTTGGGCTCGGTTTGCGGCCCCGTCCCCGATGAGGTCGAACCGTCCGAGTTGGTCGTTGAGGAAGAACCCGCCCGTGTAGATCCCCGACCCCCAGTAACTTGTCACCGTGTTGGTCATCGAGATAGCCATGCCATCGGCATCGACGATGGAGATGTGAGTCGTGTTGGGGTCTCCAGTGCTGTCAGGTCCCGTCTTCGCGCGAGGCTCACGCGTGAGTGTTTTCGCGAGCGCAGCGTTCTTCGCCCGGTCTGTGATGATTTCCAGGGGAACGTCGACGAACGACGGGTCTCCGAACCAGCGATGCACCGAGCGCTCGGCCACCTGCCAACCGCGGGACTGCATGTCGATGAACTCCGCCGAGTCGGCCCTTACCTGACCGATGCCCAACGCCTCGGCGATCTGTGCCATCTGGATGATGGCCCCGCCGGGTAGGGCTGGAGCACCGGAGAGGAACGTGTACCGGCCGAGACGACCACGTGCAGGGACCGAGTGCTGGATCCTGTAACCCTTCAGAGTGGCGGCGTCGAGCCCGGGCACCCGCGTGAGTTCTCGGGTGAGAGGACCGGCGTAGAACGCGTCCGCACCTTCGGACGCCAGGGTCCGCATGGTCGCCGCAAGGTCTTTCTGCACCAACATGTCCCCGCGGCGCAGGACCGTTCCGTCCTTGCGATGGAACTGCTTCAAGTCGCGAACGACACGGCGCCCGCGGGTCGTTGCCAGCGTTTCGGCAAGATAGCGAGAAACAGGGCCGCCATTCTCAGCAATCGCGATGGCTGGTGCAAGCAGGCTCTCCCAAGGCTGCGTGCCATAACGTTCGTGGAGGTCGACCATTCCTGCGACGAATCCGGGCGCGCCTACGCCGCTCTCCGGAACCTTGCCGGAGGCAGCGACGACCTCGCGGTAGTCGTGGTTTGCGATCTCGTCGCCCCGGGCGACGATCGTGACACCTCCTCCGCCAATCCCGGAGGACGCGGGCTGCATGACGGCGTCAGCGAACGCGGCCGCGATAGCCGCATCGATGGCGTTGCCGCCCTTGGCGAGGACGTTCATGGCGGCGTCGGTTGCGAACGGATGCCCTGTGTTCGCCCCGTGAGCGCCGAGCGCCGGAGGGGGCGGCGTGCTGGGGTTCGACCGCTGCGAGGTTTGAGAGCCAGCCTGTGGGGGTGATGGCCGGTCCCCCTCGTCGTTCGAGCATCCCGCAGCAATGAAGGTCGTTGCGGCCAAGCCCGTCAGCGCCTCACGGCGGGTGAGTAGGCCCCGGCGGCGATCGTGTCCGTTCGCATTCACGCGTTACCCCTTGCAATGTTGGCGAGCCAGGTTGCGCGCAGCACCCTTTCCAAAGGCCCTGTACCCCAGCGCCGGACCCAGAGGGTGGCCGCCGCGGCGAACAACAGCACGAGCGCGATGGTGACCGGCACGCCAACGAGTCGTGACTCGATCCGGCCTCCCATGGCGGCGATGAAGAAGAAGTGCGCGACGTAGAGCGTGAAGGCAAGTTGGCCGACGTAGGCCAAGGGAAGCGCCCACTTCGACATCCTCGGCCAGAGCAAGAGCGCGCTTCCGACGACGAACGAGGCGCTGCCGATGCTGCTGACCAGCCATAGGGGCATCTGCCCGTGGGCAGCGCCGGTGAGGAGTCGAGCCCAGCCCGAGTCTGCCCGGGCTCCGAGCATCCATGCAGACGCTTGACCGATGACAAAGGCAACTGCGGCAGCGACGGCTCCTCCTACAACGAGTCGATGCTGCAACGCCACGTTCCGCAGGTCCTGACGTCCGAGCCACATTCCGACAAGGAAGGGAACGACCCAGACAAGCAGCGGGTACGCCCCGGACAGGAAAAGCGAGTGGAGGATCGTTCCGGGAGACTCACCGAGCGTGGGCATACGGGTTTTGTGTTCGCCGGGAATCTGGTGTGCCAGAACCACGATCGGGCCGATCACAAGCATGGCAGCAGCGGCCGCCACCAATGCCCTGCCCGGCAGTCGTCGCCATAGGAGCGCGCCCAGGAACAGCACACCGTAGGTGGGAAGGATGACGCTCACGGCCGGGGTCAGAACCTGAAGAGCGAGCCCGAGCATGAGAAAGATGAGGGCGCGCCAAACCAACACAGGCCAGCGATGAGCGTGCGAGCGGCGGGAGGATAGGAAGAGGGACATGCCGAGCCCTGCCAACATGACGAACAGGATCGATGCGCGTCCGAAGGGCAAGGTCCAAACCTTGTTGAACCAGCCGTCTGAACGGACTGTGCCCAGGTTGATCATCATCATGCCGATGAGAGCGAGTCCTCGCGCGGCATCGATTGCGAGTAGGCGGGTGGTGTGTCTTGGGGGCGATTGAGGAGGACTGACTGACGCGTGCGCCTCAGTCATGGTGAGACTCCGATGACGTAGAGATCTGGGGGTGGGTGAGCGGCTGCGGCCAGGGTCTCTGCCGCGGCGCCTTCGGCAGCCGGGGTCACGTGCAAGCACGAAGACCCCAGGCGACTAGTGCGTCTGAGCGGCACAGGTTGCGGTGCCGTCACCGCGCGGTAAACGTCGCACCAATCGAGGGCTCGCGCGGTGGAGTGCGATCGGCGAAGCGCCGCGAGCCTCTACGTCCTATGGACGCAAAGGACTTCGGGCGCGCCAGCCCAAAGCGACTTGCCCAACCACCTGGAGGGCATCTGTGATCGCGGCACTACCTTCGCCACCAGGGAGCGCAGTCCGACCCATGTGGCGCGGGGCAAGGGACGCTGCACCCGAACGGTCTTGGCTTGCATGCGACGGGAGCGGACTTGCGTTCCGTCATCAGTCAGGTGCGGGCTGGGGCCGCCTGTCGAGTGGTGGTGGTGTCCAGGCGTCGCGGGCCCCGCGAGCGCGTGCGTCGTGGAGTGCGCACCGGCGGCGAAGCCCAGCGAGGCGCCCATGGTGCACGCGAGGACGGCGAGCAGCCGCAACCAGCGCGCCACTACAGCCTTCCCTTCGACCATGACCTGCATTCTAGGTCCGCGCGCCATGAGACTTCGGGTGCGTACTGGGCGGGACGATGCGCCCGGCAGGTGCTGGGCTACGGCGTCGGCGACCCGGATGACGAGCCGCATGGCTTCTTTGCTGTTCGATGGCCAGGCGGATCACCTGAGCGGTTCGAAGTTCTTGCCGTCCGGGGAACTCAGCACTTCGCGCTCGGTGACGACGAGGATCTCCAGGCCCGCCGAGGTGCGGCTCGCGCTCACCGCCTGTGGTGGCGGCACGGTCGCACCGGTCATCGTCCACGTCTGCGCTGCGTCCACGCTCATGGCGACCTCGCCGCCTGGCGTTACGCCCGCGACGGCACCAGCGTCGGCCCAGGCCACATGCAGCAGCAGCGGCGCACCGGGGGTCGGCCGCCACGTCGCGCCCTTGTCGGTCGAGCCCAGCAGGGCGGCCTCTGTCGTCGCGAGGACTTTGCTGCCGTCCGGGTTGGCGGCGAGGGTTCGCGGCTGCCCTGTAAGCGGTGCTGTCGACCATTGGCGACCATCAGTGGTGCGGCGCAGGTTGCCGTCAAAGCCTAGGACGGTGTCGCCCGCCTGGGTCAGCGTGTGAAAGTCCGACTGGCCGCCTCGCGACAGCACCGTCCACGTTTTGCCGCCGTCGATGCTTTCGATGAGGCCCATGGGTTGGGGAAGTTCCGAGACCATGTTCGGGTGCCCTGAGGCGTAGTAGTGGCCGGGCCCGGCGATCGAAAAACCCATGAGGTCGATGCTGGGTCCAACCCTGACGGGACCGTCGGCGGCGTACCGGAACAGTCCTTCGTGGGTGGCCAAGAGCAACGCTCCGTCGCCGGGATCTCGGCCAACGCCGTGGATGTGCGCGGAGGGCAGTGACGCGCTGTCGAGGGCGGCCGAGATTGCAGGCGCGGGGCTCTCAGCGTTGTCGGCGTTTGCCGAGCACGCAGACAGCAGGGCCACAGTTGCCGTTACCGCGAAGAGTGCACGGACGCTCTGGCGTGCTGGGTGGTGCATGAAAGACCTTTCAGGCGACGTCGTTGAGTGCGCCAACGCGGGCTACAGAAGGCCCTTCATGGTTGCGATCTCCGTCTTCTGGCCCTCGACGATCGCCTTGGCCATCTGCTCAACCTCAGGGTTCGTGGTCGTCTTGAGAACACCCTCAGCCATCTCTACAGCGCCCTCGTGGTGCTCGATCATCATGGTCAGCCACATCTTGTCGAACGCGGCTCCATTGGCGGCCGACAGTTTTTCCATGTCGTCACCGGACATCATGCCGTCGCCGCCGCCGTGTCCTCCATGGCCGCCCTCTGCGGTCATGGGCGCGTTCCACTCCTGAAGCCACTTCGTCATCGTCTGGATCTCAGGGTCTTGGGCCGCCTTGATCTGGGTTGCCAGTCCCTTGACCTCGGTCGACGCGTCCTTCTTGAGCGCTGCGTCTGCCATCTCGACCGCTTGCTGGTGGTGCGGAATCATCATCTGGGCGAACATGACGTCGCCCTTTCGCCCGGCGTCAACGTTCTGCGATTCGGTCGCTGATGTCGTGCTCCCGCCGCCCGCTGTTCCCGACCCAGCGTCGTCTGTGCCGCAGGCGCTGAGGGCGAGAAGCGCAGCAACGCCGACGGTGGCCAGGACGGGGTGGTGCTTCTTGAGGTGCACGGAACTTCGCTCCTTGATGGTGAGTGTGTGGTGGTGCGCATCCGGCGAGGGGGAAGTCGGCTGCGCACCGGGTCCTACCCTCCAGCGCTTGGTCGCCCGGGACGACGTGGATTCTCTGAAGGTTTGATGAAGATGACCTCAGCCGCTCGGGCAGGTAACGGCCAGGTGGTGTCAGCGGCCCGTCGGGGCAGGCGCCTTGGAGGCCCGTTGCGTGTGCGCCTGGGCACTGTCTGCCTGTGGTCCTGACGGAAGACGGAGCCGCTTGAGCATTAGTGCGTTCACGGCGACGATGACGCTTGATCCGGACATCGAGAGCGCCGCGACCTCGGGACGAAGGACCAGCCCCAGGGACGGTTCGAAGACACCGGCGGCGATAGGCAGTGCGATGACGTTGTAGCCGACGGCCCACCCGAGGTTCTGACGCATCTTTCGCAGCGTTCCCCGACCAACGCGCAGGGCGATGGGAACGTCGAGGGGGTCCGAGCGCATGAGTACAAGGTCTGCTGTTTCGATCGCGACGTCAGTGCCTGCGCCGATCGCGATGCCCAGGTCTGCCTGGGCCAGGGCGGGAGCGTCGTTCACGCCGTCGCCGACCATGGCCACCTTCTTGCCTGCGGCTTGCAGTTCGGCGACCTTTGCGGCCTTGTCACCGGGGAGGACCTCGGCGATCACGGTGTCGATTCCGAGTTGCCCGGCGATGCGGTCGGCGGTGGCTTGGTTGTCGCCGCTGAGCATGACGACTTCGGCGCCGAGTTCGTGGAGTTCCCGGATGGCCTGCTCGGAAGTTTCTCGGACTGCGTCTGCGAGCGCGATGACTCCCGCGCCTCGTCCGTCCACGCCGATGAGGACGGCGGTGCGACCGCTGGCGGCGAGTTCATCTCGGCGAGCCAGCCATGGTCCGACGTCGATTCCTTGTTGGGCCATGAGTTTGCGGTTGCCGACGACGACGCGGTGGCCGTCCACGTCGGCCACGGCGCCGTGACCTGGAACGTTCTGGAAGTCAGACGTGGCTGCCCGAGCAACGCCTTGGTCGTCAGCATGCGCGACGATGGCGCTCGCAAGCGGGTGCTCCGATTCACGTTCCACCGCACTGACCAAGCGCAGGAGTTCGGTCTCGGTCAGGAAGTTGTCAGTCAGAACGTCGGTGACTTCGGGCTCGCCCTTGGTCAGGGTGCCCGTCTTGTCGAGCACAACAGTGTCGATGTGGGCAGCGGACTCCAGAGCGGTGGCGTTCTTGAACAGGACGCCTCGACGGGCACCAAGACCCGTGCCGACCATGATCGCGGTGGGCGTGGCCAGACCGAGGGCGTCGGGGCAGGTGATGACGACCACCGTGATCGCGAACAGCAGTGCCACTTGGACGCTGGCGCCGACGGCCAGCCACACGAGGAAGGTGCCGACCCCGCCGATGAGTGCAACGAGAACGAGCCAGAACGCGGCACGGTCAGCAAGGCGCTGCCCCGGGGCCTTGGAGTTCTGGGCTTCCTGGACCAGGCGGACGATTTGTGCGAGCGCGGTGTCGGATCCGACCTTGGTGGCGCGGACTCGCAGGACTCCTGTCGTGTTGATCGAGGCGCCGATGACCTCGGAGCCGGAGGACTTGCCCACGGGCATGCTTTCGCCGGTCACCATGGACTCGTCGACCTCGGACATCCCGTCTTCGACGGTTCCGTCGACGGGCACCTTGCCACCGGGGCGGATCAGCACGAGGTCGTCCACCATTACCTCTGCCGTGGGGATCTCGACCTCTTGGCCGTCGCGAATGACGGTGGCCTTCGGTGGGGCCAGGTCCATGAGGGCGCGGATGGCGTCGTTCGCTCCGCCGCGGGCCCGCATCTCGAACCAGTGTCCGAGCAACACGAAGGTGGTCAGCATTGCGGCGGCCTCGTAGAAGACTTCGCCGCCACCAGTGAGGGTGATTCCAACGCTGTAGAGCCATCCGGCTCCGACTGCGACGGCCACGAGCACCATCATGTCCAGCGTTCGGTTGCGAAGCGCTCGCCATGCTCCGTCGAAGAAGATCCACGCGGAGTAGAACACGACCGGGAGGCTCAGCAGGAGGGCGAACACGTCGTCGCGAAGCCCGAACGGGGTGGGGGCGGTGAAGCCGAGCATGTCTCTGCCCATGGGTGACCAGAGGGTGATACCGGCGGTGAGGACCAGCGCGACGAGGAAGCGGTTGCGCATGTCGCGCGCCATGTCTGCCATGGACATGCCTGCGTGGCCGCCGTGTCCCATCATCTCGTGCGGCGAGTGAGCGCCGTGGTCCATCACGTCGCGTTGGGTGTGCGCTTGGTGTCCCGCGTGTCCTCCGTCGTGAACAGAGGCAGCCCCTTCAGCCGCGGGCTCACTCATTGGCTCGCAGACGTGCTGGGGAACTGACTGGCCCGAGCAGTGGTAGCCGCAGTCGCGAACCCAGCCGGTCAGTTCCGCCACCGTCGTCGAATGTGGGTCGTAGGTGACGGTCGCGGTCTGGTTCGCCGCGTTGGCTTCGACGGCCTCGACGCCCGGCCGACGCGTCAACGTGGCCTCGATGGCTCGGGCGGAGGTGGCCCAGTGCAGGCCTCCCAGTTGCAGAACGGTCTTCTGGCTCATGGCGCAACATCTCCGTGGGTTCGACTTGGGAACTCGCTCCGACAAGACAACTGTATACCCCCATGGGGTATTCCGTCAGTGCCGGTGCCCAGGCATGAAAAGCATCATGGCGGCCATCATCGCCACGCACAGGAGCGCGTATGCGATGGCGCCAGCACCCACGACACCGGTCGCGACGAGTGCAACCACGACGAACACCATGGGAATGCAACAGGCCAGCATCATCAGCGCATGACCGCCTGAGTGACGGCTCTGAGGAGACGCGCCAGCCTCGTCGGCGAACGGCTTCGACGTCAGATCATCGGAAGGCGCGTCCTCGTGCCAGTGAATGGGACGGTGGTCGCCATCACGCGTATCGGTCATTGTCTTCTCCCTTTCGTGGAGGCCGGGACGTGCCCGAGCGCCTTGTACAGAGGGCAGTGCCCCGTGGCACCTGTGACGACCAAGTCGAGCCCTGCGAGGCCAAGCAAGACCTTGAGGGCCACAGCCCCGGCGGGTCCTGGCTCTTGGAACAGCGCGATCGCGATGGCCACGGCGGCCAAACCGGCTGCAATCCGTCCGATGCGTTCAGCGGGGGTGATGTTCACGGAGAACCTTCTGTCGCCCATGTCAACTTCCTTCCTTCCACTTGCCACGGTGACCGCCGGAAGTTGAGGAAGCCGCGGGAAGCGGATGAAGGTTCGTTGAAGGCCTCACGAGTGATGCTCGTTGTGCTGCCCTGTCGGTGACGGCGCCGGATCTCGCTCCTCGGCAGGCGAGCCATCGCTGATGGCGGGTCCCACGACGAGCGCAGACACGAGGAACATCGCCGTGAAGAGGCCCGCCGCAATGGCAGGCGCGATCCATGTGCGGAACCGTCTGTGGATGCGTCGGAGCATGGGCACAGAGAGAACCAGGCCCACAACGTAGAGGGCGGCGTTGCCGCCTGCACCGGTGAGGAGAGCGGCGCCTGCGATGATGCCGACGTGGTGCAGGACGTGCGGGACCAGACCCAGAACCGCACCGGCCGCTGCTCCTACCGCGTCGCGCAGGGCGCCCAACCGGGTTGTCTGCCCCTGCGCCGTGTTCTGCATGGGTCCGTCGAGGCGGATCTCAGTGCGCCGAACGCAGCATGATTTGCCGCGCTTGGTACTCGTTGGCGTCGATCTCGCCGCGCGCGAACCGCTGGTCGAGGATGCGCCTGGCCTCGTCAGACCCGGCCTTGGCCTGCCTCGACTCGGGGCGGCTGTCCCTGAACAGAGCCACGACAGCGACGACGACCAGGGCCCAGAACGCCACGGCCGTCAGGGCCATCACGAGCCAACCGGTCCAACCCATTCCGTCGTTCCACATCATCGTCCTCAACTCCTCGATCGGATGCCTTCAATGTGGGACGGCCACACGATCTAGACGGCAGTGGTTCTGTGAAGGTTCGCTGAAGATGCTCCGTGCCGACCCCTCTGCAAGTGGTCGACGCGAGGACGGCTGCGACCATGTGGGCATGGTCCAGGAGAAGGCAGGGCGCGAGGACACTGTCGAAGGTGGGTCTAGTCGCCAGGCATCATTGCGGGGCGTACGAGCCCTCGTCGTCGAGGACGACGTGCCCATGGCGACGGTGATCGCGAACTATCTTGAACGCGAGGGCTACGAGGTCCACAAGAGCCACGACGGGATGGACGCGGTTCAGGTTGCCCGCAGTGTCGATCCTGACGTGGTGGTCCTCGACCTTGGCCTGCCAGGGCAGGACGGCATCGAGGTCTGTCGGTCGTTGCGCACCTTCTCCGACGCCTACGTCGTCATGTTGACGGCCCGGACGGACGAACTCGACACGCTCGTCGGCCTTTCGGTCGGAGCGGACGACTACATGACGAAACCCTTCAGCCCGCGAGTGCTCATCGCCCGGTTGCGTGCGATGCTGCGTCGGCCCCGCCCCTTGGGGGTCTCGGAGGACGGCCCTGCGTATCGCCGGTTCGGCTCCCTCGCGATCGACCCTGTCGGCCGGGACGTCTGGATCGAGGACGAGCCGGTGCCCCTGACGCGGACGGAGTTTGACGTCCTCGCTGTGCTGTCCGAACGGCCTCGGATGGCGTTCAGCCGACGTCAACTCATCGATCGGGTGTGGGGGCAGACATGGGTCGGGGACGAGCATCTCGTCGACGTTCATGTCGGCCACCTCCGCCGCAAACTTGGTGATGACGCCGGTGCCGCACGGTTTATCCGAACGGTGCGTGGGATTGGCTATCGGATGGGGACCGGCGAATGATCGCGTCCCAGCGTGCGGGGGCCGGTCCTAGGCGGGCTGGGCTGGCCCCGCGCCTGCTGGTTGCTCAGACGCTCGTGCTCGTTGCGGGCGCGGCCACGTCATGGCTGGTAGCAGCCATAGTCGGCCCGAGCATCTTTCATGATCACCTGCGTCAGGCGGGAGTGGGTCACTCGGCGTCCGAGGCCGCCCACGTGGAGGAGGCGTTCGGCTCGGCGCTGATCATCTCGGTGGGTACCGCGCTTACCGCGTCCGTGATCCTGGCTTTGGGGGTGACCGCGTTCTTCACCCGGCGAATCCAGCGTTCGACCGCTGCTGTTGCGAACTCGGCCGCCAAGATCGCCAATGGGCAGTATCAGTCCCAAGTGCCCAGCCCGGGGTTGGGTGTGGAGTTCGACCAGTTGGCAGCGACCATCAACGACTTGGCGCGGCGTCTCGGAGACGTGGAAGCCACCCGTCGGCGACTGCTGGCCGACCTTGCACACGAGATGCGGACGCCTCTGAGCAGCATTGAGGCGCACCTGGAAGCAGTGGAGGATGGTGTTCGAAGGCTCGATGACGGGACCTTGGACGTCCTGCATGGGAACACCGCACGGTTGCAGCGTCTCGCGGAGGACATCAGCGCCGTGGCCCGTGCGGAGGAGGACGGACGCGATCTGCGGAGAGTGCCGACCCGCGCCGCTGCGCTGGCTGACTCCGCCGCGGCCGCGGTTCGCAATGCTTACGTCTCCAAGCAGGTGACGCTGGTCGTTGACGAACGCGCCGATGGCGTCGTCCTTGCGGACCCGGACAGGATGGCCCAGGTGCTCTCCAACCTGCTTAACAACGCCCTCCAGCACACGGGGTCCGGTGGCCATGTCCAGATGGCGGTCCATAAACCGGACCCTCACTGGATCGAGATCACTGTCACTGACAACGGTGAGGGGATAGAAGCGGAGCATTTGCCTCACATCTTCGAACGGTTCTACCGCGCAGACCCCGCACGTAGCCGCGTTCGCGGCGGAAGTGGCATCGGCTTGACGATCAGCAAGGCGCTCGTCGAGTCCCATGGGGGCGGACTGTCGGCGACCAGCCCGGGACGGGGTCGTGGATCGATCTTCACCGTCCGGTTGCCTCTGACCCGAACATGACCGCCGGGGGAGGCGCCATCCTCAGCACCGGCTTCAGCAAGCCTTCATGAAACCTGCACTCAATGGCCCGGCGGGCCGGGAAGGCTGAGGCCCTAGTCCCACCATGAAGGTGATCGACGCGTCGGGGCGAACGCTTGGCATCGGGATCGGGAATATGTACCCCACGGGGGTATGTTGGCACTGCTGAGATGGAGGAGCCCATGAGCGCCAAGAACCCCGCCCGGGTCGTTCCCGGCTACATCGACAGCAAGGACGAGCAACTACGGCGGCTGCGGCGAATCGAGGGGCAGGTGCGCGGCCTGCAGAAGATGGTCGAGTCCGACACCTACTGCATCGACATCCTCACCCAGGTGTCTGCCGCAACCAAGGCGCTTGAAGCCGTTGCGCTCGGCCTGCTCGATGACCACTTGAGGCACTGCATGTCCGACGTGGCGGACGGCAGCGAGACCGATCGAAGCCAGAAACTCGAAGAAGCGTCGGCTGCCATCGCCCGACTCGTCCGTTCTTGACCCACCCATCGCTCGAAGGAGATCACCTTGTCCGAGAACACCGGTAAGAACCTGCCCATGGCGCAGCCCTCAGGCTGCGCCTGCTGCAGCCCTGCTTCCTCCGAAACCGCCACCACACCTACCGGGGAGAACACCATGAACACCCAGACCTTCCCAGTGACCGGCATGACCTGCGGTCACTGCGTCAACGCAGTCACCAGCGAAGTCAAGGCACTTCCCGGGGTCAGCGACGTCAACGTCCGACTCGTCCCCGACGGGCCATCCACCGTCACGGTGACCAGCACCGAACCCCTCAGCGACGAACAGGTCTCCGCAGCACTTGACGAGGCCGGGGATTACCACCTCGCTCGCTCCTAATCAGAACCGCAACAGCCAGACCCGGAAGGACCGCACGATGGCCACCCAGGTGGACAACGTCCAGCAGCACGACCAAGAGGTCGAACTCGCGATCGGGGGGATGACCTGCGCATCGTGCGCCGCGCGCATCGAGAAGAAACTCAACAAGATGCCCGGTGTCAGCGCCACCGTGAACTACGCCACCGAGAAGGCCAAGGTTCACTACGGGTCGGAGGTCGCCCCCGCTGATCTCATCGCCACCGTCCAGGCCACCGGGTACACAGCGTCGGTTCCTGCCCCCCAACGGGCTCAAGAGGCAGTGGAGGACACGGGGCAGTCGGCCAAGGACCAAGAGGCTGACACCTGGCGGCAGCGGCTGACCGTGTCCGCTGTCTTGACGCTCCCCGTGCTGTTGATGTCGATGATTCCAGCCCTCCAGTTCGACAACTGGCAGTGGCTGTCACTGACGCTTGCGTCGCCCGTCGTCGTCTGGGGCGCGTTGCCCTTCCACCGGGCCGCGTGGACCAATCTTCGGCACCGAGCCGCCACGATGGACACCCTGATCTCCGTGGGCGTGGGGGCCGCATGGTTGTGGTCCCTATGGGCGCTGTTCTTCACGCATGCCGGGATGACGGGCATGCGGATGCCGTTCGACCTGCTTCCGAGCCGGTCCGACGCTGCGGCAGAGTCCCACATCTACCTGGAGGTCGCCGCGGCTGTCACCACGTTCATTGTGGCCGGTCGCTACTTCGAGGCTCGCGCCAAGCGCACCTCCGGCGCTGCCCTTCGCGCACTCCTCGATATGGGAGCCAAGGACGTCGCCGTACTGCGCGACAGTCCATCGGGTCCCACCGAAGTTCGCATTCCCGTGAGTCAACTGAGCGTGGGCGACCGGTTCGTCGTCCGCCCGGGCGAGAAGATCGCCACTGACGGCCAGGTCGAGTTCGGCCGGTCCGCTGTGGACGCGTCCATGCTGACCGGCGAGTCCGTGCCGGTTGAGGCCGGTCCGGGAGATCCAGTTGTCGGCGCCACCGTTAACGCGGGCGGGAGACTCGTGGTGCGCGCCACTCGCATCGGCTCTGACACCCAACTGGCGCAGATGGCTCGGCTCGTCGAGGACGCCCAGAACGGGAAGGCCGAGGTTCAGCGCCTCGCGGACCGCGTGTCCGCCGTGTTCGTCCCGATCGTCATCGGCCTGTCGCTGCTCACGCTTGCCGCCTGGCTGGTCACTGGCAGTTCGGTCACAGCAGCGTTCACGGCGGCCGTGGCCGTGCTCATCATCGCGTGCCCCTGCGCCCTCGGGTTGGCCACTCCGACCGCGCTTCTCGTCGGGACCGGTCGAGGCGCCCAACTCGGCATCCTCATCAAGGGCCCACAGATCTTGGAGTCCACGCGACGGGTCGACACGATCGTTCTCGACAAGACGGGGACCGTCACGACGGGGCACATGGCAGTAGCCGACGTGCACGTGACGGCCACCGAAGACCTTCAGACCGTTCTCGCGATCGCGGGGCCGTTGGAGCACGCCTCCGAGCACCCGATTGCACGGGCGATCGCCGCGCACTCGAAGGACGCCGGGGTCGACCTTGTTCAGGTCGAGGACTTCACCAACCACGGCGGGCACGGAGTCTCCGGCTCGGTGAACGGCCATGCAGCCATGGTGGGCCGGGGCTCATGGCTCACCAAGGAATGGTCCTTGAGCCTCCCAGTAGACCTGCAGGGCCAGGCCGAGGCCGCTGAGAACGAGGGTCGAACCCCTGTCTGGGTTGCTTGGGACGGCGCCGTTCGCGCAGTCGTCGTTGTGTCCGACACTGTCAAGGAAACCTCCGCCCAAGCGATCGCTGAACTCCGCGAGTTGGGCTTGCGTCCGGTCTTGCTCACTGGGGACAACTCGCGAGCCGCACGCTCGGTTGCCGGGCAGGTCGGCATCGCGGACGTCGACGTGATTGCCGAGGTCCTCCCTGCGGACAAGGTGGAGGTCGTCAAGCGCCTCCAGGCCGAGGGAGCGGTGGTCGCCATGGTGGGCGACGGAGTCAACGACGCCGCCGCTCTGGCGCAAGCCGACCTGGGCCTGGCCATGGGCACCGGAACGGACGTAGCGATCGAGGCCTCCGACCTCACGCTGGTCAGCGGCGACCTGCGGGCAGCACCCGACGCGATCCGGCTCGCACGCGCTACGTTGCGAACGATCAAGGGCAACCTCTTCTGGGCGTTCGCCTACAACGTGGCTGCACTACCGCTCGCCGCCGTGGGGCTGCTCAACCCCCTGATCGCAGGCGCAGCCATGGCCTTCAGTTCCGTGTTCGTCGTCAGCAACAGCCTGAGGTTGCGACGTTTCCGCCCGACGCGCTGAAGCCGCAAGCCCGGCCGTACGCAAGGCATCTCCAGGCACGCACGTCGATCTCGTACGACGCGCAGAAACGGGGAAGCCCAGCGGGATCAGGCGTGCCGGGAACCCTGCAGCACCCGCTGTTGCGTCCAAGCGGCGAGCACCGTCGTCACCGGCACGGCCGCGATCAGCCCCAGAGTGCCGACAACACTTCGGGCAATCTCCTGCGCGATCACCTGGTCCGTAACACTCCCGCCCAATGAATCACCGCCAGCAACGATGAGGATCAGCAGCGGCAACGACGAACCGGCATACGCGAGAACGATCGTGTTCACGACGGAGGCGATGTGGGACCGTCCGACGCGCTCAGCGGCGCGGTACAGGTCCTTGAAGCCGTAGGCCGGGTTTGCCTCGGCGAGTTCGGTGACGGTCGCGGCCTGAGTGACCGTGACGTCGTCCAGGACCCCTAGTGACCCGATGACGATGCCAGCGAGCAGCAGCCCCTGCATGTTGATCTGCAAAGAGAGCCCAACGGACGTCGAGATGTCGTCGGTCATGCCGGTGAGGTGCATGGCCGAGACTGTGGCCGACGAGATCACCCCTGTCAGGGTCAGGCTGATGAGCGTTCCCAGCACGGCCACAGTGGTCGAGAGTGAGAATCCGTGTGTCAGGTAGAGCACGATGAGCATGATCGCGGCGGAACCGACGATGGCCACGAGGAGCGGCGACTCCCCGCCGAGGATGGCTGGGACCACGAAGTAGACGAGCAGCGCGAACGTCACGACGAGCCCTGCCAGAGCGGACACTCCGCGCCATCGAGCGAAGGCTACGAGGGCAAGGGCGAACGCAATGGCGAGGACCCAGAGCGGTCTTTCGCGCTGGTGGTCCACGACCGCGTACTCACCCCCCTCGGGGGAGGAAAGACGCAGGAGAACCACGTCCTCGCCCTCTCGGATGGGGGGCGCACCAGGCCCCGTGGGCAGTGGGGCCTCGATGACGTCACCCTTGGACCCCTCAGTGAGCCGAACCTGCACCGTGCCGCACCGATCAGTGCCGGGCTGACCCTCCGGGCATGGCCCGGTCTCGACGGCAACGACACGACCATTTGTTTGCTCGCCTTGGGCCGCTTGTTCCGGATTGATGGCCTCGCCAGAGGGCCAGAGCCAGATGATGGCGGCGAGAGTGGTGAGGGCAATGGGCAAGATCACGGCGATGGCCAGCGCCCGCATCGAGGCCGAGTCGCCCTGTCTGCGACGTGCGTGGTGTGCACCCATGGGCATTGGCTCCTTGAAGGATCGGTGCCGGTCCAGGTTCAGGGCGTCGGCCGGGTCGATGCTAGAGGCGCGCTGACTGGTACCGGTCGTGCAAGAGCCTTCCCGGCTCGGATCTTCGTGGAATCTTCATGGCTGGGCAGTCACGTGCCTGATGACGCTGCGCCCAGGGTGACCACAAGCACCGTTCAGGGCGCGGCGTCGAGCGGAAGTGAAGTGAGTTCGGTGACGCCGAAGACGTCCTTTCGAGCGCCCCTCGCTCGCCAATGAGGGTGGAGGCGAGTCAGCCACGGCTTTCGAGGCCGATGCTCGGGTGGGTGGACAGGTGACGCGGCCTCATGCTTGCATGTAGTCAATGCACTACACCTCTGGAGCGAGAACCATGTCACTTCACGGTTACGGGCTGAACCTCGTGGGCGTAGTACCGCTCGGATCAAAACGAGCGTCGACGCGCCCACCTGCCCAATCCCAACCCGCCGCGCCCTATCCGAACACCCCATCGCCAAGCAGGAAGGCGATGCCCACCACCGACTTCTTGAAGTGCGACCCCCGGGCGCCCGCCAGCGGCCCTTGTCAGCGTGTTGCACGAACGCCCCGTTCGACGGTCGAGCCGCCATCGCCCGCTGGCTCAGCGCCAGGCTTCGACACGCCGGAACGCTCATGACAGTAGAACCCTGGAGCGCACGTCTAGCGCCAGAGCGGCTGGACGCACTCCGCCTCCTGGTAGCCCTGCATCCTGCAGCGTCCGAATCGCACCTGACGGCCCAAGCCGCTCACTACATGCTGGCACGCACCCTCGCCGACATCACAGACCTCGACGAAGCCTCGATCACAGCGATCGTGGCCACACTGCGCTCTCTGTGGGACGACGCCGACAACGGCTCCGAGCAGACGCTCCCATTGGCACTCGAACGGACGCTGCAGGCTCCGCTGAACGGCGCATACATTCACGCGATGCTGGCCGGGGCAGTCCTTCGGTCCCACGAGACACTCACACGCATGCAGGAAGCGGACTCGGCCGCGACCGGGTTCACCCCAGCACAAGTCGAGGCGCAACGGCGTGACGCCGCTATGACTATCCGAGCCTTCTGCGCTTGGGAACGGGCCACGGGCTTTGCTCCACCGGCGGAAACCGGCCGTCAGAACGGTGATGGACCCTGGAGATCTGGTGAGAACGACGGTCAGTCATGACGGACGTGGCTCCCGCGCCGAGAGCCTCCCCTCGACAGGCCGCGGACCACGCCCTGCTCTGGGACCTGGACAACGTCACCCTTGGTCGCGAAGGCAACGAGCGGTTGGCCCGAACGATCTTGCAGATCTGCGCTGCAACGGACCATCTTTACGCGGCCTGTCACCGTCGGACGTGGCTTCAGCACCGCGGACTGTTGGGGCCATTCGGCATCACGGTCCTAAGCGGCGGCACTCGCCGCCAAGGAGCGGATCACCTGCTGCTGGAGCGCGCCAATGGCCTCGCGGCCGCAGGAGTCTCTCGCTTCTTCTTGGCCAGCAACGACGGGGACTTCGCGCGACTCCCCGCAGCCTGCACGATCACAGTGCTCACCCTCGCCCCGGACAGCGTTGCTAGGCGCCTGTTTGGACGTGCGACCAGTGTCATCACCCTGCCGAAGACCGGCATCTGAGCGCATCGCACTCGGCGCACGCCTGGCCGGGCTCTACCTGTTCGCCGCGTTGATGACCCGGTTGGCCGAGGCAATGGGCTTGCGCAAGTGTGGGTGCGCGGCCGACTGCTGGTGCAAGAAGCCCGGAATGAGCGCCTTCCGGTGGGTGTTCCCGCGAGGCCACCGGACCAACTGGCCGGATGACACCCGCCCCTTCGTCAAGTAGGTCGGCGCTCCCACCGCCGTCGGTCTAGGGCCAGTGTCGACGCAGACACCTTCGCCTCCCCTATGCAGGAAGAAGCACCGGAACAGGCCAACGGCCGGGTCCGGCTTCCACGGGTGTTCTGGGGCAAGTCGAAAGGCCCGTCGACCTAAGTGTGGCCATCACAGGTAACGGCATACGTCTTCGGCGCGGCAGTCGGCAGGATTCGCGTTGGCCGCGCCGTCGCGCAGGTGGACCACGGTGTCACGCAGGGTTCGCAGGTCAGATATCTGGCGATCGAGGTCGGCGATGCGGGTGTTGAGCAGGTCCTGCACGTGCCCGCAGGGCGCGGTGCCCGACTCACGGATGTCGATGACTTCGCGTATCTGCTTCAAAGTCAGTCCGGCTGCGCGGCCTCTGCGAACGAAGTTGAGCCGGTCGATCGCGTCGTCCTCGTAGTCCCGGTATCCGCTGCCCGTCCGGTTCGCAGGCGGCAACAGGCCGCTGTCCTCGTAGAAGCGCAGCGCCTTAGTGGACGTGCCGGTTGCTGCGGCCAGTTCTCCGATACGCATGCCTGAACTCTCTCGTCGTTCGCACTTGACCTTCCAGTGCGGTGGAAGGTCCATCGTTGTCTGGTCACCGCACGCGACGCAACCGAAGGACTCAACCGTGACCGCATCAACGGACGACAGCAGCACTGACGCCATCCTGATCGAGAGCAGCGGTGAGTATGACGTGGACCTAGCCGTCATCGGGTCCGGTGGAGCAGCCATGGCGGCAGGTATCACGGCCCGGAAAGCGGGGCGCAGCGTCGTTCTCATCGAGCGGGGCACCTTGGGCGGGACGTGCGTCAACGTCGGATGTGTGCCGTCAAAGACGCTCCTGGCGGCGGCCGGGCACCGGCACGCAGCGTTGACGAACCCGTTTGCCGGTGCGCCGACCTCAGCGAGCCGGGTGGACCTCGGTGCTCTGGTGGCGCAGAAGGACGAACTCATCCATCGGTTGCGCGAGCACAAGTACGCGGAGGTGGCCGAGGCGTGGGACTTCCCCGTCATGGCCGGTGAGGCCCGGTTCACCGATGGCGAGGTGTTGACCGTGGACGGCAAGCCGTTGCGGGCCCGCGCCTACGTCATCGCATCAGGCTCCCAACCATCGGTTGCCGGTATCTCCGGTGTCGAGGATGTGGAGTACCTGACCTCGACGACTGCGATGGATCTCGACGCCCTGCCGGAGTCGTTGGTGGTCGTCGGTGGCGGGTACGTGGGCATGGAGCAGGCCCAGTTGTTCGCCCACCTGGGCGCGAAGGTCACCATCGTGGGACGGTTGGCCCCGAAAGCCGAGGACGAACTGCGCGACGTGATGGCTGAAGTGTTCTCCGAGGACGGCATCACTGTGATCGAGCACCGGGCGCTGAGCGTTCGGACCACTGACGACGGGCAAGTCATGGTGACTGCGGCTGACGGCAGTGAAGTGACCGCGCAGCGGCTCCTGGTGGCGACCGGTCGACGGTCTGAGACCGATGCGATGAACTTGGCCGGTGCCGGGGTCGAGACTGACGAGCGGGGCTTCATCCGCATCGACGCCCACCAACGCACCAGCAACCCGCGTGTCTTTGCTGCCGGGGACGTGGCCGGGACCCCGCAGTTCGTCTACGTCGCCGCTGCCTCGGGGCGGGTCGCCGCCAGTAACGCGCTCGACGAGACCCCCGACGGCGCGCAGGGCTCGGTGGACTACACCGGCATGCCTGCCGTGACGTTCACCCGGCCCCAACTCGCCTCAGCCGGGCTGACCGAACACCAAGCCATCGAGCAGGGCTACTCGTGCGCCTGCCGCACCCTGTCCCTAGAAGACGTGCCCCGTGCGCTGGTCAACCGCGACACCCGAGGGGCGATCAAGGTCATCGCCGATGCCTTAACCGGCAGGGTCCTGGGGGTCCACGCAGTGGCGGACGGGGCAGGCGAGATCATGCTGGCCGCGACCTACGCCATCAAGTCCGGAATGACGGTCGATGACCTCGCTGACACGTGGGCTCCCTACCTGACCACGTCTGAGAGCCTGCGATTGGCCGCTGGGCTGTTCCGGGGCGACATGCCCACCTCCTGCTGCGCCTGACCCCGCCGCCGTACTTGCGGCGGCACTGTCGGTCCTTGGACTACGGACCCGGAACGGGATCTCCGCCTTCCAGGTTCACTCCGGCTGCGCTGCAGTCGGTTCGCCCCTCAACGAGGGCTTCAAGGCCAGGAAGTGCGTTGTTGGCTTGCACCGCCACTAATCCGCTGGCACGGACGTGCTCGGGGTCGAAGCGCGGGAAGTCTGCGCTGAGTGCCTCAAGGTGCTTAGCCGCCGCAGCGACGATGCCCTCCAACGACGCGAACTCGTAGTTTTCGACGCGTTCGCCACGGACCACGGCACGATTCTCAAGGGTGTCCAAGAGGGCAACGGTCCAAGGGTCTCCGGGTCTCCGCTGCACTGTCGGCACGCGACGTCGCAGGTTTCGTCGGGGTCACCGTGGACGTACCGGACAACGAGGTCGTGGGGCCAAAGGTCTTCAGGGGGAATCCGCCAGTCGAGTTCTTCGATGATCACCGGGCAACCTAACTGGTCACCTCGGCTGCCGCTGGGGTCACACTCCGTCTCTGCCGTGTGTTCGTCTATCGGTCGGCCGCGCTGATGCGGGCCGCGTCGAGCACCCGCTCGGGCTCGTCACGGATGAGGAGGGCCGGAACGTCACCGTCGGCTGAGCCTTGGTGGCTGACGAACCACGCCGTGATCGAGAACTCGTCCCATCCAGAGTCCCGGAAGACCTTGAGGACGTCCCGGAAGCCTGGCCACAACTGCCGCCACTGGTCGAACTGGAAGGCCGGGACGACCAGCCTGTTCCGATACGGAACGAGCAGGTAGGTGTCCAGGTGGAAGAAATGAGCGGTCCCCATCGGCGCGATCTCCAGCAGACCCCACTCGCGGTCCATCTGTTCGAGGATCGCCTCGTGCTGCCTCCCCGCCTCCTCGAACGGAGGCAGTCCGCTCGGTGGCGTGATAGTCCACGGCTCGACCCGAACGGCCCAGCCCTCCGGTTCGCCGTCACGCCCTTGCTCGGCCCGAGCCTCGGCTGCCCGGCGCTCGGCGTCCGTCCTCATCGCGAAGGCACCCACCAGCGCTTGCCCCTCGCGAACCAGCCAGATCATGTCGCGCATGTCCCACCTCCTTTGATGAGAGGCCCCGCTCGGTCGACCCGGCCTCGATGTGCGTCGACACGGTAGGGGCGGACACTGACACCGTCGCCTCGCCTGTGGATACATGTAGCGCGGGATAGTTCGGGGCATCAACTTGGCAGGAGCGCTGGGGTCTGCAATCCGACCCATTCCCGCGCCCGTCGGCCAGAGCACGCGGGTGGCTTGTCCGACGACCGCGCGGTGCTCTTGGAGCGCGGTCGGCGGCACGCCGGGGTGTAGGTAGTGGGCCAAGAGATTGGCAGTAGCCCGTGCGTCAACGAGTGCCGAGTGGCCCCCGTCCACCTTAAGTCCGGCTGCCCAGCAGCAGTCACTGAGACGACGACGGTCCAGGTGAGGCAGGTAGTGCCAAGAGGCATCAAGAGTGCACAGCATCGGCACGCTGGGCCATGACCAGTTCGCGCGGCCGAACTCGAACTTCATGAAGGATGAGTCGAAGCGCGCGTTGTGGGCTACCAAGGCGCGCCCATGGAGGAGTCCTGCGAGGTGGGGAACGACCGCCTCGAAGACAGGCGCCTGCGCCACGTCGGCGTCCGTGATCCCGTGGATGTGCGTCGCCCCAACAGGTCGTTGCGGATTGAGACGGCTGACCCACTCGTGTTCGAACTTTCCGTGGCGGTCGAGCAAGACGACGCCGACCTCGATGACGCGATCACTTCGCGGCGACAGCCCCGTGGTCTCAACGTCAATCACGGCGTAGCCGGTCCGTGGCCATGAGGACAGTGCAGCAGCCGCGGGCGACTGAAACGGCGATGCACTTCGTCCGGCGGGACCCTTCGCGGTCTCAGAGTGGCCGAGCAGACGCCGAACTGCCTCCTTAAACACGCCCATGCTTCGCGCAACCCCCTGTGACCTCGGCAGACGTCACTTACCCGCGGAAGTGAACCAGAAAGAGCGACAAGCCGCCGTGAAATTGGACACAGGAGGCGCCGAGTCGTAGGAAAGCAGCGGCCAATGGCCGCAAGTTACCTCACACTGCCGAGGGCTCCGGAGTAAAGCAGGCGGTCGGAATCCCGACCACTCTCAGAGCCGCACGACGGGGCACCGCATTCTTCTCCCAGCGAAATGGGCATCAAGCCAAAAGCCGGATGGCCCTGCGTCACACGGCGCCGGGCGCCCGTTGACACCCTCAGCACCCTGGCTAGGCATCCCTGACTGTCGGTGCTACGACGTACGTTCTAGAGGGCCAGTGCGCTCGCGTGGCCGTCGGGTGCTCCGATCAACGGGAGTTGGAATGAGTAGGAATCCGCAGGCAGTGAAATGCCGCCTGGAGTGCCGCCGGTGCGGCTATGCGCTCATGATGTGCATCCCGGTCCGCCGAGGTGTCCCCGACTTTCTGCGTTGCGACCACGACAACCACGGGGGCGTTCCCAAGGACGGGTCCGGAGACATCCTGTGCGAACAGTGTCGTTGCCTGTGGCGCATCGACGGAGACGACCTCACCAGGATGGCCGAGGACGCTCTACCTCGAAACATGTCCGAGTGGAAGCGGCAGGGTGCGATCACCCTGCTCTGTGGATAGGGGTCCTCATGAAGGTGTTCATCTCATCGGTCCGGCGTGGGCTCGAAGACGAGCGCGACTACCTGCCTGACTTGATCCGCGCACTCGGGCACCAGCCCCTGCGCTTCGAGGACTTCGGAGCACAAGACCTCACGAGTCGGGGAGCCTGCTTGGGTGGCGTCCAAGAGGCCGACGTGTACCTACTGCTCCTCGGTCCCACCTATGGCGGCGAGATGGGTGACTCTGGGCTTTCCGCGACAGAGGAGGAGTTCAACACCGCCACCGGGCGCGGCCTGCCCATCTATGTGTTCCGGAAGCGAGACGCCACTCCCGACGCGCAGCAGGAGGCGTTCCTTGCACGAGTCGGGAACTATCAGGAGGGTCGATTCTGGACTGAGTTCACAGACAACGCGGAACTCGGCGTCGCGGTCACCAAGGCACTCCAAGGACATAGGCCACCGACGCCGCCGTTTGCTCAGCACCCTCTGTCAGGCCCCGTGCAGGTGCCGTGGCGTCGTGCGCGACCGTCGTTGCCGCAAGTCCGAGACAGCATCGCTGTCTTGGAAGTTCACGTGTTGCCGATCGAGCAGACCACCCTTCGGCCGGTTGCAGCGCTGAGCGACCTGGCCACCCGCCTAGCCACCGACGCCCGACAGCAGGGCTTCTTCGGACATGGCGACGCACTCGACATCAACGCCGACACTGAGAATGCCTGGGCTGTTCGCAACGATCCAAATCACCGCAGCGGCTGGAACGACGTCACGACTGATCCCTTCGCCGGTGTCTACATCCGACGTGATGGAGCCCTTAGCGCCTTCCAAGCGCTCCCGCGCGACATGCTCGGATCGCTCATCAACGAAACGGACCTCGTACAGCGGTTGACCGTCCTTCTGCGGCACCTCACCCCGTACCTACCTGGATCCGCGAACATCGCGGTGGCGGCAGCCATCGACCCGGCCGATTCGGTAGCCGAGGGCGATCCGCATGGGGTAGGCACCCGGACGTCCGGACTCATGGGCTTCGGACGGGACGCGGTCCTGCGGGCCGAGCCCGCCGACCAGATCGCCAGCACATCACTCGCGCCTCACCTGCATGAGGTTGCCCGCGACCTCGCAGCCCGCCTCGTCCACGCCCTCCGCAGCGGTCAGCGCTGAAGCGTGATCGGACCGAGCCGTGGGCACCAACGGCTCGGTCTGATCCCGGTCGACCGCTACTCGGCGCTCGGCGTGACAGAGGGGTAAGGCCTCAATGGCCCGTGAGGACGGACGCCCACCCCATAGCATCCACCTCTTCGTTCGCGGGCATCGAAATACACCACCTGCGCACGTTCAGGCGCCACCGCTCGGCCGTCAGTCCCCCCACCTAGTTCAGGCTGACGTTGGGCCTTTCGAGAACAACTCGTTGGCGTCTACCCCGAGGGCCGACGCGAGCGCCGTCACGTTGCTCACTCCCACGTCCAACTGGCCGTGTTCCATCTTGTTGATGCTGACGCGGTGCATCCCTGTGGCATCGGCCAACTGCTGCTGCGTCATGGACTTCGCCAGCCGGAGTTCGCGCACCCGGCCGCCCAGGGCAACAAGCGCGTCATGACGCGCTCGCTCCAGTTCAGGATTCAGTGGCATCAAGGTCACATGCCCAGCGTGCACGGGAGGACCGACAGGTCCGGCGCTGGACGGCCGGACGGGCTCAGCAGAGATTTGAGACGTAACAACACTCGATCCTCCGTTTCGCCCGAACCACCAAGAGAGAGGGCCCAGATGCAGGTAATTCCGCAGGTCAGAGACCTGCGGAATTACCTGAACTGATGGATCAGAGTTACCTGAACCACCCAATGTGCGCAAGGGGGGATTTGAACCCCCACGCCCTTTCGGACACTGCGACCTGAACGCAGCGCGTCTGCCGTTCCGCCACTTGCGCTGGGAACTGGACCAGTGTGCCGCACGCACCCACCCGCCTCCAAACCGCGGCCCCCCACGGGGCGGACTACCGAACCTCCGCCGTGAGGAGGGACACCGCCCGCCCGACACCGTCCTCGCCCCGCACCTGCACACCGACCGCCGCCGCACGCGCCGCGCACTCACCCCGCGCGAACCCGCGCAGCACCTCCGTCAGCCACCCGGGCGTCAGCTCGTGCCGACGGATCGGCCGGGCCGCCACCCCGATCTCCCACACCCGTCGCCCCCAGTACGGCTGGTCACCGATGTGCGCCACGACCGCCTGCGGCACCCCCGCCCGCAGCGCCGCACCGGTCGTGCCCGCCCCGCCGTGGTGGACGACGCCCGCCATCCGCGGGAGCAGCCACCCGTGCGGCACGTCCCCGACGTCGCGCACCCACTCGTCGTCGAGCGACCCCAGCCCCGCCGACCCGCGGTGGAGCACGACCCGGACCCGGGCGGCCCGGGCGGCGTCCGCGACCAGCCGGCTCATCCGGTCGGCGTCGCGCGTCGACATCGACCCGAACCCGACGTACGCGGGACGCGAACCCCCTTCGACGTATGCCGTCAGCTCGGGGTCCGCGACCGCCGTCACCTCGTCGTCAAGGAACCAGTAGCCGGTCACCTCGGGGTTGTCGCGCCAGTCGGGCGCCGGAGGGACGACGAGCGGCGACGCGGCAAGCAGCCCCGGCGTCCGCCGGATCGCGTCGAGGACGCCGCGGCGGCCGGTCGGCGCCAGCCCCAGCTCGGCCCGCACCTCGTCACCCGGCGGGGAGAACACCGACCCCACGACCTCGAGCAGCGACCGTCCGGCGACGTGGTTGAGCCACGAGGACCGCCCGGGCAGCACCGGCTGCAGTCCCGACGCCCCGAGGCGGGTCGGCCGCATCGGGGCGAACTCGGCCACGACGTGGCGCCCACCGCCGACCGAGGCGAGGGCGTCCGCGGCGTGGAGCGTGAGCAGCCCGCTGAGCCAGAGGTCCGCCGAGCCCGCGAGCGGGAGGAAGGCGCCGGCATACTCTTCGACGCTGAGGCGCACGAAGCGCTTGAGCGCACGAAGCTCGAGGAACGGGTTGCTGCTCGAGTGCCCCAGCCACGCGACGCCGAGCTCGGAGCCGATGAGCTCCTCGATCCGCAGCCCGGCCGGGACGAAGCCCAGCCCGTGACGGGTCACCAGGTCCTCGAAGTCGTCGCCGGCACAGATCGTCACCGCGTGCCCGGCGCGGGCGAGCCCGACACCGAGCGCGACCATCGGCTGCACGTCGCCACGCGACCCGGCCGCGAGGACGTTGACCTTCACGACAGGCGGATCCGCCCGACGTGGTGCCAGAAGCGCTCCCTCACCTGGTGCCGGCCGGCGTCGTCGATGTCGTCGCCGCCCGACCGGCTCGCCAGGTCGAGCAGCAGGGCGCGGTCGAGCTCGCCGGGGATGGCCGGACGCGAGCCGCGCAGGTCGGCGAGCGACGCGGGCGTCGCGGTGCGGCACCACGACGACACGACGGCATACGCGACCGCGTCGAAGAGCGCCACGCCGACCTCGCCGCCGGCGCTCGCCGACCAACCCGGCGGCGGCGGCAGCACGAGCTCGGTGGCCCGCCGCTGCCCGAAGATGGAGGGGGACGGCGACAGCACGGGCGTGCCGGACGGCTCGCTCTCCGGGACGGTCTCGTCGGCCGCCTCACTCGTGCCTGCCACCGGAACCGGTTCTGGCTCAATGGAATCGGGCACCGGCTCGTCGAGGTCGGGGTCGAGCTCGACGTCGAGGTCGAGGTCGAGGTCGGCCTCGCTCGAGGGCTCCGGTGCGACCTCCGGCGCCTGGACGGCCTCCTCGCCGTCGCCCGTCGTCGGCACCAGCCCGGGCGGCAGGGCCCGGGAGCGCACGCACGTGTCGATCGTCTCGGTGTCGACGAGCAGCTCGCTGTCGGCCGCGCGGCGCAGGTGCTTGGACACGGCGTGGGAGAGGCCGTTGACCCCGGGGACGGAGAGCAGCTTCACCTGGACGCCGGCGCCCTGCGCCTCCTCGACCGCCTCGGTGAGGTCGTCGTCCCCGGAGACGAGGTAGACGACGTCGGCGACGCGCGACCGGCCCTGGAGGGCGAGGTCGAGACCGAGGCGCACGTCGACGCCCTTCTGCTCGCCGGCATACGACAACCGCCCGAGACGGAGCTTGACCTGCGGCAGGAGTCCGATCTGGTCCTGGTGGTGGTCGGGCTGGCCCCCGGGCCGGGCGCCCGAGTCGTACCAGTTGACGCGCAGCACGGGCAGCCCCGAGTCGGCCTCGACCTGTTGCACGAGCGCGGCGATGAGCCCCGGGTAGTCGACCTCGACGCTGCTGCGCAGCGAGGATCCGGTGACCCTGGTCGCGGCCGACGCGAGGAGGTAGCCGACATCGACGTAGACCGCGCACCAGGACCTCATGGCCCAACTCTCTCAGCCACCCGACCGCGGCGAAGCCACACCGCGACGGAGCGCTCGTCACTATCGTGGGCACGGCAGGTGTGTCCGCCCCACGAGAGGACCCGCAGGATGAGCTCCAGGCCCGACCCCACCCCCCTCTGGCAGGCGCGGAGGGACAGCGGCGCCGGCCAGCTCGACGCCGCCACCGTCGACCGCATCCACCGCTGGTGGCGGGCGGCCAACTACCTCTCCGTGGGCCAGATCTACCTGCTCGACAACCCGCTGCTGCGCGAGCCGCTGCACCGGGACCACGTCAAGCCGCGCCTGCTCGGCCACTGGGGGACGACCCCGGGGCTCAACTTCCTCTACGCCCACCTCAACCGGGTCATCGACGAGCGCAAGCAGCCGACGATCTACATCACCGGACCCGGCCACGGCGGCCCGGGGCTCGTGGCCAACACCTACCTCGAGGGCACGTACAGCGAGACGTACCACGACATCACGCCGGACGAGCCCGGCATCAAGCGCTTGTTCAGGCAGTTCAGCTTCCCCGGCGGCATCCCCTCGCACGTCGCCCCGGAAACCCCCGGCTCCATCCACGAGGGCGGCGAGCTCGGCTACGCCCTCTCGCACGCGTACGGCGCGGCGCTCGACAACCCGGACCTCCTCGTCTTCGCCGTCGTCGGCGACGGCGAGGCCGAGACCGGCCCGCTCGCGACGAGCTGGCACGCCAACAAGTTCGCCAACCCCGCCACCGACGGCGTCGTCCTGCCGGTCCTGCACCTCAACGGCTACAAGATCGCCAACCCGACCGTCCTCGCCCGGATCAGCCACGACGAGCTCGAGTCGCTCATGGTCGGCTACGGCCACACGCCGTACTTCTTCAAGGCCGGGTTCGACGACGAGGCACCCGAGGCCTACCACCGCCGCTTCGCCGAGCTGCTCGACGAGGTCATGGACCACATCGCCGCGATCAAGGCCGACGCGGCGAAGGTCGGCGCCGACGAGGTGGAGCGGCCCCGCTGGCCGATGATCGTCTTCGAGCACCCCAAGGGCTGGACCGGCCCCAAGACCATCGACGGCAAGGTCACCGAGGGGCACTGGCGCAGCCACCAGGTGCCGCTCGCGAGCGCCCGCGACACCGACGAGCACCTCCAGAACCTCGAGGACTGGCTCCAGTCGTATGCCGCGCACGAGCTCTTCGACGACGCCGGGCGGCTCGACGAGGACATCGCGTCGCTGGCGCCCGAGGGCCAGCTCCGGATGGGCGCGAACCCGCACGCCAACGGCGGGCTCCTCAAGCGTCCGCTCCGGCTGCCCGACTTCCGCGACTTCGCCGTGCCGGTCGACGTGCCCGGCGGCGCCACCGCCGAGGCCACCCGCGTCCTCGGCAACTGGCTCGCCGAGGTGATGCGCGCCAACCCCCACAACTTCCGCATCTTCGGGCCCGACGAGACCGCGTCGAACCGGCTGGGCGGGGTCTTCGACGTCACCCCGAAGCAGTGGAACGCGGCATACGAGCCGTTGGACGAGGGCGAGCCGATGGCCCGGGTGGGCAAGGTCCTCGAGATGCTCAGCGAGCACCAGTGCCAGGGCTGGCTCGAGGGCTACCTCCTCACCGGGCGGCACGGGATGATGAGCAGCTACGAGGCGTTCATCCACCTCGTCGACTCGATGTTCAACCAGCACGCCAAGTGGCTCAAGGTCACCAACGACATCCAGTGGCGCAGCCCGATCGCCTCGCTCAACTACCTCCTCAGCTCGCACGTGTGGCGCCAGGACCACAACGGCTTCAGCCACCAGGACCCGGGCTTCATCGACCACGTCGTCAACAAGAAGGCCGACATCATCCGGGTGTACCTGCCGCCGGACGCCAACACCCTGCTGTCGACGTGGGACCACCTGCTGCGCACCGACCAGTACGTCAACGTCGTCGTCGCCGGCAAGCAGCCCGGGCCGACCTGGCTCCCGATGGACGAGGCGATCCTGCACTGCACGCGCGGCCTCGGCATCTGGGAGTGGGCCGGCACCGAGGGCGCGTCGGCGGAGTGCGACGTCGTCCTCGCCTGCGCCGGCGACGTCCCGACGGTCGAGGTCATGGCCGCCGTGCACCTGTTGAAGGAGAACCTTCCCGAACTGCGCGTGCGTGTCGTCAACGTCGTCGACCTCATGCGCCTGCAGGACGAGGTCGAGCACCCGCACGGGCTGAGCAACCGCGACTTCGACGGGATCTTCACGCCGGACAAGCCGGTGATCTTCGCGTACCACGGCTATCCCTGGCTCATCCACCGCCTGACCTACCGCCGCACCGGGCACGACAACCTGCACGTGCGCGGCTACAAGGAGGAGGGGACGACCACGACCCCCTTCGACATGGTGATGCTCAACGACCTCGACCGCTACCACCTCGTCATCGACGTCATCGACCGCGTGCCGAGCCTGGGGTCACGCGCGGCGGGGCTGCGGCAACGCATGCAGGACAAGCGATTCGAGGCGCGGGCGTATGCCGTCACCCACGGTGAGGACATCCCGGAGGTACGGGACTGGGTCTGGTCCGACGCGGGCGAGACCGGGACGTCCGAGGGTGGACCGAACGCGACCCGGGTCGCGGAGACCGGCGGCGACAACGAGTGACCAGTTCCCCACCCCCGACTGATTGCCCCACAGGAACAGATCTGGGTCCCCCGCCGCCGGGCTGGGCTGGGCGGTGTGCGCAATAAGTCGGGCCTGGCCGGTGCGCCCTACCAGGTGGGAGGTTGGGCGCCTGGCGGACCGGGCGAAAAGCTCACCCTCCCCCGACTTATTGCGCAACAGGAACAGATCTGGGGCCCCCGCCGCCGGGCTGGGCTGGGCGGTGTGCGCAATGAGTCGGGGGTCAGGCTCCGGGCGCGGGGACGGGTCAGGGGCGGGTGCGCTCGATCGTGCGGGAGACGTGCTGCTGCGCGAGCCGGCGCAGGGCCACGAGGACGGGGTCGACGAGGACGGTGCCGAGGACGACGTGCCGCACGGCGGCCTCCGCCTCGCTGGGCACCGACCGCACGTCGACGTCGGCCACCCCCTCCATGTGGTCGGCGTAGCGGTCCATCCGCTCCTCGTCGAGCCCGATGCCGACGGAGTCGCAGGCGGCCCAGGCGCGCTCGAGGTCCTCGATGAACGGGTCCGCGGGGTCGACCTCCCACCCGCGGCGGTCCATCCACTCGTGGACCCGGCCCCGCGGCACGACGACGTCGTCGTCGCACGCAGGGACGCCGGTCCCGTCCCCGGCGAGGGTCCGCTGGGCCGCCTCGAGCACGTGCAGTCGGTCCTCACCCGGAGAGGCGAGGACGTCGACCACCCGCTTGACGCGCGCGAGGGACATCCCCCCGACCTCGGTGAGCGCCCGCACGAGGCGCACCCGCTCGACGTGCGTCGCGTCGTAGTCCGCCTGCGTCCGGGACAGCGCCCGGCCGGGGTGCAGCAGGCCCTCGCGCTGGTAGTACTTCAGCGTCGCGACGGCGACACCGGTGGCGTCGGACAGCTCGGCCAGCCGCACGGCACACCTCCACGTTTCGGTTCGACACGGGAACCCCTTGACATTGGATAGTAACGCTCCCCAAAATGAGCAGGATCAGATAGTTCCACTATCCCAAAGGAGCGACCATGTCCGCGCCGTACACCCGCACGACACACACCTTCGACGGCGACCTCGTCGTCTTCCACATCGGCATGACCTTCCGCAAGCCGCACCGCCCGGACCTCTGGATGCCCGTCTTCACCGCGATGCCGAAGATGCTCGCCGAGCTGGAGCGCAACAAGGTCGCCGCCGCCCGGGGCGAGGCCGAGGACCTCGGCTTCCTCGGGGCACGCCAGTACCTCGGCGCCAGAGGGCCGCTCGTCGTGCAGTGGTGGCGCTCGACCGAGCAGCTCTACGCCTACGCGAGCGCGACCGACCACGCCCACCTCCCGGCCTGGCGGGCCTTCAACCAGGCGGTTCGGAAGGGTCCCGGGGCCGTCGGCATCTGGCACGAGACGTATGCCGTCCGCGCGGGCGGGGTGGAGACGATCTACGGCGGCGCCGAGGGGATCGGCCTCGGCGGAGTCGTCGGCACAGTCCCCGTCGAGCGCCGCGGCCGCAGCGCCAGCGAGCGTCTCGGCTCGCGCGTGGCCTGACGAGCCGCACGGGCGGTGACGCAGGTCACTGACGTGCCCCCGCAAGTCAGGACATAGGTCCCATCCGCGTCTCTCGCAGTGCTCCTAACGTCGTAGGTACCGGAGGGAACGTCCCCCCGACCACCTACCAATTGGAGGTAGACATCATGGCAACCACCAAGCACAGCGAGGCGGTCCGGGGCATGGAGACACGCACCGACACGCCTGACGGCATCACCCACATGGAGGACGTGGTCCGCAACCCGGTCGCCCGCTGGGCGCTCGTCGCACTGCGCTACGTGCTCGGCTTCACCTTCCTGTGGCCCTTCCTCGACAAGCTCTTCGGCCTCGGCTACGGCACGCCGGCCGAGAACGCCTGGATCGACGGCGGGTCCCCGACCACGGGCTTCCTCACGAAGAACCCGGCGGTCGTGGAAGGTCCCTTCGGTGACTTCTTCGCCAACTTCGCCGGCGGTGTCTGGGACTGGCTGTTCATGTTCGGCCTGCTCGGCATCGGCGTCGCGTTCCTCGCAGGAGCGGGCATGAAGATCGCCGCGTGGGGTGGCACCCTGCTCATGGCCCTCATGTACTTCGCGGAGTTCCCCATCGGCCGCGACGGCGAGGGCTTCACCAACCCGATCTTCGACAGCCACTGGATCGAGGCGCTGGCGCTCATCGTCCTCGCCTACACGTTCTCCGGTGACAAGCTCGGCCTCGGCCGCTGGTGGAGCAGGATCGTCGGCAACGACAGCATCCTTCGCTGACCCCCTGAACCCGGCCGCCGCATCCCCTCCGGTGCGGCGGTCGACTCATGCCCGCCCCACCTCCGCCCCTGCAGGACCCGTCGAGTGGTCACGACACCCCGGATGCGCACACGGCATACGGGGTGTCGTGACCACTCGACTCGCGCTCGCCTCACGAGTCCCCACAGCCCCGGCAGATAGCATCGGCCGGAGCGACCGACCCGAGGACCGACGAGCGAAGGAGGCGAGCCATGGGCCTGTTCGACCGCATGGAGGGCAAGCTCGAGCGCGCCGTCAACGGCGTCTTCGCCAAGGCGTTCCGCTCCGAGGTGCAGCCCGTCGAGATCGCGAGCGCGATCCGACGCGCCATGGACGACCGCGCCGCGACCGCCGGCAAGGGGCGCAGCCTCGTCCCCAACGTCTTCACGATCGAGCTGAGCGAGACCGACTACGAGCGCCTCACCGACCACGGGGCCGAGCTGGAGAACGAGCTCATCGCCGCCGCCGAGGAGCACGCCGACAGCCAGCACTACCAGCCGGGCGGCCCGATCGACATCCTCTTCGACGAGGACGACGAGCTCGAGACCGGCGTCTTCCGGATCCGCCCCAGCACCGCGAAGCGCCCCCGCGCGACCGGGACGACCGGCCAGCACCAGCCCGTGCGCCGGTCCTCCCGTCCCGACGCGTATGCCGGTGACTCGCCCGCCGCTGCCCCCGCACCCGTCGCCCCGGTGCCGACCCCCGCACCCGCCGTCCCGGAGCGGGTGCGGGCGCGGCCGGCCGAGCGCGAGGTGGACGAGGACGAGCTCGGCGAGACCGCGGCATACCGTCCGGCGAAGCCCCCGGCGGTGAAGCGGCGCACCAACCCGGCCGACCGGCCGTGGCTCGACGTCGACGGCGAGCGCTACCCGCTCATGGGGGCGATCACCGTCCTCGGCCGCGACGACAGCGCCGACATCATCCTCGACGACCCCGGGATCTCACGCCGGCACAGCGAGATCCGGGTGACCCAGGACGGCCCCCACACGGTCGCGACCATCCGCGACCTCGGCTCCACCAACGGCACCTTCGTCAACGGCGAGCGGATCACCAGCGAGCACCTCGCGAGCGGTGACCGGGTCACGGTGGGCCGCACCTCGGTGACCTACCGCGCCGGCCGTAAGTGAGCGGGACGCACCCATGACCGAGATCACCATCACCATCATGCGCCTGGGCCTCCTCGTGGCCCTCTGGGCGTTCGTCATCGCCGTCGTCGGCGTGCTCCGCGGTGACCTCTACGGCACGCAGGTGACGCCTCGCCGGCCGGCGCCGCCGCGGGCCGCGACCCCGCGCCCTGCCGCGCGTGGCTCCAACCCGGCCGCGGTCCCCGCCGAGCAGCGCCCGGTGCCCCGCCCCGCCGCCCGCCGGTTCACGACCCGCTCGCCCGACCGCGACCCCAGCCACCTGCGTGTCACGAGCGGACCACTCGCCGGGACGAGCCTGCCGCTGCGCGAGGCGGGCATCCTCATCGGGCGCAGCCCCGAGTCGGCCCTCGTGCTCGACGACGACTTCGCGTCCGGCCGGCACGCTCGCATCTACAAGGGACCGGAGGGCTGGGTCGTCGAGGACCTCGGCTCCACCAACGGCACCTTCATCGGCCCGATGCGCCTCAGCACCCCCACCCCGGTCACGGCCGGCACCGAGATCCGCTTCGGCACGACCGTCGTCGAGCTGCGGAGGTAGCGGGTGGCGATCGCCTTCCACTTCGCCGCCCGCTCCGACGTCGGGATGGTGCGGACGAACAACGAGGACAGCGGGTATGCCGGCCCGCACCTCCTCGCGATGGCCGACGGCATGGGTGGCCACGCCGGCGGCGACGTCGCGTCGTCGACGATCATGGGCGCGCTCGTCGGCCTCGACGGCGAGTCGTTCTCCGGTGCCGATGCGACCCGGGCCCTGCTCCGGCGGATCGCCGAGGCCAACGCGGAGCTCGGCCGGATGGTGCAGGAGGACCCCGACCTCGAGGGCATGGGCACGACCCTCATCGCCATCCTGCGCGCCCGCGACAAGCTCGTCCTCGCCCACATCGGCGACTCGAGGGCCTTCCTCGTGCGCGACGGGCAGGTCGCCCAGATCACCAAGGACCACAGCTTCGTGCAGTCCCTCGTCGACGAGGGCCGGCTCACCCCCGACGAGGCGAGCACCCACCCGCAGCGCTCGCTCGTCACCCGCGTCCTCACCGGCGCGGAGGACGAGGAGCCGGACGTCGTCGTGCGCAAGGCTGTCGTCGGCGACCGCTACCTCATCTGCTCCGACGGCCTGTCCGACTACGTCGCCCGCGACACCATCGACGAGATCCTCACGACGGAGCGCAAGCCCGACGTCTGCGCCGAGCGGCTCGTCCAGCTCGCCCTGCGGGCGGGCGCCCCCGACAACGTCACCGTCGTCGTCGGCGACGTCGTCGACCTCACCAAGGGCCCGGTTCCCAGCGACTCCCCCCAGGTCGTCGGGGCCGCCGCGGCCAACCGTCCACGGACCCGACCGATCCCCGTGACCCCTGCCGCGAAGGCCGCCGCCCTCTCGCAGGAGGCGACGGGCGCGACCGACCCCGGCGACCTCCAGCTCGCCGAGGAGGGCCCGCGCAGCCGCCGCACGACCGCGCTGCGCGCGCTCGGCGCGTCCCTCCTCGCCGCCGTGGTCCTCGTGGCCGGCGGCTATGCGGCATACGCCTGGACGCAGTCCCAGGTCTACGTCGGCGTCAACGACGGCCGGGTCGCGGTCTTCAAGGGTGTCGACCAGTCCTTCGGGCCGATCGACCTCTCCCGCGCCGAGACCACGAGCGGCATCGACGTCGACGACCTGCCCGACTTCTACCGCGGGCAGCTCGGCCGCGGCATCTCGATGGGCACACGCTCCGATGCGGCCGCTCTCGTGCGCAACCTGGAGGTGCAGGCGCAGGCGTGCCGCTACGCCAAGTCGCAGTCCCGCGACTGCGCGACCGTCCCGACGACCTGGACCACGCCCTCGCCCACCCCGACGCCGACGCCGACGCCGACCACCAGTGTCTCGAGCCCGGCCCCGACCCCGACCGGCACGCTCACGGTCGCGCCGACCCCGAGCGCCACGGCTGCACCATGACCACCGTCTCCGCCATCCCCGCCCGCAAGGGCCGCAACGTCGAGCTCGCGCTCCTCGTCTTCGCGGTCGGCATCGTCGCGCTCGCCTACGCCAACGTGGGCCTGGCGGTCGAGGGGACGATCCCGCCGAGCCTCATCGCCGTGGGCACCGGCTTCCTCGTCATCACGGTGACGTTCCACCTCGTCATGCGCTGGCGGGCGCCGTACGCCGACCCGCTCATCCTCCCGATCGCGACCCTGCTCAACGGGCTCGGGCTCGTCATGATCAACCGGCTCGACCTCGCCAACGGGCGCGACCTCGCCGAGGGGATGGCGCTGCGCCAGCTCATGTGGAGCGCGATCGCGGCCGGGCTCGCCATCGCGGCGCTCATCATCCTGCGCGACCACCGGATCCTGCGCCGCTACACCTACCTCGCCGGGGCCCTGGGCTTCGGGCTGCTGCTGCTGCCCCTCGTGCCCGGCCTCGGCCGGGAGAACTACGGCTCCCGCATCTGGATCGCGATCGGTCCGTTCTCGTTCCAGCCGGGCGAGGTCGCCAAGATCGTCCTCGCGGTGTTCTTCGCCGGCTACCTCGTCCAGACCCGTGACGCGCTCTCCGTCGCCGGCCGCCGCATCCTCGGCTTCACCCTGCCGCGGGCGCGCGATCTCGGCCCGATCCTCGTCGCGTGGATGCTGTCGGTCGGCGTCCTCGTGCTCGAGAAGGACCTCGGCTCGTCGCTGCTCTTCTTCGGCCTGTTCGTCGCGATGCTCTACGTCGCGACCGAGCGGACGTCGTGGGTGGCCATCGGCCTGCTCCTCTTCGGCGTCGGCGCGTGGATCGCCAACATGATCTTCAGCCACGTCCAGAGACGCGTCCTGCTGTGGCTCGACACGTTCAGCCGCGAGGCGCTCGACACCTCCGACCAGCTCGCCCGCGGGCTCATGGGCATGGCGTCCGGGGGCATGTTCGGCACCGGTCTCGGCCGCGGCCGTCCCGAGCTGACCTACTTCGCCGAGAGCGACTTCATCGTGCCGAGCTTCGGCGAGGAGATCGGCCTCGTCGGGCTCTTCGCGCTGCTCCTGCTCTACGTCCTGCTCGTCGAGCGGGGCCTGCGCACGGCGATCGGCGCCCGCGACGGCTTCGGCAAGCTGCTCGCCTCGGGCCTGGCGTTCTCGGTCGCCCTGCAGTGCTTCGTCGTCGTCGGCGGCGTCACCCGGGTCATCCCGCTCACCGGCCTGACGATGCCGTTCCTGTCGCAGGGCGGCTCCTCGCTGCTCGCGAACTGGACGCTCGTCGCGCTCCTGCTGCGGATCAGCGACCACGCCCGCAGACCCGTCCCCGACCCCGAGGTCCCCCACCCCGTGTCCCACGAAAAGACCCAGGTGGTGAAGGTCCGATGAACCGCCCGATCCGCCGTCTCTCCTTCGTCGTCGCCTTCCTCTTCGCCTCGCTCCTCGTGTCCACGACGATGATCCAGTTCGTCTACGCCAAGGACCTCAACGCGCGCCCGGACAACCGGCGCACCCTGCTCAGCAGCTACGCCCGGGAGCGCGGCCAGATCCTCGTCGGCGACACCGCCGTCGCGAAGTCGGTGCCCGTCAGCAACGACTACAAGTGGCTGCGGACCTACCCGCTGGGGGCGGCCTACGCGCACGTCACCGGCTACTACTCCTTCTACGGCGGCGGCGGCGGCCTCGAGCAGGCCGAGAACGGGCTGCTCTCCGGCAGCAGCGACAAGCTCGCGTTCCGCCGCGTCTCCGACTTCTTCACCGGTCGTCGGACGACCGGCGCCAGCCTCGAGCTCACCCTCGACGACCGCGTGCAGCAGGCCGCGATCAAGGCCCTCGACGGGCGCAAGGGCGCCGCCGTCGCGCTCAACCCGTCGACCGGCGAGATCCTCGCGATGGTGAGCAACCCGTCGTACAACCCGGCCACACTGTCGGGCCACGACCTCGGCAAGGTCGACACGGCATACAAGGCCCTCAACGGCGCGGCCGACAAACCCCTCGTCAACCGGGCCATCGGCGGCGACCTCTACCCACCCGGCTCGACCTTCAAGATCGTCACGGCGGCCGCCGCCCTGTCGAGCGGGCGCTTCGCGCCGGACTCGGTGCTGCCCGGGCCGGCCGCGCTCGACCTGCCGCAGACGACGACCGACCTGCCCAACATCGGCAACCGGGCCTGCGGTGACAACGACGAGACGACGTTCCTGCACGCGATGGAGATCTCCTGCAACAGCGCGTTCGGCCATCTCGGTCTCGAGCTCGGCGCCGACGCGCTTCGCGACCAGGCCGCGAAGTTCGGCGTCGGTGACCAGCTGTCGATCCCGATGCGGGTCACGCCGAGCAGCGTGCCGGCCGAGCTCAACGAGCCGCAGCTGGCCCAGTCGGCGGTCGGCCAGTACGACGTGCGCGTCACGCCCCTGCAGGTCGCGATGTTCAGCGCCGCCGTCGCCAACCGCGGGATCGTCATGAGGCCGCACCTCGTGCGCTCGGTCCTCTCCAGCGACCTCAGCGTCATCGAGCGCTCCGAGCCCGAGCAGCTGTCCGAGGCGGTCACGCCCGAGGTCGCTGCCCAGCTCACCGAGATGATGGAGGCCGTCGTCGAGAACGGCAGCGGCAAGCCGGCGCAGGTCGACGGGGTGCGGGTCGCGGGCAAGACCGGCACCGCCGAGCACGACCCGGAGCAGCGGGCGCACGCGTGGTTCACCGGCTTCGCACCGGCGCAGGACCCGCAGATCGCCGTCGCCGTGGTCGTCGAGAGCGGCGGCGACGCCGACAGCGAGGCGCGCGGGGGTGGCGCCGTCGGCGGGCCCATCGCCAAGGCCATGATCGAGGCAGGGCTGAAGAGGTGAGCACGTCATGAGGGGGGAGACGATGCTCCTCGGGGGGCGCTACGAGGTGGCCGAGCTCATCGGCCGCGGCGGGATGGCCGAGGTCCACCTCGGCCACGACACCCGGCTCGGCCGCAAGGTCGCGATCAAGATGCTCCGCAGCGACCTCGCCCGCGACCCCTCCTTCATCAAGCGCTTCCGTCGCGAGGCCCAGTCGTCGGCGGGCCTCAACCACGCCTCCATCGTCGCGGTCTACGACTCCGGCGAGGACCACGTCGTCCAGTCCGGCGGCGCCAGCGTCGCGGTGCCCTACATGGTCATGGAGCACGTCGAGGGGCGCACCCTGCGCGAGGTCCTCACCGAGCAGGGCCGGATGTCCATCGACCAGGCCTGCCGGGTGACCGAGGGGGTGCTCGACGCGCTCGCCTACAGCCACCGCATGGGGATCGTCCACCGCGACATCAAGCCGGCCAACGTCATGATCGCCGCCGACGGGTCCATCAAGGTCATGGACTTCGGTATCGCCCGCGCCATCGCCGACGCGGCCGCGACGATGACCCAGACCCAGGCGGTCATCGGCACCGCCCAGTACCTCTCGCCCGAGCAGGCGCAGGGCCAGCCGGTCGACGCCCGCTCCGACCTCTACTCCGCCGGCTGCATGCTCTACGAGCTGCTCACCGGTCGGCCGCCGTTCGTCGGCGACAGCCCGGTGTCGATCGCCTACCAGCACGTCGGCGAGCAGCCGACCCCGCCGTCGATCCTCGAGGACTCGCTCAGCGAGGGACTCGACGCGGTCGTCCTCCACGCACTGACCAAGGACCGCGAGAAGCGCTACCAGGACGCCGGGGCGTTCCGCGCCGACCTCCAGTCGGCGCGCCTCGGCCGCCCGGTCAGCGACGCGGCGATGGCCTCGCTCGCGCTGCTCACGGCGGGGCACCCCGCGATCAGCACCGCCGAACCCACCGAGGTGTATGCCGCCCAGACCAGTCCCCGGGACGGTTCGCCTCCCGTGGCCGCGGCGGGTTCGACGACGTCGACCTTCCCCGCCGTTCGGGACGCGCCGCCGCGTCGCCGCCGCAGCGGCGCCTTCCGGGCCGTGATGGTACTGCTCGCCCTCGCGGCTCTCGCGCTGCTCGGTCTCGGGGTGCAGCAGTACCTCGAGGTGCAGGCGGAGGCCAACAAGGTCTCGGTGCCCGTGCTCGAGGGCAAGCCCCGCGCCACCGCGGTGGCCGAGCTCCGGCGGGCCGGCCTGAAGTTCGTCGAGACGGCCGCCGCGAGCGCCACGGTTCTCGAAGGGTCGGTGATCTCCCAGGACCCCGACCCCGGGGCCCGGGTCGTCGCCTCGGAGACCACCGTGCGGATCGCCATCTCGACCGGCCCGGCCGCCGTCGTCGTGCCCAACCTGGCCGGCCGGACCGTGGAGGAGGCGACGGATCTGCTCAGCGAGGCCAAGCTCGCCATCGGCCGGACGGTCAAGGTCAACACCAACAAGCAGCCCAAGGACCGCATCGTCGAGAGCACCCCCGCCGCCGGGCAGTCCCTCACCCCCGGGTCGGTCGTCAACGTGTCGGTTGCCTCCGGCCAGGTCGAGGTCCCCCTCCTCACGGGGAAGACCCAGGACGAGGCGTCGGCGGCACTGCTCGCGGTCGGGCTCAAGCCCAAAACGGAGTACCGCCAGACCTCACGGGCCGCCGAGGGCACGGTCGTCGCGCAGGACCCGGACGCGAAGGAGGTCGTCGCCCTCCTCTCCGAGGTGACGATCACCGTCGCCCAGAAGGCTCCACCGCCACCTCCGCCAGCGCCGACACGCACGCCGAGCGCCACCCCGTCGCCGACCCCCACGCCGACTCCCAGCCCGACTCCCACCGAGCCCAGCCCCAGCCCGAGCCCCAGTCCCAGCCAGCCCTGAGCCGGGCGGCCCGCGACCGGGTGCTTCGCCGCGCCCTCAGTCGGTGACGTGCGCCGCGACGTGCGCGGCGTCGTGGACGAGCGGGCTGAGCCCGACCGACCGTTCGACGGCGTCGGCGTCGCCGCAGACCTCGAGCCAGGTGGCGAGGAGGCGGTGACCGCCCTGGGTCAGCACCGACTCGGGGTGGAACTGCACGCCGTGCAGTGGCAGCTCGCGGTGCTGGACCGCCATGATGATGCCGCTCTCGGTGTGGCCGGTGGCGACGAGCGAGTCGGGCAGGGTCGGGGGGTCGATCGTCAGCGAGTGGTAGCGCGTCGCCGTGAACGGCGTGGGCAGCCCGGCGAGCACCCCGGCGCCCTCGTGGTGCACGAGCGAGGTCTTCCCGTGGAGCAGCTCGGGCGCGCGGCCGACGACCCCGCCCGCGACGACCCCAAGGGCCTGGTGGCCGAGGCAGACGCCGAGCATCGGCTGCGAGCGCTCACCGCAGGCCTCAATCATCGCCATCGAGACACCGGCCTCCTCGGGCGTGCCGGGCCCCGGCGAGACGAGGACGCCGTCGAAGTCGGCGCCGTCGGCCGGGGCGATCGCGTCGTTGCGCACGACGGTGCACTCGGCGCCGAGCTGCTCGAGGTAGCCGACGATCGTGAAGACGAACGAGTCGTAGTTGTCGATCACCAGGATGCGGGTGGGGTCGCTCATGCGAGGTCCTCGAGGGGGCGGAGGGAGGGAAGGGCGGAAGGGCCCGGCAGGACTACGGGACCCGGAAGGGCTGAAGGGCCCGGAAGGGCGGCGCCGGTGTCGGAGCCGACGGTGGTCTCGTCGTAGGGCAGCCACGAGGCGACGAGCGGGAAGAGCCATTCGAAGCAGGCCACGACGACGGCACCGAGCAGGACCACGAGCAGCGCCGCACGGAGCAGGGCGGGACCGGGCAGCGCGCGCCACAGGGCGGCATACATCAGGACGCCTCCACCCGCGGCGCGGGGAGGTTGTCGGACAGCGCGATCTGGTCCCTCGTTCGGGTGAGGACGAGCTCGGCGTGGACGATCCAGCGCTGCTTCGCGCTGAACCTGGGGTGGCACGACGTGAGGGTGAGCACCGCCTTCGTCGGCGCGGCAGCGGGGTCACCCGGCACGGGCGCGATGACGTCGGACTCCGAGGGGCGCACGATCTCGTGGCTGGTCACGGCATACACGCTCTCGCCCCCGGCGGTCGCGACGATGACCTCGTCCCCCTGTCGAAGCTGGTCGATGTCGGCGAGCGGCTTGCCGTAGGTCGTGCGGTGCCCCGCGATCGCGAGGTTGCCGACCTCCCCCGGGCCGGCCGTCCCGACGTAGTGGCCGAGGCCCCGCGCGAGCTCCTTGGCCGACGTGCCCTCGACGAGCGGGCGGGCGTAGTCGGAGCCGAAACGGGGGATCCGCACGACGGCGAAGGCATCACCGCCGACCTTGACCTCTGCGTCGGCCGCCGCCGCGTCGCCGACGTCGCCGGACGCCTCTCTGAACTCGCGCTCGAGGGTCGACACCGTCTGGGCGTGGGCCCGGTCGGACTCGACGTCGGTCCACCAGACCTGCCAGACGACGAACAGCAGGACGAGCCCGCCGAGGGTCACGAGGACCTCGCCGAGCACCCCCACGACCCCCGCACCCGTCAACCTGCCGCCGCGGCTCCGGCTCACTGCTCCACCGAGGCGTAGTCGGGGGTGATCGAGCCGGCGTAGGCCGGGAAGGAGTAGGCGTCGGACGAGGTCACGTCGTAGCCGAGGCCGACGGCGTTGACGTACTCGCGGTAGATCGAGACCTCGGGCGACTGGTCGAGGATGTCGCGCAGGCGCTTGGGGTCACCGATGGCGCGGATGCGGTAGGGCGGGGAGTAGACGCGGCCCTGGAGGATGAGGGTGTTGCCGACGCAGCGGACGGCACTCGTCGAGATGATCCGCTGGTCCTGGATCATCATCGCCTCGGCGCCCCCGGCCCAGAACGCGTTGACGACGGCCTGGACGTCCTGCTGGTGCACGACGATGTCGTCGACGGTGAAGCCCGCGGGCAGCGCGTCGACGTCGAGGTCGGAGTCGTTGAGCTGGACCTCGACGCCGGGTCCCTCGACGGCTGCGCGGCCGGCGGCGACGGCGAGCGCGTCGGCCTTGCGCTTGAGCTCGCCGATCGCCGCGTTGCCCGGGGTGCTCGTGCGGGTGAGCTGCTCGACCTCGGCCTCGAGCGTCTGCAGCTCCTCGGTCATCCGGGTGTTGTCCTTGGTCTGCTGCCGGATGATGTCCGGGATGCCGGCCCCGTCCGAACGCAGGCTGCGACCCTGCGCCACCGACCCGCTCGTGGCGAAGAGGATGCCCGCGAAGATCGCCACGACGGGCACGAGGAGCGACCACGCCGTGGGTCGCGTCGTGAGGAAGGTTCTGCGCTCAGCCACCGGGGTCACCACCTCTCTCTGGAACAGGCTCTACGCTAGGCCACGACCCCGAATGCCAAGGAGACAGTCCGTGCCAGAGTCCAAGGGCCGCGCCAAGCCCGCCTACACCCCGCCCCGCACGGCGCAGGCCAACGCCACCAAGCCCAACCCGCGCTGGTTCGTTCCCGTCATGCTCGGGCTGATGCTCATCGGTCTCGTCTGGGTCGTGACCTACTACATCTCCGGAACCAAGGAGTACCCGCTGCCCCAGATCGGGCGCTGGAACCTCGGTGCCGGCTTCGCCTTCATGATGGCCGGCTTCCTCATGACGACGCGCTGGCGCTGACGCCCGCCCGTCCCCGGTTCGCGAGAACGGCCCCTGACCACCCGGTCGGGGGCCGTTCTGCGTGTCCTGTGCACCGTTTCTGGGGACAAGCTGTGGACAACGGGAAGTTATCCACAGGAGTTGTCCCCAGTGTGGATGAATGACAGCGATGTAATCCGGGCCGGTGAACCCCGGTCGGCCGATCGGCGGGCCCGCTCGGTCGTCGGCGCCCCGCACGTCGTCGCGGACGGCCCTGTGCACTGCTGCGCCCCAGCGCAGCACGCGAGCCCCGCCCCACCGCTGTGCACTGCTGCACCCCAGCGCAGCAGGGCACAGTCACGACGCGGTCAGGGTGTGCACTGCTGCGGCGCAGCGCAGCAGTGCACAGTGCCGCGCGAGGAGCGGGCGGGGGGCGGGGGTCAGCCGGCTGCACTGCTGCACCCCAGCGCAGCAGTGCACAGGTCAGATCGGGGACGACGTCAGCGCGTACTTGAGGACGGTGAGCACGACGAGCGCCACCGCGATGGCGCCCAGCCCGACCCAGTGCACGCCGAAGTTCGCGCGCTGCGTCGGCGCCGCACCCTCCGGCCGGCGCCCGGTGTACGCCACGACGGCCGCACACGCCGCCCCGACGAGCAGCCCGCCGAGGTGCGCCTGCCAGGCGATGCCGGGGATGACGAAGCCGAGGACCGCGTTGATCCCGATGGTCGCGTACATCGTCGCGGCCGAGCGTCCCAGCCGGCGCTGCAGCACGAGGAACGCCCCGAACAGCCCGAACACCGCTCCCGACGCCCCCACCGCCGGCGTCTCCCAGGAGCCGAAGTCGCGCAGGTTGAGCTCGTCGACCGACTGCGGGAAGGACAGCAGCAGGTAGACGACGGAGCCGCCGACCGCGCTGATGAGGTAGAGCGCCGCGAACCGGGCGCGCCCGAGCATCGGCTCGAGGTACTGCCCCATGATCCACAGCGCGTACATGTTGAAGCCGATGTGGAGCAGCATCCGCGGGCTGTGCGCGAACGCCGACGTGATGAAGCGCCACGGCTCGGTGTCGCCGAGGAAGGGCACAAACGCCACCTCGTCGGTCACCGGGGGCGAGGCGAGCTGGGCGAGGAAGACGGCGATGCAGATGCCGATGATCGTCGTCGTGACGAACGGCCGACCGCTCACCGCGCTGACGTCGCCGCCGAACACCGTCCGGCCCTGGCGGATCGACTTCTGGCCCTCGCGCACACAGTCGACGCACTGCACGCCGACGGCGGCCGGGCGCTGGCACTCGGGGCACACCGGGCGCCCGCAGCGCTGGCAGCGGACGTACGAGACGCGGTCGGTGTGACGCGGGCAGACCGGCACCTCTTCGGGGGTGCCGGTCTGTCCGTATGCCGTGGGCTCGCTCACGCGCTCACGCTCGCCTTCGCTGCGGTGGTCGTCAGGCCTCGATGTCGAAGCTCTCGATGACAACGTCCTGCGCGGGCTTATCGTTCGCACCGGTCTTGACGGCGGCGATCTTGTCGACGACGTCGCGGCTCTCCTGGTCGGCGACCTCGCCGAAGATGGTGTGCTTGCCGTTGAGCCACGGGGTGGCGCCGACGGTGATGAAGAACTGGCTGCCGTTGGTGCCCTTGCCCATCCGCTTGCCGGCGTTGGCCATGGCGAAGAGGTAGGGACGGTCGAAGGTCAGCTCGGGGTGGATCTCGTCGTCGAAGGTGAAGCCGGGGCCACCGAAGCCCTGACCCATCGGGTCGCCGCCCTGGATCATGAAGCCGGGGATGATGCGGTGGAAGATCAGGCCGTCGTAGTACTTGTCCGGGTTGGTGCGACCGGCGTCGTCCTTGTACTCGAGCTCACCCGTGGCCAGGCCGGTGATGGTCTTCACCGTCTTGGGCGCGTGGTCGGGGAACAGGGTGACGTTGATCGTGCCGTGATTGGTCTTCAGGGTTGCCTTCATGCGTCCCATCGTATGGGTTGCCCCGAGGCCCAACTGTGACAGTGCTGGTCAAACAGTGTTTGATGGGAAGCAGTCGTTGAACGGCGACACCGTTCACTCGTCCATCGATAGGAGATCGTCGTGTTCCGCACGAAGAGCAAGACCGAACAGGCCCGTGAGGCCGTCGCGGCTCGGGTCGAGACCGCCGCCTCCACCGCGTCGGACGCCTCGTCCAGCGCCCACTCCACGGCTGCCGACCTCCGGGCCCGCGCCGCCGAGCTCAAGGACAAGGCCGCCCCCAAGGTCGAGAGCGCGCGCGAGACCGCCCGCGACTACGCCGCCGAGGCCGGGCCCAAGGTCCACGACGCCAAGGACACCTTCGTCGAGGAGGTCGTGCCCAAGCTCGCGACCGCCCTCGCGACCGTCCTCGCCGGCGCCGCGGCCACCAAGGCCGCCGCGGCCGAGGCCGCCGAGCGCGCCCCCGACGCCTACCACGTGCTCAAGGGCGACGCCGTCGTCAAGCAGAAGAAGGGCGGCAAGGGCCTCCTGCTCCTCGGCCTCCTCGCTGCCGGCGCTGCCGCGCTCGCGTGGAAGAAGTCGACCGAGAAGAAGGACCCGTGGGCGACCGCGGGCGCCTACACCGCTCCCGGCTCCGGGCGTGACTCGTCCGTGGGTGGCGCGCACAGCGGGACCAACGGCGCCACGGTCGGCGAGAAGGTCACCGACCTCGCCACCGCCGCCAAGGAGAAGGCTGCTGCCGCGGGCTCGGCTGTCAAGGACAAGGCCACCGAGGTCAAGGACAAGGCGACCGACAAGGCCTCCGAGGCCAAGGACGCCGCAGCCGACAAGGCCGCCGACGTCAAGGACAAGGCCGGCGACAAGACCGACGAGTTCACCGCGGACGACGCAGCCGAGTACTCCGGCGAGCCGACCACCGAGACCGTCACCGAGGGCGACGCCTGGACCGACGCCGGCGAGTGGGCCGACGGCTCCGCGCCGTCGACCTCCGGCACGTCCGAGGGGTCGGACCTGTCGACGCCGCATCTCGACGAGGGCCGCGGCAACAACAGCTGACCCTCCGGGGCGCAGGACGAGAGGCGGTATGCCGGGTGCCCACCCGGCATACCGCCTCTCGCCGTTCCCGCCGTGGGGCTGGTGGTGGGCGGGCAGGGGCGTCGATAGGTTGAGCCGCATGTCATCGCCGACCGCCCCGACCCCCCTCGTCGACACCGGGTTGCGGACCGAGCCCGACCGGGCCTGGGTGCAGGGCGCGATCCGCAAGCTGCGCGCCGACGCGACGCGGACCTCGGACACCCACCTCATCAAGGTGCACCTGCCCGGCTGCGGCCGCGTCGACCTCTACCTCAAGGACGAGTCGACGCACCCGACCGGCTCCCTCAAGCACCGGCTCGCGCGCTCGCTCTTCCTCTACGGGCTGTGCAACGGGATCATCGGCCCGCGCACGACCGTCGTCGAGGCGTCGTCCGGCTCGACGGCGGTGAGCGAGGCGCACTTCGCGCAGATGCTCGGGGTGCCGTTCGTCGCCGTGATGGCCTCGACGACCTCGCCCGCGAAGATCGCGCTCATCGAGCGGGAGGGCGGGCGCTGCCACCTCGTCGAGGACCCCACTGCGGTCTACGACGAGGCGCGGCGGGTGGCGGACGAGGCCGGGGGCGTCTACCTCGACCAGTTCAGCAACGCCGAGCGGGCGACGGACTGGCGCGGCAACAACAACATCGCCGAGTCGATCTTCGAGCAGATGGCGCTCGAGGAGCACCCGGTGCCGACCTGGATCGTCGTCGGCGCCGGCACCGGCGGGACCTCGGCGACGATCGGCCGGTTCGTGCGCTACCAGGCGCTCGACACCCGGGTCTGCGTCGTCGACCCGGAGCACTCGGCGTTCCTGCCGGCGTGGCAGGGCGACGGGGAGGCCCGCCTCGAGCCCTCGCGGATCGAGGGGATCGGGCGGGCGCGGCTCGAGCCGTCGTTCCTGCCGCTGGTCGTCGACCGGATGCTCGGGGTGCCCGACTGCGCGTCGATCGCGGCGACCCGGTTCCTGCGCGAACGCACCGGGATCCACGCGGGGCCGTCGACCGGCACCAACATCTACGGCGCGCTGCGGCTGGCCGCGGAGATGCAGTCCGCCGGCGAGCGCGGCTCGATCGTCACGCTCGTGTGCGACCGCGGCGACCGCTACGACGAGACCTACAACTCCGACGAGTGGGTCGCGGGCAAGGGTCACGACCTGGCGCGGTATGCCGGCGTGCTCGCGGCCGCGTGGGACGACGGCGTCTGGCTGGGCTGAGCCCGCCCCTGCTCCGCGGGTGAGATCCCGGTCCTCACGACCGCGCGGAAGACGACGCGTTCGTGAGGACCCTGGGCGCCGGGCAGAGGTCGTAGTCACCCGGCTCCCAGCAGGGCCGCCGAAATTGGCCCGGACGAGTTGTCCGAACCTCTTCAGCCGGGCTCCACCGAGGCGGATCATGGAAGGCGTGGGGCCGTGCGCCCGGCTCGGTTCCGCTGGAGGTGGACCATGAGCCCTGCACGACGCGTCGCGGCCTGGACGACCGCAGCCCTCGCGGCTCTCGCGATGGGGGTCGCCTCGCCGACCCCGGCAGCAGCCGACCCGAGCACCCCCGCGACCTATCCCGCGGCGTCGTCGGCGACACGCGTGTCCGCGCTGTTCTTCGACACGTGCACGGCGCCCTCGCTCACGGGCCTCGCCGCGTGGAAGGGTCGCTCGCCCTACGCGGGTGTCAACATCTACTTCGGCGGGCGCAACCGAGCCTGCACCCAGCCCAACCTCACGGCGGCCTGGGTGCGGAGCGCGACGGCGGGTGGGTGGTTCCTCGTCCCGACGTACATGGGTGACCAGCCGTTCTGCATCTTCGGGACCAAGACCTACCGGTTCACCGCCGCCACCGCGGCTGCCCGGGGTGCAGCGGACGGGGCGGACGCCGTCGCGAAGGCCCGCGCTCTCGGCCTGCTCCCCGGCAGCGCGCTCTACGCCGACGTCGAGCACTACGACCGTGCCGCCGCCGGGTGCACCACCGCCGTGCGCACCTACGTGTCGGAGTGGACGCGGGCCCTGCACCGGTCTGGCTACCTCGCCGGCGTCTACGCACACCAAGACTCGGGGGTGCGCGACCTCGCGGCCAGCTACCTGTCGACGACCCTGGCGCGGCCGGACGCCATCTGGATGGCGCGCTGGGACAACGTCGCGACCACGGTGAACTGGCCGACCGCCGGCAACGGCCTCTGGGCGGAGTGGCAGCGCGCGAAGCAGTACCGCGGGGACCACAACGAGACCTGGGGCGGCGTGACGATGAACATTGACAGCGACATCATCCGTGGCCCGGTGGCCACGGTTGCCCGGCCCTACCGCGTGACGAGCTCCGGGTCCCTCAACGTCCGCAGCGGTCCGTCGAGCGCGTACCCGATCATCGGATCGCTGGCCTCTGGTTCCACCGTGTCGGTGATCTGCCAGGCCCGCGGGCAGCTGGTCGGGACGACCTCGGTGTGGGACCGCATCAGCACCGGCGGCTACGTCTCGGACCGCTACGTCTCGACGCCGTCGACGACGACCTTCAGCGCACCGCTGCAGCGCTGCTCCTACCCGGGGCAGATCACCATCGGGACGCCGGTGAACACGCGCACCGGACCGGGCACGACGTATGCCGTCAACGGCTCGCTGCAGGGCGGCGCCCTCGCCTACGTCGCCTGCCAGAAGGCCGGGACGCTGGTCGCCTCGACACGGGTGTGGAACCAGCTCGTCGGCGGCCGGTGGGTCAGCGACTACTACGTGTCCAACATGTCGAACACCACCTACAGCGCGCCGGTGCCGGGGTGCCCCTGAGCCGCTGGCTCGAATGACTAGCCCGATTTTCCTATTCGCCTGACGCAGACGGGCTACGGCCGTAGTGTCGGCGTCGTCGACGACCCACTCATGGTGGTGGTGCACCCCACCGTGCTGCGTTTCCTTTCGCCCGGCGGAGTCCGGGGCATCACACGGGTCTCGGCTCGGGCCCGGCTCCTGGTTTCGCCCACTCCCACTGCCCCTGACTGTCTGCACCCCCAGGAGTCTCGTTGAACGCTACCCTGCTCCGCCGTTCCTCCGTCCTCGCCATCACCGCCCTCGCGATGGCCCTCGGTTCAGCGTCGGCCACCGCCGACGACATCGTCAACAACCTCGACACCTCGATCGACGCGGACGCGGAAATCATGCCGCTGACCGTCGGCGGGTCCAACGGAACGACCACCCTGTCCGTGAACGAGACGGGTACGGGCAACAACCCGGCGGATGGCAAGCCAGGCTGCAACCTCACGGGACAGACGAGCCTCACCGTGAGCGTGGCCTCGACCGACCCGACCATCGCCACGGTGTCCCCGTCGAGCGTGACCTTCACCAGCTGCAGCGCCACCGCCACCATCACGGTGACCCCGGTCAGGGCCGGGTCGACGACGGTGAGCCTCAGCCAGACCGCGAACACCACCGGGGCCAGCTTCAATCTGACCCCCGCAGCGTTCCAGGTGGACGTGTCGGCGACCGAGACCAACACCGCGCCCGTCGTCGAGGTCACCGGCGTCTCCACCGGCAGCACCTACGAGTACGGCGCCGTCCCCGTGGCCGGTTGCTCCGTGACGGACGCCGAGGACGGCGACTCGACCTTTGCTGCGACGCTGAGCGAGATGACCGGACCGCTCGCGGCCTTCGGCCTCGGGCAGCAGACGGCGACGTGCACCTACAGCGACGACGGGAACAGCGACGGCGACGATGTCCTGACGGCGACGAGCTCGGCGACCTACACGATCGTCGACACGACGAATCCGGTCATCACCTTCGAGTCACAGGCACCCGTCGCCAACGAGGCGGGCTGGAACAACACGGACGTCACGCTCACCTGGTCCTGCACGGACAACGTCGCCGTCGATGCCTCCGCCTCCACGCTGAGCCAGACCATCACGACCGAGGGCGCGAACCTCGGCGCCACCGGGACCTGCACCGACGTCACCGGCAACACCGCGTCCGACACCCAGACCGGCATCAGGATCGACAGGACCGCCCCGACCCTCTCGTGGGTCGGCGGACCGGCCGACGGTGACAGTCACTACTTCGGCGCGGTCCCCGCCGCACCCACCTGTGAGGCACAGGACACGCTGTCCGGTCCCCTCGACTGCGCCGTCACCGGCTACGCGACGACCGTGGGAGACCACACCATGGTGGCCACCGCGCACGACGTCGCCGGCAACAGCGCCACGGAGTCCCGCCGCTACTCGGTCCTCGCCTGGACGCTCAGCGGGTTCCGCCAGCCGGTGGACATGGGCGGCACGTGGAACAGCGTCAAGGGCGGCTCGACCGTGCCCCTGAAGTTCACCGTCCACGCCGGCACGACCGAGCTGACGGACATCTCGGTCGTCGACAGCTTCGTGGTCAAGGGCGTGGCCTGCCCCAACACCGGGGTCACCACCGATGACATCGAGCTCGTCACGACTGGCTCCACGAGCCTGCGCTACGACACCACCGGCGGGCAGTTCATCCAGAACTGGCAGACCCCGAAAAAGTCCGGCGTCTGCTACCAGGTCACGATGACGACGGACGACGGATCCACGATCAGCGCGAACTTCACGCTCAAGTGACCCGATGACGAAGCCCGGGGGAACGTTCCCCCGGGCTTCGTCATGCTGTCGTGGGGTGCGCTGACGAGCGCGTCGACGTCTGGAGCTACGCGCGAGCGAGCATCACGCCGACGGCGCGGTTGAGCACGATGAGACCCTCACGGGTGACCTCGGTGGCCGCGCCCTTCGGCGTGGCCCGGTTGTCGCAGGCGGAGGTCCACCGCACGCCGGACTTCACGGCGATGGCGGCCGCCGTCTCGGGGATCGTGCCCGCCTTCACGCCGCAGGCCTTGGCCGCGGCGGCGAAGACCTCGGGCGGCAGGGTGCTCAGGGCGCCCACCTTGACCATGGGGATCGCGAGCTGCCGGCACAGCCGGTCCACCTGGGCCTGCATGCCGTCGCCGTAGACGTTGCGGCCTCCTGCGGGCGAGAGCGCACGGTCGTCGTCACCTCGGCACGAGGCGCACCACGCTGGGTTCAAACCGTGCCTGCAGTCTTCGCTCATGTTCGCAAGGTATCCCGGTCTGGGCACCCCCGTTGACCACACCTGCTCCGCGGAGCTCTGGGAGAGTCGGATCATGGGTGACTTCGAGGCAGTGGTGGAGACCACGGGCGACGGGACGATCGGGGAGGCCGGCCCCGTGGTCCTCGAGGTGCGCAACCGGCACACGGGCCAGTGGAACCGCGCGTCGGTGGACGAGTTCACGGGCGGACACCTGCTCCACCTGGCGGTGGCGGGCTGCGTGTCGAACGACCTGTTCCGCGAGGCGAAGGCCCGGGGAATCGTGCTCACCCGGGTGCGGGTGGTCGCCGACGGCGGGTTCGGCGGGGACCCGTGCCAGTCGACGGGGGTGGATTACCGGATCGAGGTCGAGAGCAACGCCTCGGAGCCGGCGCTGCGCGACCTCGTCGCCAGGGTCGAGGACGTGGCCGAGATCCCGTCGGCGCTGCGCCACGGCGTGCTCGTCCGGCTGACCGGCGCCCGGATCCGCTCGGGCCACGAGCCGCGGCCGTCCGAAGTCTCGGACCCGGGGCCGTTCTTCCACGGCACGAGGGCCGACCTCGTCGGGGGGGACGTCCTCGTGCCCGGCTACGCCTCGAACTTCGGCGAGCGCCGTGAGGCCAACCACGTCTACGTCAGCGCCACCCTCGACGCGGCCACGTGGGGCGCCGAGCTCGCGGTGGGTGAGGGACGGGGGCGGGTCTACGAGGTGGAGCCGACCGGCCCGATCGAGGACGACCCCAACCTCACGAACATGAGGTTCCCGGGCAACCCGACCCGGTCGTACCGCACCCGCCACCCGGTGCGCGTCGTGCGCGAGGTGCTCGACTGGGAGCCGCACCCGCCGGAGGTGCTCCAGACGATGCGGGAGCACCTGGCGGCGCTCGACCGGCAGGGTGTCGAGGCCGTCGACGACCGAGTCGACGGCGACGGCGACGGCGACGGCGACGGCTGAGTCGGTCAGCCCGCCGGTGCGTGGGCGCGGATGGCGGCGGTGAGTCGGTCGACCAGCGGGGAGCGCAGCCGCCACGCCTGCCAGTGCAGCGGCACGTCCACGTGGTCGCGGCTGCCGAGCCTGACGAGGGACCCGCGCTCGAGGTCGTCGCCGCACTGGGAGAGCGGGAGGGCGCCCCACCCGAGGCCCGCCCGCACCGCCTCGGCGAACCCCTCGGACGAGGGGATGCGGTGCGCGGGTGGCGCCGCCCCGTCATCCACCCCGTGCCTGCGGAGCACCCGGTCCTGGACCTCGTCGTGCTCGTTGAACCGGAGCACCGGCATCCGGCCCCACGCGACTCCGCGCCCGGACGAGTAGCGGTCCCGCAGCGCGGGGGTCGCCACCGGGAGGTAGCGCATCCCGCCGATCTGCTCGACCGAGCAGCCCTGCACCGGAACGGGGTTGGACGTGATCGCGCCGAGCACGGTGCCGGCGCGCAGCAGCTCGTGGCTGTGCCCCTCGTCCTCGACGTGGAGGCGGAGGACGACGCCGTCCCAGTCGGCGACCTCGCGCAGGATGGGCCGGAACCACGTGGCGAGTGAGTCGGCGTTGACCGCGACCGGGAGCTCTCGCGGGGCGGCGGACTCGTCGAGCGCCGCTCGGGCCTCCTGCTCGAGGAGGTGCTGCTGGCGGGCCAGCCGGACGAGCACCTCGCCGACGGTCGTGGGCTCGCACGGCAGGCCGCGGCGCACGACGACCCGGCCGAGGGACTGTTCGAGGGCCTTGATCCGCTGGCTCACCGCCGACGGCGTGACGTGCAGCTGTCGCGCGGCCGCCTCGAAGGTCCCACCGTCGATGACGGCGAGGAGCGCCTTGAGCTGGTCGGCCTGCACGGGGCGATCCTAGATGAAGTCTGGCTAAGGAGCCCCGTGAATCCTTCGCTGGCCTTCACCTCAGCCACGACCTAGCGTCGACTGCGATGACCACCACGATCCTCACCACCGTCCTCGCCGGACTCGTCTCCGGCTTCTCCCTCATCGTCGCCATCGGCGCACAGAACGCCTTCGTCCTGCGCCAGGGCGTCGCGCGTGACCACATCGGGGTCGTCGTCGCCATCTGCGCCCTCAGCGACCTCGCCCTCATCGTCGCCGGGGTCGTCGGGGTCGGGGCCCTGGTCGAGAGCCACCCGACCGTGCTGCGGGTCTTCACCCTGGGCGGAGCGGCATACCTCGTCTGGTTCGGTGTGCGCTCGCTGCTCGCGGCACGCACGCCGAAGGCCCTCGTCGCCGGCACGGCGACCGCGAAGGGCTCCGCCGTGCTGACGGCGCTGGCCCTCACCTGGCTCAACCCGCACGTCTACCTCGACACGGTGCTCATGCTCGGCAACCTCAGCGCCTCCCACGGCCCGACCGGGCGCTGGTGGTTCGGGCTGGGTGCCGGCGTCGCCAGCGTGGGGTGGTTCACCGCCCTCGGGTATGCCGCCCGGCTCGCCTCGCGCTGGTTCGCCCGCCCCCGCACGTGGCAGGTGCTCGACATCGGCATCGGCGTGGTGATGCTCACCCTGGCCGCGTTCCTGCTCCGCGGCGCAGTGTGAACCGTCACTCCACGGTTTGACTGCCCCCTCTTCGGGGAATGAAGAAGGGTGAGGAGACAGTCATGAACCACCACACGTCCCGGTTGCGGCCCGACGGCACCACCTTCCCCCCGGTCACCCCGGACCCCCCGCCCCCACCCGGTTACGTCGACCCTCTCGAGCGGCTCGAGGGGGCGCTCGAGCGGGACCCCGGTGGCACCGGGGCCGGTGGCACCGGGGCCGGCGACGACGAGGTGTCGCAGGCGCGCCGGCGCGGGCGCGACCCCGACGACGGGTCGGGGACGTGACGATGCGGGTCGCGGTCCTCTCGACCTATCCGCCCCGGCGGTGCGGGCTGGCGACGTTCACGACGGACCTGCGCCACGCCGTCCTCGCCGCCGACAGCTCGGTCGAGGTCCTCATCGCGGCGGTGCTCGACGACTCCCCGGGCGCGCTCGCCGAGCCGGACCCGGACGGCCCGCACGGGCCCGAGGTCCTGCTCACGCTGCGCCAGCACGACCGGGAGGACTACTCGCGCGCCGCCCGTGTCCTCAACGAGAGCGGCGTGGACGTCGTGCTCGTCCAGCACGAGTACGGGATCTTCGGGGGGGAGGCAGGGGGTCACCTCCTCGACCTGCTCGCCGCGCTCACCGTGCCCTATGTCGTCACCCTGCACACCCTGCTGCTCGAGCCGAGCCCGCGCCAGCGCGCCGTGCTGCGCGGCGTCGTCGACGGCGCCGCCCAGGTGACCGTGTTCACGGCGCTCGCGCGCGACCAGCTCGTCCGCAGCGGGCTGGTGCCGTGGAGCCGCGTCGCCGTGGTCAACCACGGCGCGCCGGAGGACCTCCAGCCGTTCCGGCCCTCCACCGGGATGCCGACCCGCGAGACGCAGCTGTCCGCGATCCCGGAGCTCGCGGCATACGAAGGAAGAAGGGTGCTGTCGACCTTCGGGCTGCTGTCACCGAGCAAGGGGCTGGAGGTCGCGATCCGCGCGATGCGCACGGTCGCCGACGCCCACCCGGACGCGCTCTACGTCGTCGCCGGCCGCACCCACCCCGACATCGTGCGCCACGACGGCGAGCGCTACCGCGAGGGGCTGCAGCGCCTCACCGCGGAGCTGGGCCTGGAGGAGCACGTCCTGTTCCTCGACCGCTACCTCACCGACGACGAGATCCGCGACCTCCTCACGCACACGGAGGTCTTCGTCACGCCCTACCGGCACGCGGAGCAGGTGGTGTCCGGCGTCCTCACCTTCGCGCTCGTCGCGGGGTGCGCGGTCGTCTCGACGCCGTACTTCTACGCCACCGAGCTGCTGTCGACCGGCGCCGGCCGGCTCGTCGCGTTCGACGACCCCGGGGGCACGGCCGCCGCCCTCGTCGAGCTGCTCGGTGACGAGGAGGTGCTGCGCGAGGCATCGCGGACCGCCTACCGCGTCGGGAGCCAGTACACCTGGCCCGAGGTGGGCCGGGAGATGACCAAGGTGCTCGCCACGGCGACCAACGGGTCGGTCCCGCTGCGGGCCATCCCGCCGTTGACCCACCTCCTGCGGCTCGTCGAGGTCGGGGGGATCGTCCAGCACGCCGTCGGCCGGGAGCCCGACCGGTCGACCGGCTACTGCGTCGACGACGTCACCCGGCTGGGGCTCGTCGCCGCGGCGCTGGAGCGGCGCGCGCCCGGATCGGACCCGGGGGTGCTGGGCCTCGTCGTCCGCCGCTGCATGACGTTCCTCGACGAGGCCTGGGACGACGTCAGCGGGCAGATGCGCAACGTCCGGGACGTCTCGGGCCCATGGCTCGACGAGCCGCACCCGGGTGACCATCTCGGCCGGGCGATCTGGGCCCTCGGTGACCTGTCGGCCGACCCCGGCGGTGTCGCCCCGTGGGCCCGAGGACTGCTGCACGACATCGTCTCGACCGAGCCGTCGCTGCGTGACCCCCGGGCAGCCGCGTTCGCCGTCCTCGGTCTGGCGCGCCTCCCGGGCGAGCACCTGGACGAGCCCGGTCGCCGCCTCCTGCGACACCTCGCCGCCGAGCTGGCCGCGCGCTACACCGCCAACGCCTCCCCGGAGTGGGAGTGGTTCGAGGACGAGCTCACCTACGACAACGGGCGGCTCGCGCAGGCGCTCATCGCCGCCGGCGCCTCCCAACGCCACGCCGAGCAGCTGCGCCTCGGGCTGGAGGCGCTCGAGTGGTACTGCGGGCAGTGTGCCGTCGACTCCGGCGCCGTCGTTCTCGTCGGCAACCACTGGCGGCGGCGCGAGGCGGCGCCCCACGACCCGCACGACCCGGACTGGGACGAGGGCGACGAGCAGTGCATCGACGCGGCGGCGCTGGTCGAGGCGTGCGTGGAGGCCTACCGCGCCACCGGCTCGCGGGTCTTCGCCCGCCGGGCCCGCAACGCCTTCGCGTGGTTCCACGGCCGGAACCGCTGGGGGCTGGCGCTCTACGACGACGAGACCGGCGGGTGCCACGACGGGGTCGGCCCGCGCGGCCTCAACCTCAACCAGGGCGCCGAGTCGACGTTGGCCTACTTCCAGGCCTGGCTGGCCCTGGACTCCGTCGACCTGCTGCCCTCCGGAGGGGACGAGTGACGGCTCGGTGAGGGTGGGGATCCTCGGCCCGATCAGCTGGCGCACCCCGCCTCAGCACTACGGACCCTGGGAGCAGGTGGCCGGGCTCCTCGCCGACGGGCTCGCGGACCGGGGCGTCGACGTCACCCTCTTCGCCACCGCCGACTCCCGGACCCGGGCGAGGCTCGACGCCGTCGCCCCGCACGGGTACTCCGAGGATCCCGACATGGACGGGCGGGTCTGGGAGGCGCTCCACGTCGCCCACGTCCTCGCGCGCTCCGGGGACTTCGACCTCGTCCACAACCACCTCGACTGGCTGCCCCTCGCCTTCTCGCACGCCTTCGGGGCACCGCTCGTGACGACCATCCACGGCTTCTCCGCGCCCGGCATACTCCCCGCCTACCGACGGGCGAGGTCCGCGTACGTCTCGATCTCGGACTCCGACCGGTCCCCGGACCTGGACTACGTCGCCACCGTCCACCACGGCGTCGACGTCGACGCGCTGCCGTTCGGGCCGGGGGGCGACGACCTCGTCTCGCTGGGCCGGATCCACCCCGACAAGGGCGTCGCGGAGGCGATCGCGATCGCGCGGCGGGCGGGTCGACGCCTCGTCCTGTGCGGGATCGTCCACGACGAGAGGTACTTCGACGAAGAGGTCGCCCCGCACGTCGACGGCGACCGCGTCGACTTCGTCGGTCCGGTCGGGCCGACGGAGCGCGCGCGGGTGCTCGGTGCGGCCGCGGCACTGCTGCACCCGGTCGCCTTCGACGAGCCGTTCGGGCTGTCGGTCGTCGAGTCGATGGTCTGTGGCACACCGGTGGTGGCGTTCCGGCGCGGTTCGATGCCCGAGGTCGTCGACGAGGGGGTCACCGGCTGCCTCGTGTCCGACGTGGACGAGGCCGTGGCCGCGGTCGGGACCGCGGTGGCCCTGGACCGCCACCGGTGTCGCGAGCGCGCGGTCGCCCGATTCAGTGCATCCCGGATGGTGGAGGACTACCTTGGTGTCTATGCCAGAGTCGTGGCGGCCGGGTGAGCAGAGGGTCTTCCGCAGGGCGGTGGGGAACCCGTTGCTCACGGCCGACGACTGGCCGTATCCGGTCAACGCCGTGTTCAACCCGGCGGCCGCGCACGACGACGGCGAGACGGTCCTCGTATGCCGGGTCGAGGACTTCGAGGGTCACAGCCACCTCAGCGTGGCGCGCTCCGCGGACGGGCTCAGCGGGTGGACCATCGAGCCGGAGCCCCTCGTCCACGCGTCCCACGACCACCCCGCCGAGATGTGGGGCGTCGAGGACCCCCGGGTGACCCGGGTCGACGAGCTCGGCGCGTGGGTCATCGCCTACACGGCGTACGGACCGACCGGTCCCGCGGTCGCGTTGGCGACGACCAAGGACTTCCGGACCGTCGAGCGGATCGGCGTCGTCTGCCCACCCGAGGACAAGAACGCGGCCCTGCTGCCCCGACGGATCGACGACCACTACGTGCTGTTCCACCGCCCGCGGACGGTGATGGGCAACCACGCCGACATCTGGATGTCGCGCTCGACCGACCTGCGGAGCTGGCTGGCCCCGGAACCGGTGTTCCGAGCGCGGGCCGGGATGTGGGACAGCGCGCGGATCGGGATGGGACCCCCGCCGATCGAGACACCCGCGGGGTGGCTCGTGGCCTACCACGGCGTGCGGGAGACGGTCGCCGGCCAGCTCTACCGCGTCGGGCTGGCGCTGCTCGACCTCGAGGACCCGCGGGTGGTGCTCAAGCGGTCGCGGGAGTGGTTCCTCGGGCCGGTCAAACCGTACGAGCTGCAGGGCGACGTGCCGGGAGTGGTGTTCCCGTGCGGCTGGCTGCACGACCCGTTCACGGACACGCTGCGCCTCTACTACGGCGGTGCCGACTCGGTCATCGCGATGGCGGAGTCGACGTTGTCGGAGGTGCTCGACCTCCTGTCGCGGTCCGAGTAGCGCTCATCAGCGCCCGGCGTCGAGGGCGCCGCGCAGCGTCTCGGCGCCGGGCCCGGTGAGCCGGTCCAGTGCGGCGGCGCGACCGGTGAGCAGGAGCAGCAGCGCTCCGATCGGGCCCTCGACCGTCGGTCCGTGGCCGCGGGTCCACCCGGTGTCGGTGGCGACGAGGCGGTAGTCGTCGAGCGGCAGCCGGCGGAAGACCGCGGACATCCAGCTCCGGCGGGTGTCCCACCTGCGCGTCGCCGCGGTCTCGCAGGCCGCCGGCGCCATCGCGAGCTCGATGCCCAGCGGCATCGCGATGTCCTGGCTGTGGACGAGGATGTCGCAGAGGGTCTCGAGCGGGGTGACGAAGAAGTTGTGGCGACGAGAACCGATCATGCCGCGGATCCGGCCGACGACCTCCTCGGTGGGGAGCTGCGACTGGACGACCGCGGAGTCGTGGATGGACCGGTTGAGCGTCACGCTGCGCAGGAGCCCGGGGTGCTGGGCCAGAAAGGCTGCGACGTCACGGAAGCCCGACTGCTGGAGGGTGAGGTGGGCGGCGACGTGACGGACGGTCCAGCCGTCGCACAGTGACGGATGCTCCCACTGCTCGTCGGTCAGGCGCTCCAGCATGTCGGCAGTGCGCTCGCGCTGGTCGTCGATCGCGGCCCACACCGCGTCGGCCTGGGTTGCCGTCATCGTGGACATTCTTCCTCCCTCAGGTGAAGACGGGCGGGCTCAGGCGGGTGCGCTTGAGCTCGAAGAACTGCGGGTATGCCGCGAGCAGCCGTGCGCCGTCGAAGACGGCCAGCGCGTCGTCACCTCGCGGGATGGCGTTGAGCACCGGGCCGTAGAACGCGCGGCCGTCGATGCACGTGATGGGGGTGCCGACGTCGCCGCCGACGAGGGCGAGGCCGGTGTCGTGGCTGCGTCGCAGGGCCTCGTCGTGCTCGTCGGACTCCATGGCGTCCTCGAGGTCGGCGGGGAGGCCGGCCTGAGCGAGCGCGCCACGGATGGCGACGTGGTACTCGGCCGGACTCGGGCGGCGCCACTCGTCGAAGACGCGCTCACCGAAGGCGGTGTAGAACCCGCCCAGGACCTCCTCGCCGAAACGGGTGGCCGCAGCCATCGCGACACGGCCCGGGCCGCGCGTGGTCTCGGTGGAGCGGCGGTACTCCGGCGTGATGTCGGTGCGGTGCTCGTTGAGGAAGTAGAGGCTGATGAGGTGGTGCCGCACCTGGATCGGCCTGCTCCTCGCGACCTCGTGGAGCCAGCGCGACGCCGTCCACGAGTAGGGGCAGACGGGGTCGAACCAGAGGTCGACGACCGTCGTGTCGTTCACGGGTGTCATCTCGACCCACCTCGCTAGGATAGTCCCATGATCGAACTACTATAGTTCGTTCATGGGACTATGTGAAGGGGTCTGATGGAACGCGAGCTGCCGACCAGCCTGCTGATGTTCATCGCGTCGCGAGCCGCCGCCGACCGCATCTTCAGGACGCTGCAGGACGCCGGCTTCACCGACGTGACGATCGCGCAGAGCAGGCTCGCGATGGGTCTGGACCCGGGAGGCACCCGGCTCAGCGTCCTCGCCGACCGCGCGCAGATCGCCAAGCAGACGGCCACCGCCATCGTCGACAAGCTCGAGCGCGCCGGCTACGTGGAGCGGGTCCCCGACCCCACCGACGGTCGGGCGCGACTGGTGCGGATGACCGCCCGCGCCGAGGCCATCATCCCGCTCGCCCGGGCGGAGGAGGCTCGCATCGAGGCGGAGTGGGAGGCGCACCTCGGCCCGAAGCGCATGGCGCAGCTGCGCGACGCCCTCACCTCGCTCCGGGAGATCACCGACCCCTATCGGTAGGTCGCTCCCGGCAGGCCGCTGGGGTTCGTCGGTCGAGCGGTCCCGCGTTCAGCAGACGTACGGTCCCTCGGCGGGCTGGTACGGCTCGGCGCCCTCCAGCGCCCAGGCGAAGACGAAGGCCAGCGCCTCGATGTCGCACTGCGACAGGACCGGGTCCCCGAGGTCGGGCCAGCCGTAGCCCATGAGGTCGGTGCTCTCCAGCAGGTTGGTCGCGTGCCCCAGCCCCAGGGCGTGGCCGATCTCGTGCAGGGTCACCCAGCCGAGGTACTCGGGGTCGTAGGGGTCGCGGTCCAGGCTGGGCGGGAGGTCGGAGCGGACGATGATGTTCGGGCAGCCGTGGTCGCCGCAGAGCGCGTAGCCCCCGAACACCACCCCACCGGCGGTCGGCACGTAGTGGACGACGATGTCGGCCGCCTTGCGCTTGGACCCGGTGACGTCGGTGAGCGTGATCAGCCCGTCGAAGCACTCGTCCAGCACGCTGCTCCACGTGGCGATCGCACCCCGGATGGCCGCGATCTGCTCCTCGGTGGCGCTGGGGTGCGCCTGGACGGCGATCGTCAGGTCGGTGTGGTCCCACCAGTAGCCCGGGTAGTAGTTGTTGAGGATGACGAGGGCTTCGGCGTCGGACTCGGGCAGGTTGCAGCTGATGCCGCTCTGCCCACCGGGACCGCCAGGTCCTGGCCGTCCGGCCTGGGCCGCCTGCGGCGCCGCGAGCGCGAGAAGGAGCCCGATGCTCATGAGGGCGATGAGTCTGCGAAGGGACATGGATTGCTCCTCTCGGCAGCCGTGCTGCAGCCACCGGCCGGTCCTGCACCCCACCCGCCGAGGCCTCGACGAGGCGTTGCCTCCGTCCTAGTCTTGGGCGAGGAGGGTGTCAAGGGAAGGGGATCTGCCAGCCGGGCACGAGCGTTCGGGGACGTAGGTCCCTGCCAGCGCGACGGCATACGGGAGAAGCGTGGACACAGAAGGAATCCGGATCACCCGCCGGAGGAGGCCACCATGTCCACCACCACCCGACCGGCGCCACACGGACCGCGGCACGGTGTCCTGGAGCGCGCGGGTCACCTCGGGCCGACCCAGGTCCTGCTGTCGTGCGGCACCATCTACGCGGTGCTCTACCCGGTCGCCAACGACGTGATCGCGGCGACGGCATACGAGGGGTACGACCGCATGTCGCAGGCCGTGAGCGAGCTGTCGGCCACCGGCGCCCCGACACGGACGTTCCTCATGGCGCTCTCACCCGTGTTCGCCCTGCTGCAGGTCGGGTTCGGCGTGGGAATGTGGCGGTCCGCCCTGCGCAAGCGCTCGGTGCGGGTGGCGGGGGCGCTCGTGGCCGCGCACGGCGTGACGAGCCTGCTCTGGATCGTCGCGCCCATGTCGAGGCGTGAGGTGATCGCCGCCGGTGGGGCCACCTCGGCCGACACCATGCACCTGGTGCTGGCGGCGGGGACCGGCCTGTTCGTGGCGTCCTACGTGGTGGCGCTCGCCGTCGGGTTCGGCTGGCGGTTCCGGGTCTACTCCGGGGTGACCTTGGCGACCGCGCTCGTGTTCGGGAGGCTGAGCGCGCAGGTGGAGAGGATCGAGGCCGGCGACCCCACCCCGTACATGGGTCTGCTGGAACGCGTCGGGATGGGCGCCTGGCTGCTGTGGATGGGCGTCGCCAGCGTGGTTCTCCTGCGGCGCAACCGCGCTCAGCGCCCCGCCTGACTCCGGGGGGATGTCGTGGCCACACTCACCGACACGAGGGCGACGGGCACTCGGGTCGCGTGGGTGGACAACCTGAGGATCGCCTCGATCGCCGGCGTCGTCGTCGTCCACACGGCCACGGCCTACGTCACGGACGTCGCCGACTGGTACTACCACGACGAGCTGCACCCGACGAGCGTCGGCTTCGCGCTCTTCGCGGTCCCCGCGCTGCTCGGCGGGGTGTTCGGGCTCGGGCCGCTCTTCTGGCTCGCCGGCTGGTTCTCCGTGGGGTCCCTGCGCCGTCGCGGACCGGCCCGCTTCGCCCTCGACCGGGTGGTCCGTCTCGGGGTGCCGCTCGCGGTGTTCGTGCTGCTCATCAACCCCTTGGCCGACCTGGTCGGCAGCGTGCGACGGGAGCGGCGCTCGTTCCTCGGTCACCTCGCCGACACGGAGTTCTCCATCACCTGGTTCGTCGTCGTCCTCCTCGTCGCCTCGTTGGCGTATGCCGGCCTGCGGGCTGTGCGCCCCGCTCCGCGGAGCTCGTCTGCGCCCGGGATGGCGTCGCTGCTCGCGGCGGGCGCGCTCATCACCATCGCCGCGGTGCTGGTCTGGCCCTCAGCGTCGCTGCTCGACGAGGAGCTCATGAGTGTCCGGCTCGGAGCCTGGCCCCAGGGACTCGGGCTCTTCGCCCTCGGGGTGGCCTGTGGCGAGAGCCGCGAGGCGTCGGACGGGCTCACCGCCGCGATCGCTCCGCAGGGTCGTGCCGGGCGCGGGTGGGGTTGGCTGACCGTGGTCGGGGTGGTCGTGGCCGTGGCGCTCATGGCGTCAACCGGCGACGAGGACATCAACGACGTGCTGCACACGATGGCGTGGCAGGGGGTCGTCTTCGCCGCGGCCTACGGGCTCGTCTCGGTGTCGTTCACCATCTGGTGCCTGCAGTGGTTCGGCCGACGGTGGACCCGTGATCGGTCGTGGACGAGGAAGGCGGGCCGGTCCTCCTACGCCACGTACCTGCTCCACCCCCTGGTGCTCACCGGTGTCATGGTCGCCCTGAGCCCCATCCCGATCGCCGCGGAGGTCAAGTTCCTGCTCGTCGTCGCGGTCGGGGTGCCGTGCTGCTTCGTCGTGGGGCGGGCCGTGAGTCGCCTCCCGGGGGTGCGCTCGGTGCTGTAGCCGACCCGGGTTGGCCCGGACGACGTGGCGGGCCCTGCCGGGGACAGGGGTCGGCCGCTACTACGCGCCGGCGGGCGCCGTCGAGGTGAACCACCCGGACGGGCCGAGCTCGGCGCCCATCCGCGGGACGTACTGGTCGAAGTAGATGCGGGAGATGAGCTCGCGGCGGCTGCGCACGTCAGCCTTGTCGAACACCGACTTCAGGTGGTCCTGCACCGTGTACGTCGACACGTGCATCGTCGCCGCGATCTCCTTGGTGTCCACGCCCTGGAGGACGAGCTGGGTGACGTCGCGCTCGCGCTGGGTGAGGCCGAAGGCCGCGACGACGAGCGGGACGATCTCGGGCGGGCGGGCCTCCTCGACGGTGACGACGACGTCCCCGCTCACACCACCGGGGCCCATCAGGGGTGTCGCGTGGAGCACGAGCCACATGCCGCTGCGGGCGCGGACCCGGCTGCGGGGTGGCACGGTGGTCTCGCCGCGGGCGTAGCGCCGGGCGGCCGCGACGAGCGAGCTGATGATGCCGGTCCACCGCACGTTGTGGGTGGGGCTCTCGAGCTCGCGCAGCCGCTCCTCGGCGCCCATGCTCATCTGCCGGATCTCGTCGTCGGCGCCGACGATGAGCACCGTCGGCCCGGTCGACGGCGCCGGTGCGGCCGTCACCATGCGCGCCAGTAGCCCGGTGCGCACGCCGGCGGCGAAGACCGCTGACAGCGACCCGGCGAACGCGACCTCGTCGGCCTCGAACGGCCGGCTCTCCGGCTCCCGGAACAGGGCCGCCCCGCCCCAGACCTGGCCGTGGTCGCGGAAGAGCACCCGCAGCTCGTCTCCGTAGCCGAAGTGCGGCTTCATGAAGGCGCTCATCCGGTGCGAGCGCTCGAGGTCGCCGTGGGTGGCGTGCACGCCCGCAGCCGTCATCCCGGTCCGCGACATCTCGAGGAAGCCGGTCGGCTCGACAGTGCCGTACTCAATGAAGCCCCACTCGTGGTCGTGGTCGTCCTTGCCGCGCAGGTCGCCGAACTTGCGGGTGCTGGTGAGCAGCTCGGTGCTGGTGTCGACGGTCGCCAGGCAGGCCGCTACGTGGGGGACGGCGCGCTGCAGGGACTCGACGGCCTCCGCGAGGAAGGTGTCGATGTCGAGGCCGGCGTGGGCGACGACCTCGACGTCCCTCCGCACGCGTTCGGCGGTCAGTCCTCTGGCCATCCTCGGAGTGTGGCGGCCGGGCGCGGCGGTGCGCCATCCCACAAAAGTGGGGTGTCCGATGGCCCACCACAGTGGGACGGAAGGTCCCCGGTCGTGAGGGATGGTGCGGCATACGGAGTCGGCTCGAACCTTGTCGGCATGACGAGCAGCGACACCACCTCCACCGTCAGCCCCCTCGGCCGGCTGCCTCTCGGGCGGCTCCACCGCGCCCCCGAGGCGATCCTGCCGATCGGCGCCCACGGCTCGCTCGACGACCGGGGCCAGCTCGTCCACGCCGAGGACCCGGCGGCCCAGCTCGCGCTGGCGCTGGCCCTCGTGGAGGCGACGGTCGTCGGCGCCGGGCTCCAGCCCGCCGACCTCGCCCAGCTCCGGGTCAGCGCGACCGACCTGGCCGCGGTGCTCGACGTCCTCGACGTCCTCACCGACCGGCTCGACGAGGTCGGGGCCACCCCCGCCCTCAGCGTCGTCGGCGTCTGCGCCCTGCCCGTCGACGGGATGCTCGTCGCCCTCGACGGCCTGGCTCTGGGCACTCCGCGCCGGCCGGGACGTATCTGAGCCGAGCCTGCGGGCTCTTCTGTCCCGGTGCACCACCCCACCCCACCCCCATTTCCGCGTCGGGCCCACACCGAGGGTTCCGTTCGCTTCCACCAGAGAAGGACTCCCACCATGACCGTCGAGACCACCCTCGACCCCACCCCCGTCTCTCCTGCGGACTCGCTGCGCGACCTGTGCGGAGGAGCGGTCCACCTCGCCGGCGACCCCGGCTACGACACCGCCCGTATGCCATGGAACGTCGCCGTCGACCAGCGGCCCGCCGCCGTGGCCTTCCCGCGCCACGTCGAGGACGTCGTCTCCGTTGTTCGCGCCGCCGCCGCTGCGGGGCTCCGCGTCGCACCCCAAGGGACCGGGCACAACGCCGGTGCCCTCGCCGACCAGCCGCTCGGCGACGTCGTCCTGCTGCGCACCAACGAGATGTCGGCCGTGAGCGTCGACCCGGAGGCCCGGATCGCCCGCGCCGAGGGCGGAGCTCTGTGGCAGGACGTGGTCGAGGCCGCGGCGTCGCACGGGCTCGCGGCCCTGCACGGCTCGTCGCCCGACGTCGCCGTCATCGGCTACACCCTGGGCGGCGGCCTCAGCTGGTACGCCCGGTCGCTCGGCCTCGCGACCAACAGCGTCACCGCGGTCGAGGTCGTCACCGCCGACGGGTCCTTGGTGCGCGCCGATGCCCGCAACGAGCGCGACCTGTTCTGGGCCCTGCGCGGCGGCGGTGGCAACTTCGGCGTCGTCACCGCGATCGAGTTCCGGCTGTACCCGATCCCCGACGTGTACGCCGGGATGCTCCTCTGGGACCGCGAGCGCGCCCCCGAGGTGGTGCGGGCCTGGGCGGCCTGGTCACGAACCGCACCCGACTCGGTGACGACGTCGCTGCGGGTGATGAGCCTGCCGCCGATGCCCGAGCTGCCGCCGTTCCTGCGAGGTCGGCAGCTCGTCGTCATCGACGGGGCCGTGCTGGCCGACGACGCCTCTGCCGAGGCGCTGCTCGCGCCACTGCGGGCGTTGGCTCCCGAGATGGACACGTTCACCCGTGTCCCGTCGGCGACGCTCACCCGGCTGCACATGGACCCCGAGGGCCCGACGCCCGCGGTCGCCGCGGCGACGGTGCTCGACGAGCTGCCCGAGGAGGCGATCGAGGCCTTCCTCGCGGAGGTCGGGCCGGGGTCGACGACGTCGCTGCTGGCCGCAGAGCTGCGCCAGCTGGGTGGTGCGCTGGGTCGCAAGCACCCGGACGCCGGAGCCCTGCCGCGCCTGCAGGGTGCATATGCCGGGTTCTTCGTCGCGATCGCCGCGACCCCGGAGATGGCCGAGCAGGGGAAGGCGGACGGCCGGGCCGTCGTCGGGGCGCTCGCGCCGTGGGCCAGCGGCACCGCGGTCCTCAACTTCACCGAGGAGCGGACCGACACCAGCACGGCATACGGCAACGGGGCCTTCGAGCGGCTGCGCACCATCCGCGCAGCGGTCGACCCCGACGGGCTGTTCGCCGCGAACCACCCCGTGCCCGGCCGGGGTCGCTCGGCGGGCTGACCCGCCGAGCCGGTGTCCCGGGTGCCGCAGGGGCGCGCCCGGGACATCGTCGGGACATCTCGACGATGTCCCCGGGACGGTGGGCGCACGACGGTGGATCCATGACCACCACACAGCTCCCCAGCTCCCCGTCCACCGAGGTCTCCGCCCCGGAGGCCTCCCGTCCGGGCCGCGGCCGTCGCGCCGCCGTCGCCCTCACCGGGCTGCTCGCCTGCGCCCTCCCCACGTCGTTCGCCGTGAGCATCACCGCGATGCTCGTCACCGGCACCGAGGCGGACCACCGCTTCCACCAGCTCACCGGGCAGGGCCTGCTCCTCGCTCTGCTCTGGCTCGGCGCGCTGGTCCCGATGGTGCGGGCGGGGTGGAGGGGCGAGCGGCCGTCGACCGCCGCGGGCTACCGCCACCTCGCGTTCGCCGGGGTCGGGCTCGTCGCCGCGGCGGTCTCGGCAGGCGGCGGTGCCCGCTCGCTCATGGTCATCGTCACGCTCACCGGGGCGCTGGTCTGGGCGGCGCTGCCGCTGCGGCCACGGCTGCGGGCGCGGGTCTCGCTCGACCCGTTCCTCACGCCGCTCGCCCTCGTCCTCGCCGCCGTGCTCGTGCCGTATGCCGTGGACCAGCTCCAGCAGCAGCTCGCCACCACCACGGGCTACCACGTGCAGAACCCGCACCTGTTCGACATGGCGTGGGTGACGCTCGTCCTCACCGTCCTGGCGGTGCTGGGGGCCATCGTGCCGCGGGTCCGCGGGCTGTTCGCCTGGGTCGGCGGCGGCTGCGCCCTCATCGGCTCGGCCGGTCTGGTGCTCAATGAGTCGGTCGCCTGGTCGGTGACGGTGCTCGGGCTCGGCGCCCTGGCGCTCGTGCTCCCTCGCCTCGGACTCTCCCGAAACCCGGCCTGAGCAGGGCCGACGATGCCTACACTGCGGCGCATGGCAACGCCCGTCGCCACCCCGCGACCGCTTCGGCGGCGCGGGGTCGGTGGCGTCTCCCTGTCGTTGGTTCCGGCGGTAATGGTCGTGCCGGGGTTGGCGGTGGTGGCCTCGGTGGCCGCGGCGGTCATCGTGCTCACCGGTGGCGTCTGGTCGCTGGCTCCGGCGCCTCAGGTGCTCGTCGATGCCGCTGTGGGAGTGGGCTTCCCGGTGATCGCCGGGCTCATCTCGGTGGCCGAGGTCGGTCCGGGGGTCCGCCGGCTCGGGCGGGTGATGCTCGTCAGCGGGGTGGCGGCTGCTTTGGCGGGGCTGTGCACGGCGCTGGCGCTCGTGCTGCCGGCGGACGCCGCCTCGACGGCCTTCCTTGTGCAGATGCAGGGGTGGCTGTGGGTGCCGGGCTTCTTCCCGCTGCTCACGCTGGTGCCGCTGCTCTATCCCGACGGGCTACTGCCCGGTCGCTTCTGGCAGGTCGCGGCGGGAGCGGCGGTCGTGGGGATCGTCCTCCTGTCGGTCGGGGTCGGGCTCTATCCCGAGCCGTTCGCCGGGCGCGTGCCGGTCGACAAGCCGGTCAGCTCGGAGGCGGTCGCCCGGGCGCTGACCCTGCCGGGGGCTGCGCTGGTCGCCCCTGCGCTCGTTGCCGGTCTGGTGGCGCTGGCGATCCGGCTGTTCCGCGCCCGCGGGGTGGCCCGCCAGCAGGTCGGTGTCCTTCTCGTGCCTGCCGCCCTGGTGCTCGGGGTGACGCTGGCACAGGGCGCGATCCCCGCGCCGTGGAACGTCCTCGCTCAGTCTGTCGCCGTCCTCCTGCTGCCCGTGGCGATCGGTGTCGCGGTGACCCGGCACGGGCTCTACGACCTCGATCTCGCCGTGCGCCGGACTCTCGTCGCGGCGAGCCTGGCGGTGTGCCTCGCCGGGCTCTACGTCACGGTCCTGGCGCTGCTCCGCGGAATCCTCGGTGCCCAGTCCGCAACGAGCGCTGCCCTGGCCGCCGGCGTCACGGGCGTCGTCCTCCAGCCGCTGGCCAAGCGGCTCTCGGCGGGCGTCGACCGGCTCTACTACGGCGACCGCGCCGATCCGTATGCCGTGCTCTCCCGGCTCGGCGAGGACCTCGCGGCCACCGGTCTCGACGTGGCCGAGGTCCCCGACGTCGTATGCCGTTCCGTCGTCTCCTCCCTCCGACTCGGCGGCGCCGAGGTCGTCCTCGACGTGGGTGGTCAGGGGCGAGAGGTCGCGCACAGCGGTGGGTCCGTGGGTGCCGATCCTCAGGCGTTCGACCTGCGCCACCGTGGGGAGGTCGTCGGTCGGCTGCGGGTCGCGCCGCGCCCCGGCGAGCGTTCCTTGGGGCAGCGCGACACCGAGATCCTGCGCCGCGTGGCCGACCAGGTCGCTCCCGCACTGGCCGCGCTCCAGCTGCACCAGCAGCTCCAGCGCAGCCGCGAATCGCTCGTCAACGCGCGCGAGGAGGAGCGCCGACGCTTGCGTCGTGAGCTCCACGACGGCCTGGGCGCGACGCTCGCCGGGGTCCGCCTGCAGGTGGAGTCGGCCCGGCGTCTCGTCGACCAGCCGGTGGCCCAAGAACTGCTCGACCGCACCGGCAACGGTGTCGCGCAGGCGGTCCTCGAGGTGCGCCACATCGTCGAGGGCCTGCGCCCGCCCGGCGTCGACGACCTCGGTCTCGGTCGTGCCATCGAGCTCGCCGCCGACCGCGTGAGCGCCCCCGGCCTCGACGTCCGGGTCGATATCGGCCCGCTCCCCAACGTCGGCCCGGCAGCCGAGGCCGTGGCATACCGGATCGTGGCCGAAGCACTCGCGAACGTCTTGCGGCACAGCCGCGCCCACCACGTGGTCGTGCGCCTGAGCGCCGAGCCCCACGGGCTGGCGGTGACCGTGGAGGACGACGGCACCGGCATACCGGCTGATGCGGTGCGCGGTGTCGGACTGGCGTCGATGCGCAGGCGGGCCGAGGAGCTCGGCGGTTCCCTCAACCTCAGCACTCCCGAGGGCGGGCGCGGCACGACCGTGCACGCCGTGCTCCCCACCCCGGAGGAGTCCGCATGACGTCGCTGCTGCTCGTCGACGACCACCCGCTCTTCCTCGACGGAGTGCGGGCGGCGCTGGCCGGCGAGGACGACATCGAGGTGGTCGGGGAGGCGCACGACGTCGCCACCGCCGTCGCACTCGCCGGAGACCTGCGGCCCGACGTCGTGCTCATGGACCTCAACCTGCCCGACGGCTCGGGAGCCGACGCGACCCGGGAGGTGGTGGCGACCTCACCCACGACTCGGATCCTCTTCATCACCATGTCCGCCGACGACGAGGCCGTGGTCGCCGCGATGCGGTCGGGTGCCCGTGGGTTCTTCGTCAAGGGTGGCGGGCGAGACGACCTCCTCCAGGCGGTGCGGACGGTCGCCTCGGGTGGTGCGGTCTTCAGCCCCGCGGTCGCTGACCGGCTCGGCGCCTGGTTCACCGGCATGGCGGCGCAGCCGGGGCGGGAGTCGTTCCCCCAGGTCACCGAGCGAGAGCGCGAGGTCCTCGACCTCGTGGCCCGGGGCTACGACAACCGTCGCATCGCCAAGGCGCTCTTCCTCTCGGACAAGACCGTCCGCAACCACATTTCGACGATCCTCACCAAGCTCGGCGCCGCCGACCGTGCCGAAGCAGTACAGCGAGCGAGACGCGCCGGCATGGGCGCACTCGACAAGGGAACGTCCGTCAGCTGAGTACGCGGCCCGATCGCGTAGTCAATGGCTCCCTGGTCCGGACACTGGACAGCGGGCGCCAGCGCCGAGGACGATGGATGACGTGGGACGTCGGCCCGGAAACGAGCAATCGGCACAGGTCAAGGTCGCGACGGTCACGGCAGTGGGAGTCGTTGCGGCAGCGACCATTGGTGTCATCGGCTCCCTTCTCGCGCGTGATTCGCAGGAACCCGAACGCTCTGCTGGGGATGTCGTCGTCGAGGACTCCGCAACGATCCAGATCATCGAAGCAACATTCTCACCCCGCTCCCCGTCGCGGACTCTCGTCAGCGTCATCGGCTCCGTGTCGGCGTCCTTCCCCGCCAGATCGCAAGTGGTGGCGATCGCCTGGCCCGCGGGTGAGGGGCGACCGGTGTCGTGGTGGGTGTCGCCGGAGCCCGTCACCCCCAATCGAGACGGCCGGTGGCGAGCGGAACTCACAGCTGACGCCGCTACCGGGGCACCGATCTCGGTCAGCGCTGTCTCGGTGCCCTATGTGACCTGGGACGGGGGTAATCCGGGACCGTCCGGGTCACCACCACGCCCAAGCGGTCCAGCATCCTCGCACTCACCGCCGATTCGCTCGGTGGTCGAAGAGCTTGCGAGACGTGGCCCGGACGCGCCCGTGGTCACCGGTTCGGCTGCTTCCCCGGTCATCGCCATCCCGAGGCCCTGACCTCGCCTGCTGAATGAGAGAGACCGCTGGCTGCCCTCATCGGCTCCGAGGCACCACGGGAGCTGGCGTCGATGGTGACGCACCGTGAGGCTGAGAGGTCCCGGTGGCGCGGCCCCGGCCAGGACGCGGCCTTGGTGAGAGGCCCGCAGCATGCAGGCCCTTCGGCGGCGTGCGGAACGGGCCTTTGCCTGCGGTGGAGCCAAGGGGATTCGAACCCCTAACCCCCTGCGTGCAAAATCCCCGGGCGGGGTCCGTGAGGTATGAGTCCCATGGCGTGGTGGGGT
>NZ_AVPL01000166.1 GCF_000768695.1 Knoellia aerolata DSM 18566
TCGGCAGGCACGTGCGCGACCTGATGGCGGCGCCGTTCGAACTGCTGCTGGGCCGGCGCACCTACGACATCTTCGCGGGCTACTGGCCCCACGTGCCGGCCGGTTCGGGCAGCCGCCCGCTGGCGGACCGCCTGAACAGCGCGCCCAAGCACGTGGCCACGCACCGGCCCGATGGCCTGTCCTGGCAGGGCAGCCGGGCGCTGTCCGGCGACCTGGCCGAGGCGGTGCGGGCGCTCAAGCGCCAGGGCGGGGCGGATCTGCTGACGTTCGGCAGCGGCGACATGGTGCGCCAGCTGCTGGCGGCGGATCTGGTGGATGATCTGTCCCTGTTGGTCTATCCGGTGATGCTGGGGCCGGGCAAGCGGGTGTTCGGCGACGACGCGCAGGCGCGCGCCTTCACGCTGGAGCGGGTCGACGCCACGCCGGGCGGCGTGCTGGTCAGCCGCTACCTGCGCGGCGGCGAGGTGCGCACGGGGTCGTTCGAAGACGGTGAATGAGCGGGCGCGCCTCAGTGCGATGACACGTAGCTCGACGCCGCGAAGGCCGGCGGCACGGCGAACTCGGCCTTCATCCGCTTCACTTC
>NZ_AVPL01000190.1 GCF_000768695.1 Knoellia aerolata DSM 18566
GCGCAATGCGCTGGTGGACGTGGATGGTCAGCTCAAGGCCACCTGGAGCATCAAGGCTCAGGTGACGAAGGACAACAAGATCTACGCAGCGGGCATGTCGCTGGGCGCCTACTCCCAGCCCGACGGCCAGATGCAGACATCGGTGTACTTCCAGGCCGACCGGCTGGCGCTGCTGAACGTGGCCAACGGCGCGACGACCACGCCGTTCGTGATCGAGAACGGGCAGACGTTCATCAATGATGCGGTCATCGGAACGGGCAGGATCACCAATGCGATGATCCGGAGTTTGAGCGCGGAGAAGATCGACGCCGGGTATATCAACGTGGACCGCCTGGAGGCCAATGCGCTGACCGCAAAACTGGCGAATCTGGGTACGGCATACATCTCGCGGGCGCATAT
>NZ_AVPL01000163.1 GCF_000768695.1 Knoellia aerolata DSM 18566
CATCTTTCGCCGCAGCTACGACGCGCGCAAGCGCAGCGCCATCACGCTGACCTATTCCATCGATGTCGAAGTGGCCGACGAGGCCGCCGTCCTCAAGCGGCTCGCGGGCCTGCGCACCGTCGCGCCCACGCCGCCGATGGAATACCAGTACGTCGGCCAGGCGCCGGCCGACCTGCCCGAGGGCAGCCGCCCGGTGGTGATCGGCTTCGGCCCGTGCGGCCTGTTCGCCGCGCTGATCCTGGCGCAGATGGGCTTTCGGCCCATCATCCTGGAGCGTGGCCGGGTGGTGCGCGAGCGCACCAAGGACACCTGGGGCCTGTGGCGCAAGAACACCCTGCAGCCGGAGTCGAACGTGCAGTTCGGCGAGGGCGGGGCGGGCACGTTCTCCGACGGCAAGCTCTCGACCCAGGTCAAGGATCCCAAGCATTACGGCCGCAAGGTGCTGCAGGAATTCGTGGCCGCCGACGCGCCGCCCGAGATCCTGTACGTCAGCAAGCCGCACATCGGCACCTTCCGCCTGGTCAAGATGATCGAGCAGATGCGCGCCCAGATCGCCTCGCTGGGCGGCGAGTTCCGCTTCGAGAGCCGCGTGGACGACATCGAGATCGAGGAC
>NZ_AVPL01000165.1 GCF_000768695.1 Knoellia aerolata DSM 18566
GCATGGGCCGCGCCGTCGGCCAGGTCGCCATCGATGGCGGCCAGCAGGCAGCGTCCGCGCACCACGCGGAAGGCCTCGATCAACGCCGACCCCTTGGCCGTGGTGCCATAGAGCACTTCCTTGCCCGCTTTCTCGCCCTGCACCAGGCCCAGCGCGGCGAGCTTCTTCAGCGCATAGCTGATGACATGGGTATCTTCGAAATTGAGGGTGAAGCAGATGTCGGCCAGCTTCTTGCCGCGCTGGCGGTGGTGCACGTGGTGCAGCACCAGGATGTCGTTGAAGCCCAGGTCCGGCTCGCCGGCCGCGGCCATGCAGCGCGCCACCCAGCGGCTGAAGGCGTTGTGGGCGATGATGAGGCCGAACTCCAGCTCGGACAATTCGGCATGCGGGCCGTTGGCCAGATGGGCCGAGGACAGGATGCGCACCGGTTCCAGGGCAGGGTTGCCGGCGGCATCGGGGAGGGTAGGGGTCATGGCGGGGTTCCGGGCAGGGCGGGATCAATCGTCTTCGCCGCCGGCGTCGGGAAACAGGCGTTCCTTGCCGGGCGAAATGTCGGTAATCAGGTCCCGCAGCAGGGGCTTGTTGAGCAG
>NZ_AVPL01000192.1 GCF_000768695.1 Knoellia aerolata DSM 18566
CTGCTATGGCGCGCTCAAGACCTTCGGCGAGAAATGGCTGGCGCACATGGGCGTGGACGTGGAGCTGTACGACCCGTCCATCGGCGCCGGTATCGAGGCGCTGATCCGCCCGGCCACCCGCATGATCTGCATCGAAGCGCCCGGCACCGTCACCATGGAAATGGCCGACGTGCCCGCCATCGCCGCCGCCGCTCGGCGCCACGGCGTGCTGACCATGATGGACAACACCTGGGCCAGCCCGCTGGGCTTCCAGCCGCTGGCGCACGGCGTGGATTTCAGCGTCGAGGCCGCCACCAAGTTCTTCGGCGGCCACTCCGACGTGCTGATGGGCAGCATCAGCATGAACGACGCCGGCCACTACGCCGTGCTGCGCGAGACCCAGAGCATCCTGG
>NZ_AVPL01000167.1 GCF_000768695.1 Knoellia aerolata DSM 18566
AGCAAAAAGCCCTGAACGTCAGTTCAGGGCTTTCGGCTTTGTTTGATGCCTGGCAGTGTCCTACTCTCGCATGGGGAGACCCCACACTACCATCGGCGCTACGGCGTTTCACTTCTGAGTTCGGCATGGGGTCAGGTGGGACCACCGCGCTATTGCCGCCAGGCAAATTCTGTTTCATTCCAACCGCTTCACTTTCGTGTCGCCATCAGAACCAATCTCGGAACTTCGCTGAAAATCTCTCTAAAAACACCTTCGGTGTTGTAAGGTTAAGCCTCACGGATCATTAGTACTGGTTAGCTCAATGCATCGCTGCACTTACACACCCAGCCTATCAACGTCTTAGTCTTAAACGTTCCTTCAGGGACCTTAAAGGTCCAGGGAAGACTCATCTTGAGGCAAGTTTCGCGCTTAGATGCTTTCAGCGCTTATCTTTTCCGCACTTAGCTACCGGGCAATGCCATTGGCATGACAACCCGAACACCAGTGGTGCGTTCACTCCGGTCCTCTCGTACTAGGAGCAACCCCTCTCAATCTTCCAACGCCCACGGCAGATAGGGACCGAACTGTCTCACGACGTTC
>NZ_AVPL01000188.1 GCF_000768695.1 Knoellia aerolata DSM 18566
GTTCGCGCATGTCTTCCGCCATGTACACCGCTGCGCCGTAGCCGTTGTAGGAGAACAGCGCGACCCCGACCATGGCGACGATCAGCGGCAGCGAAACCGGCGCCAGGTTGCCTTGCGCGTCCAGCATCACCGGCGCGGTGAGGATCTCTGCGCTTTGATGCGGATGGCTGAAACCGAGCCAGGCGATCAGCGCCAGCACCGCCACTTCCACCACCAGAAAGGCGCCGGTCAGCAGGGCGTTGGCCTTGATGTTGAAAATGGCGCAGGCGCCGCCGATCAGCACGGTGATCATGCCGGCGGTGGAGGCGTCGAATGAGGTGCCCAGTGCGGTATTCAGATAGGGCACGGCGCCGGTGGCCAGCACCGCCGGCACGAACAGCGCGGCGCTGAGAATAAACAGATAGGTCTGCA
>NZ_AVPL01000016.1 GCF_000768695.1 Knoellia aerolata DSM 18566
CGCCGCGACCGACGCGGCGACCGCCTTCCTCGCGGCGGCCTCGTCGGCGCCCCGGGGCGCGTGCGACCTGCTCGCACCGGCCACCCTCGAGGTGCTCCGCTCCGACGGGGACGACTGCGCCGCCGCGCTCGCCGAGGTCGCTCCGGACGACCTCGCCGGCGCGGAGCCGACGGCCGAGGTCTACGGGCGCGACGCGATCGTCCGCTGGGGCGGCGAGACGGTGTTCCTCGCCCGCTTCGACGACGGCTGGCGGGTCACCGCCGCCGGGTGCCGTCCGCGCGGCGACGACCTCCCCTACGACTGCTCCGTCGAGGGTCGGTGACGAGGATGCGCTGGATGTTCGTCGGGTGGCTGGTCTTCATCGTCGGCGGGCTCGCCTGGTGCCTCGCGATGGGGGTGAGTGCCCGATGAGGAGGCGGCGCGACCACGGCCTGTCGCTCGTCTTCGCCGGGCTGCTCGTCCTCGCGCTCGTCGGTCAGGCCGTCTCCGGTCTCGCCGGGGTCAACGACGACGCCCGCGACCACGGTCTGCCGACGGTCGGGATGGGCGAGTACCTCGCGTCGTCCAGCTTCGCGGTCGACGTCGCCGAGAACTGGCAGTCCGAGTACCTCCAGTTCCTCCTCTTCATCCTCCTCACCGTGTGGTTCGTCCAGCGCGGCTCGCCGGAGTCCAAGCCGCTCGACAAGGTCGGGCGGGAGAGCGACGAGGACCAGAAGGTCGGCCGGTTCGCCGAGCCCGGCTCCCCCCGGTGGGCCGCTGTCGGCGGGTGGCGCCGCCGCCTCTACTCGCACTCCCTCGGGCTCACGATGGGGCTGATCTTCCTCGGCTCGTGGGTCGCCCAGCTCGTCGCCGGCCGTGCCGCGCACAACGCCGAGCAGATCCGGGACCTCCAGGCGCCCCTCGGCTGGGCCGACTACCTCGCCGCACCGGACTTCTGGAGCCGGACGTTCCAGAACTGGCAGTCGGAGTTCCTCGCCGTCGGGAGCATGGTGGTCCTCGCCATCTACCTGCGCGAGCGGGGGTCGCCGGAGTCCAAGCCGGTGGGTGCCTCGCACGGGGCGACCGGAGTCGAGGGCTGAGTCCGGCAGCGGCTGGCGTGGCACGGTCCTCGCCCGGATCCCCTCGGTCGAGAAGTACGAGCGGAGGTCCGGCCGCACCATCCCCGTGGCGCGGCTGCACCCCGTCGCCTCCGGGCCGGACACCGCGAGCAGGTCCGGGAGACACGGCTAGCCTGTGGGGGTGCGTGCGACCCACGCCACGACCCGCTCTGCGCTGCACCACCTCGCGGCGCGCACTGACGAAGGAGTCACGACCGTGACCGTGTCGAGCACCACCGTCCCGCCCTCCCCGCCGACCTCCCCGCTCTCCATGGACGGCCACGAGCAGGTCGTCCACTGCTTCGACCGGACCACGGGCCTGCGGGCGATCATCGCCATCCACGACACCTCGCTCGGCCCGGCCCTCGGCGGCACCCGCTTCTTCCCGTACAGCAGCGACGACGAGGCCCTGGCCGACGTCCTGCGCCTGTCGCGCAGCATGAGCTACAAGAACGCGCTGGCCGGCATCCCGCACGGTGGCGGCAAGGCCGTGATCATCGGCAACCCGGCGACGGACAAGACCCCGGAGCTGCTGCGCGCCTACGGGCGCTTCGTCGAGAGCCTCGGCGGGCGCTACGTCACGGCGTGCGACGTCGGCACCTACGTGCAGGACATGGACGTCGTCGCCGAGACGACGCGCTTCGCGACCGGCCGCTCCCCCGAGAACGGCGGCGCGGGCGACTCCTCGGTGCTCACGGCATACGGGGTCTTCCAGGGCATGCGCGCGGCCGCCCAGCACGTCTGGGGCGAGCCCACCCTGCGCGGCCGACGAGTCGGCATCGCCGGCGTCGGCAAGGTCGGGCGCGTCCTCGCGGGTCACCTCGTCGAGGACGGCGCCCAGGTCGTCGTCACGGACGTCAACAGCGCCGCCGTCTCGGCCCTGCTCGCCACCCACCCGTCGGTCGAGACGGTCGGCGACGTGGCCGCCCTCGTGCGCGGCGACCTCGACGTCTACGCCCCGTGCGCGCTCGGTGGCGCCCTCGACGACGACACCGTCGAGGTGCTCAAGGCCCGCATCGTCTGTGGCGGAGCCAACAACCAGCTCGTCATCGAGGGGGACGGCGGCACCGCGGACCGGCTCGTCGCCAAGGGCATCACCTACGCCCCCGACTTCCTCGTCAACGCCGGCGGCGTCATCCAGGTCAGCGACGAGCTGCGCGGCTTCGACTTCGAGCGGGCCAAGAGGGGTGCCAGCGCCATCTTCGAGCACACGCTCGAGGTGCTCCGGGTCGCCGACGAGCGGGGCGAGAGCCCGGCCGCCGCCGCCGACCACATCGCGGAGCAGCGCATGGCCGCGGGGTCGCCGACGATCTGGCTCCCGCAACCCTGACCGGTGGAGCGGAAACACCCCGGGCTGCTGTAGCGTTGACCCCACGACATACACACGATTCCCGGGACCACAGCTCGACTTGGGATGACCCCTTCGGGGCCGTCCCTTCGGGTATGTCGCCCGGCAGACGCACAAGGGGGTCTCGCCATGGGGCGCGGCCGAGCAAAAGCCAAGCAGACCAAGGTGGCCCGGGAGCTGAAGTACTACAGCCCCGACACCGACCTGAGCTCGCTTGAGCGCGAACTCCACGGGAGCGCGCCGTCGCTCCCGTCGACGACTCGGGTCGCCGAGCCGGAGACCGACGAGGACGACGACTACGACAAGTGGGCCAGCGGACGTCGCTGACGTCTGACCGCCTGCTCGATCCTCCCCCGCACGCCACGTGCGGCCTGTGCGCCCTGACCTCGGGGATCTGACATGCTCACGGGCATGACTGACGTGCGCAGCGCCGACGCCGCCAAACGGCTCGGCGTCGAGACCACCGGGATCGAGATCATCGACGAGGCGGCCCGCACCGCCTCACCGCGCGACCTGTTCTGGCCGTGGTTCGCCGCCAACGTGTCGGTGTTCGGCATCTCCTACGCCGCGTTCGTCCTCGGCTTCGGCATCTCCTTCTGGCAGGCCCTCGTCGTGACGGTCGTCGGCATCATCGTCTCGTTCGCCCTGTGCGGGATCATCGCCCTGGCGGGCAAGCGCGGGTCGGCCCCCACGATGGTGCTGTCGCGCGCCGCGTTCGGCGTCAAGGGTCAGAGGGTGCCCGGAGTCGTCTCGTGGCTGGTCTCGATCGGCTGGGAGACCTTCCTCGCCATCCTCGCCGTGCTCGCGACCGCGACGATCTTCGAGCGCCTCGGCTGGGGCGGGGGCACGGTCACCAAGGTCGTCGCCGCGGTCGTCGTCGCCACGATGATCGTGCTCGCCTCGGTCGCCGGCTACCACATCATCATGCGGATGCAGTCGGTGCTGACCTGGCTCACCGGCGCCATCACGGTCCTCTACGTCGCCATGACGGTCCAGCACCTCGACTGGTCGGCGATCTCCTCGCTGCCCTCCGGCGGGATCGGCGCGACGATCGGCGCCCTCACCCTCGTGATGACCGGCTTCGGGCTCGGCTGGATCAACATCGCCGCCGACTGGTCCCGCTACCAGCACCGGGACGCCAGCGGGGCGGCCATCGTCGGCTGGAACACCTTCGGGGGCGCCCTCGCGCCGGCCCTGCTCGTCAGCTACGGCCTCGCCCTGGCCGGGTCGGACGAGGAGGTCCTCGCCGGCATCGGCGCCGACCCCATCGGCACCCTCGCCACGCTCCTGCCGACCTGGGTCCTCGTCCCGTTCCTCCTCGCGGCGATCCTCTCGCTCGTGTCGGGGGCGGTGCTCGGCATCTACTCCTCCGGCCTCACCCTCATCTCCCTCGGGGTGAACATCCCCCGGCCCATGGCCGCGCTCGTCGACGGCCTCATCCTCACCCTCGGCACGTTCTACGTGGTCTTCGTCGCCGAGAGCTTCATCAACCCGTTCCAGTCGTTCCTCATCACCCTCGGGGTGCCGCTCGCCTCGTGGGCGGGGATCATGATCGCCGACATCGCCCTGCGGCGGCGCGACTACGACGACGACGCCCTCTTCGACGAGACCGGCCGCTACGGCGCCTTCGACTGGGTCTCGATCGGGACGATGGTCGTCGCGTCCGTGCTCGGGTGGGGGCTCGTCGTCAACAACTTCGCCGACGACGCGACGTGGAACAACTGGCAGGGCTTCCTGCTCGACCCGCTCGGCCTCGGCACGTTCATCGAAGGAACAGCCGACTCGTCAGCGTATTGGGAGGGAACCTTCGCCTACGCCAACCTCGGCGTGCTCCTCGCGCTGATCCTGTCCTTCGTCGTGACGTACGCCGCCCGCCGGGGCACGGTGCGCCGCCAGGAGAGCGGCACGTGACCTCGGGCCGGCCGCTCGACGTCGAGCCGCTGCCCGGCGAGTGGCTCGTCGTCATCGACCCGCAGGCGATCTTCGCGGACCCGGCCACGAGCGCCTGGGGGTCGCCGATGTGGTCGCAGACGGCGCCCCGCATCGTGCGTCTCGCCGCGGCATACGGGCCCTCGCGCACCATCGTGACGCGCTTCGTCGCCGACCCGGCCCTCGGCGGCTCGTGGGGGCCGTACTACGACGCCTGGCCGTTCGCCCTCGTCCCGGACGACGACCCCCTGTATGCCGTCGTGCCCCAGCTCCGAGGTGTCGCCGACCGGGTGCTCACCGCCGGCACGTTCGGCAAGTGGCCCGTGCTCCGGGAGGTCGTCGGTGACGACGCCCGGGTGCTCCTCACCGGGGTCTCCACCGACTGCTGCGTGCTCTCGACGGCGCTGCCCGCGGCCGACGCCGGTGCCCTCGTGCGGGTGGCCGCGGACGGGTGCGCCGGCTCCACCCCCGAGAACCACGAGCGGGCCCTCGCGGCGATGGCCCTCTACGGTCCCCAGATCACCCTGGTCTGAGGCCCTCCCCCTCGTCAGAGGGCGCCGGTCGCGGCGAGCACCGCAGCACCCGCCAGGACACCGAGCGACCCGGCGGCGACGCCCGCGCCGCGAGGACCCAACGCCTCCCCGCGGCCCAGCAGCGCGGCGGCCGCGAGCCCGACGCCCCACCCGACGAGCAGACCGGGCGCGACCTCGACGAGCAGCGCCGTGAGGTCGAGTGCGCCGACGTCGCGATCCCTCACGACCTCGATGGCGGACCCCACCAGCCATGCAGCCACGATGACCAGCGTGAGCCAGGCGGTCAGCAGGACCGTGGCGACGGAGAGGACGCCGACGGCCCAGCGCCGCGTGCTGCGCTCGAGCATCGGGGGCGGGTCGTCGGACATGGTCGGCTCAGGCGGGGTGGTCGCCGACGACCTGGACGGAGCCGCCGTCGACGCCCTTGGCGCCGCGGACGACCTCGACACCGGGGGCGAGGCTCGCGCCCTCGAGCGACTGCACCTCGCCGATCGCCCACGACCGGATGCCGCGCTCCGCGAGCACCGCGCTCGCGGAGTCCACGGAGTCGGCGGGCAGGACGGCAACGAACCCCACGCCCATGTTGAGCGTGCGCTCGATGTCGTCGCGGGGCACGTTGCCGAGCTGCTGGAGGGTCGTGAAGACGGGGGGCGGGGTCCACGTCGACCGGTCGACCCGGGCGAGCACGGTGTCCGGCAGGACCCGGGCCAGGTTGGCGGCGAGCCCGCCCCCGGTCACGTGGCTGAGGCTGTGCACGTCGACGCCGTCGGCCCGGATGAGCGCGAGCAGGTCGGCGGCGTACACGCGGGTGGGGGTGAGCAGCTCCTCGCCGAGCGTGCGGCCGAACTCGGGCACGTCGCGGTCGAGCTCCCAGCCGGCGGCGGAGACGATCCGGCGCACGAGGGAGTAGCCGTTGGAGTGCAGCCCGCTCGACTCGAGGGCGAGGACGACGTCGCCCACCGCGACGCGGCCGGGGCCGAGCACGTCGGCGTACTCGACGACACCGGTGGCGGCGCCGGCGACGTCGTACTCGTCGGGCCCGAGCAGGCCCGGGTGCTCGGCCGTCTCGCCTCCGACGAGGGCCACGCCGGCCTGCTGGCAGGCGCGGGCGATGCCGCCGACGATGGCGGCGATGCGCTCGGGCACGACCTTGCCGCAGGCGATGTAGTCGGTCATGAACAGGGGCTCGGCGCCGCAGACGACGATGTCGTCGACGACCATGCCGACGAGGTCGAAGCCGATGGTGTCGTGCCGGTCGAGCGCCTGCGCGATGGCGACCTTGGTGCCGACCCCGTCGGTGCTGGACGCGAGGACGGGACGCCGGAAGCGGGTGAGGGCGCTCGCGTCGAACATCCCGGCGAAGCCGCCGAGCCCGCCGAGCACCTCGGGCCGGGTCGCGCGACGCACGTCCGCCTTCATCAGCTCGACGGCACGGTCACCGGCCTCGACGTCGACGCCGGCTGCGGCGTACGTGATCTGCTCGCCCTGTCCGCTCACGCCGGTCAGCCTAGTTCCCGGCTCGTCACGGGCGGCGCACGGCCTCCGCGGCTCCGCCGGCAGCGGTGACCGAGACCCGGTCGACGTCGAGCGTGCCGGTCTCGGTGACGTCGCTGAGGCCCGCGTCGACGGGGAACTCGAGCTCGAGCAGGCCCTTGCCCAGCCGGTCCGCGGACGGCAGCTCGATCGGGTAGTTGCCGGTGAAGCAGGCCGTGCAGAGCTTCTCCGGCTCCTGGTCGGTCGCGGCGATCATGCCGGCCTCGGAGATGTAGCCCAGCGAGTCCGCCCCGAGCGAGCGGCAGACCTCCTCGACCCCGATGCCGGTGGCGATGAGCTCGGCGCGGGTCGCGAAGTCGATGCCGTAGAAGCACGGCCAGCGCACGGGCGGCGAGGAGATGCGCACGTGGACCTCGGCCGCCCCGGCCTCTCGCAGCATCCGGACGAGCGCGCGCTGGGTGTTGCCGCGCACGATCGAGTCGTCGACGACGATGAGCCGCTTGCCCTTGATGACGTCCTTGAGCGGGTTGAGCTTGAGCCGGATGCCGAGCTGGCGGATGGTCTGCGAGGGCGCGATGAAGGTGCGGCCGACGTAGGCGTTCTTGACGAGGCCCTGGCCGTAGGGGATCCCCGACTCCTGGGCGTAGCCGATCGCGGCGGGGGTGCCCGACTCCGGCGTCGGCATGACGAGGTCCGCCTCGACCGGGTGCTCGCGGGCGAGGGCGCGGCCCATCTCGACCCTGGCCTCGTGGACGACCTTGCCGTTGATCGTCGTGTCGGGGCGGGCGAGGTAGACGTACTCGAAGACGCAGCCCTTGCGGTCGGTCTCGGCGAACCGCTGCGAACGCAGCCCGTCCTCGTCGATGGCGATGAGCTCGCCCGGCTCGACCTCGCGGATGAACGAGGCACCGACGATGTCGAGCGCCGCCGTCTCGGAGGCGACCACCCAGCCGCGCTCGAGCCGGCCGAGCACGAGGGGACGGATCCCCTGGGGGTCGCGGGCGGCATACAGGGTCTGCTCGTTCATGAAGACGAAGCAGAAGGCGCCGCGCAGCCGCGGAAGCACCTCGAGCGCGGAGTCCTCGAGGGTGCGGTCCGGGTCGGCCGTGAGCAGGGCGGTGACGAGGGCCGTGTCGGTGGTGTTGCCGCGACCGAGCTCACCGGGGTGCGGGCCGGAGCCGCTGCGCTCGTCGACGAGGTCGCGGAGCTCGCCGGAGTTGATGAGGTTGCCGTTGTGGGCCAGCGCCACGGTGCCGCCGTCGTGACCGCCGAGGGTCGGCTGGGCGTTCTCCCACGTGGAGGCCCCGGTCGTCGAGTAGCGGCAGTGCCCGATCGCGAGGTGACCCTTGAGCGAGCCGAGGGAGCGCTCGTCGAAGACCTGCGAGACCAGGCCCATGTCCTTGTAGACGAGCAGGCGGCGCCCGTCGGACGCGGCGATGCCGGCCGACTCCTGCCCGCGGTGCTGCAGCGCGTAGAGGCCGTAGTACGTCAGCTTGGCGACGTCCTCGCCGGGAGCCCAGACGCCGAAGACCCCACAGGCGTCCTGCGGCCCCTTCTCGCCGGGCATGAGGTCGTGGGTGAGTCGTCCGTCTCCGCGTGCCACGCTGTCAGTGTCCCACGACCCCGCGGGGCCTCGGCGCGGCCGTCGGTGACCCATCCGCACCGGGTTCGGCACCGAATGACCTCACATGGACCTTTCCGGCACGACGCGCTCACGCTGGCCGTATGCCGCCAGCGGCCTCCTCGCGGCTGCGGCTGGTGCCGCCGCCGGTCACCTCGCGGCGTACTTCGTCGCGCCGGAGGCCTCGCCCGTGCTCGCCGTCGGCTCCACGGTCATCGACGCGACGCCGACGCCGGTGAAGGAGTGGGCGGTGCGCACCATGGGAACCGCCGACAAGCCGGTGCTCATCGGGAGCGTCGCCGTCGTCACCCTCCTCCTCGCCGCGGTGGCCGGTCTGCTGTCCGCTCGCCGCCCGGTGGTGGGCCGGCTCGTCATCCTCGCGCTCGCGGTCCTCGCCACCGCCGCGGCGGTCCTGCGCCCCACGGCCGGCCCGGCCGACGTCATCCCCGGTCTCGTGACCGGGCTCGTCGGCGTGGCCGTCCTCGGACTGCTGCTCGGCCTGCTCCCCCGCGCTGGGGGCGCGGGAGCACCGGCCGGGGCCGGGCGGGAGCAGCCGACCGACCACAACGCCCGCGAGACCGGAGAGCCCGTCGCCCCTGCGCGTCGCAGCTTCCTGCTCGCCGCCGGCGGCACGGCGGTCGGCGCGGCCGCGGTCGGGGGCCTCGGCCAGAAGCTCACCACCGACGCGATCGCGCCGTCCTCGGTGACGCTGCCGACGCCGGCCGAGACGCTCCCGCCCCTGCCGGCCGGGCTCGAGGGGCGCATCAAGGGCCTCGTCCCGTGGCGCACGCCGAACAAGGACTTCTACCGGATCGACACCGCCCTGGTCATCCCCCGCGTCGACGTCGACGGCTGGTCGCTGACGATCGACGGCGACGTCGACTCACCCTTCACGATCGACTACGCCGAGCTGAGCTCGATGGACCTCGTCGAGAAGGACATCACGATGTGCTGCGTGAGCAACGAGGTCGGTGGCGGCTACATCGGCGGCGCCCGCTGGCTCGGCGTCCCCGTGCGCCAGCTCCTCGAGCGCGCCGGTGTGCGTTCGGGTGCCGACCAGATCCTCAGCACCTCCGTCGACGGCATGACCATCTCCACGCCGGTCCAGGCGCTCACCGACGACCGCGACGCCCTGCTCGCCATCGGCATGAACGGCGAGCCGCTGCCTCGCCGCCACGGCTACCCCGTCCGCCTCGTCACCCCCGGCCTGTTCGGGTTCGTCGGCTCGACCAAGTGGGTCGAGCGCCTCACCGCGACCACGTATGCCGCGCAGAAGGCCTACTGGACCGAGCGCGAGTGGGCGACCGACGGCCGGGTCCTCACCCAGTCGCGCATCGACACGCCCCGGGGCCTGGCCCAGCTCAGGACCGGCAAGAACGTCATCGGCGGCGTCGCCTGGGCGCAGGGTCGCGGGATCGCCAAGGTCGAGGTCCGGATCGGCGAGGGACCCTGGCAGCAGGCCGTGCTCGGCCCGGACGCCAACATCGACTACTGGCGCCAGTGGTACCTCGAGTGGGACGCCCCCGCCGGCCAGCACCAGCTGACCGTCCGCGCGACCGACCTCACCGGCGCGGTCCAGCCCGAGCAGCGCACCGAGCCCTTCCCCCGCGGCGCCACCGGCTGGCACACCATCCCCGTCACCGTCGAGTAGCCGCGGGGCGGCGTGGGCGAGAAAGTTCGAGAAACATTGGGGCGCAGGCAATCCGGAATGCCGGCGGCTGCGAATAGGAGGTGTACGCCAACCCATTCCAGGAAGAGATCGATCATGAAGCTCACGCACCGTTCCTCGGCCCTCGCCCTCGCGTTCGTCCTCCCGCTCGGCCTCGCGGCCTGCGGCAGCTCGGACGCCTCCACGGACGCCGGCTCCACCACGGAGAGCTCGGCCTCGGCGTCGGCCTCCCCCAGCGCCTCGGCCTCCCCCACGGAGTCCATGGCCATGGCGGGCGAGCCGTTCGGCGCCGCCTGCAGCCAGGTCCCCGCCTCGGGCGCGGGCTCCTTCGACGGCATGTCGACGGCCCCCGTCGCCACCGCCGCGAGCGCCAACCCGCTCCTGTCGACCCTCGTCACCGCCGTCGGTGAGGCCGGTCTCGTCGACACCCTCAACAGCGCCCCCGAGCTGACCGTCTTCGCGCCGGTCAACGACGCCTTCGCCGCGCTCCCCAAGGCGACGATGGACGCCGCGATGGCCGACCCCAAGGGTCTGCTCACCAAGGTGCTCACCAACCACGTCGTCGCGGGCAAGATCGCCCCCGACAAGATCGCCGGCGACCACAAGACCCTCGGTGGCGGCACCATCACCGTCGCGGGCAGCGGTGAGGACTTCACCGTCGGAGAGGCCAAGGTCATCTGCGGCAACGTGCAGACCGCCAACGCCACCGTCTACATCATCGACGGCGTCCTCCTGCCGGCCATGTGATCCGGCTCCACGAGGCGTAGGTCATCATGGTCGTCATGGCAGCGGTCGGATCGGGGGACACGTCCCTACCGACCGCTGCCATGGGGCCGGACCTCGTCGCCCTCCTCACCAGGGCGGCCCGCGGCGACGAAGCCGCCTTCGCCGAGCTCTACGACGCCACCGCCAGCCGGCTCCACGGTCTCGTGGTCCGGGTGGTGCGTGACCGGGCGCAGAGCGAGGAGGTCACGCAGGACGCCTACCTCGACATCTGGCGGCACTGCACCCGCTACGACCCCGCCAAGGGCTCACCGCTCTCGTGGATGATGACCATCGCCCACCGCAAGGCCGTCGACCGGGTCCGCTCGGCCGAGGCCAGCAAGGCGCGGGAGGTCACCTACGAGGCCACCACGGTCGACCGCGAGCACGACTCGACACTCGAGCAGGTCGAGGTCCGCCTCGACCAGCAGCGCGTGAGACGGGCCCTGGCCAGTCTCACCGACACCCAACGGGGAGCCGTCGAGCTCGCCTACCTGGGTGGCCACACCCACACCGAGGTGGCCGCCCTCCTCGACATCCCGCTCGGGACCGCGAAGACACGGATCCGGGACGGCCTCATCCGACTGCGCGACACCCTGGAGGTGACGGCATGAACCCTGACACCCACGCCCTGGCGGGTGCGTATGCCGTCAACGCCGTGACCGAGGACGAGCGCGCCTCCTTCGAGACCCACCTCGAGCAGTGCCCCGACTGCCGCGCCGAGGTCGCCGAGCTCCGGGCCGCCGCCGCGACGCTCACCTCCGACGTCGAGGTGACCCCGCCGCCCGCGCTGCGTGCCTCCGTCCTCTCCGCCATCTCCCAGACCCGCCAGCTCTCGCCCCTCGTCGAGACCACCGGGACCCGCAACCCGCCCGGCACCCCCGAGGCGTCCCCGTCGTCCGTCGCCGCGCCGGCGCAGGATGCCCCCGTGGTCGACGAGCTGGCCGCCCGACGCGGCCGGCGCCTGCAGCCCTGGCTCGCCGGCGTCGCCGCCGCTGCCGTCATCGGGGTCGCGACCCTGGCGTGGCAGCCGTGGGACGACGCGGACACGGGCCAGCAGGTCACCGCCACCGAGCAGGTGCTCCGGGCCGAGGACGCGCAGCGGCTCGAGCAGCCCATGGGTGCCTCCGAGATCGCCATCGTCCGCAGCCCGTCGATGAAGCAGGCCGTCTTCGTCGCCGACGCGATGCCGACGCCGCCCGCCGGCCGGGCCTACCAGCTGTGGTTCGACGTGCCCGGGCTGGGCATGGTCAGTGCCGGGATGATCCCGACGTCCAACGCCACCGTGGCCGTGATGCTCAAGGGTGACGCCTCGGCCGCCACCGGTGCGGGGATCACGCTCGAGCCCGAGACCGGCTCCGAGCACCCGACGTCCGACCCGGTCGCGCTCTTCACCTTCGCCTGACCGCCGTCAGGGTCGGCGGCGGCTCGTCACGACGAGGGCGAGCATCACCCCGAGCGCGAGTCGCAGGCCGGGACTCATCGGTTGCGGCGCTCCGAGAGCGTCTCGATGAGGACGGAGACGGCGGCGGCGAGGAGCCCGACGACGATCGCGCCGAGCAACCCGAGGTAGCCGACCGCCGTCGACGTCGAGTACTCGCCCTGCACGACCCGCGACGACGGCTCGAGCCCGCGAAAGATCCCGAGGAACCCGCCGAGGGCGAAGCCGACGACCGCTCCGATGATGAGGACGCGGAGGTGGTTGGGGCGACGGACCTGACTGTTCACGGGTCCACGGTACTTCGGGAGGCGACCTCCTCGAGCGTCGCCTCCGACCCGGCATACGGGTCCTCGGGACGAGGCCAGTGGGTGATGGTGTCGGTGAAGCCCAGGGAGGCCGCGCGCCCGGTCATCTCCTCGTAGACGCCGACCGACTCGAGCGAGAACTGCGGCGAGGCGTCGAGCAGGAGGTAGCGGTCCTTGCCCTCCGACCCGGGCGTGTCCGTGAACCGAGCGGCGAGCGCGGCGACCCCGGCCCACCACTCCTCCACGGTGTCCCCACCGGCGCCCGTCGTCACCCAGGCGTCGCCGTGCGAGGCGGCGAGGCGGAGCGAGCGCGGCCCGTTGGCCGCGACGACGAAGGGGACCCGGTCGCGAACCGGACCGGGGAGCGTGCGCGCGTCGCGGACGGCATACCACTCACCGTCGTGGTCGACGTGGTCCTCGCGCAGCAGGCGGTCGAGGAGCGGGACGAACTCGTGGAAGCGGTCCACCCGCGCCCTGAGCGGGTGCGTCTCGCCGAGGATGGTCGCGTCGAGGTCGCCGCCGGTGCCGAGCCCGCAGAGGAACCGCCCCCCGGACAGGTCGTCGAGGGCGAGCACGTCGCGGGCGAAGACGTAGGGGTGGCGGAAGTTCGGCGACGTGACGAAGGTGCCGAGCCGGATCGTCGACGTCACCCCCGCCGCGGCGGCCAGCGTCGGCACCGCGGGGAACCACGGGCTGTCCGGGAGCCCGCCCCACACGAGGTGGTCGTAGACCCAGGCGTGGCTGAAGCCCATCTCCTCGGCGGCGCGCCAGCGCGGGCCGGCCTCGCGCCAGGGGAGGTCGGGCAGGATCGAGATGCCGTGGCGCACGTCGGTTCAGCTCGCTTCGTCGTGGGGGAAGAGCGGGAGGTATGCCGTGAGGTCGGCTCGCGTGCCGCTCACCCGCAGGCGCCCCCCACCGGCGGCGGCGGCGCTGTCGAGGTCGCCGACCGCGAGCGCGAGCCAGGTGGACGCGTCGGTCTCGATGACGTTGGGAGGGGTGCCGCGACGGTGCTGGAGGCCCTCGACGCACTGGACGACGCCGAACGGGGGGACGCGCACCTCCACGCTGCGCCCGGGCGCGCGGATGCCGAGCTCCTCGAGGGTGAACCGGACGGCCAGGGCCGTCGTGGGACGGTCCGCCGCGGCGGGGTCGGCGGCCCAGGTGGTGAGCGCAGCGCGCCCAGCGGTCACGGGCACTCGGCGACGGGGCGGCATACCGCTCATCGTAGGTCTGACCTCGGACGTCACCCTCGCGGCGGTCGGGTCACGCGTCGTTCACAGAACGTTTGCACAGAAGGGTGTGCAAATGGCCCGCCTCAGGGCAATATGGACCGGGTTGCCGAGCCCCTGCCGGCAACCACGCGCGCACTCACCCGGAGTGGCGGAACCAGGAGTTGGCATGACGATCACCACCAGGCGCCGGGTCGGCGCGACCGTTGTCGCGGCGGCTTGCGCCGCAACCCTCGCTGCGCAAGCCCCGGCGAGCGCCGACCGCCCCGAGGCCACCAAGGCGACGACGACGGTGCAGCTGCTGTCGTTCAACGACTACCACGGGCACCTCGAGGCCACCGACCCGAAGCTCACCCCCGTCGAGGACCCGAGCCAGACGCCCGTCGGTGGCGCCGAGTACCTCTCCTCGACGCTCGGCGCGCTGCGCCAGAAGTCCGGCTACGCCGGCAGCCTGACGGTCGCGGCCGGAGACCTCATCGGTGGTTCGCCGTTCCTGTCGGGCATGTTCCACGACGAGCCCTCGGTGGAGTCCCTCAACGAGATGGGCCTCGACGTCAGCTCGGTCGGCAACCACGAGTTCGACGAGGGCACCGACGAGCTCCTCCGCATGCAGGCCGGCGGCTGCCACCCGACCGACGGCTGCTACTTCCCGGAGGCGCCGTACGCGGGTGCCGACTTCCAGTGGCTCTCGGCCAACGTGGTCCGCAAGGACACCGGCAGCACACTCCTGCCCGGCACCTCGATCAAGAAGATCAAGGGTGCCAAGATCGGCTTCATCGGCATGACCCTCGAGGCCACCCCCACCCTCGTCAGCCCGGCCGGCGTCTCGTCGGTCGACTTCCTCGACGAGGTCCAGACCGCGAACGCGCAGGCTGCCCAGCTCAAGAAGCAGGGCGTCGAGGCAATCGTCGTCCTCCTGCACGAGGGTGGCTACCAGAGCGGCAACATCAACGCCTGCAACGGCATCTCGTCGCCGATCGCCCAGATCGCCGCCCAGATGACCCCCGAGGTCGACCAGATCGTCACCGGTCACACCCACCAGGCCTACATCTGCTCGCTGCCCGACCCGGCCGGCAACCCGCGCCTCGTCACCAGCGCCCACGACTACGGACGCACCGTCACGGAGACCTCGCTCGTCATCGACCGTCGCACGGGTGAAGTGGTTCGTGACCGGTCGACGGCCGTCAACCACCTCGTCAAGCAGGAGACGAAGGACGGCGCGATCACCCAGATCATCGACAAGTGGAACACCCTCGCGGGCCCGCTCAAGTCCCAGGTCGTGGGGACGCACACCGAGGACATCCTCGGGGACTCCGGCGGCAACCGCGGCATCGAGACGCCGATGGCCGACGTCGTGGCCGACGCGATCCTCGCCGGCACCGACGGGGCGAACGAGGGCGGCGCGCAGATCGCGTTCATGAACGTCGGAGGTGTCCGCGAGGACCTGCCGATGGCCCCGAAGTACTCCGAGGCGCCCGGTCAGATCACCTACGCCGAGGCGTTCGACGTCGCACCGTTCAACAACCTGCTCGTGAGCGTCGACCTCACCGGTGACCAGATCCGCCAGGTCCTCGAGCAGCAGTACCAGCCCGTGGCCGCCCGCGGCTCGCGCCCCATGCTGGCTCTGGGCGTCTCCGAGGGCTTCACCTACGACTGGGACGCGTCGCAGCCGCAGGGCTCGCGGGTGGTCTTCGGCTCGATGGCCCTCGACGGGGCGCCGATCGAGGCGACGAAGACCTACCGGGTCGGGACGCTGAACTTCCTCGCCGACGGTGGCGACCTGTTCACCGCCTTCACCAAGGGCACGAACCGCGCCGGTGGCCCGGAGGACCTGGCCAACCTCGTCGCGTACTTCGAGGCCAACCCCGGCCTCACCGCTCCGGCCAGCCGCATCGGCGGCCTCTGAGCACCATCGGTCCCCGCACCCCACGCACCCCCCGCGCCACGTCGGCGCGGGGGGTGCTTGGCTGTGGGGCGTGACCGACGCGCCCGTCTTCGAGCAGGACGGCGACGTGACGTGGGTCCACGTCGGCGAGCACGCCCAGTCGGCGGTGTCCCTCACCGACCCCTCCTACCTCGCGTTCGAGTACGTCCAGCACCTCGCCCTCTGCGTCGACGCGGTCTTCGCCCGTCCGGAACCGGTGCGGGTGACGCACGTCGGCGGCGCCGGGCTAACGCTGGCGCGCTGGGTGCACCACACCCGCCCCGGGTCTCCCCAGATCGTGCTCGAGCCCGACACCGCGCTCACCGAGGCGGTCCGACGCGAGCTGCCGCTCCCCCGCGGCCACCGCATCCGGGTGCGCCCGCTCGGCGGCGAGGAGGGCGTGGCCGGGCTCGCCCCCGCCAGCGCGGACCTCGTCGTCCTCGACGCGTATGCCGGCGGGCAGGTCCCCGCCTCCCTCACCTCGGTCGAGTGGATGGGTGAGGTCGCCCGGGTCCTCGCACCGGGCGGGCTGTTCCTCGCGAACCTCGGCGACCGCCCGGGACTGAGGTATGCCGCGCGCGTCGCCTCGGGTGCCCGGGCCGCGCTGGGCCCGGGTGCTCAGACGGCCCACGTCGCGCTGCACAGCGTGCTCAAGTCGAAGGGGTTCGGCAACGTCGTCGTCGCCGCCTCGCGTGACCCGCTTCCCGTCGACGCGCTCAAGCGGGCGGCGGCCCGGCAGCCGCTGCCGACCGGGGTGGTGGGGCCGCGGGAGGTGCTCGCCCGCAGCGCCGGCGCCGTCCCCTTCAGCGAGGCCGCGGGCGACACCGCCCCCTCGCCTGCTCCCCCCGCCTGAACCGGGCGGCCCGCCGTCGCTGCGGCTCGGTCACCTCGGCGGCCGGAAGTCCTCCGGAGACCAGTCCCGTGACCAGTCCGTGGTGGTCCCGTCGTCCACGAACGGGGTCGACTCATCGCGGGACGCATCCCCCGGGGTCGAGTCCGTCGCCGTCGGCTCCTCGTCGACCGACTCCCCGAGGTCGACCTCGGGCGCCGGCGCGAGGCGCACCCACCACAGCACCGCCCCGGTCAGGGTCAGCAGCGAGGCGCAGAGCGTCATCAGGTTGCCCACGATGAGGTCGGTCGGCGGCCCCGTGCCGAAGAAGCCCGCCGGGTCATCCCCCGCACTGTCCGGACTCGTCATCGCATAGAGGTTGGCCAGAACGAGCCCCAGGACGACGACGAGGGCGAGCAGCAGAGCCCCCAGCACCTCCCAGCGGAGCCGTCTGGCCTGCCCCCACGAAGGGTGACGGTGGAGGGCCATGACGGCGACGGCCACCAGCGCCGACGCCAGCAGGAGCTGGGCACCGATCGGACGAAAACCGGACTCGACCACCAGCAGGGTGGTGCGAACGGCGAAGGTCAGCGTCAGGGGCGAGCCGTCCGGTTCTGAGGACTCCTCGTACTGCTGCCACGCGCTCCGGAGGCCGATGAGGAGCCCGGTGGTCGTCAACACCGAGGCCCCCGCCAGCAGTCGCGTGCTGACGCCGACGAGCCGATCCCGTGCCATCGCACGCACGTGCCCGGTCGCCCCACCCTGTCCCGTCATCCGACAAAGGTACGGGCGTTGCGGAAGAGACGCATCCACGGCGACAGGTCCTCGACCGACCCGCTCGTCCACGACATCTGGGCGTTGCGCTGGACCCGCTCGGGGTGCGGCATCATCGCCGTGAACCGGCCGTCGGTCGTCGTGACCGCGGTGAGCCCGTCGGGGGACCCGTTGGGGTTGACCGGGTAGGACGTCGCGACGCCGCCGTCGTTCGTCACGTAGCGGGCCACCCGCTGCACGCCCACCACGTCACCGCGCACCGAGAAGTCGGCGAACCCCTCGCCGTGCGCGACCGCGATCGGGATGCGCGACCCGGCCATGCCGGACGTGAAGATCGAGGGCGAGTCGAGGACCTCGACCAGCGACAGGCGCGCCTCGTACTGCTCGGAGCGGTTGCGGGTGAACCGCGGCCAGTCCTGCGCGCCCGGGATGAGGTCGGCCAGCGCCGCGAACATCTGGCAGCCGTTGCAGATGCCGAGCCCGAAGGTGTCGCCGCGGTGGAAGAAGTCGTGGAACTCGTCCGTCAGCTTCTCGTTGAAGAGCACCGACCGCGCCCAGCCCTCACCGGCCCCGAGGGTGTCGCCGTAGGAGAAGCCGCCGCACGCGACCAGCCCGGCGACGTCGGACAGGGAGGCCCGGCCGGTCTGCAGGTCGGTCATGTGGACGTCGATCGTCTCGAAGCCGGCCCGGTGGAACGCGTAGGCCGTCTCGACGTGGGAGTTGACGCCCTGCTCACGCAGGATCGCCACCCGCGGCCGGGCGCCGAGGTTGAGGAACGGCGCAGCCACGTCGTCGGCGGGGTCGAAGGAGGTCGAGACATGCAGCCCCGGGTCGCCGTCGGTGCCGACGGACGCGTGCTCCTCGTCGGCGCACTCCGGGTTGTCGCGCAGCGACGAGATCCGCCAGGACACCTCGTCCCACGCCTGCACGAGGTCCTGCACGGCCTCGTCGATCGGCATGTCGCCGTCGACCGACACCCGCACCCGGCGCTCCTCCTGGGTCCCGCCGACGACCGACGAGAAGTCGCCGACGCCCGCGCGGACGAGCACCTCGCGCACCTCGTTGACCGCGTCGGCCGGCACCCCGAGCACCGCGCCGAGCTCCTCGGTGAAGAGGGCCTCCACCGAGTCGACGGCGACCTCGACCCCCAGACCGCTCGCGAACGCCATCTCGCACACGGTCGCCCACAGCCCGCCGTCCGAGCGGTCGTGGTAGGCCGAAACCAGCCCGCGAGAACGCAGCTCGCGCACGGCCTCGGCGAGCGCCACGAGCCGGGACGGGTCGTCGAGGTCGGGGACCTCACCGCCGAACACCCCCGACACCTGGGCGAGCATCGAGCCGCCGAGGCGGTCGGCGCCGGCGCCGAGGTCGACGAGGACGAGCGCCGAGTCGGGCTGCAGCTGGGGCGTGAGCGTGCCGCGCACGTCCGGCAGCGCCGCGAACGCGGTGACGACGAGCGAGACCGGCGACGTCACCTGGCGGGTCTGCCCGGAGGTCGCGTCGGTCCAGCGCGTGCGCATCGACATCGAGTCCTTGCCAACCGGCACCGAGATCCCCAGCGCCGGGCACAGCTCCATGGCGACGGCCTCGACCGTGTCGTAGAGGGCGGCGTCCTCGCCGTCCTCCCCCGCCGCGGCCATCCAGTTGCACGACAGCTTCACGCCCGCCAGCGCCGGCAGGGGCGCCGCGAGCAGGTTGGTCAGCGCCTCGCCGACCGCCATCCGCCCGGAGGCGGGAGCGTTGACGGAGGCCAGCGGCATACGCTCGCCGGATGCCATGGCCTCACCCGCGAAGCCGACGTGGTCCGCCAGGGTGACCGCGACGTCGGCGACCGGCACCTGCCACGGGCCGACCATCTGGTCGCGGTGCGAGAAGCCGCCCACGGTCCGGTCCGCGATGGTGACGAGGAAGCGCTTGCTCGCCACCGACGGGTGCCGGAGCACGGCGTATGCCGCGTCGCGCACGTCGACCGCGCCCACGTCGAGCGGGTCGCCGGTCCACGACACCCGGGTCGCGTCGCGGGTCATCTTCGGCGGCTTGCCGAGCAGGACCTCCATCGGCATGTCGATGGGGACGTCGTCGTCGGAGTCGCCGGCCACGAGCAGCTGGGCGTCGTCCGCCGCCACCCCGATGACCGACAGCGGGCAGCGCTCGCGCTCGGCGAAGGACTCGAGCAGCCCGAGCGACTCCGGCGCGATCGCGAGGACGTAGCGCTCCTGGCTCTCGTTGCACCAGATCTCCTTGGGCGCGAGACCGGACTCCTCGAGCAGCACCGCGGAGAGGTCGAACCGGGCACCGAGCCCCGCGTCGTCGACGAGCTCGGGGAAGGCGTTGGAAAGGCCGCCGGCGCCGACGTCGTGGATCGCGAGCACGGGGTTGTCGGCCCCCATCGACCAGCAGTGGTTGATGACCTCCTGCGCGCGCCGCTCCATCTCCGGGTTGCCGCGCTGCACCGAGTCGAAGTCGAGCTCGGCCGCGTTGGCGCCGGAGGCCATCGACGACGCCGCACCGCCGCCCATGCCGATGCGCATGCCCGGGCCACCGATCTGCACGAGGAGCGTCCCCGCGGGGAAGAGCACCTTCTCGGTCTGGTCGGCGCTGATCGAGCCGAGGCCGCCGGCGCTCATGATCGGCTTGTGGTAGCCGCGGCGCACCCCGTCGACGGTCTGCTCGTAGACGCGGAAGAACCCGCCGAGACCGGGTCGCCCGAACTCGTTGTTGAAGGCTGCGGCGCCGATCGGGCCGTCGACCATGATGGCGAGCGGCGTCGCGATGTGGTCAGGCGATCCGTAGACCTCGCGCTCCCACGGCTCGTCCGTGCCGGGCAGGTGCAGGTTCGACACGACGAAGCCGGTGAGCCCCGCCTTGGGCGCGGACCCCCGCCCGGTCGCCCCCTCGTCGCGGATCTCGCCGCCGGCGCCGGTCGCGGCTCCGGGGAACGGAGAGATGGCGGTGGGGTGGTTGTGCGTCTCCACCTTCATGAGGACGTGGACGTCCTCCTCTCGCGCGGCGTAGGCCGTCGGCCCGTCACCGCACCCGGGCAGCCAGCGCTCGACCCGCCCGCCCTCCATGACGGAGGCATTGTCCTTGTACGCGACGACGGTGCCCGCGCCGGCGACCGCCTCGGTGTGCCGGATCATCCCGAACAGGCTGCGGACCTGCGGCTCGCCGTCGACGACGAAGTCGGCGTTGAAGATCTTGTGCCGGCAGTGCTCCGAGTTGGCCTGCGCGAACATCATCAGCTCGACGTCCGTCGGGTTGCGCTGCAGCCCCGTGAACGACTCCGCGAGGTAGTCGATCTCGTCGTCCGACAGGGCCAGCCCGTATGCCGTGTTCGCGCCTTCCAGCGCGGCGCGGCCGCCGCCCAGCACGTCGACGTGCTCCATCGGCTCGGCCTGGCGCTCGTCGAAGAGGACCTGCGCCGCCTCGCGCAGCGGGAGCGCGGTCTCCGTCATGCGGTCGTGGAGGAGCGCGGCGACCGCGCCCCACGGCTCGCCGGTCAGCTCGACCCCCTCGACGACGAACTCGGTGACCCGCTCGACGCGGCGGATGTCGATGCCGCAGTTGTGGACGATGTCGGTCGCCTTGCTGGCCCACGGCGAGATGGTGCCGAGCCGGGGGCCGACCACGACGAGGGTGCGGGGCTCCTCGTCAGCCGGCGCGCCGGCATACGCCTCGCCGTAGGTGAGCAACCGGGACACCGTCTCCGCGACGTCGTCGGTGAGGGGCTCCTCGCTGGCGACCCAGTGCACGAAGCGGGCCGAGACGCCGGTGACCCCCGGGTCCACCGACCGGAGCCTCGCGAGGAGGGCGCGTGCCCGGAACGGTGAGAGGGCGGACCCGCCCTCGACGGCGGTCAGGGCGAGGTCGTGCGAGGAAACCAACACAGGTTCTCCGAGGGGTGGTGCGGCCGGGCCGTGTCACAGGCTACTGGCCCGCCCCGGAGGTCAGATCCCGGCGTCCGCGGGTGAGCGCGGCCCCTGGGGCCGTCGCTGGCCGGCGGCCTGTCGAACCGCGATCCCTGCCGCTGCGACGGGCAGCAGCGTCGTGATCGCGGTGACGAGGGCGAGGTCCGGCACCGCGGACCACATCGCCCTCAGGGGGAGGTGGGCCCCGTCGCGGTTCGGCACGTGGACCAGGGCGAGCCAGAGCAGGCCCGCGCCGTAGGCGAGGGCCACCAGACTCACGATGGTCGCGGCCGTCCGGCGGCGGCATGCAGCCAACGCTGCGGCGACGAGCACGAGACCGAGACCGAGGGTGGGACCACCGACGAGGACCCAGGTCGAACGCTCGACCAGGAGGTCCCGCGGCGGCTCGCCCGCCTCGGTGCCGAGGACCTGGTGCACGAGCTCCACCCGGAGCCGCTGCAGGCGGTTCGCGTCAGGTCCGGAGCCGACGTTGGACAGGGCCACGACGGCGAGCCCCACCTCCCGGCAGACGAACATCGTCGTCATCGACCGGTCGATCATGCCGTCGTGCTCGAGGCAGGCAGGAAGCCCGGGGTCGCGCCAGTCGCCTCCGGGCGGCACGGCCTCCCACAGCCGCCGGACGTACCACCCGCTGGCGTACTCGGCCTGGTCGTGGACGCGGGCCACGGGCTCCGCCGCGGCGGCGAGCACCTCGTCAGGGAGCCTGGTGTCGACAGCGCCGAGGTGTGCCCGGGCCACGAGGGCCAGGTCGTCGGCACTCGACACGACGAGGGCCGAGGGAACGCCCCCCGCGGGCCGTGGCGCGGGGGTGGGCACGGTGAGGGCGCCGAACCACGTGTAGTGGCCCTCCGCGACCCCCCACCGCGCGGCCTCGGCCGGATCGGCGGTCGTCCGGGTCAACCCCAGTGGACCGGCGACGAGGTCACGCAGTGCGGTGGCGTAGCTCGTCCCGGTGACCTCCTCGATGAGGGCACCGAGGACGTCGTAGTTCGCGTTCGAGTGCTCGTACCCGGAACCCGGCGCGCGCTCGAGGTCCACCGACGCGAGGACCTCGGCCTCGTCCCGGATCGACCCCGGGGCGCCGGCGAACCAACCCCACTTGCGCTGGCCGGCCGCCGTCGACCAGCCGGCGGTGTGGCCCAGCAGCTGGCGCACGGTGATCGCGGCGTGCGACGGGCCTGCGTCTGCGAACTCCGGCAGCACGTCGCCGAGGCGGTCGTCCAGTCGCAGCCGACCGTCGGCGATGAGCGCCTGCGCGACGAGCCCGGTGAGCTGCTTGGAGGTGGAGCCCAGGTAGTAGGGCGTCGAGCCGTCGACCCCGCCGACGTAGTGCTCGACGAACGTCTGGCCGTCCTTGACGACCACGACGGCGAGGCTCGGCAGGCGCAGCGCCTCGGCCCGTTCGTCGACGAAGCGCCGGACGTCGTCACTCGACGCCGGCGTCGCGGCCGTCACCGCGCTCACCGCGCTCGCCGCTCCCGCCCACCCCGGCGTCCAGTCTCCGGGGGATCCGCCCGCCCCCGCAGGAACCGCCGCACCGACCGACACCGCCACGAGGGCTCCCACGGTCAGCGCGACCAGACGGGCACCGCGGCTCGTGGCCGACACCATGGGTCCATCGTCCCCCGGCGTCGGGCCCCCGCGCAGCCGGTTTCGTCAGGATCAGGACCGGCACCCTCGGGTCTCACGCGACCTCGGGCCGGAACCCACGAGTCGGGGGTGGCGTGACGGGTCGGGGCGCCACGGCCCCCCGACTCGTCACGGAGCCCCCGACTGGCGGCAGCCGGCGGCTCAGAAGGTCCGGCCGGTGAGCCGCTCGTAGGCCTCGACGTACTTGGCCCGGGTCCGCTCCACGACCTCGGGCGGCAGCCGAGGGGGCGCCTTGCCCGACGCCCTGTCCCAGCCGCTCGCGGGCGAGAGCAGCCACTCGCGGACGAACTCCTTATCGAAGCTCGGCTGCGGATGGCCTGGCTCCCACTGGTCGGCCGGCCAGAACCGCGACGAGTCCGGGGTGAGCACCTCGTCGGCCAGGACGAGGGTGCCGTCGGCGTCGAGGCCGAACTCCACCTTGGTGTCGGCGATGAGGATCCCGCGCTCGCCCGCGATCTCGTTGCCGCGGGCGAGGATCCGGGTCGTGAGGTCGCGGAGCCGGGCGGCGAGCTCGGGCCCGACCTCCGCCTCGACCTCCTCGTAGGTCATCGGCTCGTCGTGCTCCCCCATCGGGGCCTTCGTCGACGGCGTGAAGAGCGGTGCGGCGAAGCGGTCGCCGTCACGCAGCCCCTCGGGCAGCGCGAGGCCGCTCACGGTGCCGTCGGCGGCGTACTCGCGCAGCCCGCCGCCGGTGAGGTAGGCGCGGGCCACACACTCGACCGGGACCATCTCGAGGCGGCGCACGAGCACCGCGCGCCCGGCGACGACGTCGGGCACGTCGGTCGAGACGACGTGGTGGGGCACGAGGTCGGCGAGCTGGTCGAACCACCAGAGCGAGAGCTGCGTGAGCACCGCGCCCTTGTCGGGGATCGGCGGGTCGAGGATGAAGTCGAAGGCCGAGATCCGGTCCGAGGCCACGAGGAGCAGCTGGTCGTCGCGGCCGTCGGGCGCGTAGAGGTCCCGCACCTTGCCGGAGTAGACGTGGGTGAAGCCGGGGATCGCGAGCGCGGACTGCGCGTCGGGCGTCGTCATGCGGCGATTCTCGCAGGCGGCGCGCAGGCGGCGACGCCCTCACGCCGCGCCTGCGTCCGCAGGCCGACCCGCACCTCCCCAGGACCTCGCCGGAGTGGCACAGTACGGGCATGCTCACGTCCCGAGACCTCGCTCTCATCGCGATGTTCACCGGCGTCATCGCCGCCCTCGGCCTCATCCCGGCCGTCGCCCCGTTCGGCGCCGCGGTCCCCATCACCGCGCAGTCCATGGGCGTCATGCTCGCCGGAGCCATCCTCGGCTCGAAGCGTGGAGCCCTCGCGGTCCTGCTGTTCCTCGGCCTCGTGGCGATCGGCCTGCCGCTGCTGTCCGGCGGTCGCGGCGGGCTCGGCGTCTTCGCCGGCCCCAGCGTCGGCTACCTCGTCGGCTTCCCGGTCGCCGCCTGGCTGGTGGGCCGGCTCACCGAGCTCATCGGCCGCCCGTACCGCGTCACGCTCGGCGTCATGGCCAACGTCCTCGGCGGCGTCCTCGTCCTCAACGTCATCGGCATCCTCGGGATGGCGCTCGTCGCGGACCTCTCGCTGGTCAGGGCCACCACGGTTGCCGCCGTCTTCATCCCCGGCGACCTCATCAAGGCGGTGCTCACCGCGCTCGTCGCGGTCGGCGTCCACGCGGCCTACCCCGGCCTCATCCCCGCCCGCCGCGAGCGCACCGCGACCACCCCCCGCGTCCACGCCTGACCCTGCGGACCGCGACCGTGCCCGACATCCACGTCAGCGCCGTCAGCCACTCCTTCGGTGACGGAGCCGCACGCCGCACCGTCCTGCGCGAGGTCGACCTGCACCTCACCGAGCCCCGCATCGGTGTCGTCGGGGCGAACGGCTCCGGCAAGTCGACGTTCGTCCGGCTCCTCAACGGGCTCGTGCGCCCCGACTCGGGGACGGTGACGGTCGACGGGCTCGACACGGTGCGCGACGGCCGTGAGGTGCGCCGGCGCGTCGGCTTCTGCTTCACCGACCCGGACGCCCAGATCGTCATGCCGACGGTCGGGGAGGACATCGCCTTCGGGCTGCGTCGTCGCGGCCTCTCCCGGGCCGAGATCGCGGAACGCACGGAAGGTGCGCTGACGGCATACGGTCTCGCGGACCACGCCGACCATCCGGCCCACCTGCTCTCCGGGGGGCAGAAGCAGCTCCTCGCGCTGGCGAGCGTCCTCGTCACCGAGCCCGACCTCCTCGTCCTCGACGAGCCGACGACGCTGCTCGACCTGCGCAACGCCGACATGGTGCGGCGGCTCGTCGACCGCCTCCCGCAGCAGGTCGTGCTCGTCACCCACCACCTCGACCTGCTGCGCGGCTTCGACCGCGTCCTCGTCTTCGACCACGGCAGGGTCGTCCACGACGGCGGCGCCGACGACGCGGTCGGGGCCTACCGCGAGCTGGCGACCCGCTGATGCCCGCCCAGGCAGTCCCGCTCTACCTCCCGGGTGCGTCCCTCGTGCACCGGGTCGGGGCGGGGCCCAAGCTCCTCGTCCTGCTCGCGACCGGCGCCGCGCTGGCCGTGTGGCGCTCACCCTGGCAGGTCGGGCTCGCCATCGCGCTCGTCCTGGCCGGGTATGCCGTGGCGCGCCTGCCGCTGCGGGCGCTGCTCCGCCAGGTGGCGGGCCTGGCCTGGGTCGCGGTGCCGCTGCTCGTCGTCCAGTGGGTGTTCGCGTCGTGGCGCACCGGGGTGGGGGTGGTCGGGTCGTTCGTCGCGCTCGTGCTGCTCGCGGGCCTGGTCACCCTGACGACCCGGACGACGGCGATGGTGGACGTCGTCGTGCGGGTGGCCGGTTGGCTGCGCTGGTTCGGGATCGACCCGCAGCGCGTCGGGCTCATGCTCGCCCTGGGGATCCGTTCGGTCCACGTCGTCCTCGGGCTGGCGCAGGAGGTCCGCGAGGCCCAGCACGCCCGGGGCCTGCGGTCGAGCCCACGCGCCTTCGCCGTACCGCTCATCGTGCGCTCGCTGCGGCACGCCGACCGTCTCGGCGAGGCGCTGAGCGCGCGGGGCGTCGACGACTGACCCGTCGGGCGGCGGCCAGGTGCCGCGCGCGGGCTCAGACGATGCAGAACTCGTTGCCCTCCGGGTCCTCCATGACGAGGTGGTCGAGGTGGCCGTCGAACCGGTCCTCGCGCTGAAGCCGCGCGCCCCGCGCGACGAGGTCGGCCTCGGTCGCCCGGATGCGCTGCTCGCGCAGCGACTGCTCGACCGCGCGCCCACCGCTGACGCGCACGTCGAGGTGGAGCCGGTTCTTCACGGTCTTGGGCTCCGGCACCTTGAGGAAGCTGATCCTGGGTCCACCTCCCGACCGGGGGCAGATGCTCGCCCCGTCGCCCCACTCCTCCTCGGGGACCTCGTGGTCGCGCAGGAAGCTCGGCCAGTCGCTCCATCCCGGGGGCGGTGGCGCCTGCACCCAGCCCAGCGCGTGCGCCCAGAAGTCGGCCACGACCCGGGCGTCCGTGCAGTCGATCGTGATCCCGAGCTCGGGCTGCGGCTGGTCCATCGCCCCACCGTAGCCACGGCCACCGACGGGGTCAGCCGACCGTGACCTCACCGCGGGACGCCCGCAGCGCGATGTCGGTGCGGTGGTGCGACCCGTCCAGCTCCACGAGCGCCACCGCGGCGTAGGCACGGTCGCGGGCCTGCGCGAGGTCGTCTCCGGTCGCGACGACGGACACCACGCGGCCGCCGGACGACACGAGGGTGCCGTCGGCGTCGAGCGCCGTCCCGGCGTGCAGGACGTATGCCGTGGGGACGCCCTCGACCTCGTCGAGCCCCCCGAGGGGGTCGCCGGTGCGCGGGGTGCCCGGGTAGTTGTGCGCCGCGACGACCACCGTGACGGCGTGCTCGTCGGACCACCGGAGCGTGTCGTACTCGTCGAGACGACCGGTGGCCGCGGCCTTGAGCAGGGTGCCGAGCGGGGTGAGGAGGCGGGCGAGGACGACCTGGGTCTCGGGGTCACCGAAGCGGGCGTTGAACTCGATCACCCGGGGGCCCCTCGTGGTGAGGGCGAGGCCGATGAACAGCACGCCGACGAACGGGGTCCCGCGGCGGCGCATCTCGTCGACGGTCGGCTGGGCGACCCGGGTCACGAGGTCGGCGGTGAGCCCGGCCGGGGCCCAGTCCAGCGGGCTGTAGGCCCCCATGCCCCCGGTGTTGGGGCCGGCGTCGTCGTCGCCGACCCGCTTGAAGTCCTGCGCCGGCGACAGCGGCAGCACGGTCATCCCGTCGCTGAGGACGAAGAGGGAGACCTCGGGTCCGTCGAGGAACTCCTCGACGACGACCTGGCCGCCCTCCTTGGCGAGGCAGGCCGCGGCGTGCCGCAGCCCGGCCTCACGGTCGTCGGTGACGACGACGCCCTTGCCGGCGGCGAGCCCGTCGTCCTTGATGACGTAGGGCGTGCCCAACGCGTCCATGGAGTCGGCCACCTCGTCGGGGGTGGTGCAGAGGTGGGCGAGCCCGGTGGGGACCTCGGCGGCCGACATGACCTCCTTGGCGAAGGCCTTGCTCCCCTCGAGCCGCGCGGCGGCCGCGGACGGGCCGAAGACGTCGAAGCCCCCGTCACGCAGGACGTCCGCCATGCCGGCGACCAGCGGGACCTCGGGCCCGACGATGACGAGGTCGACGTCGTGGCGCTGCGCGATGGCCAGGGCGGTCGCGCTGTCGGTGATCTCGTCGAGCGGCTCGCAGAGCGCGAGGTGGCCGATGCCGGGATTGCCGGGAGCCGCGATCACCGCGTCGACCGAGGTGTCCGCCACGAGGCTGCGGACGATGGCGTGCTCGCGAGCACCGGCGCCGATGACGAGGACCTTCATGGGCGCCAAGCCTAGGTGTGGCCCGAGGCGGGGCCCACGGCAGTCCGCGGACGGCATACGGGCTCGGCGGTGCGGCAGGAGAAAAGTGTGGGCGCGACGCGCCCGGGGAGCAGGGGGGTACCCCCGGGAGCGTCGCGCCCGATCACGCGGCACTCACGGTTGGGGGGAACCGGCGCTCTGCGTGAACATCGACGTGGTCGACGTGTCCCACCATGACACGTGGGTCGCCCGTCATTCAAACCGAATGGAGGCGGGTTCCTGACAATGTCGTCATCCCGCCATAGTGTGGGCGCGTGACCGACCCCGCTCCCCTGCTCGCGGGCGACGAGCTGACGACGCGCGTCTACCTTCTCCTGCTGCGTCAGGCGGCGCCCCGCCGCAGCGCGCTGCTCAGGGAGGGGTTCACCGAGGACGAGGTCGGCGCCGCGCTGACCAGCCTCGAGATGCGCGGGATGGTCAACGCGACCCGACGCGACGTCATCGAGGTCTACCCGCCGGACAGCACCCTCCCGGCCTACGCGGCCGACCTCGAGCGCCAGGCCCGCACGACCCGATCGGCCGTCGAGGGCCTCACCCACATGTACAACGAGGCGCGCTCGGCGGAGGGCGCGTCCCGGACGAACCGGGAGGTCGCCCTCCTCGCGACCGTCGACGACGTCGAGGCCGCGTTCTTCCGCGCCGCCCGCCGGGCCGAGACCCGGGTCGTCCGGCTCGTCGCCCGCAGCGAGCGCATGGACAGGGTCGTCATCCGTCACGCCGAGTCGATCATCGCGGCCCGGCCGACGACCACCAGCCCCAGCCTCGAGCGCCTGCTCGTCTTCGAGCAGTCGATCCTCGAGGTCGAGGGGGCGTTCAGCGCCCTCGAGACGATGCGTGCCGACGGCATCGAGGTTCGGCTCACTCCCCATCTCGCGTTCTCGGTGCTCGCGGTCGACCGCACCACGGCGGTCATCGACGTCACGCACCTCGACGCCACGGGCGGCGGCTCCCTCTACGTCCAGCAGCGCCACCTCGCGGGCGCCCTGATGGACATGTGCATGGGCCTCTTCGCAGCCAGCACCCCTCTGCCGCGCACGCTCCGGGGCGGGCCCCTCGGCCGCCTGCACGAGCGCGACGGTCAGGTCATCGCGCTGCTCGCCGCCGGCGCCAGCGACCAGACGATCGCCCGGCAGCTGGGCATCTCGCAGCGCACGGTCGAGCGTCGGATCCGCGCCATCATGGTCGAGCTGGGTGCGACGACCCGCTTCCAGGCGGGCGTGATCGCCGTCCGACGTGAGTTCCTCTGACGCCCGGGACCGGGGTGGGCCGCCCGTCCTCGCACCCCCGCCGCCCGCGTAGACTCGTCCCTTCCGTGCGCGACGCGCACCACGCACACGTTGCTCTGCAGGGAGGGCCCCGACCGTGACGACCGCGCGCCCCGGCGCCACCGACACGTCGGCCGATGTCGCACGCGAGATCGCCGGCGAACAGGACCATGTCGACCGCGTCTACCGCGAGCTGGAGAAGGCGTCCGCGCGCGCCGCCGAGGTCGAGAAGGACGGCATCGCCCGGGGGCGGTCGAGCCGCAGCGGCGAGGTCCGCGACGAGGAGCTCACCGGGCTCTTCGAGCGTGACGCCCTCGTGTACGCCGCGGCGAAGCGCCGGTCCGCGATCGAGAAGCAGTACGAGGGCCTCGTCTTCGGACGCCTCGACCTCGGCGACGTCGAGACCCCGGCCGCCGAGCGCGACATCCGGCACATCGGACGCCTCGGGGTGCGCGACGACGACTACGAGCCCCTGGTCGTCGACTGGCGGGCACCCGCCGCCGCAGCCTTCTACCGGGCGACGCCCGTCGACCCCATGGGGGTGCTCCGCCGACGCGTGCTGCGCTGCAAGGGCGCCACCGTCGTCGGCGTCGAGGACGACCTCATGGTTCCCGAGGCGCCGGACGACATCGTCGTCGTCGGCGACGGGGCTCTCATCGCCGCGCTGACCCGCACCCGCGGACGCCAGATGCGCGACATCGTCGCCACCATCCAGCGCCACCAGGACGAGGCGATCCGCGCGCCCTCGCGCGGCGTCACCGAGATCACCGGCGGTCCCGGCACCGGCAAGACGGTCGTCGCCCTGCACCGGGCGGCATACCTCCTGTACTCCGAGCGTCGCCGGTTCGAGTCCGGCGGCATCCTCGTCGTGGGTCCGTCCGCGGCGTACACCGCCTACATCGAACGCGTGCTGCCCTCGCTCGGCGAGGACAGCGTCGCGCTGCGGGCGCTCGGCGACCTCGTCGACGGCGTCACCGCGAGCCGCCTGGACCAGCCCGAGGTCGCGGCGGTCAAGGGTTCGCTGCGGATCCGGCGGCTCCTGTCCCGGGCCGCGTCACGGCCGCCGGCGGGCGCGCCGACCCATCTGCGCGCCTTCATCAACGGCCACGCGGTGCGGCTCGACGAGTCCGTCCTGCACCGCATCCGGCGCCAGGTCCTGCGCTCGGCCCAGCACAACCTCGCCACCCACCAGGCCCGTGAGCAGCTCGCCCAGGCGGCGTGGGCCTCGGTGCGCCAGGGCGAACGGGACGAGTTCTTCGACGCGTTCGACTCCTCGCGCGACGTCGACGAGTTCATGCGCACGTGGTGGCGCCAGGTCGACCCCCGCGAGGTGCTGCTCGGACTCGCCGACACCGACCTCGTCTACGGCCTCGCCCGCGGCGTCCTCGACCAGGAGGAGTCGGCCGCGCTCGCCCTCTCGATGCGCGAGGCGCTGGAGCTCGGCACGTGGTCGGTGTCCGACATCGCCCTCATCGACGACCTCTCCGGCAAGCTCGGCCCGGTGCAGGAGCCCGAGTCCGAGGAGCGCGGCTTCTACGACATCGACGAGTACGACGACCTCGCGTCCTACGGCGTCAACGACGTGCGCGCCGGCGTGGACCGCGGGGTGGCGACCGCCCGGACCCAGAGCGTGGTCACGCCCCTCGACCCCCGCGAACGGCTCCTGCACGGCCGCATCGAACGCGCTTCGAGCAGCGCGCACGTCCTCGTCGACGAGGCGCAGGACCTCTCCCCGATGCAGTGGCGGGTGCTGGCGCGCCGGGGGCGCAACGCCTCGTGGACCGTCGTCGGCGACGCGGCCCAGGCGTCGTGGAGCGACCGCGAGGAGGCCCGTGCCGCGCAGACGGAGGCCTACGGCTCGCACGAGGTGCGTGGCTTCCACATGGACACCAACTACCGCAACGCGCGGGAGATCTTCGCCTACGCCCGCGACGTCATCCTCCCGCTCGTGCCCGACGCCGACATCCCGGAGGCGGTGCGCGAGACCGGCGTCGACCCGCTCGACCGCGTCGTCGACGCGCCGCCGACGTCGGCGGTCGAGCAGGCGGTCGAGGAGCTGCTCGATGACGTCGAGGGCTCGATCGCGGTCATCACGCCCCGTCGCTGGGCCGACCGGCTCGCCCACCTCGACGGCACCGGAGAGGGACGGGTGCAGGTCATCGACCCGCTCTCGACCAAGGGTCTCGAGTGGGACGCGACGGTCGTGCTCGACCCCGACGCGATCGTCGAGGAGTCACCCGGCGGGGTGCGCGTCCTCTACGTCGTCCTCACCCGCGCCGCCCACCGGATGACCGTCCTCCGCCCCGGCTGAGCCGCCCCGGCCCCGGCTGCCCCTCCGTTGCCGCCCGACTTCTTGCGTCCGCAACCCTGGTCGCGAACCCGACCACCCTTGCGGACGCAACAGGACGGCATACGGCAGCGTCCGCAACCCTGGTCGCGAACCCGACCACCCTTGCGGACGCAGCTGAACCTGCCGACGTATGCCGTCCCGTCACCGAGGCGCGACCCGACTGATTGCGCATTCCGGTCGCACCGCGGACCTGCGCCGGCGCCGATGTCTGACCGGAATGCGCAATCAGTCGCACTCGGGAGAGCGCAATGCGCAATCAGTCGAGGAGGGGGTGGCGCTCGATGATCTCGTGCCGGCCGGGGCCGACGCCGATGGCCGAGACCCGGGCGCCGATGAGCTCCTCGACGCGCAGGACGTAGGCCCGCGCGTTGGCCGGCAGCTCCTCGAAGGTGCGGCACCCGGAGATGTCCTCCGGCCAGCCGGGGAGCTCCTCGTAGATCGGGGTCGCGTGGTGGAAGTCGCTCTGCCCCACCGGCATCTCGTCGTGGCGGACGCCGTCCACGTCGTAGGCGACGCAGATCGGGACGGTGTCGAGCCCGGTGAGCACGTCGAGCTTGGTGATGACGAAGTCGGTGACCCCGTTGATCCGGGTGGCGTAGCGGCCGATGACGACGTCGAGCCAGCCGCAGCGACGCGGGCGCCCGGTCGTCGTGCCGTACTCGGCGCCGGTCCTGCGGAGGAACTCGCCGTTGTCGTCGTCGAGCTCGGTCGGGAACGGGCCTTCCCCGACGCGGGTCGTGTACGCCTTGAGGATCGCGATGACCCGGCTGACGCGGGTCGGCGGGATGCCGGAGCCGGTGCAGGCCCCGCCGGCGGTCGCCGACGAGGACGTGACGAAGGGGTAGGTGCCGTGGTCGACGTCGAGCAGCGTCGCCTGGCCGGCCTCGAGGAGGACGTTCTTGCCCTCGTTCAGCGCCTGCTCGAGCACGAGGGCGGTGTCGGCGACCATGGGACGCAACCGGTCGGCATACGACAGCAGCTCCTCGACGACCCGGTCGGCCTCCGCCGCGCGGGTGTTGTAGATCTTGACGAGGACCTGGTTCTTCAGCGCCAGGGCCGCCTCGACCTTCTGGCGCAGGATGCCCTCGTCGAAGATGTCCTGGATGCGGATGCCGACGCGGTTCATCTTGTCGGCGTAGGTCGGTCCGATGCCGCGGCCGGTCGTGCCGATCTTGCGGGCACCGAGGAAGCGCTCGGTGACCTTGTCGAGCGTGCGGTTGTACGGCGCGATGACGTGCGCGTTGGCGCTGACGAGCAGCTTGCTCGTGTCGACGCCGCGGGCACCCAGACCGTCGAGCTCCTCGAAGAGGACCTCGAGGTCGACGACGACGCCGTTGCCGATGACGGGCGTGACGCTCGGCGTGAGGATGCCGGAGGGAAGGAGGTGCAGGGCGTACTTCTCGCGCTTCCCGTCGGTCTCGATGACGACCGTGTGCCCGGCGTTGTTGCCCCCGTTGAACTTCACGACGTAGTCGACGTCCTCGCCCATGAGGTCGGTCGCCTTGCCCTTGCCTTCGTCGCCCCACTGGGCCCCGACGAGCACGATTGCCGGCATCTGGTCCACCTTCCGTGCGCGGGCGAGCCCGCGCGTGCGTGACATGCGAGGGGCCCGGCGCGAGACGTGCGACGGGCCCCCGGATCGCGCTCCAGCCTATCGGGTGCGGCCGGACCCCACCCGCGTCGGCCGCGTCGGCCCCGAGCGCAGCGACGTCAGCGCCGCGCCCAGCTGGAACCGGGTGTCGACGCCATGGATCGCCATGAGGGCGGCGATCCGCCGGCGGACGGTACGCAGACCGATGCCGAGGAAGCGCGCGATGGCCTCGTCCTTGAGCCCCATGCCGAGCAGCTCGACGAGCCGCTCGTCACCGGGGACGCTGGCCGCGAACGGCACCGCGTGCGCGTGCTCCCAGGCGAGGTCGAAGTGTGCCGCGAGCGTCGAGATGAGCAGCGGGTCCCGGATGAGGACGTAGCCGGACGCCAGCTCGCCCCATCGGGCGAGCGCGACGGCTCCGACGTCGCCGAAGACGGCGTACTCCGACCCGACCTCCGGGAGGAGACGCTGCTCCTCCCCCACCGTCGACCAGGACCGCAGCCACTGCAGCCCCTGCGGGGTGTCGAGCGCGGCCGCGGGGTAGATCGTGCGCTGGAGGTTGCCGCCGGCGATCCACTGCTGGTTGTCGCGCATCGTCGTGTCGTCGAGGGCGGGGCCCGAGTCGACGACCATGACGACGTTGCGCAGCAGGCCGCTGGCCTCGTGGATGAGCCGCTGCACGACCGTCGGCGCCATCTCGTCGCTGATCGGCTCGACCCCCTGCGTGCTCGGCGCGGGGCCGGCGCTGTCGAGGCGGGCGAGCAGCGCCCGGGCCTGCCCGAGGTCACGAAGTCGCTCCTCGATCCGTGAGTCCTCGCGGTCGCAGTACTCCCCGAGCAACCGGGAGGGCGACGTCGCATCTGCTGAGGTCAGCGGCATGAGAGCTCCTGTGAGGGGGTCGGTGGCAAGTTCCTGCCATTGGCAGTTAAGTGTCGCAGAAACCGCCGCCGCCGGTGCATGATGGCACTGCGCATCCGACGTGGCAGGGGACACAACGGACGCGCTCGCGCCACGGCGCGGTGCTCCTGGCAGGGGCGGAGAGGGGCCCGGACCACACGGTCCGGGCCCCTCTCGACGTCCCCGGTCAGAGACCGAGCTCGCGCGCCCCCGTCGTCGAGGAGTCACGCAGGAAGTCGGCGCAGCGCCGCTCCTCGTCGCTCTCACCGATGAGGCCGGCGGCCCGGGACAGCACGGCGAGCGAGCGCAGGAAGCCGCGGTTCGGCTCGTGCTCCCACGGCACCGGGCCCTGGCCGCGCCAGCCGCTCTTGCGCAGCGCGTCGAGGGCACGGTGGTAGCCGGTGCGGGCGTAGGCGTAGCCCTCGACCGTGCGGCCGTCGGCGAGGGCGTCCTCGGCGAGGGTGGCCCAGGCCAGCGACGACGTGGGGTTGCCGGCGGCCACCTGGTCGGGCGCCACACCCTCGTCGAGCAGCCGCGCGGCCGGGTCCACGGGGAGCCGGGTCTCGGGGATGCCGAGCAGGTTGTCGCTCATGCCTTAGGCCGGGTGGGTGCCGGCGGAGCGGAGGTTCTCGCAGGCCTCGACGACGCGGGCGGCCATGCCCTTCTCGGCCTCCTTGCCCCAGGCGCGCGGGTCGTACTGCTTCTTGTTGCCGACCTCACCGTCGATCTTGAGGACGCCGTCGTAGTGGCGCAGCATCCACTCGACGACGGGACGGGTGAACGCGTACTGGGTGTCGGTGTCGACGTTCATCTTGACGACGCCGTAGTCGACGGCCGCCGCGATCTCCTCGGCGGTCGAGCCGGACCCGCCGTGGAAGACGAGGTCGAAGGGGCGGGCGTCGGAGCCCAGGCCCAGCTCGGCGGCCGCGGCCTCCTGCGCGGACTTGAGGATCTCGGGGCGGAGCTTGACGTTGCCCGGCTTGTAGACGCCGTGCACGTTGCCGAAGGTCAGGGCCGTGAGGTAGCGGCCCTCTTCGCCGGATCCGAGCGCCTTGATGGTCGCGACCGCATCCTCGGGCGTGGTGTAGAGCTGCTCGTTGATGTCGTTGGCGACACCGTCCTCCTCACCGCCGACGACGCCGACCTCGATCTCGAGGATGACGTTCGCCGCCTTGCACAGGGCGAGGAGCTCGTCGGCGATCTGGAGGTTCTCCTCGAGCGGCACGGCCGAGCCGTCCCACATGTGCGACTGGAAGATGGGCAGCCCTCCGGCCTTGACCCGTTCCGTGCTCGCGGCGAGCAGGGGGCGCACGAAACCGTCGAGCTTGTCCTTGGGGCAGTGGTCCGTGTGCAGCGCGATGTTGACCGGGTAGCCCTTCGCCACCTCCTCCGCGTAGGCCGCGAGCGCCTTGGCGCCGGTGACCATGTCCTTGATCGTCGAGCCCGAGGCGTACTCGCCGCCGCCCGTCGACACCTGGATGATGCCGTCGCTGCCGGCCTCGGCGAAGCCACGGATGGCGGCGGTGACCGTCTGGCTGGACGTGATGTTGATGGCCGGGTAGGCGAACGAGCCGTTCTTGGCCCGGTCGAGCATGTCGGCATAGATCTCGGGAGTGGCGATGGGCATGAGGTCTCCTTGTCAGCGGCGAACAGGTTCAGTCTCGATCCTTCCACGCAGGCCCCCGCTGGCAACAGCGTGCCCATGGACCGACCGGTAACCCGGCCCTACGTGCCGAGCGCGTCCCGCCGGCTCTCGAGGTGGCGACGCTCGATCTCGTTCTCGCAGAGCGCGACCGCCTCGGCGAGGCTCTCTCGCGCCCGGTCGAGGTCGCCCGCGCGGGCCTGCAGCTCCCCACGGACGGCGGGGAGCCGGTGTCCGGACAGCGTGACCCCGTCGAGCAGCGCCAGCCCGCGTCGTGGCCCCTCCGCCTCGGCGACCGCCACCGCGCGAGCGACCCGGACCGCGGGCGAGGGTGTGAGCGTCTCGAGGCCGGCGTAGAGCGTCGCGATGTGGTCCCAGCGCGTGTCCTCGGGCCTCGCGGCGGTCGCGTGCTCGACGGCGACCAGGGCCTGGAGGTGGTAGCTGCGCCCCAACGTCGACGAGGGGCCGGGCCCGTTCTCGATCGACCGGAGCAGCGCGAGCGCATCCGCGATCTCGTCGTGGTGCCAGCGGTCGCGGTCCTGGTCGGCGAGCAGGACGAGGGAGCCGTCCGTGCCCACGCGCGCGTCGCGGCGGGAGTGCTGCAGGGCCATGAGCACGACGAGGAGGTCGAGCGTGACGCTCGGGTGCAGGGAGCGGGTGACCCGCGCGAGGCGCAGTGCCTCACCGGCCAGCTCGGCCCGCAGGAGGTCGGGTCCACTGCCGGGCGCGTAGCCGGCCGTGAAGGACAGGTATGCCGTGTGCGCGACGACGTCGAGCCGCTCACCGATGGCGTCGTTCCCCGGGATCGCGAAGGGGATGCCGGCCGCGACGACCTTCTTCTTCGCCCGGGTGATCCGCGCCGCCACCGTCGCCTCCGGGACGAGGAAGAGCCGGGCGATGTCGGACGTCGGGATGCCCATGACGAGACGGAGCGAGAGCGCGCTGGCGCCCTCCGGCGGCAGCGCGGGGTGGGCGCACATGAGCACGAGGCGCAGCAGGTCGTCGTCGACTGCGGTGCCGTCGTCGACCATCACGCCCTCCTTCGGTCGTCCGGCCGCCTCGACCGCGAGCAGGGGTTCCTTGCGCGCGGCCATGGCCTCGGCGCGCAGCCGGTCGAGGACCCGGCGCCGGGCGGCGGTCACGATCCAGCCGACCGGGTTGTCGGGGGTGGTGGCGTCGGTCCAGCTCGCCTGGGCCGACGCCACCGCCTCCGCCAGCGCGTCCTCGACGAGGTCGAGGCGGCGGAACTGCGCGAGGAGGATGGCGACGAGCCGCCCCCACTCCTCGCGCACGACGCGCTCGAGAGGGGTCACCCGACCTGCTCACCCGTGGGGTCGAGCTCGACCACCGACCGGATCTCGACGGCATACGCAGGTGGGAGGAGGGAGGCGGCGGCGATGGCGACGTCGAGGTCGGGCAGCTCCACGTCGTAGTAGCCACCGATCATCTCGACCGACTCGGCGAACGGGCCGTCGGTGAGCACCCGTCGTCCAGCGCTGTGGCGGACCGTCGTCGCCGTGTCGGCGTCGGCGAGCGGAGCACCGGAGACCCGGCGACCGTGCCGGTCGACGAAGCGGTCGAACGCGGCGTGCCCGTCGACGTACAGCCGGCGTTCCTCCGCGGTGGCCGACTCCCAGCCGCCGGGGTCGTGGGCGATGAGCATGAGGTAGCGCCTCATGCCTCCCGGTCCTCCTCGGTCGCCACGCGGCGCACCTCGACGGCGCCCATGCCGGCCCGGTCGTGGTCGGGCCCAGCGACGAGCCCGACGAGCTGGAGGAGGCCGTCGAGGTCGTCGGTCTCGACCTCGTAGTAGCCGGTGAGCTGCTCGGTCGTCTCCGCGAAGGGTCCGTCACTGACCAGGACCCTGCCGTCGGCATCGGCCCGGACCAGCTTCGTCTCGCGCGAGTGGGTCAGCTCGGCGCCCCCGACGACCGGGTGGCCGCCCGCCCGCAGCCTGCGGCCGAACTCGTCGTGGCGGGCGTAGACGGCGTCGCGGTGCTCCTGCGGCGCCTCCTCCCAGGCGGTCTCGTCGCCCGGCAGCAGGATGACGTAGCGCTGGCTCATGGCAGGACTCCTTCTCTCAGACCAGGTTGCGGAACTCGATGAGCTCACCACGGGCGGCGAACTCCATGCAGAGGCGACGGAGGTCGGGCTCGTCCTCGGTCTCGACGAGGTAGAAGCCGACGACCTGCTCGACGGACTCGGTGAAGGGACCCTGGGTGACGAGGGCCCCGCCCTTGCCGTCGGGACGCATCCCCGTCGCCTCGGCCGAGGGCGCGAGCGGGCTGGTGGTGACGACGGTGTGCCCACCGGAGGCGAGGTCGCGGTGGAACCGCTCGTGCGAGCGCAACCCCTTCTCGTGCTCCTCCGGTGGCAGCTCCGCCCACTCGGCCTCGGGTGCGGGCAGCAGCAGCAGGTGGCGACTCATCGGTCTCCTCGTGGTCGTGACGGTGGGGGCGCGGGCGCGTCCTCACCCACCTGACGAGCGAACCACAACGGGATCGACAACGGTGGGTGGTCGTACTCACGCGCGGTCGACTGCGCAGACGCCACGCTGTCCCCATGGACCTCTCCACCGTGCGCGACCTCGCAGCCGCCACCCCCGCCGAGCGCAACCGCGTCGTCGACCTCCTGCGCGCCGGCGCCATCGTCGTCGTCGTCCTGGGCCACTGGCTCATGGCGGCCGTGCACGTCCGCGACGGCGAGCTCGTCATCGGACACCTGCTCGCCCTCGCCTCGTGGACCCACCCCCTCACCTGGGTCTTCCAGGTCATGCCGGTCTTCTTCATCGTCGGCGGCTACGCGAACGGCCTGTCCTGGCGCTCCGCCCGCCGCCGCGGCCTTCCGTATGCCGCGTGGCTGCGTTCGCGGCTGCGTCGCCTCCTCGTCCCGGTCGTCCCGCTGCTGGGTTTCTGGCTCGCCGCCACGGCGGTGGCGTGGGCTGCCGGCGTCCCGGCGGGGACGCTTCGCACGGCCTCCCAGGTGGCGCTCGTCCCGACCTGGTTCCTCGCGGCCTACGTCGTCGTGTGCGCCGTCGCCCCCGCCACCCTGTGGCTCTGGGAGCGCGCCGGCTGGACGTCGGTCGCCGGGGGCGCCGCCCTGGCCTGCCTCGTCGACCTCGTGTCCATCGGCACCGACACCCTGCTCGTCGGGTTCGCCAACTACCTCGTCGTCTGGGCCACGGTCTCCATGCTCGGCTACGCCTGGCTCGACGGGCGGCTGTCCGGCACCGGCCGCCGGGCGCTCCTCGCGGCCGTGGGCGCGGTCGGGATGGTCGCCCTCGTGTGGGCCGGTCCGTACCCGGTGTCGATGATCGGGCTCGACGGCGCCGCGGTGAACAACTCCTACCCGACGCGGGTCACGATGCTCTTCCTCGGCATGCTCCAGGGCGGCGTGGTGCTCGCGCTCGAACCCCTGCTGGCCCGGTGGATGCAGCGACCCCGCGCCTGGACCGCGACGGTGCTCGTCAACACGCGGATCATGACGCTCTACCTGTGGCACCTCACGGCGATGGTGCTCGTCATCGGCGTCTCGGTGCTGCTCGGCGGCCCGGGTCTGGGGATCGAGCCGCTGACCGGCGGGTGGTGGGCGAGCAGGCCGCTGTGGTGGGCGGCGCTGGCCCTCGTCACCACCGGGTTCATCGCCGTGCTGGGGCGCTTCGAGACGCCCCGTCCCGACGACGCCGCACCCCCACCGGCCTGGCTGCCCGTCGTCGTCACGCTGGCAGCCTGCGGCGGGCTCGGGCTCATGGCCGGCCAGGGCGTCGTCGACGACGACGGCGTCCACTGGTGGTGGCCGGTGCTCACCGTGGCCGCGGTCGGCCTGCTCCTTGTCAGCCCCCGACGCGTGGCGACTCGGTGAGCGGCTGGGGAAGCGGCTCCGCGTGGACGACGGTGAGGTCGGAGACGGCGCGGGTCAGGACGACGTAGAGCCGGCGCAGCCCCGTCCGCTCGTCCGGTTCGGCGGCCGCGATCTCGGCGGGCTCGAGGACGAGCACGTGGTCGAACTCCAGGCCCTTGGCCACGGTGGCGGGCACGACGTCGACCTGGTGGTCGACGTCGCCGTGGCCGGCTCCGAGCGTCCCGTGCTCGATGCCGCCGGCGCCCAGCGCCGCGGACACCTCGGCGACGCGCGCGTCGGGCACGATGACGCCGATGCTCCCCTCGAGGGCACGGAGCCCGTCGACCCGGGCCACCGTCGCCGGGACGAGGTCGGCCGACCCCACGCGCACGAGGTCGAGGCGCCCCGGGTTGTCACGCACGGACAGCGGGGCAGCGAGCCCGGGGGCGGCGAGCGGCAGCAGCCGGGCCGCGAAGTCGATGACCGTCGCGGGCACGCGGAACCCGCGGCGCAGCTCGGAGACCACGCCGTCGGGCTTGCCGAGGTGGCGCAGGCTCTCCGTCCACGACCCGGTCGCCCACGGGGTCGTGCCCTGCGCGATGTCGCCCAGCACGGTCGCCGCGCCGCTGGTGCACCGCCGACCGACGGCCCGCAGCTGCATCGGCGAGAGGTCCTGGGCCTCGTCGAGGACGACGTGTCCGAGGCTGGGCGTGCGGCTGAGGAGGTCGCCGAGCTCGTCGAGCAGCACCGTGTCGGCCAACGTCCACCTCGCCGATCCGGCTGTGCGCGAAGGCTTCTGCCACCGCAACCGTTCCTGCTCCTCCTCCGTGAGGATGCCGTCCGCAGCGGCCGCGAGCGCATCGGCGTCGGAGAGCAGGCGGTGCAGCAGCGCCCGGGCGTCGACCCTGGGCCACAGCGACGCGGCATACGCCTTGACGGGGGCGCTGCGCGCCACCGAGTCCTGGACGCGGTCGTCGGGGTACTCCCCCAGCGCCTCCATCTTGAGGAGGACCGCATGCGCGAGCCGTTGCGGCAGCAGCTGTCGCGCGGTCTCGTAGCGGATGTCGCGTCCCGCCAGGCCGTCCACGAGCGGGGCGAGGTCGTGGGCGGCGACCCGCCACCGCCGCGACCCGCGCGGCAGCACCATCGCCTCCGTGGGCGGGACGAGGTGCGACCAGACCGCGCGGTGCAGCACCTCCGCCATGCGGGCGTCACCCTTGAGCCGGGCCACGTCGGTGGGCTCCACGGCGCGGACCGGGACGGAGGACGTCAGCGCCTCGATGCTCGTGTGCCGCACCTCGACCTCGCCGAGGGTGGGGAGGACGGCGCCGATGTGCTCGAGGAACGCCTGGTTGGGGCCGATGACGAGCACCCCTGTGCGAGTGAGTCGGTCGCGGAAGGCGTAGAGCAACCAGGCCGCCCGGTGGAGGCCGACGGCGGTCTTGCCGGTGCCGGGCGCCCCCTGGATGCAGACGGTGGTCGTGACGTCGACCCGGACGAGGGCGTCCTGCTCGGGCTGGATGGTCGCGACGATGTCGCGCATCGGGCCCACGCGGGGCCGCTCGATCTCGCTCGCGAGGATCTGCGAGCGCGCGTCCGGTTCACTGGCGTCGAGGAGGTGCTCGTCCTCCATCGCCGTGATCCGGCCGTGGTCGTAGCCGAACCGGCGACGCAGCCGCACCCCGAGCGGGTCGGTGTGTGAGGCCCGGTAGAACGTCGTCGAGACCGGGGCGCGCCAGTCGATGACGAGCGGGTCGCCGGCGTCGTCGGTGACGTGGCGGCGGCCGATGTACCAGCGCTCGTCGGTCTCGAGGTCGATGCGCCCGAAGAACAGGGCGGTCGCCGGGTCGTCCTCGAGGGACCGTGCCCGCCGCCACAGCGACTCGGCCAGCGCCTCGCTGGACGCGGCGTTGCCTCCCTGCACCTCGAGGGCGAGGGTGCGCTCACGCATGCGGGACAGCTCGGCGCGGGCCGCGGCGAGGTGCTGCCGCTCCGCCGTGAGCTCCTCGGGCATGGGCATGGCGAAGCGCCTCTCGTGGGCTCTGGCGGTGCGGGGGGAGGAGCAAGCCTAGACCACGGTCGACGGCGGCGAGCCGACCGTCCCGGACGCCGGCGTCCTCAGCAGCACGTCCTGCCCGAAGACGTGGCGGCGCACCCACGCGTGCATCGCGATGGCCGCAGCCGCCCCGGCGTTGATCGAGCGGGTCGACCCGAACTGCTCGATGTGCAGGGTGGCCTCGCACTCGGCGCGCATCGCCTCGGAGAGCCCGGGGCCCTCCTGGCCGAACACGAGCATCGTGCGCCTCGGCAGGTCGTAGGTCTCGAGCGCCCGGCTGCCCGGCAGGTTGTCGATGCCGATGAGGCGTATGCCGTTCTCCCGGGCCCACGTGGCGAGGTCACCGGGGGTGGGGTGGTGGTGCTCGTGCTGGTAGCGGTCGGTGACCATGGCACCGCGCCGGTTCCACCGGCGACGACCGACGATGTGGAACGCCGCGGCCCCCATGGCGTTGGCGGTGCGCACCACGGACCCGATGTTGAAGTCGTGCTCCCAGTTCTCGATCGCGACGTGGAAGTCGTGACGGCGGGTGTCGAGGTCGGCGACGATCGCGTCGTGGCGCCAGTAGCGGTAGCCGTCCACGACGTTGCGGCGGTCGCCGTCACGCAGCAGGTCGGGGTCCAGGCGCTCGTCATGTGGCCACGACCCGACCCACGGCCCGACGCCCACCTCTGCGCCATTGCGGTCGCGTTCGCCAGTCACGACCCCACCATGTCAGGCATGGCTGGGGTTCACGGCCTCGGGCTCAGTCGATCGAGACGGTGAGGAGGCAGATGCTGTCGACATCGGCCCGCACGTCGTGACGCGCCTGGGGGATGGCCCGCCCCGACCCTGCCGGCAGCGTCCAGGACCGTCCCTCGCTGCTCAGGACCACCTCGCCCGCGAGGCACACGAGCGAGGCGGGACCCGGGGCGTCGTGGTCGGGCAGGCCACCACCGGCCGGGAGCCCGAGCAGCAGGGACCTCTGACCCGGCTGGCCGAAGGCGAGGCGGACCGCCTGCGCCCGCCCGCCGTCGCGGGCCTGCGCCAGGAGGACCTCCCCGTCGGCGAGGAGGTCGACGGCCGGCTCTGGAGCCTCCGTCACCCGACCTTCTCCCAGCCGCGCTTCTGGGCGCGGCTGCCGGTCCCCCGACCGGGACGCTCGTCGCGGCTGCGGTAGACGATGTAGGGGCGGGTGAAGTAGCCGAGCGGCGCGGAGAACACGTGAACGAGCCGGGTGAAGGGCCACATGGCGATGAGGAGGAACGCGAGGAAGGCGTGCAGCTTGAAGCCCACCGGCGCCTCAGCCATGAGGCTCGCGTCGGGCTGGAACCAGAAGATCTGGCGGAACCACGGCGAGACCCCGTCGCGGTAGTTGTACTCGCCACCGATGGTGAACAGGCTCCCGGCGATGGTGTTCCACATCCCCAGGACGATGACCGTGCCGAGCACGGCATACATCACCTTGTCGTTGACGGTCGTGGCCGAGAAGACCGGGCCGACCGTGCGACGCCGGTAGACGAGGATGGCGAGCCCGACGACGGCGGCGATGCCGGCCGGGATGCCACCGGCGAGCGCGAGCACGTGGTACGCCTCGTGGCTGAGGCCGAGGGAGTCGGTGAGGCTCTGCGGGATGAGGAGCCCCATGACGTGGCCCACCACGACGCCGAGCATCCCGAAGTGGAAGAGCGGGCTGCCGATGCGGAGCAGCCTGCTCTCGTAGAGCTGGGAGCTGCGCGTGGTCCACCCGAACTTGTCGTAGCGGTAGCGCCACACGTGGCCGGCGACGAAGACCGCGAGGCAGATGTAGGGAAAGATCACCCACAGGAACGTGCTCATCGCGGGCCTCCGATCGTGACGGGCGTGGGGCCGCTGGGCTGGTGGTCGTCGAGGTTCGACGGTGTCGCGTAGGGGGCGTTCATCTCGGTGCTCAGCCCGACGAGCTCGGCGGGCGGACCCTCCTCGATGAGCCGGGCGAGGGCCTCGTGGTCGTCCCCGGCGAGGACCGGCAGGGTCGCGCGGAGGGCCTCGACGACGTCGAGCCAGGCCGACTCCCGCTCGACGAGCGCGACGCGGAGCAGCTCGATGCCGACCCGGTGGTCGTTGAGCAGCCGCCAGGTCGTCCCCGCGTCGACGGTCGCACCGAACTCCAGTGCCACACAGAGGTGGTCGGGCAGCTCGGCGTCCTCGTCGGTGAACTGCACGCCGTGACGGCGGTAGTCCTGCTTGATCCGGACCAGCGCCGCGCCGCGGTTGCGGGTGTCGCCGTGGAGGAAGTAGGTGAGGTGCAGGCAGCACCGGCGGGTCACGTCGAACGTGTCGACGTAGTCGCGCTGGAGCTCGCCGAGGTCGGTGGTGGCGAGGTGGGCGAGGAAGCGGCGCAACGGCATACGCACACCGTCGGGAAGCCCGTCGACGACCTCGGTGAGCATGGGCACCCGCTCGAGCAGGGTCTCGTCCGGGTAGTCGAGCAGCAGCGAGATGCACTGCCACGCACTGGCCTGGTCCTGCGGGGAGAGCTGCGAGGAGGTGCGGCGGTGACGCCGCCACGGCATCATCGCCGCGCCTCGTCGTCGACCGCGGAGCCGTCGTCCGGGTCCGTCGGGAACATCCCGGGCGGCACGCCCTTGCCGTCCCAGTTGAGCAGGTTGACCCGGCCGGTGGAGCTGCCACCGCCGACGAGGCCCTCGGAGGTCTGGCGCTGCTGGAGCATGTGGAAGTTCTCGACCGCGACCGGGGTCGCCGACCCGCGGCCCGAGCCCTCGCCGAACGGTCCGGAGATGTCGAGCAGCTCGTCGTCGTAGCTCGTCACGGGGCAGTCGGTGGCCAGCTCCTCGAGGCCGTGCGCCTCCTCGACGTGCGCCGTGGGGATGACGTAGCGGTCCTCGTACTTGGCGATGGCGAGCAGGCGGAACATGTCGTACATCTCCTCCTCCGTCATGCCGACGGCGGCGGGGATGCGCTCCTGCGGGTCACGCCCGAGGTTGATGTCGCGCATGTAGGAGCGCATGGCGGCGAGGCGGCGGAGCACCGCGTCGACCGGCGCCGGGTCACCCGCGGTGAAGAGGTTCGCGAGGTACTCGATGGGGATCCGGAGGGTGTCGATGGCCGCGAAGAGGTTGTCCTGGTCCTCGGCGTCGTGGCCCGTGTCCTTGATGACGTCGACGACCGGCGACAGCGGCGGGATGTACCAGACCATCGGCATGGTCCGGTACTCCGGGTGCAGCGGCAGCGCGACCTTGTAGGTGTTGATGAGCGCGTAGACCGGCGAGCGCTGGGCCGCATCGACCCAGTCGCCCGGTATGCCGGCCCGCTCCGCCTCGCGCATCACCGCCGGGTCGAACGGGTCGAGGAAGACCGAGCGCTGCGCCTCGTAGAGGTCGTGGTCGTCCTCGACCGACGCCGCCTCGAGGACCGCGTCCGCGTCGTAGAGCATGAGCCCGATGTAGCGGAGCCGGCCGACGCAGGTCTCCGCGCAGACGGTCGGGATCCCGACCTCGATGCGCGGGTAGCAGAAGGTGCACTTCTCGGCCTTGCCGGTCTTGTGGTTGAAGTAGATCTTCTTGTAGGGGCATCCGGTCACGCACATGCGCCAGCCGCGGCACTTGTCCTGGTCGACGAGGACGATGCCGTCCTCCTCGCGCTTGTAGATCGCGCCGGAGGGGCACGACGCGGCGCAGCTGGGGTTGAGGCAGTGCTCGCAGATGCGCGGCAGGTAGAACATGAAGGTCTGGTCGAACTCGAACTTCACCTTGTCCTCGATGCCCTTGAGCATGAGGTCCTTGGTGGCGTGCTCCATGCTGCCGCCGAGGTCGTCGTCCCAGTTGGCCGACCACTCGATGTTGATCGGCTTGCCGGAGATGAGCGAGTGCGGCCGGGCCACGGGGAAGTTCTTCTGCGCCGGTGCGCTGAGGAGGGTCTCGTAGTCGTAGGTCCACGGCTCGTAGTAGTCGCTCAGCGCCGGCATCTTCGGGTTCGAGAAGATGTTGAGGAGCTTGTTGAGGCGACCGCCGGCGCGCAGGGTGAGGCGTCCTCGCCCGTTGAGGGCCCAGCCACCCTTCCACTTCTCCTGGTCCTGGTATCCGCGCGGGTAGCCGAGGCCGGGGCGGGTCTCGACGTTGTTGAACCAGACGTACTCCATGCCGGAGCGGTTGGTCCACGCCTGCTTGCACGTCACCGAGCAGGTGTGGCACCCGATGCACTTGTCGAGGTTCATGACCATCGCCATCTGAGCCATGACCTTCATGTCAGTACTCCACCTTCGCGGTCCGCTTGCGGATGGTCGTGACCTCGTCGCGGTTGTTGCCGATCGGCCCGATGTAGTTGAAGAAGTACGACAGCTGGGCGTAGCCGCCGACGATGTGGTTCGGCTTGAGCAGGATGCGCGTGAGGCTGTTGTGGATGCCGCCCCGCTTTCCGTCGCGCTCGGTGAGCGGCACGTCGATGAGCCGGTCCTGGGCGTGGTGCATGTAGACCGTGCCCTCGGGCATCCGGTGGCTGACGATGGCACGGGCCGCGACGACGCCGTTGCGGTTGACCATCTCGATCCAGTCGTTGTCCTTGATGCCCACCTTGTCCGCGTCCACGTTCGACATCCACACCGACTGGCCGCCGCGGGAGAGGGACAGCATGAAGAGGTTGTCCTGGTACTCCGAGTGGATCGACCACTTGTTGTGCGGGGTGAGGTAGCGCACCGACACCGACAGGCTCTGGCCGTGCTTGTCGCTCAGCTCCCCGACCGGCGCCTCACCGAAGAGGTGGGTCATGTTGAGCGGTGGCCGGTAGACGGGCAGCGCTTCGCCCATGCCGAGGAACCAGTCGTGGTCGACGTAGAACTGCTGCCGGCCGGTCAGCGTGTGGAACGGCTTGTGCCGCTCGATGTTGATGGTGAACGGGGCGTAGCGCCGCCCTCCCGACTCCGAGCCGGACCACTCCGGGCTCGTGATGACGGGGACCGGCGCCACCTGGGTGTCGGCGAAGGTGATCTGCTTCCCCTCGTGCTCCGAGGCGAGGTCGGCGAGCCTGGTGCCCGTCCTCTTCTCGAGGAACTCGAAGCCCTGGGTGGCGAGGTGGCCGTTGGACACGCCGGCGAGGTGCAGCATGGCGTCGGCCATCTGGATGTCGGTCTCGACCTTCGGCTGGCCGTCACCGACACCGCCGCGGCGGACCCCGTTGCGCCCGCGGAGGATCTCGACCTCGCGCTTGACGTCGTACGCGACGCCCTTGGTGAGCATGCCGACCTTCTCGAGGAGCGGGCCGATCGTCGTCATCTTGTCGTAGATCTGGGTGTAGTCCCGCTCGGCGACGGCAATGACCGGCATGGTCTTGCCGGGCACCGGTTCGCACTCGCCGGCGCGCCAGTCCTTGACCTCGCCGTGGACGGTGGCCATGGCCTCGGGCGTGTCGTGCCAGAGGGGCTTGGCGATGACGTCCTTGCGTGTGCCGAGGTGGTCCACGGCCAGCTCGCTGAACTTCTTCGCGATGGCCTTCCACGTCTCCCAGTCCGACTTCGTCTGCCACGGCGGGTTGATCGCCGGGTTGAACGAGTGGATGAACGGGTGCATGTCGGTCGTCGACAGGTCGTGCTTCTCGTACCAAGTGGCGGCGGGCAGCACGACGTCCGAGAAGATCGTCGAGCTCGTCATCCGGAAGTCGATGGTGAGGAGCAGGTCGAGCTTGCCGTCGAGGGCCTTGTCGGCCCACTCGACGCTCGTCGGCCGCTGCTCCGGGCCCGCCTCGACCGCGGTGGCCGCGCTGTCGGTGCCGAGCAGGTGGCGCAGGAAGTACTCGTTGCCCTTGGCCGAGCTGCCGAGGAGGTTCGAGCGCCACAGCGAGAGGATCCGCGGATGGTTGGTTCCTGACTCCGGGTCCTCGACCGCGAAGCGCAGCCGGCCCTCCTTGAGCTCCTGGGCGACGTAGGCCGGTGCCTCCATGCCGGCGGCGGCGGCGTCGTCGGCGAGGTCGAGCGAGCTGCGGTCGAAGGTGGGGTAGCTCGGCGTCCAGCCCAGCCGCACCGACTGGGAGAGCAGGTCCATGACGCTCTTGCCGGCGAAGATCCCGGTGCCGGCGTCGAGGTCGTCGGCGGAGAAGGTGTCGTAGCGGTACTGGGAGGTGTGGACGTACCAGTACGCGGTCTGGTTCATGTGGCGCGGCGGACGCTGCCAGTCGAGGGCGAACGCCATGTGCTGGAAGCCCATGATCGGCCGGATCTTCTCCTGGCCGACGTAGTGCGCCCAGCCGCCGCCGTTGCGGCCCTGGCACCCGGTGATCGTCGTGAGGAGGAGGATCGCCCGGTAGATCTGGTCGCTGTGGAACCAGTGGTTGGTCCCGGCACCGAGCAGGATCATGCCGCGGCCGTCGGTGTCGATGGCGTTCTGCGCCCACTCGCGGGCGAGCCGCTCGACCTGCGCGGCCGGGACGCCGGTGAGCTCCTCCTGCCACGCGGGCGTCGCGGGCACCGACGGGTCGTCGTAGCCGGTCGGCCAGGCGCCGGGCAGCCCGTCGCGGGCCACGCCGTACTGGGCGAGGAGCAGGTCGAGCACCGTCGTGACGAGCCGGTCGCCGAGACGGCGCACCGGCACCCCTCGTGGCTCGTGGGCGACCTTGCCGTCGGCGGCGTCGAAGCGCGGCAGCGAGACCTCGACCGCGTCGTCGTGGGTGCCGAACAGCGTGAGCACCGGGTCGACGTCACCGAGCTCGAGGTTCCACTTCCCGAGGCCCTCGTCACCGAACCGGTCGCCGATCGACCCGCCCAGCACGGCGAGCTCGCCGGTGCGGGCGTCGAACACGGCCGGCTTCCACATGGCGTTCTCGGAGTCCGACTTCGGCCCGCCCTCGACGTCGCCGGCGACGAGGTACTTGCCGGGCCGCAGGACGCCGTCAGGACCGGGCACGAGCACGACGAGGTTGGAGAGGTCGGTGTACTGCTTGTTGTAGTCGGTGAAGAACGGCACCTGCTGGTCGACGAAGAACTCCTTGAGGATGACGTGCCCCATCGCCATCGCGAGCGCACCGTCGGTCCCCGGGCCGAGCGTCACCCACTCGTCGGCGAACTTGACGTTCTCGGCGTAGTCGGGTGCGACGGCGATGACCTTCTGCCCGCGGTAGCGCGCCTCGGTCATCCAGTGGGCGTCCGGCGTCCGCGTGAGCGGCACGTTCGAGCCCCACATGATGAGGTATGCCGCGTCCCACCAGTCCCCGGACTCCGGCACGTCGGTCTGGTCGCCGAACATCTGCGGCGAGGCGTTGGGCAGGTCTGCGTACCAGTCGTAGAACGAGAGCATGGGTGCGCCGACGAGCTCGAGGAACCGGGCACCGGACGCGTACGACACCGGCGACATCGCGGGGATGGGCGAGAACCCGGCGATGCGGTCGGGACCGTGGACCTTCGTCGTCCAGACGTGCGCCGCCGCGACGATCTCGACGACCTCGTCCCACGTGGAGCGGACGAGTCCGCCCTTGCCGCGGGCCTTCTTGTAGCGGTCGGCCTTCACGGGGTCCTCGACGATCGAGCCCCAGGCGAGCACCGGGTCTCCCCCGTGCGCCTTCTTGGCCTCACGGAACAGCTCGACCAGGACGGCGCGCACGTAGGGGTAGCGGATCCGGGTGGGCGAGTAGGTGTACCAGGAGAAGGCGGCCCCCCGAGGACAGCCGCGCGGCTCGTAGTCGGGCCGGTCCGCGCCCGCGGACGGGTAGTCGGTCTGCTGCGCCTCCCAGGTGATGATGCCGTCCTTGACGTACACCTTCCACGAGCACGAGCCCGTGCAGTTCACCCCGTGCGTCGAGCGCACGACCTTGTCGTGGCTCCAGCGGTCGCGGTAGAACGAGTCGCCGCCGCGCCCACCCTCGAGGCTCAGGGTGCGCTTGTCGTCCGAGACGTCACCCCGCGTGAAGAACCTCCGGGTCCCGACGAGTGCGTCGGCGAGTGGGCCGTCGAATCCGGATCGTCTGGCGGCCGGCTCGCTGATGCTCACGTGATCTCCTCGTCGTCGCGGAACTCCGACGCCAGCCAACCCCCCCAGCGGCCGAAGGGCAAGGACCAACGTCCCGACGACACGCGGCGACACAGGACCAAAGACCCTGACCGACGGCCGTGGAGGTCGCTAACGTCACGTGCCGGCGGTCGAAAACGACCGCGCCACGCTTGGAAGGAGACCGGCCGTGCCGGACCACCGCTCTGCCACGGTCGCCAGTGAGGACACCTCCGCTCGCCGGGTGCTGGTGATGTCGACCCTCGCCTTCACCGTGATGTTCGCGGTGTGGCTGATGTTCGGCATCCTCGGCATCCCGATCCGCGAGGAGTTCGGCCTCAGCGACGTCGAGCTCTCGTGGTTGAGCGCGGTGGCGGTCCTCAACGGTTCGCTGTGGCGGCTGCCCGCCGGGATGATCACCGACCGCATCGGCGGTCGCAAGGTCTTCGCGGCGATGCTCGCGTTCACGGCGGTGCCGGCCTACCTCGTGTCCCGGGCGGAGAGCTACGGACTCCTGCTCGTCCTCGCCTTCCTCGTCGGCTTCGCCGGCAACTCCTTCAGCGCCGGCATCTCGTGGAACTCGGCCTGGACGGCGCGGGGCCGGCAGGGGTTCGCTCTCGGAGTCTTCGGGGCCGGGAACGTCGGGGCGTCGGTCACCAAGTTCATCGGGCCGGCGCTCATCACGGGCACCGCGGGTGCCACGTACTTCGGTGTCGTCGAGGGCGGCTGGCGGATCGTCCCGGTGATCTACGCCGTGCTGCTCCTCGTCCTCGCGGTCCTCGTCCTCGTCGTCACCCCGGCCGAGGACCGGATGCCGGGCCGCGGGCGCCCGTTGCGCGAGCAGGTCCAGCCGTTGCGGCAGCTCCGGGTGTGGCGCTTCAGCCTCTACTACGTCGCCGTCTTCGGCGCCTACGTGGCGCTGGCAGCCTGGCTGCCGAAGTACTATGTCGACAACTTCGACGTGAGCCTGGGCACCGCTGCCCTGCTCACCGCGACCTTCATCTTCCCGGCCTCGCTGCTGCGCCCGGTCGGTGGCTGGTTCTCCGACCGGTGGGGCGCGCGACGCGCGATGTACTGGACCTTCGGCGTGATGATGGCCACCACCCTCTTCCTGTCGATGCCGGGTGGCCACATCGTCCTGCAGACCCGGAGCGGGGCGAAGGAGATCCTCCCGTACGAGATCGGTCTGTGGCCCTTCGCCATCGTCGTCTTCGTGCTCGGCTGCGCGATGGGGGTCGGCAAGGCCGCCGTCTTCAAGCACATCCCCGAGTACTTCCCGAAGGACGTCGGCGCGGTCGGTGGCCTCGTCGGGATGCTCGGTGGTCTCGGTGGCTTCTTCCTGCCGCCGCTGTTCGCCTACAGCCAGCGGTGGACCGGCCTGCCGTCGAGCACGTTCTTCGTCCTCTTCCTCCTCACCGCCGGCTGCAGCCTGTGGATGCACTGGACCGTCGTCCACATGCTCCACACCTCCTCGCCCGAGCTCGCCACGGCCCTCGAGGCCCCGGGCTCCATGCCCGACACGTCACCGGCCACCCCGGCCACCCCGGCGGACTCCCGCCAGATCCCACAGGAGGCACGAGCATGAGCAGCACGACCGCGAAGCGCGCAGGTGGTGAGTGGCTGGACGCCTGGGACCCCGAGAACGAGGAGACCTGGGACAAGCGGCTGGCCTGGACGACCCTCTCGATCACGACGTTCACGCTGACCCTCTGCTTCGCCTCGTGGTTCCTCGCCAGCGCCATCGCCCCCAAGCTCACCAACTTGGGGTTCGACCTCACCCAGAGCCAGCTCTACTGGCTCACCTCTCTGCCCGGGCTCGCAGGCGGACTGATGCGCCTCGGGTGGATGGTCATGCCGCCCGTGCTCGGCACGCGCAAGCTCGTCACCCTGACGACACTGCTGCTCATCTTCCCGGTGCTCGGCTGGGCCGTACGCATCCAGGACCCGACCACGCCCTACTGGGAGCTCCTCGCGCTCTCGTTCCTGTCCGGCATCGGCGGCGGGGCGTTCTCGGGCTTCATGCCCAGCACGTCCTACTTCTTCCCGCGACGGCTGCAGGGCACGGCGCTCGGCCTCCAGGCCGGCATCGGCAACTTCGGCGTCTCCCTCGTCCAGCTGCTCACCCCGTGGATCATCGGCTTCAGCATGATCGGCTTCCTCGGCAGCTCGCAGACGATGCAGGGCCTGCCGGGCAAGCAGGCCTCCGAGGTCTGGTACCAGAACGCGTCCTTCGTCTACATCCCGTTCATCCTCATCGGTGCCGCGCTCGCCTGGACGATGCTCAAGTCGGTCCCGGTCACCTCCAACATCCGCCAGCAGTTCGACATCTTCAAGAGCCAGGACACCTGGTGGATGACGCTCATCTACATCATGACCTTCGGCACCTTCTCCGGCCTCGCAGCCCAGTTCGGCCTGCTCATGAAGAACCTCTACGGCGCCGGCAACGCCGAGATCGTCCAGGGAGCCGGGGCGAGCGCCCAGCTGCTCATCGACGGCTACTCGGTGCCCGACCCGGTGAAGTACGTCTTCCTCGGCCCGCTCGTCGGCGCCGCCGCCCGGGTCGTCTTCAGCCCGCTGACTGACCGCATGGGCGGCGCCCGGTGGACGCTGGCCTCGGGGATCGGCCTCGTCGCCTCCATCGCGTGGACGATGACCGCGCTGGTGCCCGACACCTCCTCGGCCGAGGCCCTGCGCAGTGACTTCAACACCTTCCTCTGGGGGATGCTCGCGATCTTCCTCTTCAGCGGCATCGGCAACGCCTCGACCTTCAAACAGATGCCGATGATCTTCGAGCGCCGCCAGGCCGGTGGGGTCATCGGATGGACGGCGGCGATCGCGGCCTTCGGCCCGTTCCTCTTCGGCGTCGGCCTCACGATCATGTCTCCGACGACGTTCTACGCCATCGGTATCGCGTGGGCCGTCATGTGCATCGCCATCACGTGGATGCGCTACGCGCGACCCGGGGCCCCGAAACCCTCGTAGGCCACCGGACCCGGACCGCGCGTGTTCCGGGCGCCGGCCTGACGGCATACCCTTGTCCGCGTGATGATGCCCTCGCTCGGACCCGACTGGATGGACCCACAGTGGCTCCTCGACCGCTTCGGCTCCCAGTTCTTCTGGGTGAGCACGGCGATCGTCTTCATCGAGTGCGGCCTGCTCTTCCCGATCCTCCCGGGTGACTCGCTGCTCTTCGCGATCGGCCTGTTCATCAACCGCGGCGACCTCGACATCAACATCGCCCTGGCCTGCCTCATCCTCAGCATCGCCGCCTTCGTCGGCAACGTCGTCGGGTACGAGATCGGCCGCTTCATCGGGGCCCCGCTCTACGAGCGCGACGGCCGCTTCATCAAGCGCAAGTACTTCGACCAGACGCACGAGTTCTTCGAGAAGCACGGCAACAAGGCGCTCGTCCTCGGCCGGTTCGTCCCGATCGTCCGGACGTTCATCACGGTCGTCGCGGGCGTGAGCCGCATGGACCGGGGACGCTTCTTCCTCTGGAGCGGTGTGGGCGCCGTGCTGTGGGCGACCGGCATCACGCTTCTCGGCTACTTCCTCGGCGGCATCCAGTTCGTCCACGACAACCTCGAGGCCGCGATCCTGCTCATCGTGGCGATGTCGGTGCTGCCGATGGTGTTCGAGCTGGTCCGCGCACGGCGCGGTCACACGGCGAGCGAAACCATCATCGAGGAGACCGTCGAGGTCATCGACGACGTCCGCAAGGACCGGCTCTGACGTCTCACCCCGTGGGAGCCGAGCCCGGCCGGGCTATGGTCTCGCCATGAGTGATGGGTCCCGCGTGGCCGTGTACGTCGACTTCGACAACATGGTCATCTCCCGGTACGACGACGTCCACGGCGCCGGGCACTGGCGTCGGGACGACGCCCGACGGCACGTCCCGGACAGCGGCTCCGGCGACGACGTCTCCCAGCGGCTGGCCGAGGCCCAGGTCGACCTGGGCGCGATCATCGACTACGCCTCGTCCTTCGGGACGGTCGCGCTGACCCGGGCCTACGCCGACTGGTCGGTCCCGGCGAACGCCTCGTACAAGCACCAGCTCATCGACCGGGCGGTCGACCTCGTGCAGCTCTTCGCCACCTCGGGCACCAAGAACGGCGCGGACATCCGGTTGTCGATCGACGCGGTCGACGACCTCTTCCAGCACGCCGACATCACCCACGTCGTCGTGGTCGGAGGCGACTCCGACTACATCCCGCTGGCCCAGCGCTGCAAGCGGATGGGCCGCTTCGTCGTCGGCATCGGGGTCACCGGGTCCACGAGCCGTGCCCTGGTCGCGGCCTGTGACGACTTCAGCTCCTACGGCGACCTCCCGGGCGTCGACGAGCCGCCGGTCCCCGATCCGGCCCAGGAGACCACGCCGGAGTCCGTGCCGGAGTCGACCCCCGCCAAGGCGAAGAAGGCCGCGCCCACGAAGGCGGCGGCGTCGGGTCGGGGCAAGGGCGCCAAGGCGCAGGCGACGCTGTTCCGACGGGCCATCGAGGTGGGCTCGGAGAAGAGCGACGACGGCTGGCAGCACTCCTCCAGCGTGAAGAGCCAGATGCAGCGGCTCGACTCGACGTTCAAGGAGAAGGCGCTGGGGTTCTCGTCGTTCCGGGCGTTCGTCGAGGCCCACGACCACCTCGTCGAGACGAAGGTGCTCGACAACGGCCAGCTGGCCGTGCGCCTGCGCTGAACGAGGGCGGCTACCGGCGGACGGACCCGACACGACCATCCCGCCCGGCGAGGCATGACGCCCTTCGTCTCGGGGCACACACGCTGTGCCGCACTGCTGGTCGCTGGCGACCAGCCCTCGAACGATGTCGAGTGTCAGTGGTCGTCCGTAGTGTTGGGGCATGGGAAGGACAGCTGAGGCGAGCGGGCGCGAGGGCAGCGTCCCACCTGTCGTGTCCTCGCTCGCGAGCATCACGCCGGAGGGCCTGTCCGAGGCGGAGCGGGTCGCGACGGTGTCGGCACTGGAGTCGCTCAAGGGTGCCGCTGCGGCCGCGCAGGCCAGGCTCACCGCGGCAGCCGTGGCCGACCGCGAGCAGCTCGGTGAGGACTCCCGCTCGGTGCGGGCCGACCTCGCGCTCGCCCGCCGCTGCTCCCCCGCTCTGGCCGACCAGCACGTCGGTGTGGCCAAGGCGCTGGTGGGCGAGATGCCGCACACCCTGCGGGCCCTCGAGCGCGGCGAGATCAGCGAACGGCGCGCCACCATCATGGTTCGCGAGACCGCCTGCCTCAGCGTCGAGCACCGCGCCGAGGTGGACCGACGGCTGGCGCCGGTGATCGGGTCGCTCGGCGACAAGGCGTTGGCCGCGGCGGCCCGACGCGCGGCTGCCGCACTGGACGCGGAGTCCCTCGCCGAGCGCCACCGCCGCGCCGTCGCGAGCCGCCGCGTGAGCATCCGCCCCGCTCCCGACGGCATGGCCTGGCTGTCGGTCCTCGGGCCGATGAAGGACGTCGTGGGGGCATTCGTCGCCCTGACCGCCGAGGAGTCGCGTCGCCACGTCATCGACCCGGACCTGGACGACGTCGCTCACGCCTCCGCCGTGGCTGCGGCGCGCGCCGACACCCGAGGCAAGGGCGCGTGGTTGGCCGACCGCGCGCTCGAGCTGCTCAGCGGTCGCGCTCACGGCCAGCCGCAGCCGGTTGAGGTCAACCTCGTCATGAGCGACCGGGTCCTCCTGCCTGCTGCCTTCGGTGGCACAGCGCCGATGGACGACGTCGCCGTGATCCCGGGCTGGGGGCCCGTTCCCGGTGCCGACGCCCGCGCGCACGTCGCAGACCTGCTCGACCACCACGACGGCTCAGACGACGTCACAGACGCCGCCAGCGTCCTGTGGCTGCGGCGACTGTTCACCGACCCCACGGGTCGCGACCTCGTCGCCCTGGACTCGACGCGGCGCAGGTTCCACGGCGGTCTCCGCCGGTTCCTTCAGCTGCGTGACCCCACCTGCCGGGTGCCGTGGTGCGATGCGCCCGCCGTCCAGACCGACCACGTGACCGCGATCCATGCGACCGGGGACACCACAGCGCGCAACGGCAACGGTCAGTGCCAACGTCACAACCTCGTCAAGGAGCTCGACGGCTGGCACGTCCGGGTGCAGTCGACCGGCCTCGACGGCACGGGACCACACGGCATACGTCTCACCACCCCGAGCGGGCAGACCCACGACGCCACCGCCCCACCGATCCTCGGTGAGGGCTGGACACCCCCGGAGCCGGACGACTGGCTCGACGACTTCGGGACGAGGTTCGTCGACTGGCTCGAGCACGCCCACGAAGGCCACTCCTGGGCCGCGTGACCGTTCAGCGGGCGAGTGGCTCCTCGCGGAGCACGATCCGGGTCCAGGACCCGAGGTAGAGCACGTTGCCCGAGCGGACGGGCAGGCCGGTCTCGATCGGGTCGTCGGGGATGTCGCCGACCACGGCGCCGAGGTAGGTGCCGTTGGCCGAGCCCAGGTCCTGGAGCACCCAGCCGGTGCCGTGCCGGGTCAGCTGCGCGTGACGACGGCTCACCCCCGCGTCCCCGTCGCAGTCGATGTGCGGCGCCACCGAAGCAGCGGCGCTGCGACGCCCGATGAGGATCTGGCTCCCCCGGAGGCTGACGACGGTCGGGGGGCCGGGGTCGGGCAGCCGGTCCGGGCTGCTCTGGCACTCGTACCACTGGGGGTCCACCCAGACCTCGGCCACCCAGGGAGCGGGGGCGGCGCGACTGCTGCCGGTGAGGACGGGCACGCGCGCCTCAGGCCCGGGGGGCCGGGGGCGCGTCGGTGCGGGGAGTGGGAGGCGTCGGGTCGATCGGCTGGGTCTGCCCGACCGGCGCTGCGGGGGTCTGGGCGGGCGAGGTCGCCCCGGGCGGCGCCTGCGGGGCATGCGGCTGCTGAGCGCCCGCGTAGCCGCTGGGCGGCGGGATGGTCGCGTCGCGCTGCCCGAAGTCGACCCGCGGCGCCTCGCGCTGCTCACCGACGGCCTCGAAGTACTCGGCCTGCTTGATGCCGAACATGCCGGCAATGACGTTCGTCGGCACCGTCTCGACCTTGGTGTTGAGGTCGCGCACGGTCGCGTTGTAGTAGCGCCTGGCCGACGCGATCCGGTCCTCGGTGGAGGTCAGCTCCTGCTGGAGGGCGAGGAAGTTCTGGTTGGCCTTGAGGTCGGGGTAGGCCTCGACCACCGCGAGGAGCCGGCCGAGCGACTGGCTGAGGATGTTCTCGCTCTCGGCCTGCTGTGCCGGCGACTGGTTCGGCGCCATGGCCGCACTGCGGGCCTTCATGACGTCCTCGAGGGTGCCGCGCTCGTGGGCGGCGTAGCCCTTCACCGTCTCGACGAGGTTGCCGATGAGGTCGTGGCGTCGGGTGAGCTCGACGTCGATCTGCCGCCAGGCCTCCTGCACGAGGTTGCGCAGCTTGATGAGGCCGTTGTACATGCCGACGACCACGCCGACGAGCAGCAGCGCGACGACGGCGATGATGATGGCGGTGATCATGGGAACTCCCGTGTTGGTGGCGTCTCGTTCGCGATCCTAGGGCCTGGCGGTGCCGGGTCAGGCAAGGCCGAGATCGCCCAGGCCGTAGGCGTGGCGGTACTCCAGGCCCGCGTCGGCGAACACCTCGGCCGCCCCGGTGGCCCGGTCGGCGATGGTCGCGACCCCGACGACGGTCGCACCCGCGTCCTGGGCCGCCTTCGCGGCGTCGAGCGGCGAGGCGCCCGTGGTCGAGGTGTCCTCGACGATGAGCACGCGGCGACCCTCGATCGACGGGCCCTCGATCCGCTGCTGCAGGCCGTGCGCCTTCCCCGCCTTGCGGACGACGAAGGCGTCGAGCCGCTCCCCGGCGGCCGCGGCGGCGTGGAGCATCGCGGTGGCGACCGGGTCGGCGCCCAGGGTCAGGCCGCCCACGGCGTCGAAGTCGAGGTCCGCGACGAGGTCGCGCATGACGCGACCGACCAGGGGGCTCGCCTCCCCGTCCAGCGAGATCCGCCGCAGGTCGACGTAGTAGTCGGCCTCCCTGCCGGACGAGAGGGTGACGCGGCCGTGGACGATGGCCTTGGCCCTGATGAGCTCGAGCAGGCGGGCGCGGTCGGCAGCGGTGTCGGTCATGCGCCCGAGGCTACCGACCACCGCGCCCCAGGGGGTGGACGGTCAGTCGGCCGAGGGTCGGTGCGCGCTGCGAGACTGGGCGCGCACCAGCGGCCGCGGGAGGAGCCGCAGCGCCGCGACGGCCACCTTGTAGCGCCGTCCCGGGACGGAGACGACCTTGCCCCGGTCGACGTCGGCGAGGGCGTCGCGCACCACCCGCGGGGCGTCGAGCCAGGCGAGGTCGGGCAGGCGGCTCATGTCGACGTCGGCCCGCTCGTGGAACTCGGTGCGGGTGAAGCCCGGGCACAGGGCCGTCGCGGTCACCCCCGTCCCCCGGAGCTCGGCCGCCAGACCCTCGGTGAAGACCGTGACGAAGGACTTCGTCGCGCTGTAGGTCCCCGACGTCATGAACGACGCCACCGAGGACACGTTGACGATCGCCCCCCTCCCCCGCGAGCGCATGGTGTTGCCGGCGGCGTGCGAGAGGACGAGCACCGCCCGGGCCAGGACGTCGAACAGCGCCTCCTCGTCGGCCACGTCGTTGTCGAGGAAGCGCTTCTTGAGCGAGTAGCCCGCGTTGTTGACGAGCACGTCGACGGGACGCTCGTTCGACGCCACCCGCTCGGCGACCCGAGCGGTCTGCTCCCGGTCCGAGAGGTCGGCCGGCAGCACCTCGACCTCGACGCCGTGTGCGGCGCGGAGCTCGTCGGCCAGCGCTTCCAGCCGGGCCACGTCGCGCGCGACGAGGACGAGGTCGTCACCACGAGTGGCGAGCTGGACGGCGAACTCCCGGCCGATACCGGCCGTGGCGCCGGTGACGAGTGCTGTGGTCATGCCTCGACCCTAGGCGGACGGCTACTCGTGGGTAGGGTGGTGGGGTGCGAATCGCGACGTGGAACGTCAACTCCATCCGTTCACGCATGGACCGGGTCGAAGCCTGGGTCCAGCGTTCCGGGGTGGACGTCCTCGCGATCCAGGAGACGAAGTGCCGCGAGGACCAGTTCCCCTTCGACCGCTTCGAGGCCCTCGGCTACGAGGTCGCGCACCACGGCCTCAGCCAGTGGAACGGTGTCGCGATCGCCTCCCGGGTGGGCCTCGACGACGTGAGCCGCGGCTTCCCCGGGATGCCGCACTGGGGTGAGCCGGCCGCCGAGGAGGCCCGCGCGATCGGCGCGACGTGCAACGGCGTCCGCCTCTGGTCCCTCTACGTCCCCAACGGTCGCCACCTCACCGACCCCCACATGCAGTACAAGCTCGCCTGGCTCGAGCAGCTGCGCGTCCAGACGAGCGCCTGGGCCGCCGGGGGCGAGCCGTTCGCGCTCATGGGCGACTGGAACATCGCTCCCCACGACGAGGACGTGTGGTCGATGGAGTACTACCTCGACAAGAGCCACGTCAGCCCACCCGAGCGTGCCGCGTTCCAGGGCGTGCTCGACGCCGGCGTCACCGACGTCGTGCGCCCGCACACCGAGCCCGGGACCTTCACCTACTGGGACTACCAGCGGCTCGCGTTCCAGAAGCGCCGCGGCATGCGGATCGACTTCATCCTCGCGTCGCAGGCCCTCGCCGACCGCGTCCGCGGGGCGGCGATCGACCGCGAGGAGCGCAAGGGTACGGGTGCCAGCGACCACGCCCCGGTCGTCATCGAGGTGGCGGACGCGTGACCCACCGCACCCTCCGCGTCCCGGCTCCGGGAGGCGCGGTGCTCGCCGCCACCGAGTTCGCGCCCCGCTCCACCCCCGACCCCGACGCCCCCACGGTCGTCCTCGCCCACGGCTGGACCCTCACCCGCGAGAGCTGGGAGCCCGTCGTGCGAGAGGTGCAGTCGCACCGGGACGTTCGCGTCATCACGTACGACCAGCGCGGGCACGGGCGTTCCTCCTGGGGCCAGGTCCGGTCGCACTCCATCCGCGCGCTGGCCGACGACCTCGCGGCGGTCATCGACGCCACCGCCCTCAGCGGGCCACTCGTGCTCGGTGGCCACTCGATGGGTGGGATGACGCTCCTTGCGTATGCCGGTCAGCACCGTTCCGCGTACGCCGACCGCGTGCGCGGGACCGTCCTCGTCTCGACGACCGCGTCGGTGGAGGACCGCAAGGGCATCCGCGGGGAGGCGGCCGTCATGTCCCTGGCCGCTCGCGTGCCGCTGTTCGCACCCCGTGCGCTCCTGCCCACGGCCGTCCACCGGCGCCACGCGTTCGGTGAGAACCCGGACCCGGCGGCGGTCAGGGCCACCGCGCGACAGATCGGCCGCACCCCGTTCGCGACGACCGGTCGCTACTTCGCGTCGATCAGCGCGCACGACGAGGTCGGGTCCCTCGAGAGCGTCGCCGTCGCGCCGACCCAGGTCCTCGTGGGCAGCAGGGACCGGATCACCCCGGCGCGGTGGTCACGGGCGCTGCACGCCGGCATACCGGGTTCGCGGCTCACGGTGCTCCCCGGCAAGGGGCACATGCTCACCTACGAAGCCACCGACGTCGTCGCCGACGCCCTCATCGGGATGATCGACCACCGCTGACGGGCCGCGGAGGAACACTCCCATTTCCCGTGTGCGCACGTGGCGCCGCCTCTAGTGTGGCGAGTGTCCACCACGTCGTGCCGGCCCCTGGTGCGGGAGAGGGACGGCACCTCCCATGCCGACGCGAGACACGCGCGCCCGTCAGACCCCCTGGGTCGTCGGCCGCGCCCAGGAGCTCCGGACCCTCTCGACGGCGCTCACCCGTGGCCCCTCCCATCCCGGGCGGTTCGTCGTCGTCAGCGGCGACGCCGGCATCGGGAAGTCGTCGCTCGTGGCGGTCGCCCTCTCGCGTGCACCGCACGAGGGGGTCCTTCGCGCCGCCTGCGAACCGATGGACCGCCGACGGCCGTTCGGGGTGCTGCTCGAGGCGCTCGCGTCCGGACCACCGGACGTCGCCAAGGCCGCGGTCGGGCTGAGGGACGAGCAGGGATCGGGTCGCCGTCGCGGCCGTGGTCACGAGGCCCCACCGACAGGCGTGTCCGAGTTCGTCGTCGGCGAGCGGATCATCGACCTGCTCGACCGCCTTTCGACGACACCGTCCGTCATGGTCCTCGAAGACCTCCAGTGGGCCGACTCCGCGTCGGTCGCCCTGCTGTCCCGGCTGAGCCGCACCCTCGCCCAGCTGCCCCTGGTCTGCGTCGTGACGCTGCGCTCGGGCAGCCCCCGGGACGGTCTCGGCCGGCTGATGGAGGCGATGACGGCGCACGGTCTCCTCACTCACGTCGAGCTGGCACCGCTTCCCGACGACGCGTGCCTGGCGGTGATCGAGCACCTCGCCGGGGGCCGCAGCAACGCCGAGCTCACCCACCACGCCCGCGCGGCGGGCGGCAACCCGTTCTACCTCACCGAGATGATCCTCGCCCACGTGCGCGAGGGGTCGCTCACCATCGACGAGTCGGGCGAGGCGACGTTCGTCCGGCCGCTGGCCCCGCCGTCCTCGCTGGCCGCCATCCTGCTGCGCCACGTCGAGTTCCTCACGCCCGAGACCCGCGAGCTCCTCAGCCTCGCCGCCCTGATGGGGACCCGCTTCCGGGTCCGTCACCTCTGCGTCCTCGCCGACCGCCAGGTCACCGACCTGCTGCCCGCCCTCAACGAGGCCGTCCGTGCCGGGTTCCTCGAGTCGACCGACGAGGAGAACCTCGGCTTCCGGCACGCGATCATCCACGAGGTCTTCCTCCAGGTCCTCCCCGAGGCCGTCCGGGCCGAGCTGCACCTGTCGGCGGCGAGCCGCCTCGAGGCGTCCGGAGCCGCACCGACCGCCGTGGCGGAGCACCTCCTGCGCACCCCCGTCAGCGGCGAGACCGCCGCGTGGGAGCTGCGGCTGGCCCAGCAGACCGCCGACAGCTCACCCGCCACGGCCGTCGCGCTCTGGCGTCGGGTCCTCGCGGCCACCCCCGGGGATCCCGGCCTGCGCGCCCATGCCGCTGCCGGGCTCGCGGTCTCGGAGCTGCTCTCCGGGCGGATGACGGAGGCCGAGCGCCTGGCGGAGGACGTGCTCGCGAGCGCTCCGCCGCTCGACCTCATCGGGCCGCTCCACGAGACGGCGGCCAAGGCGCTCATCTACCGAGGCGACGTCCTCGGGTCCCTGCGACGTGCCGAGTCGGCGATGGCCGACCCACGGGTGTCGCCGGGGGACCGGGCCCGGCTCCTCGTCATCTGTGCCGCCGCGCGCTACTTCGCGGGCGACATCGACGGCGCTGAGCGGGTGTCGCGCTCCGCCCTCGAGGCGGCGGTCGCCACCGACAGCACCGCGGCCCGGATCGGCGCCCAGACGTTCCTCGGCAAGATCGCGGGCAGCCGCGGCGAGGTCGCCGCGGGGACCGACCTGCTGCTCGCCACCACGGAGCTGTACGGGCCGGACGTCTGGAGCGAGGCCATCACCCAGCACGAGGCGGGCGTCATGCTCGCCGACGCCGACCGGTTCGACGAGGCCCTCGCCGTCATCGAGCACGGCCGCCACCTCTGCGAGCTCCACGGGACGGTGACGGGGGTGATCAGCGCCTACACGATGAGCGCCCTGGTTCGCGCCCAGTCCGCCCACCTCTCGGACGTCAGCGCGGACCTCGACGCCCACGCGTCCTTCGGAGGCGCCACCGACGTGCGCGTCGAACCGGCCGTCGTCGCCCTGGGCGCCCTCGTCGCGCACCACCAGCGAGGGCCGGAGGCTGCCCGCCCGTGGATGATGCGGGTGCAGCAGATCGGCAACGGCCCGCTGCCGATCACGCGCGGGTGGGCGTGGTTCTTCATCGCACAGAGCGCCTACCGGCTCGAGCTGGGCGACCGGGTCGGGGCGCTCACCGCCCTGCGCGACGGGTGGGCGCGCTGCGTGGACCACGGGTTCCTCATCGAGTGCCCCCGTCTGGCCATCCCGCTGGTCGAGCTCGCGGTCGGCGAGGGCGACCCGGAGGGTCTGGACGAGGTCGTGTCGACGCTGGACGGCCTCGCCGGACTCAACCCCGGCATCACCCACCTGCGCGCGCAGGCACTGCTGGCCCGGGGCCTGTCGACCGGGAGCTGCGACGACCTGGTCGAGGCGACCGGTCTCCTGGCCGGGACGCCGCGCCGGCTCGACCACGCGATCGCCGCCGGCCACGCGGCCATCGGGCTCGCCCGGGCCCACCGCCGCAAGGAGGCCGAGCCGCTCGCGCAGTCGTGCGTCGCGGCCTACCTCGAGATCGGCGCCGACGCGACGGCCCAGCGGATGCAGGCGCAGCTCCGGCGCGAGCGGCTCCTCGGTCGCTCAGCAGCCACCCCGGTCCGACCCGTCACCGGGTGGGGCGCGCTCACCGCGACCGAGGCGACGGTCGCGGCGTGGGTCTCCCAGGGGAAGTCCAACCCGGAGATCGCCGAGCGCCTGGTGCTGTCCCGGCGCACGGTCGAGTCGCACGTGTCGCACATCCTCGCCAAGCTCGGGATGCGCTCACGCACCGAGGTCATCCTCGCGGCCAGTGCCCGACAGGTTCCCGCGGACCCGGCGCACTCCTCGAGCGCGGCCGCAGCGCACCCGGTCGGCCGGGGCGCCGGTGAGGGTCAGCTCGCCACCTGACGTCGGCTCACTGCTCGGGCCCCGCGGGCTGGAAGGTGCCTCCCGTCTCGTCGAGCAGCCGGCGTGCGGCCGCGCGGCCGGAGGCGATCATCCGGTCGATCTGGTGGAACTCGAGCAGCCCGACCCCCATCGAGCTGGGGCTGATGACGTAGGCACCGGTCCCCACGGCGGAGGAGTGGTCGCCTCCGCTGATCATCATCGTCCGGAAGAGCGTCTCCCCCAGCGATGGGACCCGGATCGTCCGGCGCACCGTCGCCTGGCCCGCCGAGCCCACGGCGCCGGGACCGCCGGCTCCTCCGGTCCCGATGTTGACGGCGATGACCGGCCCCTCGTCACGCTCGGTGAGGGTGTGCACCGGCAGGTTGTCGAGGATTCCGCCGTCGACGAGCAACCGGTCCTCGGTGCGCACCGGTGGCAGCAGCACCGGCAGGGCCGCGGAGGCGCGGATCGCGTCGGCCACCGACCCCGTTCGGTGGACCACGACCGAGCGCTTGAGCATGTCGGTGCTCACGCAGCAGAAGCCACGGGGCAGCGACTCGATGAGCGTCTCGCCGAACTGGTCCTCCGCGGCCCGGCGGATGCGCTGCCCACGGGCGAGGGCGTTGCGCGGCAGGGTGTAGTCGGCGAACGGCTTGGCCCGCACGAAGCTCCGGTACATCACCTCCTCGACCTCACCGGCCGTCATGCCGCTGGCGTAGAGCGAGCCGATGACGGCCCCCACGCTGGCGCCGGCCACCCGGTCGATGACGATGCCCGCGTCCTCGAGCTCGGCGAGGACGCCGAGGTGCGTCAGCGCCCGAGCGCCCCCTCCGGACAGGACGATCCCGACCGACCGGCCGACGACCCGGTCGCAGAGACCGCGCAGCCCGCTCGCCAGCCGGCCGTCCGGGGTCTGCGTCACCCGCCACGGGTCCACGGCCCGGGTCCAGGTCGCCAGCTGCTCCGTCGTCGCCGGGGCACCGACGAGGACGAGCTCGGGTCGCAACGCTCCGGGCGTCGGGGTGACGATCGGCTCGCCGACCCGGGCGACGAGGACGACGAGGTCTGCCGAGCGCGCGCTGTACTCGGCCCAGGCGTTGCTCTCCGGAGCCACGAGGACGACGCGGTCGTGGTGCCGCTCGGCCATGTCGAGCTGCTCGGGGCTGAGGTCGGTGCAGACGTCGACCGAGTAGACCGTGCCCAGGGCGGCGCGAAGGTGCTCGGCGACCTCTCGGGTCGGGGCGGTGGTCGAGGCCGCCACCACGGCGAGGACCCGTGGCCGGGTGGGGAGGGTGCTGGGCGGCCGCGGGTCGGCGAGCTGCGCCGCGAGGGTGCCGATGCACGCGGACAGGGCCTCGGCGCTGGTCCCCACGGCCTCGTCCCAGACGGCCTTCGACACCTCGAGGACGCGGCAGTCCCGTCGCGCCCGCACCGAGGCCGAGCGGAGCCCCCCGGTGATGAGGGCCAGCTCGCCGATGAGAGAACCCGGACCCAGGTCGCGCACGACGGTGTCGCCGATGACGACGTCGGCCCGCCCGGCGGTGAGCACGAGCATGCTCGTGGCGTGCTCCCCCTCACGGACCAGCCACTGCCCCGCCGGGACACGGCGCGGCACCGCGGACGCGCGGAGCGCCTCCTGCGTCTGCAGGGGCAGCGACGCGAACAGGCCCGGCCGCTGCGGTGCGATGCTCCGGCTCACCGACCCGCTGTCACCGACCGGCACGTGCACCCGACCGGTCGCGGCCTCTGCCTCCTGCGCGTCGTCCTCCTCCTCCGAGATCCGCCCGAGGAAGGCGACGAGCACGGCGCACGCGGCGAACGCGACGACGCTGATCCACCAGCCGTCACGCAGCACGGTGACGGCGTTCTCCGGCGTCGGGGTGCCGAGCACGGCGACGAGCACGGCGATGCCCAGGACCCCTCCGGTCTGGCGCGCGCTCGAGACCACGGCCGAGGCCGTCCCGAAGCGTCCGCCGGGCAGCGACGCCATGGCCGCGCTCCCGAGCAGTGGCAGGCACATGCCCACCCCGATCCCGCTCAGCACCTGCCCGGGAAGCCACTGCGAGAGGAACGCCGGGGTCGTCCCGACCCGGGTGATGTACCAGACGTAGGCGAGCGACCACACGACGGCGCCGACCATGACGATGAGCCGGTAGCCCCGCCGGGCGGCGATCGGGCCCATGACGGCCGCGACCACTGCGGCCACGAAGGCGGCGGGCATGAGGGCCAGACCCGCCTCGATCACCGAGTAGCGCCACACGTACTGCAGCCACAGGATGTTGGTGAGCATGTAGGCGAAGAAGCCCAGCCCGGCGACGATGGTCACGACGTTGGCCACGACGAACGGGCGGCTGCGCAGCATCGCCCCGTCGAGCAGCGGTGACCGGTGTCGGCGCGAGCTGACGGCGAAGCCCACCACCAGGGCGACGGTCCCCAGGGCGACCAGCCACGACGTCGCGCTCGCCCACCCCCAGTCCCCGGCCTTGATGATGAGCGTCGTCCCGAGGCCCATCGCTCCGGCCAGCAGCCCGGCACCCACGAGGTCGGGAAGCTGTCGTATGCCGGGTGAGCGGCTCTCGACGAGCACCCTTCGTCCCAGCGCGATCGCCGCGACCCCCAACGGGATGTTGACGAGGAAGGCCCACCGCCAGCCCCCCAGCTCGACGAGCACCCCACCGACCGGGGGCCCCAGCCCGGCCGCGACCGCGGCGGCCGCTCCCCAGAGGCCGACGGCGTGGTGCCGCTCGGACGCAGGGAACGCCTCGATCACGAGCCCCAACGAGGCCGGGATGAGCATCGCGGCGCCGAGACCCTGGACCAGCCGGCCCAGGACGAGGAGCTCGACCGACCACGCCGCGGCGCACCACACCGACGCCACCGTGAACAGGGCGACCCCCGCGATGTAGAGGCGACGCCGACCGAGCAGGTCGCACAGCCGCCCGCACACGATCATGGCGGCGGCGAGCACGATGTTGTAGCCGTTGAGCACCCACGAGATCGTGGCGATCGAGGCCTCCGGGAACGAGGCCTGGATGCTCGGGAACGCGACGTTGACGATGGTGGCGTCGAGGAAGGCGAGGAGCGCGCCGAAGGAGGCGACCGCGAGCACGGTCCGGCCGGCCACGCGCCCCGGGCGGCCCCGCGCACCCCGAGGTGTCGTCGGGGCGCTGCGGGTCACCGTGGCCTCCGCACCCACCGACCGCTCGAAGGGCCCGCCCCGGGCCCGGACCTGTCCGTCGAGTGTGCTCACGTGGTCACGATGACCCCCGAGACCCTCCCGAACATCAGTGACCTCACGGATCTTTTTGCGCGCGAACCCGCCCACTCTGGAGGGAAGCACCTGCCCACCCGCACCCGTGAGGAAGCACATGTCTGCACGCGACCACGACGACTCGACCCGACCCCGCACCGGGCGCCGGCTGCGCATCCTGCTCCTCGCCCTGGCGATGCTCGCCCCCGCCGCTCTCGGGTGGGTCGGGCCCGCCACGGCGGCGTCGACCGCGCTGCCGACGCCGACGAGCCTGCGGGTGTCCACGTTCACCGACCCGGCCGTGCTCGCGGAGAGGCTGGGGGACGTCCCGGCCGCGTCCGTCCCCGCCGTGCTCGCCGCTGCGGGGGACGCGTTCCTCGTCCGGGTGAGCCTCTTCGACGGACTCAGCCCGGCGGCATACCGCAGCGACCAGGCGGTGGTCCTGAGCGCGACCGGTCCGGGGACGCTCAGCTCGACGGTCGCGACCATGCAGGCCGGCGTCAGCTCGCAGACCTTCACGGTGTCGTACTCCGCTCCGTCGCCCGACGTGCGCGCGACGGCCACCGTCGGCAAGGGCAGCAAGAGCCTCTCCGCGACGGGTGACCCGTTCCGGGTCGAGACCCACCTCCGGTTCCTCGCCGGCGAGGACACCAGCCTGAGGAGCGGCACCGCGGGATCCGACGGCGCCGGGTGCGCGGTCGTCGACCGGGCACACCCCGTCTGCGGCAGGATCCTGCTGCCCCAGGGCGCCACGGGTGGCGTGGCCCTGTCGCTCGGCGACTGCCCCGCGACGGCTCCGTGCCGACGCGGCGGGCTCGTGACCCAGCTCATCGCCGACCTCGACCCGAGCGTCTACGACCGCACCCGCCCCGCGACGATGGTCCTCGTCTGCGACAAGTCCCTGTGCGGCTCCGGAGGCCTGCGCAGCGTGGTTCCGCTGTGGTCGCAGGACGCCACGGGCGACCTCACCCCGGTCCCCTCCTGCGCCGCGAAGAACGTCATCGACGCCGGCCTCGAGTACTGCGCCGACTACGTCAGCAGCAGCCGCGACGGCGCGGGCGACTCCCTCATCCACGTCCTCTTCTTCAAGGACGTGCGAGGGTCGATCTGAGGCCTCGTCCACCCAGCCCGAGTGAGCCCAGCAGCGCCGGAGTGTCCGCACCCAGCGCGGCCAGCACGTCGCGAGGGTCCGTCGCGTCCGTCTCGTCCGGTCCGGACGCGGTCGGGAGGAGGCCGAGAGCCACGCGCAGGAGCGCGAGCTCGACGCCCCCCGGGCTAGTCCCCGGACGCGAGATGCCGCTCAGGACAGCCTCCCTCGCCTCGGCCATTCGCCCCAGCCGCCACAGCGCACAGGCCCTTGTCCGCTGCACCCGGGCGTGGACCGCATCGGTCACCTCCATGCCGTCGAGCAGCTCGAGGGCGTCCTCCGCCCGACCCCACGCGAGCATCGCCTCGGCCCGGCCCGCGTCGAGCCGGGCCACCTCGAGGGGCAGCCTCAGCGCGACGAGGAGGGCACGCGCCTGCGTGAACAGGTCCTCGGCCCGGTCGGCGCGGCCGAGGCCGGCGTGCGCCCGGGCCCCCTCCCGCAGGCTGAGCGCGACGAGCTCCTCGTCGTCGACTCCCCGGGCGAGGCGCAGCGCGACGCGCAGCGGCTCGAGCGCGTCGGCGAACCGGCCCTGTGCGACGAGCACATCGGCCTGGTTGTAGGCCTCGTTCCCCTCGTTCGCCACGTCGCCCACCCGCCGGAAGATGTCGGCCGCCCGGGCGAACATCGCCAGTGCCGTGTCCCACCGACCGGCGTTGTAGTCGTCGATCGCCAGGTTCCCCAGGCACAGGGCCTGCCCGCGAAGGTCGTCGAGCTCCTCGTAGGCAGCCAGGGCCAGGCGCCCGTACGGGCGCTCCTCGCGCACCGTCGAGGCGCCGTGGCTGAGGTGCAGCGCGTTGTAGGTGTAGGCGAGGGCGGCCCGGTCGCCCGACGCCTCGGCCCACGCGGCACCGCGGGCGCACCAGAGGACGGCGTCCCGACCGCGTCCCTGCAGGTGGCGCACGAAGCCGTACTGGGCCGCCATCCGCGCGCGTGTGCGGTCGGCCTCGGGGCCCGGCACGCCGTCGATGAGGCCGAGGCCGCGGGTGATGAGCCGCAGCGCCTGCGGGAAGCGTCCCAGCCGGACGACGATGCGCGCCTCCTCGTGGAGCAGCCCGGCCTGCCGGACGGCGTCGCCCTCGGCGAGTCCCCGGGCCTTGCGGAAGGCGGCGATCGCCCCGACCGACAGGCCGGCCATCTGCCTCGCCTCACCCAACGAGGCGTATGCCGCCGAGACGCTCGCGGGGGACAGCTCGGGGAGGTGGGTCGCGGCCTCGACCGCCCGCTCGTAGCAGTCGGCGGCCTCGCCGTAGGCGTAGGTCTCGCTGGCCCGCCCACCCGCCACGAGCGCGTAGGTCCAGGCCTGGTCGTAGGCCGCCGCGGCGTGGAAGTGCATGCTCAGCAGGTCGGCGACCGCGTCCGTCTCGAGCGTCGACTCCAGCAGCGCCCGACCGGCGCGCTCGTGCGCGTCCCGCCGCAACCGGTAGGGCAGGCCCTCGTAGGCGACGTCGCGCATCAACGTGTGCCGGAACTCCATGAGCGTCCCGACGACCGGCCGGACGTAGTCGGACAGCTCCGCCTCGACCTCGACCGGGTCCGTGCCACCCGGCACCATCTCGGCGAGGATCGTCGTGTCGAAGCGCGTGCCCAGCACGGCGGCATGCCGGAGCAGGGTCCGCGACCGGGAGCCCAGGCCGTCCATGTCGCCGAGCAGCACGCTCTCCACGGAGTCCGGCAGGTGGGCGGCGTCGTCGGCCCGGCGCGCGAGCGCCATGAGGAAGAAGGGGTTCCCGGAGGCGCGACGGACCATCGCGGAGAGCGAGTGGATGCTCACGCGCGACTGCTGCGTCAGCGACTCGAGGAGCTCCCCGGCATCCTCGGCGGGCAGCGAGCCGAGGTCGATGCGGACGAGGCCGGTGAGGTCGCCGGCGGGGCGGTACCCGGTGGGGGCGTCGCGGCGGGTGACGACGAGTGCCCACGCCCGTTCGGCGGCGGTCGCGGCGGCCCGGGAGACGATCGCCCCCGACGCCTCGTCCATGAGGTGGGCGTCCTCGAGGCGGATGACCGTGGGTGACGGCAGCAGTGCCGACAGCAGCTCGAGGGCGAGCTCCTCGAGCCGGCCGCGGCGGAACTTCACGTCGAGGTCCCGGACCTGCGGCGTCTCCTCGAGGTCGATCGAGAACGGGCGCGCGAGGAGCGGCAGCCAGTCGACGAGTGCCGGAGCGTCCCGCGCGACGGCCGCGGTGAGACGTGCCGCGAGCGCGTCCGGGTCCGCCCACGGCTCGAGCCCCACGGACTGGCAGGTGAGGCTGCGCACGGTCGCATAGGGCGTCCCGGTGTCGTAGCTCCCGGTCGTCGCCGACAGCACCGTGACGCCCTCGGGGCCGAGCTCGCCCGCGAGCCTGGACTTCCCGATCCCGGCCTCCCCGACGATGTCGAGGACGGTTCCCGATCCGGCGAGCGCCGAGCCGACGGCGGCCCGCGCCGTGACGAGCTCCTCCGCGCGTCCGATGAATGCGGCATCCTCCGTGGGGGAGGTGGTCCGCTCACGCACCGTGAGCACCCGCGCCGCCTCGACGAGGTGACGCTTCCCCTTGACCCGGAACGGTTCCAGCGCCTCTGCCTCGACTCTCGCGTCGATCCGGTCGAGGGACTGCGCGGTGGCGACGAGCTCCCCGGGGGCCGCACGGCCGAGCAGCCTGGCCGCGAGGTTCACGGTGTCACCCTTGATGGAGTAGGTCCGCCGGAAGCTCGGTCCGAAGTCGCCGGCGAAGACGTGCCCCGACGCCAGCCCGGCACGGACCGGCAGCACCCCCGCGCTCGTGACGATCGCGAGCGCGGCGCCCAGGAGCCGGTGGATGTCCCGGCCGGCGCTGCGAGGAGCGCCGGCGGTGAGCATGAACTTGCCGCCGTCGCGCGCCAGGTCGGTCTCGAAGAAGGTCACCTCGGCGCTCGAGCAGGCCCGCTGCACCGTGCGGACGAGGACGTCGAGGGCCTCGGTCACCGCGCGCGGCCCCGACGTCGCGTGGAGCACGTCGGTCCCCGAGAACTGCACGAACGCGACGGCGATGGGTCGGTGGCCCGACTCCACCACCCCCTGGGCGAGGTGCGCCCGGATCGACGGCGACAGCGCGATGCCGAGGTCCGTACCGGCGGCCGCCGCGGTCACCGGCGCCGCCGCGGTCGCCGCGGTCGCCGCGGATGCGGTGGACGCGGTGGACGCGGGCGGGCTCGCCCGCAG
>NZ_AVPL01000199.1 GCF_000768695.1 Knoellia aerolata DSM 18566
GAAATGCTGCTGCAGCTGGCCGCCCAGGCCGTCGCCGCCCAGCCGGCTCAGCGGGCTGACGGCGGTCACGGTGGTCTCGGCCACCGGTTCGCCGCCGGCCGGCCGCGTGGTGATGGAGACGATGCCGCCCGTGGCGCCGGCGCCATAGATCGAACTGCTGCCGCGCAGCACCTCGACGCGCTCGATGGTGGCCGGGTCGACGTTGGCGAGGTTGCGCGACGAGTCGCGGTTGGTGTTCAGCGGGATGCCGTCCACCAGCACCAGCACGCCGCGTCCGCGCAGCGTCTGGCCGTAATCGGTCATGGTGCGGCTGGAATCGGCCATGCCCGGCACGGTCTTGGCCAGCACGGTGGCCAGGCTGT
>NZ_AVPL01000200.1 GCF_000768695.1 Knoellia aerolata DSM 18566
CTGCTGTTGCCGTTGCCGTCTTCATACAGCGAATTCATCTCGAACTTGTCGGAGTACAGCCGCCCCTCGCCGCGCCATTTCTTCGCCTCGGTGTGCGAATAGGAGAGCCAGTTGCTGAAGCCGTTGTACTCGCCGGTCTCCAGGCGGGCGAAGGTTTTGCTCAGGCTGTTGCTGCCCAGCGTCTGCTTGACGAAACCGCCGAAGTCTTTCGCCGGGCGGCGCGTCACCAGGCCGATGTTGCCGCCGCTGGAGCCGATGTGCGGGCCGTCCGCTTCGGAGGAGCCCTGGGTGACGAACACCTCCTCCAGGTTTTCCGCGTCGCCCAGCAGGTTCGGGTAGACCGCGTAGTTGCCGGAG
>NZ_AVPL01000186.1 GCF_000768695.1 Knoellia aerolata DSM 18566
GGGCCGAGGCCCTCTCCCGCGTCGGCGAGGCGGAAGCGGCGCTCGCCGACGCCCTCGAGGCCGAAGCCGCCCTCGGCGGTGCCGAGCAGACGGCACGGAGTGCGAGGGACCGCCACCGCCTCGCCCAGCAGGTCGTCCGCGACGAGGTCACGGTGGCGCGGCTCGCCGCGACCTCGGTCGACGCGCGCACGGCCGCCCAGGACGCCCGCGAGCACGAGCAGGACCTCGTCGCGCAGCGCCTGACCCAGATGGCCGCCGAGCTCGCCGAGGGCCTCGTCGACGGTTCCGCCTGCCCCGTCTGCGGTGCCGAGGAGCACCCCGTGCCGGCGCACGGTGGGGACCGGGTGAGCGCCGCCGAGCTCGACCGCGCGCGCCGGGTCCACGCCGACCTCGCCCGCACCGCCCAGGAGTGCGAGTCGGCCGTCGCCGCCG
>NZ_AVPL01000193.1 GCF_000768695.1 Knoellia aerolata DSM 18566
AGCACGACGACTTTCCTTACCGCTGGCATCAAACACATCCTTCGACCACGACTTGATTGCCACCCATTCTGGGCAAGCATCCGTGGCGCGCCAACGATGGAATACGTATATCAATATCGGTTTTCCGCGCGCGGTGGCGAAGGCGTTTCAGACCGCCGGCAACTGATGCGTCACGCAGTGGATTCCGCCGCCGCCCGAGGCGATCGCGTCGATGTCCAGCTGCACCACGTCGCGGCCGGGATACAAGGCGCGCAGCAGGTCCCGCGCCTTGCCATCGGCGCGGGCATCGCCGAACTCGGGCGCGATCACGGCGCCGTTGATGACGAAGTAGTTGATGTAGCCGGCGGCGAAATCGTCGTTGTCTTCCTGGTAGACGCTGGCCC
>NZ_AVPL01000171.1 GCF_000768695.1 Knoellia aerolata DSM 18566
GTCACCGTGTACCCGGTGATCGCGCTGCCTCCGTGGGACGGTGCGGTCCAGGACACCATCGCCGAGGCATCCCCCGCAGTCGCGGAGACACCGGTCGGGGTACCCGGGACCGTGACCACCCCGACCGGTGTGACGGCGTTCGACCCCGCCGAGGCGGGCCCCGTCCCCGCCACGTTGGTCGCGGCGACCCGGAACGTGTACGCGGTGCCGTTGGTCAGCCCGGTCACGGTCGTGCTCGTCGCCGGCGGGTTGCCCGTCACTGTCCACGGCACCTGTGCCGTCGCACCGACGTACGGCGTCACGGTGTAGCCGGTGATCGGGCTGCCACCGTTGGACGGCGCGGTCCAGGACACCGTCGCGGACCCGTCTCCCGCGGTGGCCGTCACCGCGGTGGGTGCGGCGGGGACGGTCACGGACTGGGTGGTGAAGGTGACGTCGACCCAGTAGTTGGTCGACTGGTAGCTGCTGGTCGGGAACCTGGACGTGCGGCCGTACGTGTAGACGCCGTTGGCTCCGCCGTCGCCGT
>NZ_AVPL01000176.1 GCF_000768695.1 Knoellia aerolata DSM 18566
CATTCCCGATCAGGCTGGCAAGTACCCCGGCCAGTTGTCAGGCGGGCAGCAGCAGCGCGTGGCCATCGCCCGCTCGCTCTGCATGCAGCCGCGCATCATGCTGTTCGACGAGCCGACCTCGGCGCTGGATCCGGAGATGGTCAAGGAAGTGCTGGACACCATGACCTCGCTGGCCGAGGACGGCATGACCATGCTGTGCGTGACGCACGAGATGGGCTTTGCCCGCAACGTCGCCGACCGGGTGGTGTTCATGGACGGCGGCCGCATCATCGAGGTGGGCGAGCCGGGCGCGTTCTTCGACAATCCCGGGCATGAGCGCACGCGGGCATTCCTGGAGCGCATCCTGCATTGAGGGCAGGGCGGCGCGAAAGATCGGGGCGGGGCGGCGATTTGGCGAGGTTTCAATTTATAATGAAACTCGTTCGTAATTGAAAATCACGCGGCCCGCGAGGCGGCGTACCCGCCATGGCCACTCAGGACCTGGATT
>NZ_AVPL01000017.1 GCF_000768695.1 Knoellia aerolata DSM 18566
GGGGGGGCCGGGGGGCGGGGGTCAGCCGCGACGTTGGCAGTTGCCGCACCAGAAGAGGTTGCGGCCGGCGACCACCTGCGTGCGGATCCTCGAGCCGCACACGTGGCAGGCCTCGCCCTGCCTCTTGTAGACGTAGGAGTCGCGCGAGGTGAGCCGCACCTCCTCGCCCGCCTCGAGCGCCCGCGCCACCTCGTCGACCTGCTCGTGGACGGTGACGATCTTGCTCGTGGCCACGCCGAGCGGGAGCAGGGCGACGAGGTCGGCCCAGATGGCCCGCCACGTCCTGCGCTGCAGCTTGTTGCCCGGGCGGAACGGGTGGACCCGGAGCCGGAAGAGGACCTCGGAGCGGTAGACGTTCCCGACGCCTGCCAGGACCGCCTGGTCCATGAGCAGCTCGGCGATGGGCTTGCTCGAGCGCTGGATCCGGGCCCACGCGAGGTCGGGGTCGGAGCGGGGGTCGGCCGGCCGCAGGGGGTCCGGGCCCAGGCGGGCGAGGACCTCGTCGACCTTCTCGGGGGTGACGACGTCGCACACCATCGGGCCGCGCAGGTCGGCCACGTGGTCGTCGGTCGCGAAGCGGCACCGGACCTGCCCGACGACCGGAAGCTCACCGGCATACGAGGTCGTGTCGATGGTGAAGGTGCCGATGAGGCCGAGGTGCACCCAGAGGACGCGGTCACCGGCGAACTCGACGAAGAGGTGCTTGCCCCAGGAGGTCGCCTCGACCACCTCGTGGCCGGACAGGAGCGCGGCCCCCCCGGCGAACTTGCCCTGCGGGCTGGAGACCTCCGGGCTGGTGCCGCGGAAGGCGGTGTCGAGGTCGCGGGCGAGGGCGAAGAGGGTGTGGCCTTCGGGCATGCGCCCATCATCGCCGCACCGGTGACCGTTGTCGGTGCGCGGTCCTAGTCTCGAAGGTGCTGTCAGACCAACTCGTCGAGGCGAGGAGCACCGATGATCCAGGCACGAGGACTCGTGCAGACCTTCCGGTCGCGCGAGGGTAGGAAGAAGACCGAGGTGCGGGCCGTCGACGGCGTCGACCTCGACGTCGCCGAGGGTGAGGTGGTCGGCTTCCTCGGCCCCAACGGCGCCGGCAAGACGACCACGTTGCGCATGCTCACCACCCTGCTGCGGCCCACGGAGGGCACGGCGACCGTCGCTGGGTTCGACGTGGTCACGCAGTCCGAGCAGGTCCGCCGGAGCATCGGCTACGTCTCGCAGACCGGGGGCGCCTTCAGCTCCGCCCGCGCCGGTGACGAGGTCGTCGACCACGGGATGCTCTACGGGATGCGCGGCGCGGACGCGACCCGGCGGGGCAAGGAGCTGTTCGAGCAGCTCGACCTCGACGGGCTCTGGACCCGGATGCCCAAGAACATGTCCGGGGGCCAGCGGCGCCGGCTCGACATCGCCATGGGCCTCATCCACGACCCGACGCTCGTCTTCCTCGACGAGCCCACGACCGGGCTCGACCCGCAGGCGCGCGCCAACCTCTGGGAGCACATCGCCGACCTGCGGCGCCGCCGGGGTGCGACGGTCTTCCTCACGACCCACTACCTCGACGAGGCCGACCACCTCAGCGACCGGATCGTCATCATCGACCACGGCCGGATCGTCGCCTCGGACAGCGCCGAGAACCTCAAGGCCAACATCTCCGGGGACCTCGTGGACCTCGAGCTGGCCAGCGCCGGCGACGTCACCAGCGCCGCCCGGCGGCTCGGGTCCATGGCGGAGCCGGGTCGCGGCGGCGCCGAGGCCGTCGAGGTCGACGGCTTCCACGTCCGCGCCCGCGTCGCGCAGGCCGGCCGGGCGGTTCCCGGGCTGCTCGCCGACCTGTCCCGCGCCGACATCACCCTCGAGTCGATCGAGGTGCACCGCCCGACGCTGGACGACGTCTTCCTCACCCTCACCGGGCGCTCGCTGCGGGACGCCCAGGAGACGACCACCGACGGCGCCGGCCCGGGCGAGCCGGCCCCACCCGCCACGCCCGCCCTCGTCCGACAGGAGCAGTGATGCAGTTCCTTCGCGAGTCCTTCATCGTCTTCCGCCGCCAGCTGCGGATGAACCTGCGCAACCCCGCGTGGGTCATCATCGGCATGCTGCAGCCGGTCATGTACCTCTTCCTCTTCGGACCCCTGCTCAAGCCGCTCATCGGCCAGCTCGGCGTCGAGAACGAGTACACCTTCTTCGTGCCCGGCATGCTCGTCCAGCTCGGCATCTTCGGCGCGTTCTTCGCCGGCTTCAGCCTCATCGGCGAGTGGCGGGAGGGCGTCATCGAGGCCGAACGGGTCACCCCCGCCAGCCGGACGGCCCTGCTCGTCGGGCGGCTGGTGCGTGACCTGCTCCAGCTGCTCGTCCAGGCCGGGATCCTCGTCGGCCTCGGCTACCTGCTGGGGATGACCGGCTCGGCCAGGGGCATCGTCTTCGGGGTCCTGCTCACGCTGCTCGTCGGTGGCGCGTGCGCGGCCGCGTCGAACGCCCTGGCCCTCACGACGAAGTCCGAGGACGTCATGGCGCCGGTCATCAACATGGTGATGATGCCGGTGCTCCTGCTCTCCGGCATCCTGCTGCCGATGACGCTGGGACCGCAGTGGCTCCAGAGCGTCTCGGACTGGATGCCGTTCAAGTGGGTGACCGACGGAGTGCGCACGTCCTTCTCCGGGGACTTCGCCCGTGACCCGATGCTCTACGGCACCGCGTGGGCGGCGGTGCTCTTCGTCCTGTCGCTGTGGTGGGGCACCGCGACGTTCCGTCGCGAGAACGCCTGACGGCGGGTCAGGAGGCCTTCTTCGTCGCCTTCTTCGCGGTCGTCTTCCTGGTCGCGGCCTTCGCGGTCTTCGCGGTCTTCGCGGTCTTCGCGGTCGCGGACTTCTTCGCGGCGGCCTTCTTGGTCGGCGCCTTCGCCGGCTCGGACGTAGCGGTCGACGAGGCCGACGGGGCCGACGGGGCCTCGCCCCGTGACGCCTTGGCCTTCTCGACCGACTTCGCCAGCGCAGCGAGCAGGTCGACGACCTCGCCGGACTCCTCGGCCCTGGCCGCCGGGGCCCGGACCTCGCCGCCCTCGACCTTGGCGCGGACGAGCTCCTGGAGTGCGATCGCGTAGTCGTCCTCGTAGTCGTCGGCCTCGAAGTCGCCCGCGAGCTGCTCGATGAGGAGCTTGGCCATCGCCATCTCCTTGTCGGTGGCCTCCCCGGCCTCCTCGACGTGGGCGAAGTCGGGTTGGCGGATCTCGTCTGGCCAGAGCATCGTCTGCATGACGATGACGCCGTCGCGCACCCGCAGGACGGCCATCGTCATCCGGGTGCGGATCGAGACGGTGACCACGGCCATCCGGCCCTCGGACTCGAGGGCCTCGCGCAGCAGGACGTAGGGCTTGGTCGCGGTCTTGTCGGGCTCGAGGTAGTAGCTCTTGTCGAGGAGCATGGGGTCGATCTGCTCCGTCGGCACGAACTTCTCGACGTTGATCTCCTTGGACGACTTGCTCGGCAGGTCCTTGAAGTCCTCGTCGGTGAGGATGACCATGTCGCCGTCCTCGGTCTCGTAGCCCTTGGCGATGTCGTCGTAGGCCACCTCCTCGCCGTCGATGCTGCACGTCCTCTTGTACTTGATGCGGCCGCCGTCCTCCCGGTGCACCTGACGGAACTGCACGTCATGGTTCTCCGTCGCCGAGTAGAGCCGTACGGGCACGTTGACCAGCCCGAACGACACCGCACCCTTCCAGATCGCACGCATGGATCCACTGTATGCCGCGTGCTCACGCCACAGGGGTGGTCCCGATCAGCCGAAGACGACAGCCAGGGACGAGACCAGGAGGTAGAGGGCCGGGGGTGCGAGCCAGAGCAGCAGCCCGAGGCAGGCCAGCGCCAGGGTCCAGCCGACCACCCCACGGGCACCGCGTGCGCGCGGGGACCACCGCAGGTGTGCCTCGCCGACGACCCAGACCAGCGCGACCGGAGCCAGGAGGATGGTCACAGCGGCGAGAGCGAACATCGCCCGGTCCGGGCGGTCGTCGCGCACCACTCCGCCCAGGACGGGCAGGCCGACGAACCACAGCGCGAGCACCGCCCCGGCGAGGAGCAGGGCCCACCGCAGGTTGCCCCGGTGCTCGGACCCCGGCGACGTCCCCATGAGGGTCATCCAACACCCGCGAGAGTGTGGGGTAGGTCAGGATGGCCGCATGCAGCCCATGCTCGCCTCCGTCGCGGACGGCATCCCCTCCGGGCCTGAGTGGGTGCACGAGGTGAAGTGGGACGGCATGCGCGTGCTTGCCGACGTGCGCGACGGGCGTCTCGTCCTGTCGAGCCGCACCGGGCGCGACGTCTCGGTGAGCTTCCCCGAGCTGCAGGGGCTCGCCGAGACCTACGACGACCTGCTCCTCGACGGGGAGGTCGTCGCCCTCGACGGGGGGCTGCCCTCCTTCGCAGCCCTCGCCGAGCGGATGCACGTCTCGTCGCCGCGCAGGGCGGCACGGCTCGCGTCGACCCGTCCGGTGACGTTCATGGCCTTCGACCTGCTGCGGCTGTTCGGCTCCGACCTCACCGGCCAGCCGTGGTCGTCCCGCCGCGAGCTCCTCGAACGCCTCGAGCTGGACAGCTCGGCGTGGCAGGTGCCACCCGTCTACGAGGACGGGGCGGAGCTCTACGAGGCCACGCGTGACCAGGGGCTCGAGGGCATCGTGAGCAAGCGGCGGTCGTCCCCGTATGCAGCGGGGCGCCGGTCCGCGGACTGGCGCAAGTCCCCGCACCGGGCCACCCTGTCGGTCGTCGTCGGGGGGTGGCGTCCCGAGACCGGGACGACGAACCGGATGGGCGCTGTGCTCGTCGGCACCCCTGACGGTCGAGGTGGATGGGCGTATGCCGGCCGCGTCGGAGCGGGGCTGGCGGGCACCGCCGGAGCCCGGCTCGGCGCGCTGCTCGCGTCGTCGCGGCGCGACCGCTCCCCGTTCTCCACCGACGTCCCCCGCGAGGACGCGGCCGGCGCGACCTGGGTCGAGCCCCGGGTCGTCGTCGAGGTGCAGTCGCTGGGACGCGGCTCGACCGGGAAGCTGCGCCAGCCGGCATACCTCGGGCTCCGCACCGACCTGACGCCCGACGACCTGCACGAGGTGAGCGATGGCTGAGAAGTACGTCCAGGAGATCACCCGCGTCGAGGTCGAGGGGCGCACGCTCAAGCTCTCGAGCCTGAGCAAGGTCATGTACCCGTCGACCGAGACGACCAAGGCCGAGGTGCTCAACTACTTCGCCACCGTCGGACCGATCCTGTTGCCGCACCTCGCCGCCCGCCCGGTGACGCGGGTGCGGTGGCCCCACGGCGTGGCTGACCAGAGCTTCTTCGAGAAGAACCTCCCGAGCGGGGCGCCGTCCTGGCTGCCGCGGGTCAGGGTCGACGACGTGACCTACCCGCTCGTCGCAGACCTCGCCGACCTCACCTACCTCGTCAACCTCAACTCGCTCGAGGTCCACGTGCCGCAGTGGACCGTCACCGAGGCCGGCGAGGTCGAGAACCCCAACCGGCTCGTCGTCGACCTCGACCCGGGCAGCCCGGCCGGCCTCAGGGAGTGCGCCCAGGTCGCGCTGCTCCTGCGCGACCGGCTCGACTCGCTCGGGCTCACCCTCCACCCGGTGACGTCGGGCAGCAAGGGCATGCAGCTGTACGCCTCGCTCGGCGGCGACCTCACGAGCGACCAGGTGCGCGACCTCGCGCAGCAGCTCGCCCAGGAGATGACGAAGAAGCACCCGGACCTCGTCCTGTGGAAGATGACCAAGTCGCTGCGGCCGGGCAAGATCTTCCTCGACTGGAGCCAGAACGTCGCCGCCAAGACGACGATCAGCCCCTACTCGCTGCGAGGTCGCGAGCTGCCCTGCGTCGCCGCCCCCCGGACGTGGGACGAGGTGGAGGCGGGCGCTGCGGGCAAGACCTTCGAGCAGGTGATGTTCGACGACATGCTCGAGCGGCTCGACACGCACGGCGACCTCATCGCCGACCTGCTCTGACCGAGGCCGCGGTGGGCGCAGCTCAGCCGGTCGTGAGGGCGCGCGGGCACCCGGCACACTCGTGGGCGCCGGGCAGCGCGTAGATGAAGCAGCACGACCGACGCTCCACCGCGGGGGCGGCCAGGCGCTCGACGGAGGCCCGCGCCTCGCGCAGCGCCATCTCCCACAGGTCCTCGACCATCCCGAAGCGCTGCTGGCTGGAGATCTTCACCGGCGACGGGTAGCCGTGCGCGATCGCCGTCGCCAGATCTCGGTATGCCGTCCGCGCACCCGCGATGCGCTCCTCCACCTCGGGCGCCGCCGCCTGCACGGAGAGGAAGCCCAGGCGTTGCGGGTAGAGGCCGGGCGCGAGGTCGCAGGAGATGCTCGCGTCCTCGAGGGTGCCGAGGTCGATCTGCCACGGACCGCTGAGGGCGGCGAATGCGGACACCTGCGCGGGAATGCTCAGGAGGTGCTGGAGGACGAATGCGGCGGCGACCTGCGGAGGTGACGGGACGGCATACAGGCGGCTGTGGGAAGCGGTGAGTGCGTCCTGCCACTGCTCGGCAAAGCCAAATGCGCTGGTCAGGGGCATGGAAAGGTGTTTTCCACCGACAAAGGACAGATATCCGTGGTGATGTGACATGAGCGAGGCGACGGCCCCCGGATCGGGAGCCGCCGCCTCGTGGAGACCCGGTGGGCTCAGTGGTTGGCCTTGTCGTAGGCCTCTTGCACGGCTGCCGGAATTCGCCCGCGCTCGCTCACGTCGTGACCGTTCTGACGGGCCCATTCGCGAACGGCGGAGACGTCCTTGCGCCGTGTCCCGCCACCACTGCCGCTGCTCGCGCGACCCGAGGCCTTGCGGCCGCCGGAGCGGCGGGCGTGCCCGACCCACGTGGCGAACTCGTCACGGAGCTTGGCGGCGTTGGCCGCGTTGAGGTCGATCTCGTACGTGACGCCGTCGAGGGCGAACGTCACCGTTTCGTCTGCATCGCTGTTGTCGATGTCATCGACGAGCAGCACCTGGACACGCTGTGCCATCTGACAATTCCCTTCACACGTCGAATATGACGAAAAGGAGACTATCAGTGCGAGTTGTCCTCCGAGGATTCGTTCTCGGATTCCCACTGGCTTTGTGCGATTCGTTCGCGCCGGTCACCCTCGAGGATGCTCTTCATGAGCAAATAGAAGAGGATGGCCACGACAATCGTGGGCAGGATGGCGGCCAGATATGGCCAAATCGAGTCCCACATGATCATGCCTCCGGCTTGAGGTGGGGAAAGAGAATGGTCTCGCGAATGTTCGCGCCCGTGAAGAGCATGACGAGCCGGTCGACGCCGAGGCCGAGGCCACCCATGGGCGGGGCGCCGTACTCGAGTGCGCGAAGGAAGTCCTCGTCGAGCTGCATCGCCTCCGGGTCGCCGCCGGCGGCCCGGGACGACTGCTCGGTGAGGACCCGGCGCTGGATGACGGGGTCGATGAGCTCGGAGAACCCGGTGCCTCGCTCGACGCCGCCGATGACGAGGTCCCACGCCTCGATGAGGCCCGGCTCGCTGCGGTGCGGACGCGCGAGTGGTTGGGCGCTCGCGGGGTAGTCGCAGAGGAAGGTCGGCTGGAGGAGCGTGGGCTCGACGAGCTCACCGAGGATCTCGAGGAAGACCTTGTCGCGCTCCCACGTGGGGTCGACCGAGACGTCGTGCTTCGCCGCGAGGGTTCGCAGCGTGTGGGCGTCGGTGTCGATGGTGACGCTCTCGCCGACCGCCTCGCTGACGGCCTCGTGCACGGGTAGCCAGCGCCAGTCGCCGTCAAGGTCGATCGTGCCCTGTGGGGTCTCGACCCGGCGGGAACCATGGACGTCCGCCGCCGCGAGGTAGAGGTCCTGGATGAGCCGGGCGATGGTGGTCTGGTCGCCCCACGCCTGGTAGGCCTCGAGCATCGTGAACTCGGGGGAGTGGGTGGCGTCGACCCCCTCGTTGCGGAAGATGCGTCCCATCTCGTAGACGCGGTCGATCCCCCCGACGACGGCCTTCTTGAGGTTGAGCTCGAGGGCGATGCGCAGCGTCATCTCCTGGTCGAACGCGTTGAGGTGGGTCCGGAAGGGCCGGGCCGCCGCGCCGCCGTGGATGAGCTGCAGGATCGGGGTCTCGACCTCGAGGTAGCCCTGGCGTTCGAGCTCCCGGCGCATGGCGCTGAGGATGCGCGCCTTGGTGCGGACCATGTCGCGCGCCTCCTGGCGCACGATGAGGTCGGCGTAGCGCTGGCGCACCCGGCTCTCCTCGGAGAGCTCCTTGTGCAGGACCGGCATCGGGCGCAGGGCCTTGCTCGCCATGCTCCAGCTGGTCGCCATGACGGACAGCTCGCCCCGGCGGCTGCTGATGACGCGGCCGGTGACGGCGACGTGGTCGCCGAGGTCGACGTCGGACTTCCAGGCCGCGAGGGAGTCCTCGCCCACCTCGGCGAGGCTGAGCATGACCTGGAGGCGGATGCCCTCGCCCTCCTGGAGGGTGGCGAAGGCGAGCTTGCCGGTGTTGCGGACGAAGACGACGCGGCCGGCCACGGAGACGACGTCGTCGGTCTCCTGCCCGGTCTCGAGGTGGCCCCACTGCTCGCGCACCTCGGCGAGGCCGTGGGTCCGCTCGACCCACACCGGGTATGCCGGTGTGCCGGCGTCCAGCAGGCGCTCGCGCTTCTCGCGTCGGATGCGCTGCTGCTCGGACAGCTCCGAGTCAGGGGCCGTCATCGTCGCGGTGGTGGTGTCGCCGGGGGTCTCGCTCACGTCCTCAAGGGTACGAGGGGCGGCTGGGTGCTCCGGACGCGCGTCATTCCGCCGAGCGGCGACGGATGCGGATGGTCGGGGGGTGCGCGAGGCTCTGCCCCACGACGCAGTAGCGCTCGGTGGCCACGGCGAGCTTCGCGAGCTCGTCGTCGGTGGCGTCGGTGGCGAGGCTGGCGGTGATCGTCAGGCCGAGGATGCCGACGGGAGCCCTGCGGTCGACGCCGAGCGTGCCCCGTGCGTCGAACTCCGCCTCCGCGGAGAGGTCGGCGGCGCTGACGGCCAACCCCATGGACGTCGCGACCGCGCGCATCGTCACGCCGGCGCAGGCGAGGACGGCCTCGAGCAGCATGTCCGCGGAGCAGGCGTCGTCACCGTCGCCGCCGGTCGCCTCGTGCAGGCCGGCGCGGGTGCGACCGGACCACGTGTCGACGCTCGTCGTCACGCCGGAGCCGCGCCAGTCGGCGCGCGCTCCGACCGGGGTGAGGGCGGACTCGGGGTCGCTGCGGTACTGCTCCTTGAGCGGCGCCTGGCGGGCGCGGAGTTCGGTGGCGTCCATGGGGTCGAGTGTCCTCCTCGGGGGTCGGGGCGTTCGGCTGGGGTGACGCGGGTGGGGAGGCGGCACGGGGCCGCACGGGCTTGGGGACCCACGATCCTTCCCCGTTCCCCCTGTGCACTGCTGCGCCGGGCCGCAGCAGTGCACAGTCCCGGGCGGAGGGTCTGCACCGCTGCGCCTGGCGGCAGCAGTGCACAGTCTGGGGCGGGGGAGGGTGTGCGGTGCTGCGCTGGGCGGCAGCAGTGCACTGTGTGGGCGGGGAGGATGTGCATTGCTGCGGTTGGGGGGCAGCAGTGCACAGCGCCGGCAGGGAAGGTGTGCGGCGCAGCCGCAGCCGCAGCCGCAGCCGCAGCCGCAGCCGTGACCGCCACCCCGACCGCGACCGCGACCGCCACCGCGACCGCCCCGCCTCAGGAGGGCTCGGGGGTCTCCGGACCCTCGTCCCCTCCCCGACCTTCCCGGGCGTCCCCGTCGTGTGCTCGTCGCATCTCCGCCAGCCCTTCGACCACCGTCTGGCGCCGGAAGGAGGTCAGGGAGGCGTTCGGGGACGGCTCACCGCGGTGCCGGGTCCAGTTCCAGGTCGACCCGGCGTTCTCGGCGCACAGCTCGAGGTGGGCCGGGAACCGCCGGTCCCCCCGGTCGAGGACGTGCTCCGCCGGCTCGTCCCACGCGGCCCAGCGGTCAGGCTCGAGGTCCCGAAGCACCATCTCGAACCCGAGCATCCTCGCCACCGAGACGACCTCGTCGAAGCCGTCGGGCACCCGCCCGCTCTCCCACCGCCCCACTTTCGCCCGGTCCCAGCAGAGAGCGTCGGCCAGCGCCCGCTGGCTCAGCCCCAGCCGTCGCCGGCCGAGCCGCATCATGGCTCCGACGGCCTCACCGTCCATTCCCGTCCCGCCTGGCCCGTACCGATCCACCCGGCCAGCCCATCCGACCGCGGGCCGGGGCGCCAGCAGCAGTCGTGGCGCTGTGGACGGGGCCCGACTGCGCTCGGACCTGTGGACGCCCGGGTCAGCGCTCGTCGACCATGAGGTCGATGGTGTAGTCCTCGGCCCGGTAGCTGTGGTCGCCGTACTCGACGGCGGTCCCGGCGCCGTCGAAGGCCATCCGGGTCATCGCCAGCACCGGCTGGGTCCCGCGGATCCGCAGGTGCTTGCGCTCGGCGGGCGTCGGCATCCGGGCCGAGATCGACTGGTGCGCGACGACGGCGTGGACGCCCCGGGTGCGCAGCGCGGCGTACAGGCCGGTCGACTCCAGCTCCTCGCGCGTGATGTCCCCGTATGCCGGCGGCAGCCAGTTCCGCATGACCGCCAGCGGCGCGTCACCGGCCAGCCGCAGCCGGACGATCGCCAGCAGCGGCGTCTGCGGGTCGAGGTCCAGGGCCGCCGCAGCGGCGTCGTCGGTGACGATCTCGTGCTCGAGCAGCACTGTCCGCGGCGCCCGCCCCTCGCGGGCGAGGTCGTCGTAGAGGCTGCTCAGCGCCACCCGACGGTGCACCTTGCGGTTCGCGACGGTCGTCCCCAACCCGCGGCGCCGCACGAGCAGGCCCTTGTCGACCATCTCCTGGATCGCCCTGCGCACGGTCGGCCGGGAGAGCGAGAGCCGCCCCGCGAGCGCGACCTCGTTCTCGAACGGGTCGCCCGGTTGCAGGCGGCCGTCGCTGATCGCCGCGCACAGCTGCTCGGACAGCTGGTGGTAGAGCGGGACCGGAGAGCTCCGGTCGATGCTCACGTCCACCTCTCGCGCTGCCATGACCGGCAGAGTAGCGATACCGACGTCCAAATGGCCAAATGTCCTAACAAAGGTTGACACGAGGCCAGCCCACGCGGAACAGTTCTCGTCATGAGGATCGGACTGGCCGGCGTGGGCCGCATCGGAGCGTTCCATGCGAGCACCCTCGCGGGCCTGGACGCGGTCGACGAGCTCGTCGTGGCCGACCTCGATGCCGCCCTCGCCGAGAAGGTCGCCGCCGACCAGGGGTTGTCCTTCGCCCCGGACATCGAGACCCTCCTCGCCTCGGGCATCGACGCGTTCGTCATCGCGACGGCCACCCCCGGCCACGCCCCGCTGCTCCGCCGGGCGCTCGCGGCCGGCATACCGACGTTCTGCGAGAAGCCGGTAGCCGCGACGCTCGACGAGACCATCGCCCTCACCGAGCTCGCGGAGTCGGGCGACACCGCCGTCCACATCGGCTTCCAGCGACGCTTCGACGTCGGCTACCGCCGGGCCCGGGACGCCGTCGCGTCCGGTGAGCTCGGCACCGTCCACGCCATCCGCGCCCAGACCCACGACCAGGCGCCCCCGCACGCCGCCTACATCCCGACGAGCGGCGGCATCTTCCGCGACTGCTCGGTCCACGACTTCGACATCGTCCGGTTCGTCACCGGCCGCGAGGTCGCGACCGTGTACGCCACGGGCGAGAACAAGGGCGCCGACTTCTTCTCCGCCGCCGGGGACGTCGACACCGCCGCCGCGATCCTCACCCTCGACGACGGCACCCTCGTCACGGCCACCGCCACCCGCTACAGCGGCGGCGGCCACGACGTGCGGATGGAGGTCATGGGATCGGACGGTGCCATCGCCGTGGGGCTCGACCACTCCCTCGCGCTGCGCTCGGCCGAGCAGGGCGTCGACTTCCCGACCGGGCCCGCCCACGCCAGCTTCATGGAGCGCTTCCTCCCGGCCTACCGGGCCGAGCTGACCGCCTTCCTCGACGTGGCGGCTGGGCTCACCGCGAGCCCCTGCACCGTCCGCGACGCCCTCCAGGCCTTCCGCACCGCCGAGGCCTGCGAGCACTCCCGTGCGCAGCGCCGCCCCGTGTCCATGTCCGAGATCCCCGACGCCCCCTCGACCGCGAAGGCCATCGCATGACGACCCCGTCGACCCCGTCCGCCCCCACCACGACCGTGCGTCCGCCGATCGCCGAACGGATCGCCGGTGCCCCCATCTCCTGGGGTGTCTGCGAGGTCCCGGGCTGGGGCCACCAGCTCGACGTCGACACCGTCCTCGGCCAGATGCGCGAGGTCGGCATCGTCGCGACCGAGTTCGGTCCCGACGGCTTCCTCCCCGACGAGCCGGTCGAGAAGGCAGACGCGCTCGCGGCCGCGCACCTCAGGGCCGTCGGCCAGTTCGTCCCCGTCGTCCTCCACGACCCCGACCACGACCCGGTGCCCGAGGTCGAGTCGGCGATCGAGGCCCTCACCGTCGCCGGCGCGACGACGGTCGTCGTCGCCGCGGCCACGGGCGTCGAGGGCTACGACGCCCGGCCGGTGCTCAGCGACAGCGAGTGGGACACCCTCCTGCAGAACCTCGACCTCGTCACCGCGACGGCCGAGGCGCACGGGCTCACCGCGACCCTCCACCCCCACGTCGGCACCATCGTCGAGTCCGGCGAGGAGACCGAGCGCGTGCTCGCCGGGTCACGCATCGGGCTCTGCCTCGACACCGGCCACCTGCTCATCGGCGGAGGCGACCCGGTCGCCGTCGCCCGCAACCACCCGGAGCGGATCGGCCACGTCCACCTCAAGGACGTCCGCCTCGACGTCGCCGAGCGGGTCCGCTCCGGCGAGCTGACCTACACCGAGGGGGTCACCGCGGGGATGTACGTCCCGCTCGGGGAGGGCGACGTCGACGTCGCGGCGATCGTCGAGTCGCTCGAGGACAACGGGTATGCCGGGTGGTACGTCCTCGAGCAGGACACGATCCTCGCCGGGTCGCCCGCACAGACGGGTGTCGACCCCGCGGCCGACGTGCGCACCTCCATCGCCCACATCACCGAGGTCGCGGAGCGGCTGGAGGGGCGCCACCATGGGTGAGCGCGCGTCCGACGCCCTGCGTGGGCCGGCCTACGACCTCGTCGCCGTCGGCAGGACCGGGGTCGACATCTACCCGCTGCAGCACGGGGTGGGCCTCGAGGAGGTCAGGACCTTCGAGAAGTTCCTTGGCGGCAGCGCCACCAACGTCGCCGTCGCCGCGGCCCGGCACGGGCGTCGCGTCAGCCTCGTCACCCGGGTCGGGCGGGACGCCTTCGGCCGCTACGTCCGGCTCGAGGCCGAGCGCCTCGGCGTCGACCCGGTCCACATCACCGCGATCACGCAGGACCCGGGACCGCCCACCCCGGTGACGTTCTGCGAGGTGTTCCCGCCGGACAACTTCCCGCTCTACTTCTACCGCTACCCCGCGGCCCCCGACCTGCTCATCGAGGCCTCCGAGATGCCGCTCGACGACATCCGGGAGGCACGCATCCACTGGTCGACCGTGACCGGCCTGTCCCAGGAGCCCTCCCGCTCGGCGCACTTCGCGGCCTGGGAGGCCCGGGCACGTCGGGAGCACACCGTCCTCGACCTCGACTACCGGCCGATGTTCTGGGCGGACCCCGCCGAGGCGCGCGAGCAGGTCGGCAAGGCGCTCGAGCACGTGACCGTCGCCGTCGGCAACCGCGAGGAGTGCGAGGTCGCCGTCGGCGAGACCGACCCGCACCGCGCCGCGGACGCCCTGCTGGAGCGCGGGCTCGACCTCGCCGTCGTCAAGCAGGGTCCCAAGGGCGTGCTCGCCGCGACCCGGGACGAGCGTGTCGAGGTGGCACCGTTCCCGGTCGACGTCGTCAACGGTCTCGGCGCGGGCGACGCCTTCGGTGGGGCCCTCGTCCACGGGCTGCTCTCCGGCTGGGACCTGCGCCGCCTCGTCGAGTTCGCGAACGTCGCCGGCGCCATCGTCGCCGGCCGGCTCGAGTGCTCGACGGCCATGCCCACGACCGACGAGGTCGAGACCGCCCTCAAGGGGAGGAGCTGATGGACCTCGCCGAGATCTCGCGCATCCGCACCACCGAGCCGGGTCGCATCGCCAAGGCGTGGGCCGAGCGCCGGCGTCGCGCGCTCGTGGCCGACGACGGACGCATGCTCCTCGTCGCCGCCGACCACCCCGCCCGCGGCGCCCTCGGGGTGCGCGGCGACGCCGGTGCCATGGCGAGCCGCAGCGAGCTGCTCGACCGGCTCGTCACGGCCCTGGCCCGGCCCGGCGTCGACGGCGTCCTCGGCACCGCCGACATCCTCGACGACCTGCTCCTCCTGGGGGCGCTCGACGACAAGGTGGCCATCGGCTCGATGAACCGAGGCGGTCTCCAGGGCGCCGTGTTCGAGCTCGACGACCGCTTCACCGGGTGGACCGCCGACGAGCTCGCGGCCCGCGGCCTCGACGGCGGGAAGATGCTCACCCGCATCTGCCTCGGCGACCCCGGCACCGCCGCGACCCTCGAGGCGAGCGCCCGCGCCGTCACCGACCTCGCGGCCCACGAGATCATGGCGATGGTCGAGCCGTTCATGTCCGTCGTCGAGGACGGCCGCGTGCGCAACCTCCTCGACCCCGACTCGACGATCCTGTCGATCGCGATCGCGAGCGGGCTCGGGGCCAGCAGCGCGCACACCTGGCTCAAGCTCCCCGTGGTGGACGACCTGGCCCGGGTCATGGATGCGACGACGCTGCCGACCCTGCTCCTCGGCGGGGACCCGCAGGGCGACCCGCACGACACGTATGCCGCGTGGTCCGACGCGCTCACCCTCCCCTCCGTGACCGGGCTCGTCGTCGGCCGGGCCCTGCTCTACCCGCCCGACGGCGACGTCGCCGCCGCGGTCGACATCGCCTCCGGGCTCGTCCACGGGGGTGCGCGGTGAGCCGGGGCGACGACAACGCCCGCTGGCACCACGCCTTCGGCGCGGCAGCGGACGGTGACTTCACCGTGTCGGTCACCGACGCCGTCGACGGCTGGCAGCACACGTCCCTGCGGGTCGCCGAGCTCCCGTCCGGCGGCTCCATCACGCACGCCACTGCCGACGAGGAGCTCGTGGTCGTGCCCCTGGCCGGGTCGGTGACGATCGAGATCTCCGGTTCCGAGCCGATCCGGCTCGAGGGCCGGGTGAGCGTCTTCGAGGGACCGAGCGACACGGCATACGTCCCCCGTGGTCGCACGATGACGCTGCGCGACAACGGAGCCGGCTCGCGCGTGGCTCTGTGTGGTGCCCGCGGGACGACCGACCGGGAGCCCAGGCGGATCGCCGCCGAGGACGCCCAGCCGGAGCTGCGAGGTGCCGGGATCGCGAGCCGTGAGGTGCGGGCGTTCGGCCTGCCTCCAACCCTGCACGCGGATGCCATTCTGGTGTGCGAGGTCATCACCCCGGCCGGCAACTGGAGCTCGTGGCCGCCGCACAAGCACGACGAGGACCGGCCCGGGGTGGAGTCCGAGCTCGAGGAGATCTACTACTTCGAGGTCCGCTCGACCGACCCGCGCGGTACGGACCCGGTGGGCTACCAGCGCGTCTACGGCACCGACGAGCGCCCGATCGACGTGCTCGCCGAGGTCCGCACCGGCGACGTCGTCCTCGTCCCGCACGGCTGGCACGGCCCGGCGATGGCCGCCCCCGACGCCGACCTCTACTACCTCAACGTCATGGCCGGGCCCGGGGCCGAACGGGCCTGGCTCATCCGCGACGACCCGGCCCACGCCTGGGTGCGCGAGGGTTGGGCCGACGACGCGGTGGACCCCAGACTCCCCTTCACCCACGACGGAGGTGCCGACGATGAGTGAGACCGTGCGGCTCACGGTGGCCCAGGCCACGATCCGCTTCCTCGGCCAGCAGTGGTCCGAGCGCGACGGCGAGCGGCAACGCCTCTTCGCCGGCTGCCTCGGCATCTTCGGGCACGGGAACGTCGCCGGCATCGGCCAGGCGCTCCTCCAGGAGGAGCTGGCCGCCAGCGAGTCCGGCCGGGTTGCCGACCTGCCCTACGTCCTCGCGCGCAACGAGCAGGCGATGGTGCACACCGCCGTCGGCTACGCCAAGCAGAAGGACCGGCTCCAGACGTGGGTGTGCACCGCCTCGGTCGGACCCGGCTCCACCAACATGCTCACCGGCGCGGCCCTCGCGACGATCAACCGGATCCCCGTCCTGCTCCTGCCCTCGGGCACCTTCGCGACGCGCGTCTCGGCCCCGGTGCTCCAGGAGCTCGAGGCACCGTATGCCGGTGACGTCACCGTCAACGACGCCTTCCGTCCGCTGTCCCGCTTCTTCGACGAGGTCGTGCGGCCCGAGCAGCTCCCGTCGGCGCTGCTCTCGGCGATGCGCGTCCTCACCGACCCGGCCGAGACGGGTGCGGTGACGCTGTCGCTGCCGCAGGACGTCCAGGCGGAGGCCTTCGACTGGCCGGTCGAGCTCTTCGACGCGCGGGTCTGGCACGTGGCCCGCCCCGTGCCCGAGGCGTCGCGCATCGCCGCCGCCGCCGAGGTCATCCGCTCGGCCCGCCGACCGCTCGTCGTGGCCGGTGGTGGCGTGCACTACTCGGGAGCCGAGGACGCCCTGGCGGCATTCGCCGAGGCGACCGGCGTCCCGGTGGTCGAGACGCAGGCCGGCAAGGGATCGTTGCTGCACGGCCACGACCGGCTGCTCGGGGCGATCGGCTCCACCGGCACCACCGCCGCCAACGCCGTCGCCGCCGAGGCCGACGTCGTCATCGGCATCGGGACGCGCTGGGGGGACTTCACCACCGCCTCGCGGACGGCGTTCGCCCACGACGGGGTGCGCTTCGTCAACATCAACGTCGCCGGGTTCGACGCCGGGAAGCAGTCCGGTGTCGGGGTGGTCGCGGACGCCCGGGAGGCACTGACCGCCCTCACCGGGGCGCTGGCCGGATGGTCGGTCCCGCAGGACTACCGCGATCACCAGGCCACGCTCTGGGGTGAGTGGGACGCGCAGGTCGACACGGCATACGACCCGCCGTCCTCGGTCACCGACCGGCTCGCCGACGGGCTGCTCACCCAGGCGAGCGTCATCGGCGCGGTCAACGACCTGAGCGACCCGCGCGACGTCGTCCTCTGCGCGGCCGGCTCCATGCCCGGCGACCTGCACAAGCTGTGGCGCGTGCGCGACCGGAAGGGCTACCACGTCGAGTACGGCTACTCCTGCATGGGCTACGAGGTGCCGGCCTCGATCGGGATCCGGCTCGCCGACCCGACACGCGACGTCTTCGCCATGGTCGGAGACGGCGGCTGGCTCATGATGCCGACCGAGCTCGTCACCGCGGTGCAGGAGCGCGTCAAGGTCATCGTCGTCCTCGTGCAGAACCACGGCTTCCACTCGATCGGCTCGCTCTCCGAGGGCCTCGGGTCGCAGCGGTTCGGCACGGCGTACCGGATGCGAGACGCCGCGTCCCACCGGCTCGAGGGTGACGTGCTGCCCGTCGACCTCGCCGCCAACGCGCGCAGCCTCGGTGCCCACGTCATCGAGGTCCACTCCCGGGACGAGCTCGCCGAGGCCATCGCCGCGGCCAAGGCGTGGCCCTCCGACGGCGGTCCGGTCGTCATCCACGTCGAGACCGATCCGCGCGTCTTCGCCCCGGACAGTGCGAGCTGGTGGGACGTGCCGGTCGCGCAGGAGAGCACCCTCTCCTCGACCCAGTCGGCTCACGCCGGTTACGTCGAGCACAAGCGAGACCAGCGCAGCCACGTGACCCCGGGGGAGCAGCCATGACCGACGACCTCCGCATCGGCGTCATCGGCGTCGGCATCATGGGCGCCGACCACGCCGAACGGCTGGCCCGTCGCACCGCGCGTGCCCGGCTCGTCGCCGTCGCCGACCCCGACGAGGTCCGGGCCAAGGAGCTCGCCACCCGCTGGGACGGCGTGCGCTCGGGCGCCGACGCGCTGGAGCTCATCGCCGCGGACGACGTCGACGCGGTCGTCATCGCCTCACCGGGCTTCGTCCACGAGGAACAGGTCCTCGCCTGTCTCGCGGCGGGGAAGCCGGTGCTCTGCGAGAAGCCCCTGACCATGGACTCGGAGTCCTCGCTGCGGCTCGTCCGTGCCGAGCGGGAGGTCGGCCGCCGACTCGTGCAGGTGGGTTTCATGCGGCGCTTCGACCCGGAGTACGCCCAGGTGCGGTCGGTCCTCGCCGGCGGCTCGCTCGGCCGGACGCTGCTGCTGCACAACGTGCACCGCAACGCCTCGGTCCCCAGCACCGACTTCCGCTCGGAGATGATCGTGCGCGACAGCCTCGTCCACGAGGTCGACGTCGCGCGCTTCCTCTTCGGTGAGGAGGTCGTCGCGATCCAGGTGATGTCGCCCGCCCCCACGTCCCACGCGGCCGAGGGGGTCGTCGACCCGCAGGTCGCGATCTTCACGATGGCCGGTGGCGGACTCGTCACCAACGAGGTGTTCGTCAACAGCCAGGTCCGCTACGAGGTCAGGTGCGAGGCGGTCGCCGAGCGCGGCTCGCTCGTCATCGGCCGTCCGTCCACCGGGCTCTACTCCACCTCCGTCGCGGTCGGGGGTGGACGGTGGGGCGGCAGCGTCCCGGCGGACTACCGCACGAGGTTCGCGACGGCATACGACATCGAGGTGCAGGCCTGGGTCGACTCGGCACTGGGCGGCGAGGCCGTCGGCGCGTCCACCTGGGACGGGTACGCCGCCACCGCCGTGTCCACCGCCGGCATGGCCTCGCTCGCCTCCGGTGAGCGCGTCGATGTCCACCTCGTCAGTCCAGATACGTTGTCCTAGAGTCACTTCCAGCACGAAGGAGCCTGCCGTGAGCACGCCCACCCGCATCACCCACCTGTTCGGTGGCCAGTCCTGGGACGGCACCGCCGCCCGCACCAGCCCGGTATTCAACCCCGCGACGGGTCAGCAGAGCGCCGACCTCGACCTCGCCTCCGCCGAGCTCGTCGGCGAGGCTGTCGCCGTCGCCAAGGAGGCCTGGGCCTCGGGCTGGGGGAGCTCCTCGCTCGCCAAGCGCACCCAGGTGCTCTTCCGCTTCCGCGAGCTGCTCAACGAGCGCAAGGAGGACATCGCCGCGCTCATCACCGCCGAGCACGGCAAGGTCCTCTCCGACGCCCTCGGTGAGGTGACCCGTGGCCTCGAGGTCGCCGAGTTCGCCTGCGGCATCCCCCACCTGCTCAAGGGCGGCTTCACCGAGAACGCGTCGACCAAGGTCGACGTCTACTCGATCCGCCAGTCGATCGGCGTCGTCGCGGTGATCTCGCCGTTCAACTTCCCGGCCATGGTGCCGCTGTGGTTCGTCCCCGTGGCGATCGCCTGCGGCAACGCGGTCATCCTCAAGCCGAGCGAGAAGGACCCCTCCGCCGCGGTCGCCGTCGCCGAGCTGTGGCGCGAGGCCGGGCTGCCCGACGGCGTGATGAACGTCGTCCACGGCGACAAGGAGGCCGTCGACGCGCTGCTCACCCACCCCGACGTCAAGGCCGTGTCGTTCGTCGGGTCCACGCCGATCGCCCGCTACGTCTACGAGACCGGCACGGCCCACGGCAAGCGCGTCCAGGCCCTGGGTGGCGCGAAGAACCACATGCTCGTGCTCCCCGACGCCGACCTCGACCTCGCCGCGGACGCCGCCGTCAACGCCGGCTTCGGCTCGGCGGGCGAGCGCTGCATGGCGATCTCCGCCCTGCTGGCGGTCGAGCCGATCGCCGACGAGCTCATCGAGAAGATCAAGGACCGGGTGGGCAAGCTCGTCACCGGCGACGGGACGCGGGGCACCGACATGGGGCCGCTCGTCACCTCGCAGCACCGCGACAAGGTGACGTCCTACCTCGACGCGGGTGTCGAGGCGGGCGCGGAGCTCGTCGTCGACGGGCGCGAGGCGGACTTCGACGCCGACGGTGACGGCTACTTCCTCGCGCCGACGCTCTTCGACAAGGTCTCACCCGAGATGTCGATCTACCGGGACGAGATCTTCGGTCCGGTGCTGTCGGTGCTGCGGGTCCAGTCCTACGACGAGGGCCTCGCGCTCATCAACGCCAACCCCTACGGCAACGGCACGGCCATCTTCACCAACGACGGTGGTGCCGCGCGCCGCTTCCAGCACGAGGTCGAGGTGGGCATGGTCGGGATCAACGTGCCGATCCCCGTGCCGGTGTCGTACTACTCGTTCGGAGGCTGGAAGAACTCGCTCTTCGGCGACAGCCACGCCCACGGCATGGAGGGCGTGCACTTCTTCACCCGCGGCAAGGTCGTCACCTCGCGCTGGCTCGACCCCAGCCACGGCGGGATCGAGCTGGGGTTCCCGCAGAACACCTGACCGGGCGGCCCGCGCCGGCTGGCGCGGACGGCATACGGCGGGTGCGGACCCCCAACCTTCGCCCATGGGGAGCACAGGCTGGGGGCTCGGTCACCAGCCTCGGGTGCCGGGTCCGCCCTTGAACGGGCCGACGACGCGGCTCGTGACCCACCCGCCGTAGAAGCCGCCCTCCTGGGCGAGCACGACCTCACCGTCGACCGTGCACTCGTCCACCTCGCCGGGCATGACCGCGACGTGGTCGACGAGCGCCTCGAAGCCGGGTGTCGGGCGTGGGTACGTCCAGCCCGCGCGAGCCGCGGTGACGGGACCGGCGACGACGTCGAAGTAGGCCGCGACGCCCTTGAACTCGCACCAGCTCGACCCGGCGACCGGCCGCAGGGCTCCGGCGGCGAAGTCCGCGACCGGCACGTAGTAGGTCGGCGGGTGGCTCGTCTCGAGGACGCGCAGGGCCCGGGTCGAGCGGGCGACGACCTCGCCGCCCAGCCGGACCTCGACGGTCTCCCCGGTCGCCTCGACGCGAGGCGGTCGGGGGTAGTCCCAGACCGACTCCTGACCGGGGCCGGGCACGTCGGGGACGGGCCGCAGGGAGCTCATGGGGCGTCGGTGGCCGCGACGAGGGCGTCACGCAGGGCCGCGTCGAACGCCTCGACCGAGCCATCGAGGGCCGCGAGGTCGGCTCGGTCCAGCAGCACGTGGTGCCCGCCGATCGGCGTGGCTGCGAGCACGACGGGAAGCCCGACGTCCGACCACGCGGTGCGTTCGGCAGCGGTCACCTCGTTGCGGTGCACGAGGCGCACCGGGACGGGCAGCCGCGAGACCATGGCGTCCCACCGGGACTTGCGACGCACCAGCGAGTGGGTGACGTCGCACAATGCGCACTCGACGCGGCCGAGCAGGTGACCGACGACGTAGGACACCTCGCCGCGCACGCCGCCGTCCGCGTCATAGACGCCGAGGACCTCGACGATGTCAGCCATGCGGGCAGGCTAGCCGTGGTCCCTGTGGGTCGTCGTCGGGCCGTCCGCCGCCGGGTCGGACCTCGTCTCGGCGTCGTGCTCGAGGAGGTCGTCGCGGGACAGTCGCGCGCGGTCGATGTGGCCTGCCCGCAGGGCCGCCCGGCCGAGCATGTGCGCCGACACCGGAGCGGTGACGAGCTGGAAGACGGCCGCGAGGGCGATGACGGCGAGGACGCTGCGGTCCTCCACGCGCAGGGCCAGGCCGAGCAGGATGAGCAGGACGCCGAGGGTCTGCGGCTTGGTCGCCGCGTGCATCCGGGTGAGCACGTCGGGGAAGCGCACCAGGCCGATGCCGGCGATGAGGGCGAGCAGCGAACCGAGGATGAGGCAGGCCCCGGCGAGGACGTCGATCATGCGTGGTCACCGTCCTCGAGGTGCGGGCTGCCGTCGCCGTCGCGGGCGGCGAACCGGGCGATGCTCACCGACCCGAGGAAGCCCACGAGCGACAGGGCGAGCAGCACCGAGACGGTGGTCGAGTAGCGCCCGACGGCGGCGTGCACCCCGACCGCGCCGACGATGGCCGCGACGAAGACGTCGGTGGCGACGGTCCGGTCGAGCATCGAGGGCCCCCGGACGACGCGGATGAGGCAGAGGGCCCCGCTGACGGCGAGCAGGGCGGCACAGATGATCCCGACGACGGTCATGCCCGCACTCCGCTGCACACGGCGTCGCGCTCGACGCGGGGGGCGAACGCCCTGACGACCCGCCGCTCCTGCTCGAGGACGGACAGGCGGAACGCCTCGATGTCGTCGTCGGTCGCGGCCGACATGACGTGCAGGTAGATGGCGCCCTCCTCGGAGTCGAGCTCGACGAGCAGGGACCCCGGGACGAGGCAGACGAGCTCGGACGTGATGGTCATGAGCAGCTCCGAGCGGCTGCGCAGGTCGATCCGCAGCAGGGCGCTGGGTGGCGGGCCGCTGGGGCGCAGCGCGAACCAGGACACCTCGATGCTCGCCCGGACGAGGTCCCACAGGAATCGCACCGTGAGGACGAGCGTCGGCCACGGACGCACGACCCACGTCCACGGCGCCTTGGGGAACGGGAAGACGGTGACGACGAGCACGGCGGCGAGGACGCCACCCACGACGATGGTCGGCGTCACGGCACCCCAGAGCAGCACCCAGATGACGGTCAGCACGACGATCATCGGCCAGGACCCGCTCATGGCCGGTCCCCGAGGACGGCCTCGATGTACGGCGTGCGCTGGAGGAGCTCGGCGCCGGCCCGGTCGGTGATCTCGAAGAGCGGTCCGGCGAAGACGGTGAGCGCGACGCTGAAGGCGACGAGCAGGACGGTCGGCAGGCCCATCGCGAGTGGGATCCGCTGCGTGGTCGCGACCTTCTCCCACATGGTCATGACCTGGGTCCCGGTGGAGACCTGCTGGTGCCCGTGCAGCGGTCCGTGCGACCACTCGTCGTCGTCGTCGTGCTCGGCGTCGGGGTCGACCGGCTGCCAGAACGCACGGTTCCACACCTTGGCGATCGCATAGAGGGTGAGCAGGCTCGTGAGGATCGAGGCGGCCACCGCGGTGATCGCCAGCCAGTCGCCGGCCGCGATGCCGGCCTGCCCGAGGGCGACCTTCCCGAGGAAGCCGGAGAACGGCGGTATGCCGGCGAGGTTCATCGCGGGCACGAAGAACAGCACCGACAGCACCGGAGCGGAGCGGGCCAGGCCGCCGAGACGGCTGAGGTTCGTCGTGCCGGTGCGGTACTCGATGAGCCCGGCGATGAGGAACAGGACGGTCTGCACGGTGATGTGGTGGGCGATGTAGAAGATGGCGCCCGAGAGCCCGAGCTGCGTGGCGTAGGCGATGCCGAACAGCATGAACCCGATGTGGCTGACGAGCGTGAAGGACAGGATGCGTTTGACGTCGGACTGTGCGACCGCGCCGAGGATCCCGATGACCATCGTGAGGATCGAGGCCCACAGGAGCAGGCCGCGCAGGTTGTCGCCGGGGAAGAGCAGCGTCTGGGTCCGCACGATCGCGTAGATGCCGACCTTGGTGAGGAGACCGGCGAAGACGGCGGTCACGGGTGCCGGCGCCGTCGGGTACGAGTCGGGCAGCCAGGCCGACAGCGGGAACACCGCCGCCTTGATGCAGAACGTCGTGAGCAGCAGCAGCTGCAGCATCTGGGCCACGCCGGGGGGCAGGTCGCCGACGCGGACGGCGAGCTCGGCGAAGTTCACCGTGCCGGTCGCGGCGTAGACGCAGGCGAGGGCGATGAGGAAGATCGTCGACGAGATGAGGCTGACGATGACGTAGATCGTGCCCGCCCGGATGCGGGCCTCGGTGCCGCCGAGGGTGATGAGCACGTAGCTCGCGGCGAGCAGGACCTCGAACCCGACGAAGAGGTTGAACAGGTCGGCCGAGAGGAACGCGTTGGACACCCCGGCGCTGAGGACGAGGAAGGTCGGGTGGAAGACCGACAGCGGGGTCTCGCGGCCGTACTCGACGATGCCCTGGCCGAACGAGTACAGCAGGACGCAGAGGGTGACGAAGGTCGACACGAGCAGCATGAGCGCCGAGAGCCGGTCGGCGACGAGCGAGATGCCGATGTCGGGCCCCCAGCCGCCGATCGAGACCGACTGCGGGCCGTAGCGGTCGGCGCGCACGAGCAGGGTCGCTGCGGTGACCACGACGGTGCCGAGCACGAGGACGGAGATGAGGCGCTGCGCCGAGGCCGAGCGGCCGAAGACGAGGCAGAGCCCGGCGCCGAGCAGCGGCAACAGCACCGGGAGGACGACGATCTGGGTCACGCCTCCCCCCTCTCGGCGGCGATTCGGTCGGCCGCGTCCGTCCCGGTGTTGTCGCCGGACGCGGACTGCTCGTCCTCGCCCTCCTCGTCGGGCATGCCCGCGGTGACGTCGTCGAAGGAGGCGGAGGGGCGGTCGAGGTCGGCGCGGCGGATCACGAGGTCGTCCTCGACGTCGTCCTGCACGTCGTCGTGCCCGGTGAGCTGCCACGCCCGGTAGGCCAGCGCGAGGCCGAACGCGGTGACGCCGAGGGTGATGACGATGGCCGTGAGCACCATCGCCTGCGGCAGGGGGTCGGTCATCGGCTCGTCGCCCGTGCCGATGATCGGAGCACGTCCGGCGGGGCCGGACGCGACGAGGAAGACGAGGTTGACGCCGTTGCCGAGCATGACGAAGCCCACGAGGATGCGGGTGAGGCTCCGCTCGAGGACGAGGGTCGTTCCGCACGCGACGAGGACGACGATCGCGACGACGAGCACGACGTTGGTGCTCATGGGACGGACACCTCCCGCGGTGCGGCCTCGACCGCGCCGCTGTCCTCACCCTGCTTGTCGATGCCGCCGCCGAGGCTGCGGAGCACGTCGAGTGCGAGACCGACGACGACGAGGTAGACGCCGATGTCGAAGAACAGCGACGTCACGAGGTGGACCTCGCCGAACGGTCCGACGGGGATGTCGAAGATGCCGCTCTGGAAGGCGTTGAAGCCGATGAGCGCCGGGACGGCACCTGACAGGGCGGCGATGACCAGGCCGGACCCCAGGACCACGCCGGCGTCGATCGGGGCCGCGGTGTCGAGCTCGGCGCGTCCTCCGGCGAGGTAGCGGACCATGAGCGCCAGCCCAGCGATGAGCCCACCGGCGAAGCCTCCGCCGGGCAGGTTGTGCCCCGCGAACATGAGGTAGATCGAGAAGACCATGAGCACGGGGAAGACGACGCGTGCGACGATCTCGAAGACCACCGAGCGTCGGCGGTCGGCGATGAGCCCGGCCCCACGCAGCCACCCGGAGTCCTCGGCGGCCCGGATGCGCCGGCTCTCGCGGTGCGAGGTGGCCCGGTCGGTGAGCAGGAAGATGAGGCTCGCGACACCGGTCGCGGCGACGACGAGGACGGCGATCTCACCGAAGGTGTCCCAGACCCGGATGTCGACGAGGGTGATGTTGACGATGTTGTTGCCGCCGCCGTAGTCGTAGGCCGGCCCGGCGAAGTCGTACCCCACCGGGGACGCCGTCCGGGCGTCCGCGGCGAGCAGGGCGTAGCCGCCGACGGCCAGCCCCGTGAGGCACCCGATGGCGACCCGGATGCGTCGCGCCGACGTGAACGGGCGGTCGGAGAAGAACGGGGGAAGCCGGCGCATGACGAACACGAACGTCACGATCGAGAAGGTCTCGACGAGTACCTGGGTCAGCGCGAGGTCGGGGGCGCCGTGCGCGACGAAGAGCAGGGCGGTGCCGTAGCCGGTGACGCCGAGGAGCAGCACGGCCCGCAGCCGCCGCCGGGAGCGCACGGTGAGGATGGCCGCCACGACGACGACGGCGACGATGGCGACCTGGAGGAGGTTGTCGGGGCCGCGGACGTCGACGCCCTGCCATGTCGTGACGAGCGTGATGCCGGGGACGACGACCAGCACGAGCAGGATGATGCCGAGGTAGACCGGCAGCGAGCCCCGCTGGGTCCGGCCGGTGACCTCGATCGACAGCCGGTCCACCGCGCGGATGACGCCGTGGTAGACGATCTCGGCCTCGGGGACGTGCAGCCGGTCGACGAGCCGACCCTGCGCCGACGACACCCGGCGCCGGGCCACCCAGAGGAGAAGGCCGCCGGTGACGGCGAGCACGGACAGCCCGAGGGCCGGGGTGAGGCCGTGCCACAGGGTGAGCAGCGGCGCGTGCGCACCCGAGGGGAACTCACCGGCATACGCCATGAGACGCGAGGTGAGCGGGGCGCCGGCGAACCCGGCCACGAGGGACAGGCCGGCGAGGACCACCGGGGCGGCGACGAGGCCGGCGCGGGGCGTCGCGACCGAGGGCGGCGTGACGGTGCGGACCCCGAACGCCCCCCACATGAAGCGGGCCGTGTACGCGACCGTCAGCGTCGACCCGACGACGAGGCCGACGAGGGCGAGCGGACCCCACACCCCGAGGTCGGCGTCCTCCCCGAGGTCGAGGAAGGCGGCGAGTGCGGCCTCCTTGGCGGTGAAGCCGAGGAGCGGCGGGATGCCGGCCATCGACGCGGCGGCGAGCAGCGCGGCGCCGAACAGCACGGGGAGCGAGCGGAAGAGCCCGGTGAGCTCGCGCAGGTCGCGCGTGCCGGTGCTGCGGTCGATGACCCCGACGACGAGGAAGAGGGCCGACTTGAAGAGCGCGTGGCCGAGGACGAGCGCGAGCCCGGCGAACGCGGCCGCCTGGGTGCCCGCGCCGACGACCGCGATGAGGAACCCGAGCTGGCTCACGGTGCCGTAGGCGAGGAGGAGCTTGATGTCGTGCTGGCGCAGCGCCCGCAGCCCGCCGATGATCATCGTCACCAGGCCGGTCACGAGCAGCAGGGGGCGCCAGCCGGGGATGTCGGAGAAGGCGGGGGCGAGCAGGGCGACGAGGAAGACGCCGGCCTTGACCATCGCCGCGGCGTGCAGGTAGGCGCTCACCGGGGTGGGCGCGGCCATGGCCCCGGGCAGCCAGAAGTGGAACGGCACGAGCGCGGACTTGCTGATCGCCCCGACGAGGATGAGGAGGACGGCGACCGTCGTGGCCGTCCCGGTCGGCGGCCCGGCGACGATCTCGGTGATCCGCGCGGTGCCCGCCTCGTGGCCGAGGACGAACAGCCCACCGAGCATGACCAGCCCGCCGAAGGTCGTGACGATGAGGGCGTTCATCGCCGCCCGGCGGTTGGCCTTGCGCTCGGGGTTGTGGCCGATGAGCAGGAACGACAGGACGGTCGTGAGCTCCCAGAAGACGTAGAGCACGTAGAGGTTGTCGGCGACGACGAGCCCGAGCATCGACCCGGCGAAGGCGGTGAGCACCGCCGAGAAGCGCCAGATCTCGCGGTCGCCCTCCCGGAAGTACCACGTGCAGTAGGCCAGGACCAGCGCGCCGACCCCGGTGACGACGAGCGCCATGAGGGCGTTGAGCGGGGTCAGGGCGAGGTCGATCTGCACGTCGATGGACGGGATCCACGTGACCTGCTCGGTCCGCACGTCGCCGTCGAACGCCGCCTCGGCCGGCCCGAGGAGCCAGACGAACGACCCGAGCGGGACCAGCGCGAGCAGGAGGAAGGCGCGTCGCTGCAGATGGCGGACGAGGACGGGAGCCAGTGCGGCCGCGAGGAAGTGCAGCGCCACGATCGTGATCATCGTGAGTGCCTCCATCCGCGCAGTGGTCTGTGTGATGGGGGTTGACTGAGGTCTCTCGTCGTGGACAAGCTCCCCGGGACAACATCCCTGGTGGATGAATTATGACGGCTCCGCCGGGTGCGTGCCGACGCCGGGTGCGGGTCGGACACCCAGCAGCGCGTATGCCGTGTGCCCACCCCTGCGTGGGCACACGGCATACACGTGCGGTCGGGTCGACGGCTCAGAAGTCCTCGTCGAAGCCGACCGAGCCGCTCACCCCCACCTGGTAGGCGGAGACCCGGCGCTCGAAGAAGTTCGAGAGCTCCTGCACGTCCTGCAGGTCCATGAAGGCCAGCGGGTTCGGCGAGCCGTAGATCGGTTCGAGCCCGAGCCGCTGCATCCGGCGGTCGGCGACGTGCTCGAGGTAGCTGCGCATGTCGGTCGGCGAGAGCCCCGCGACCCCGCCCCCGAGGAGGTCGTCGGCGAACTGCGCCTCGGCCTCGACACCCTCCACGAGCATCTGGCGGACCTGGCCGGCCATCTCGTCGTCGAACAGCTCCGGCTCCTCCTCGCGGACGGTGTCGACGACGTCGAACGCGAACGCCATGTGCATCGACTCGTCCCGGAAGACCCAGTTCGTCCCCGACGCCAGCCCGTTGAGCAGCCCGCGCGAGCGCAGGAAGTAGACGTAGGCGAAGGCGCCGTAGAAGAACAGCCCCTCGATGACGGCCGCGAAGCAGATGAGGTTGAGCAGGAACGCGCGACGGTGCTCCCGCGTCTCGAGGGCGTCGAGCTCGAAGACGGTGTCGATCCACCGGAAGCAGAAGTCCGCCTTGTGCTTGATCGACGCGATGGTGTCGACGGCCGCGAACGCCTCGTGCCGCTCGGCCTCGTCGGGCACGTAGGTGTCGAGCAGCGTGAGGTAGAACTGCACGTGCACGGCCTCCTCGAACAGCTGGCGCGAGAGGTAGAGCCGGCCCTCCGGCGAGTTGACGTGCTGGTAGAGGTTGAGCACGAGGTTGTTCGCAACGATCGTGTCCCCGGTCGCGAAGAAGGCCACGAGCCGCGACACGAGGTGCCGCTCGGCGTCGGTGAGCCGCCGCAGGTCCGCGAGGTCGGAGTGCAGGTCGACCTCCTCGACGGTCCACGTGTTCTTGATGGCGTCGCGGTAGCGGTCGTAGAAGTGTGGGTAGCGCATCGGCCGCAGGGTGAGGTTCATCCCCGGGTCGAGCAGCATCCGCGTCGGGGTGTGGCTGGGGGGTTGGGTGGTGCTCATTCGCAGGCCTCGCAGGTCTCGGGGTTCTCGAGGGAGCAGGCGACCGCCGCCTCGTCGGTGGTGGGGGTGCTCGACGTGGTCACGGGCGCGACGGGCGCGACGGGCGCGCTGACGCTCGTCGTCGCCTGCTGGATCCGGGTCGCCGGGCGCGAGCGCAGGTAGTACGTCGTCTTGAGCCCGGCCTTCCACGCGTAGAGGTACATCGACGAGAGCTTCCCGATCGTCGGCGAGGCGAGGAACAGGTTGAGCGACTGGCTCTGGTCGATGAACGGCTGCCGGGCCGCGGCGAGGTCGATGAGCGCCTTCTGCGGCAGCTCCCACGCCGTCCGGAACAGCAGCCGCACGTCCTCGGGCAGGGCGGTGACTCCCTGGACCGACCCCTCGGCGCGCTTGACCTGCTCGCGGACCTCCGGCGTCCACAGGCCGCGGGTCTTGAGCTCGCGCACCAGGGCGGTGTTGACCTGCATGAACTCGCCGCTGAGCGTCTCGCGCTTGAAGAGGTTGGACACCTGCGGCTCGATGCACTCGTAGCAGCCGGCGATCGAGGCGATCGTCGCCGTCGGCGCGATCGCGATGAGCAGGCTGTTGCGCAGCCCGTGGGCGGCGATGCGCTCGCGGACCGCCGCCCACCGCTGCGTCTGCGTGCCGGTCACGTCCCAGAGGTCGGGCTGCAGCATCCCGGTGCTCGCCCGCGTCGAGTCGTATGCCGGGTGCGCACCGTGGCGCTCGGCCAGCCCCGTCGAGACCTCGAGCGCGGTGAGGTAGATCTCCTCGGAGATGCGGGTCGACAGCTCCTTCGCCTCCGGGGAGTCGAAGGGCAGGCGCAGGGCGAAGAACACGTCCTGCAGCCCCATGAGGCCCAGACCCACCGGACGCCAGCGCGGGTTCGACGCCGCGGACTCGGGCGAGGGGTAGTAGTTGATGTCGATGACCCGGTCGAGGAACGGCACGGCCGTGCGGACCGTCGCCCGCAGCCGGTCCCAGTCGACGGCGTCGCGGTCCCGGGTGAGGTGGGCGGCGACGTTGACCGACCCGAGGTTGCAGACGGCGGTCTCGCCGTCGGAGGAGACCTCGAGGATCTCGGTGCAGAGGTTGGACAGGTGCACGACGGGGGCACCGACCCCACCGTCGTCGGAGGTCTGGTTGCAGGTGCGGTTGGCCGCGTCCTTGAAGGTGATCCACCCGTTGCCGGTCTGCGCCAGGGTGCGCATCATCTTCGCGTAGAGGTCGCGTGCCTTGACCTGGCGGACCCAGCGGCCCTCGGCCTCGGCCAGCCGGTACGCCTCGTCGAAGGCCGGGCCCCAGAGGTCGACGAGCTCGGGCGCCTGGTCGGGGTCGACGAGCGACCACGTCTCGTCCGCCTCGACCCGGTGCATGAACTCGTCCGGGATCCAGTTGGCGAGGTTGAGGTTGTGGGCCCTGCGGGCGTCCTCGCCGGTGTTGTCGCGCAGCTCGAGGAACTCCTCGACGTCAGGGTGCCACGGCTCGAGGTAGACGCAGGCCGCACCCTTGCGCCGGCCGCCCTGGTTGACCGCGGCGACGGACGAGTCGAGGGTCCGCAGGAAGGGCACGATGCCGTTCGACTGCCCGTTGGTGCCGCGGATGAGCGCGCCCCGCGAGCGCACGCGGGAGAAGCCGATGCCGATGCCGCCGGCGAACTTCGAGAGCCGGGCCACCTGCTGGTAGCGCGAGTAGATCGAGTCGAGCTCGTCACGCGGGCTGTCGACGAGGTAGCAGGAGGACATCTGCGGGTGCGCGGTGCCCGAGTTGAACAGCGTCGGGCTCGAGGGCAGGTAGGCCAGGCTCGACATGAGCCGGTAGAAGCCGATCGCCTCCCGGGCCGAGGTGGCGAGACCGCACGCCACCCGGAGCAGGAAGTACTGCGGCGTCTCGATGACGAGCCGGGAGGTCGGGTGGCGCAGCAGGTAGCGGTCGCCGACCGTGCGCAGCCCGAAGTACTCGAAGCGGTGGTCACCGAGCGGGTCGACCGCCGAGTCCAGCTTGCGGGCGTGGTCCTTGACGAACCGGGCCGTGTCGTCGCCGATGAGGCCCTCGGCGTGCCCGAGCGCGACCGACTGGCTGAACGACGCGACGCCCTGGCCCCGGACCTCCTTGTCGAGGAAGCCCGCGAGCAGCCGGGCGGCGAGGCGCGAGTACTGCGGCTCCTCGCCGATCATCTGGGCCGCCGTCTGGATCGACAGCTGGTCCAGCTCCTGCGTCGTGGCCCCGTCGTAGAGGCCGCTGATGGTGCGGGTCGCGACCCGCAGCGGGTCGATCTCGAGCAGGTCGGCGCTGACCCGCTCGACCGCGCGGACGATCTTGCCGACGTCCACCGGTTCGCTGTCGCCGTTGCGCTTGCGGACGTGCATCTGGGGGCGGTGCTCCACCACTGTCATGACTCTCTCCTCGCGAGACCAGACCTGGAGGTCCGTGGTCGCGCGGGGGGACGACGGTCACGAGAGGGGAGCGGACGGCATACCCGAAAACGGGGTGCCGCGACGATGTCCTGACCTGTCGTCGGCCGTCCCACGAGGCCTCGGACCACCGTGCCCGGGCGGGCACGGTGCGCTGGCAGGTCTTCGGACTCGCGGGCTCGGCCGAAGCCGCCTACTGGCCATCGCTTCCCCCGCCCGAAGGCGAAGTGCTGTTTCCCCGGCGGATGCCGGGGAGATGGCGGTCGTTCCCACTCACCGCTGCGGGGCAGTCCCGGTCTTGCACCGGGTTCCCTGTTGCCTCACCACCGCACCGGAGTGCGGCGGTGAACCAGCTGCAGGCGTCACCATATGTGGACGCGCGAGCCATCGCGGGGACCACATCTGGTGCCGCGTGTCGCCGTGGCGGTCAGTACCGCCGGCCGGCCCCGCCCTTGCCCCGGACGGCCCGCTTCGCCGCGCGCAGGATCGTCGCGCGTCGCGTCGTGCCCTCGCGCTTGGGCGGGAGCGACAGCTCGACGACCTTCCAGTAGACGCCGCCGACCTGCTTGGCGAGGTTGCCGCTGACGTACTTGAGGTCGTTGCGGTCCATGAGGTCACGGATCCGGGGGGCGATCTCGGCGTAGCGGTTGCTCGGCAGGTCCGGGAAGAGGTGGTGCTCGATCTGGTGGCTGAGGTTGCCGGTCATGACGTGCATCGCCTTGGAGCCGGAGATGTTGCCGGAGCCGAGCATCTGGCGCAGGTACCAGTCACCACGGGTCTCGCCCTCGATCGAGGCCTTCTCGAAGGTCTCGATCCCGGGCGGGAAGTGGCCGCAGATGATGACGGTGTTGGTCCAGACGTTGCGGACGAGGTTGGCGACGATGTTCGCGGTCAGGGTGTGCCGGGTCGAGCCGGTGAACGTCGCCGCGGCCATGGCGGGGTGGACGAGGTAGTCCTTGGTCGCCTGGCGCTTGATCTTGGTGACGACCTCCTGCGCGTCCGCGCGGAACTTGGCCTTGTCCTCGTCGCTCATCCGGTTCTTCTTGGCGAGGTAGCCGCCGAGCTCGAGGTCGTACGCCGCGATGGAGTACTCGAAGAGCAGCGCGTTGGCGACGTGCCAGATCGGCTGGAAGAGGTAGAAGAGGGTCCACTTCTGGTCCTCGTCGACCCGCAGGATGCCGTAGCCGAGGTCGTTGTCGCGGCCGAGGACGTTGGTGAACGTGTGGTGGATCTCGTTGTGGCTGTGCTTCCACTGGCTCGACGGGGAGGCGTTGTCCCACTCCCACGCGGTCGAGTGGATCTTCGGGTCACGCATCCAGTCCCACTGGCCGTGCATGACGTTGTGGCCGATCTCCATGTTCTCGAGGATCTTGGCGACGGAGAGCCCGGCCGTGCCGAGCCACCACATGGGGCGGACGCCCTTGACCTTGACGCCGGAGAAGAGGAGGGCGGCGCGGCTGCCCATCTCGATGTAGCGCTGGGTCTTGATGACCTTGCGGATATAGGCCGCGTCCTTGGCCCCGCGTGAGTCCAGGACCTCCTGGCGCAGGGCGTCGAGCTCGCGCCCGATCTCCTCGATCTGCTCCGCGGAGAGGTGGGCGGCCGGGTTGGGGCGGCCGGACTTCTTGAACTCGGGGCGCTGCGGCCGGGGCTCGGCGCTCGTCACCGACAGCCGCGAGTTGATGCCGGGGGTCGTGGGGGCGCTCGTCGTGGGGGTGGTGCGGGTGCGCTCAGGGGCGAGAGTCATGAGGTGCTCCTTCGTCGTGTGCTTTTCTCGCCAATTCCCCCGTTGGGCACGGTCCGTCGGCGTGTCTGTGCCGAGTGGGGGAATTGGCGAGTTGAGGACGGGGTCATCGGGGAGGTGGGTCAGAGTTCGATGTCGCAGCGGCCGGCGACGGCGTTGATGCAGGTCTGGATCTTGGTGCCGGTGGTGGACTCGTCCGCCACGGTGATCTCGCCGCTGCGCAGGTCGCGCACGGCGCCGTCGCGCATGGTGACGACGCAGCCGAAGCAGATGCCCATCCGGCAGCCACTCGGCATGAGGACGCCGGCGGCCTCGCCGGCGTCGAGGATCGGGGTGGAGCCGTCGGCGTCGACGGTGACGCCGCTGGCCTCGAAGGTGACGCTGCCACCCTCGCCGGGTTCGATGATGCTGGGCCGGAAGCGCTCGACGTGGAGCAGCTCGGCCAGGCCGGCTTCGGCCCAGTGGGCCTCGGCGGCGTCGAGGAGGCCGGTCGGGCCGCAGACCCAGACCTCGCGCTCGCGCCAGTCGGGGACGAGGTCGTCCAGGGAGGCGAGGTCGAGGATCCCGGCCACGTCGTCGTGGTTCTCGTGCAGCGTGAGCCGGCTCGCGGCGGCATACCCGCGCAGCTCCTCACGGAAGATCACGTCGGCCTCGGTCGGCGCGCAGTGGACGTGGGCGACGTCGGGGAGCTCGCCCAGGTGGTTGCGCAGCATGCCGATGACCGGGGTGATGCCCGAGCCGGCGGTGAGGAACAGTGCCTTGGCGGGCACTGCCTGGGGGAGGGTGAAGTCGCCGGTCGCCTGGTCGAGCATGACGAGCGTGCCCGGGGTGGCCTGGCGGACGAGGTGGTTGCTCACCTTGCCGTCCGGGATGGCCTTGGTGGTGATGCTGATGAGGCCGTCCGAGGCGTCGGCCCGGTGGGTCAGGGAGTACGCGCGCCAGTGGCGGACGCCGTCGATGTCGATGCCGATCCGGATGTACTGGCCGGGCCGGTGGCCGAGCCAGCCCTTCCCCGGGCGGATCGTGATCGTGGCGGCGTCGGCGGTCTCGTGGGCCACCGAGACGATGCGTCCACGCAGTTCGGCGCCGGCCCGGAGCGGGTCGATGAGGTCGAGGTAGTCGGAGGGGACCAGCGGCGTCGCGATGGCCTCCGCGACCTTGCGCGCGCCGTCGAGCAGCCCGGCCAGGCGCGCGGGGCGTCGGCTGGGGGCGAGGCGGTTCAGCGTTGCAGTCACGGACGCCAGCGTAACCTACGTTCCCGTAGGTTACGAGTCCGTAGGTCGTGATCCGGCCCACGGACGGGCGCTACCGGTCGGCGAGCACCTCGGCGAGCCGTGCCCCGAATGCGACGGGCTGGCCCGGCCACGGACCCTCCGCGCTCGCGAAGCCGCCGTGGTGGCTGGGGAAGACGGCCACCGGCAGGCCGACCTGCTCGGCCAGCCCGCGGGTGGTGCGCGCCGTGATGGTGTCGCCGGTCTCCTCGCCCACGGCGAGCACGAGGCGGGGCTCCGAGCGCCGGAGCGCGTCGAGGTCCGGTCGGGCGTCCGTCACGGCGTCGGCGCGGTCCGAGAGCAGCGGGTCGTCGCGGGACCCGTCGTCCTCGGTCGGCAGACCGAACTGGGCGGGGTCGGCCGGGGGTTGTGCGAAGTACTCGTCGGTGAACTCGCCCTGCCAGCTGGTCATCCTGATGAAGGCGGCCATCCCCGCCCCGAAACCGCGCTCCGCGTAGGCGCGCGCCACCTCGTCGGACGCGCGCGTCGCGGCCTCCGCATCCGGGAGCGCCCCCATGACCGGGGGTTCGTGGGCGACGACGGTGACGAGGTCCCCGGGGTGGGAGGCGACCCACGTGAGGGCGGCGACCGCCCCGCCGCTGCTGGCGAAGACGTCGACGGGACCGGCACCCAGGTGCTTGACGAGGGCGTGCAGGTCCGCCGCCTGGTCCTCGGGCGTCTGGTCGGTGCGACCGTCCCTGCGCGTCGTGCTGCGGCCCAGCCCCCGGGGGTCGTAGGTGACGACGGTGCGGTCGGGGAACTCGGCCGCCAGGGCCTCGAAGCCGTCCGCGCACATCGGTTGCCCGATCATGAGCAGCGGCGGCCGCCCGTCCGCGGTGGGGAGCGGCCCACGCACGTCGTGGACGAGGTCCACGTCGGGGAGCTCGAGCGTCCGGGTCACGACCTTCGGGGCGTCAGCCATGAACCCAGAGTGCCACGGGAAGGTCGACGTCAGTGGGAGTCGGAGTCGCCGGCCATGAGGCGTCCGATCTCGGTGCGGTCGGCGTCCTTGCCAGCGATCTCCGCGACGACCTTGCCGCCGTGGATGACCGCGATCCGGTCCGCGAGCGAGAGCACCTCGTCGAGCTCGGCCGAGACGAGGAGGACGGCGGCCCCGGCGTCGCGGGCCTCGACGATGCGGCGGTGGACGAACTCGATCGAGCCCACGTCGACGCCGCGGGTCGGCTGGGCCGCCATGAGCAGCCGCGGACGCGCGGACATCTCCCGGGCGACGACGACCTTCTGCTTGTTGCCACCGGACAGCGACGCGGCCGGTGCCTCGACGTTGGGAGAGCGGATGTCGAACTCGGTCCGCAGGCCCTCGGCGTACTCGCGCACCGCGCCGAAGTCGCGGATGAACCCCTTGGCGAAGGGCGCCTCGTCGAAGCGGTTGAGGACGAGGTTGTCGGCGATGGAGTAGCCCCCGACGAGTCCGTGCTTCTCGCGGTCCTCGGGGATGTGGCCGACGCCGGCGTTGTTGGTGTCGCGGGCGTTGGAGCGGGTGATGTCGACGGCGTCGGCTCCCGAGCCGAGGTGGACGGAGCCGCTGACCGGGGGACGCATCCCGGCGAGGCTCTCGACGAGCTCGCGCTGTCCGTTGCCCTCGACCCCCGCGACCCCGACGATCTCGCCCGCGCGGACCTCGAGGTCGAAGCCGTCGACGGCCGGAAGGCCACGGTCGTCGCGGACGTGGAGGTCCTTGATCGACAGCACGGTCTCGCCCGGCGTCGCCTCGGCCTTGTCGACCCGCAGGACGACCTCGCGGCCGACCATCATGCTGGCGAGGTCGCTCGTCGTCGTGGACGACAGGTCGTCGACGCCCCCGACGACCTTGCCCTGGCGCAGGACGTAGCAGCGGTCGGCCACCGAGAGCACCTCGCGCAGCTTGTGCGTGATGAAGACGATGGAGGTCCCGCCGGCGGCGAGGTCCTTCATGACCCCGAGCAGCTCGTCGGTCTCCTGGGGGGTGAGGACGGCGGTCGGCTCGTCGAGGATGAGCAGGTCGACCTCGCGGGAGAGGGCCTTGAGGATCTCGACGCGCTGCTGGGTGCCGACGGGCAGGTCCTCGACCTCGGCGTCGGGGTCGACGGAGAGGTTGTGCCGCGCCGACAGCTCACGGACCATGTCGCGGGCGCCGTCGAGGTCGAGCATCCCGCTGCGGGTGCTCTCGTGGCCGAGCATCATGTTCTCCGCCACCGTCATGACCGGCACGAGCTGGAAGTGCTGGTGCACCATGCCGATGCCGCGGCGGATGGCGTCCTTGGGGTCCTTGATCCGGCTCGAGTCACCCTTGATCGTGATCGTGCCGGCGTCGGGGGTCATCAGCCCGAAGATCTGCTTGACCAGGGTCGACTTGCCGGCGCCGTTCTCACCGAGGAGGGCGACGATCTCGCCCCGGTCGACCCGCAGCGAGATGTCCTCGTTGGCGCGGACGGTGCCGAACGCCTTCGAGAGGCCCTCGATCTCGAGGAGGGTCTCGCGGGAGCGGCCGGCCTCGTGGACCTCTGCCTGGGTGTCGGTCATGTCAGTCGCCCTTCACGAACGGTTGCCCCACGGCGCCCGGTGCCCGGACCCGACCGGCCGCCGCGGCGAGCACGACGAGGGTGAGGACGTAGGGCAGGAGGTTGATGAACTGCTGGGGGATGTCGACGACGTTGCTCGCCTGGAGCTGCGAGGCGGACGCCGACATGAAGCCGAAGAACAGCGCCGCCGCCAGGGCGCGCATCGGGCGCCAGGCGCCGAAGATGAGGATCGCCAGCGCGAGGAAGCCTCGACCCGCACTCATGTCCCGTTCGAAGGTGCTCGTCGCCTCCATCGACAGGTAGGTGCCGGCGATGCCCGCGAGGGTGCCGGCGACGGTGACGTTGAACAGCCGCAGGCCGACGACGTTGATGCCGGCGGTGTCGGCTGCCGACGGGTACTCGCCGACGGCGCGGGTCCGCAGACCCCAGCGCGTCTTGAAGAGCAGCACGTGCAGCACGAGCGCGATGACGAGCGCGAAGAGGGCGATCGGCCCGTCCGAGAAGAACACCGGCCCGATGAGCGGGATCTTCGAGAGCAGGGGCACGTCGAAGTTCGGCAGGCCGCGGGGGATCGTCTTGCCGGACTCGTAGTAGAACGACGTGATGCCGGTGGCGACGATGTTGATGACGACACCGGCGATGATCTGGTCGAGCTGGCCCTTGACGGTGGTGAAGGCGAGGAAGGCGCCCATCGCGATGCCGGACAGCGCGCCGGCGATGACACCGATGATGACCGACTGGGTCGCGGCGGCGGCGAAGAAGGCGGCGAACGCCCCCACGAGCATCTGGCCCTCGATGCCGATGTTGACCACACCCGAGCGCTCGCCGATGACGCCGACCATGGCGCCGAGGACGAGCGGCACGGCGAGGAACCAGGCGTAGGAGAACATCGACACGGCGATGTTGGAGTTCACGAAGTAGAACGCGTATGCCGCCACGAGGACGAGCAGGGCCGTCGTCGCCCAGACCTTGTTGCGCAGGAACCACTCCATGTCAGGCACCCCAGCTTCCGGCGAGCTGCGTCTGCTTCGCCGTGTGTCGGCGGAAGATCCACTTCGCGATGACGGGCAGCGACACCATGAGCAGCGTGATGGCGAGGAGGACGTCGACGACCTCGGGGCGGATGCCCAGCTCGAACTGCAGGCTCGGCGCCCCGGCACGCATCGCCCCGACGAGGATCGCCGCCGGGATCGTGCCGAGCGGGTTGCCGCGGGCGAGCAGGGCGATGGTGATGCCGTCGAAGCCGAGGCTGCCGGCGATGCCGCTCTGGTAGCGGTACGGCTCGATCTGCAGGAGCTCGAGGGTCCCGGCCAGTCCGGCGAGCGCACCGGACGTGGCCATGGCGATGATCGTCGCCTTCGTTGTCGAGATCCCGGCGTACCCGGCGGCGAACCGGTTGCGGCCCACCGTCTGGAGCTCGAAGCCGAGGGTGGTGCGCTTGAGCATCCAGGCGACGAGGACGGCGAGGATGAGGGCGACCGGGAGGCCCCAGGGGAGGACACCGAGCGGGAGGAGCCGCGCGTCCTCACGCACCGCGTGGGTGGTCGGGAAGACTTGGCTGGTGTCGGCCAGCGGCCCGCCGTTGATGAGCCAGTCGATGAGGCCGACGGCGATCGAGTTGAGCATGATCGTCGAGATCACCTCGTGGACGCCGCGGGTGGTCTTGAGCAGCGCGGCGATCGAGGCCCACATCGCGCCGAAGAGCAGGCCGGCGATGACGCTGACGATGACGAGGACCGGGACGGGCAGGTCGCGCAGCGAGTGGGCGATCCAGGCGGCGCCGATGCCGCCGGCCATGAGCTGGCCCTGGCCACCGATGTTGAACAGGCCGACCTTGAGCGGGATCGCGACGGCCAGGCCGACGAGGATGAGCGGCGTCGTCTTCTGCAGCGTGGCGAGCAACCCGCCCTCGGTGAGGAAGGAGCGCTGGAAGAGCCGCTGGTACGCGTAGGTCGGGTTGAAGCCCTGGGCCCGGATGAGGATCGCGCCGATGGCGAACGCGAGGACGACGGCCAGGATCGGCACGACGATCGCCTGGTGCCGCACGAGGAAGCCGAGCAGCCCGGTGGGGGGCGGCGGGGCGCCGCGCTCGGCGACGACGGGCACCGCGGGCGCCTCGGCCGGCGCCGTCGCGGGGGCACCGCCGGCGTCGGGCGGGGTGTCCTTCGCCGGTGGGCGGTCGGGGTCAGCCATGACTCTCCGGTGGTGTGGGAACGGAGGAACGGGTGCCCTCCGGAGAGGGCACCCGTTCCGTCGGAAGCATGCTCGGACTGTATCGGACGAGCGGTCGTGAACCGGGCGGTTCGCGGCTCGCCGCCACAGCCGACCGAGCGTGCGGTCGTGCTGTGGGTCAGGCGACCTTGAGGCTGCCGTCCTCGAGCTTCTTGATGACGTCCTCGACCTTGGTCTTGACGTCCGCGGGGATCTTCGAGTCGAAGTCGTGGTACTCGGACAGGCCGGTCTTGCCGAGGAAGTTGCCGCCCTTGATGGAGCCGTCCTTGGCCTGCTTGAGCAGCTCGGTGGTGCCGTCGACGAGCTTCTTCTCGGCCGACGTCACGAGGCACGGGTGCGCCTCGGGGACGGTCTCCCACTGGTCGACGTCGACGCCGATGCAGAAGAGGGAGGTGCCCGCGCCGGAGGACTTGGCGACCTCGCCGAGGGCGCCGTTGCCGGTGCCGCCACCGGCGCCGAAGATGATGTCCGCACCCTGCGCGAGCATCTTCTTGGCCTCACCGGCACCCCACGGGGAGTCGGAGAAGGCGTTGGGGCCGGCGGGGTGGTAGACCTTCGCGACCGAGATCTTGGGGTTGGCGGCCTTGGACCCCAGCTCGTAGCCCTTGGCGTACATCTGGGTCGGCGGGATCTCCTCGCCGAGGACGATGCCGATCTTGCTCGTCTTGGTCATGAGGCCGGCGAGGTAGCCGGCGGCGTAGCCCGCGTTAGCCTCGGGGAAGATCAGGCCGGTGACGTTCGGGGCCGTCTTCGCGGCGTCCTGGAACTGGTCGACACCGATGAACTTGACGGTCGGGTTGGCCTTGGCCGCGGTCACGGTCGCCTCGCCCATGAGGAAGCCGACGGTGACGATGGAGTCGTACTTCTGGTCGGTGAACTGCTTGATGTTCGCCGGGTAGTCCTTGGAGTCCTTGGTCTCGATGTACTTCGTCTGGACACCTTCGCCCTCGAGAGCCTTGACGCCCTCCCAGGCGGCCTGGTTGAACGACTTGTCGTCGATGGTGCCCTTGTCGGTGACGAGACCGATGCAGAACACGTCCGCCGAGGAGCAGTCCTTGGGGGCGGCCGAGCTGCCGTCCGAGCTGGTGTCGCCGGTGCTACCGCCACAGCCGGCGAGAACGAGGGCGAGGGCGGCGGGGGCCGCGACGAGGAAAGGCTTGGCCTTCATAGGGGTCTACTCCTTGGGGGTGTGCAGGATGCCCCCGAACTGTAGCCGTCCGCTCCGCCCTCTGAGACGGGCTTGCCAATCCGTTGCCGTCTCGTTACTGGCGGGTCAGCGCGGCGATCTCCGCGGCATACTCCGGGAAGCGCGCGACGAGCGGAGCGCGCTCGCCGAGGGTGAAGTGCTGCGGTCGGTAGGCGGGGCTGCACCAGCAGGAGACCAGGCTCCAGTCGCCCAGGGTCGCCGCACCCTGCCACACCCCTCGGCGCACGAGCATCTGCCGGCGGGTGGCGTCGAGCAGCGAGAGGGTCCCGCGGTTGCGCCTCGGGCTCTCGTGCAGACGGAGCAGGGCCGTCGGCGCACCCTCGAGCCACTGCCACCCCTCGTCGACGGTGAGCCGGTGCATCGCCGAGAAGCCCTCGGGGGCGGCGGTGAGCAGGACGAGGACGGAGGACAGCTCCTGCGTCCGGGGACCCTCGACGTAGAACGCGCCCTCGTCGGGGAGGGGCTTCATCCTCAGCTCGTCGATGACCTGCTCGGCGGAGCGCATGCGGGTCAGGCTTCCCGAGCGTCGACGACGGCGGCGGCGTGGGCGTGGGCGTGGGCGTGGGCGGCGGCGGCGGCCGCGGCCGCGTCGCGAGCCCGGGCGCGACACCGGTCGAGGAGCTCACGCGTGTCCAGCAGGGTGCTGCGGCGGTCGCTGACGACGATCCTGCCGTCGACGAGGACGTGCGTGACGTCGCCCCTGCCGGCGGCGTGCACGAGGAGCGCGGGGACGTCGTGGACCGGGGCGAGGTGCGGCTGCTCGAGGTCGAGGAGGACGAGGTCGGCCCGCTTGCCGACCTCGAGCGAGCCGATGAGGGCGTCCATCCCGAGCGCCCGTGCTCCCTCGATCGTCGCGGCGCGCAGGATCTCGGTCGCGTGGAGGTCGGGCCGTCCGCTGGTGAGGGCGGCGAGGTGGGCGGCCTGGCGCATCACCTGCCACATGTCGAGGTCGTTCGAGCTCGCGCAGCCGTCGGTGCCCAGCCCCAGCCGTATGCCGTCCGCCCGCCACCGCGCCCAGTCGAGGGCGCCGGACGCGAGCTTGAGGTTGGACCCGGGGCAGTGGGCGACGGTGACACCCGCGGCGGCAGCGGTCGCCCGGTCCGGGCCGGACAGGTGCACCCCGTGCCCGAACACGACCCGCATCCGGCTCGCGTCCGCAACTCTGGTCGCGTTCCCGACCACTCCTGCGGACGCAAGGAGCTCGGTGGGGGTGGCGCCGAGGCGGGCGGCCAGGTCGGCGTTCTCGGCGGCGTTCTCGGAGACGTGGGTGTGCAGGACCGGGGGGAGGTCGCCGGCCTCGGGGTCCGTGACCTCGGCCAGGACCCGGGCCACCTCGGCGAGGTGCTCGACCGAGCAGGTGTAGGTGCTGTGTGGCATCGCCGCCACCGGCACCCGCGGTCCTCCCGCCTCGCGGATCGCCGACGGCCACCCGCGCAGGCCGGCGATCCGCTCCTCCCACGCCAGCCCGTCGGGACCCGGGCCGTCGAAGAAGGTCGGCCCGCCGACGTGGCGCGACCCGGCCGCGACGGCGCCGCGGTGCGCGGCCTCGTGGTGGAAGTACATGTCGAGCTGGGTCGTGCAGCCGCCCAGCAGCGACTCCAGGGCCCCGAGGGTGGCGCCGAGCTCGACCGTCGCGGGGTCCATGACGGCGCCCTCGGCCGCCCAGACCCGTTCGAGGAAGCCCTGCAGGTCGACGCCCTCGGCGATGCCCCGCAGCAGGGTCATCGGCAGGTGGGTGTGGAGGTTGACCAGGCCGGGGAGCGCGAGCCGCCCGCGGCCGTCGATGACGACCTCGCTCCCGTCGCCGTCCATGGCCGGGGCCACGTCCGGGCCGATCGCCGTGATGACGCCGTCCTCCACGACGAGCGTGACGTCGCGCATGACGGTGTCCTCGGCGTCGACCGTCACCACGAGGGCGAGGTCGCGCACGACCACTCGGCTCACGCGTCGTCCTCGCCGGTGAGCACGGCCTCGCCGGTGAGCACGGCGCGGGTGTGGACGAGCTCGTCGAGGACGGCGAGGACCCGCGGCACACCCGTCTCCATGACGGCCGAGATCTCCGCCATCGTGATCGGCTCGCCCGGCCGGACGCCCGCCGCCGGGTTGACGACGAGGCTGACCGCGGCGTACCGGAGCCCGGCCTCGGCGGCGAGGGTCACCTCGGGCACGCCGGTCATCCCGGCCACCGTGCCGCCGGCGAGGGCGGCGAGGCGGATCTCGGCGGGCGACTCGAAGCGGGGGCCGTCGAAGCAGGCGTAGACACCGCCGTCGACGACCGGCTGCCCGATCGCGCTCGCGGCGTCCAGCACCTCGCGCCGCAGCTCCGGGTCGTAGGCGGTCGTCATGTCCGTGTGGACGACGCCGCCCGCACCCTCACCGTCGTGGAACGTCGACTCCCGACGGCGGGTGAGGTCGAGGAAGTCGTCGACGCAGACCAGCTCGCCGGGCCGGAGGTCGGGGTCGATCCCGCCGGTGACGTTGACCGCGACGACGTCGCGGACGCCGAGATCGGCGAGGGCGCGGACGATCGCGCGGTACTCGATCCGGTGGGGCGGGACGACGTGCCCGACGCCGTGCCGGGGGACGAAGACGACGGGGTGTCCGTGCCACGTCCCGCGGGTCACGTCGACCGGCCCGTATGCCGTCCCGACGCTCTCGGCGCGCGCCCCGTCCAGTACGTCGAGGGTGGGGAAGCCGCTGCCGGCGATGACTCCCAAGGGCTGGCGGCTCACACGCGTCACGCTACCGGTGGTGCGAGGATGCCTCGCATGAGGAGGCGGGTGGCGGTCGCGGCGACGGGTCCCTCGTCCCTCGCCGCCGGACAGGCGGTCGTCGCGGAGGGCGGCAACGCGGTCGACGCCGCCATCGCCGCCGCGGTCACGTCGATGAGCACCGAGCCCGGCATCGTCAGCCTCGCCGGCGGTGCGTTCGTCACCGTCTGGCCGGCCTCGGGTGACCCGGTGCTCCTCGACGGCAACGTCGTCATGCCGGGCCGGGGACTGCCGCGAGAGGCGTTCGGAGGTGGGGTGCGCGAGGTCGTCACCGACTACGGCGGCGGTGTGACGATGTATGCCGGCCACGGCTCGGTGGCCGTACCCGGCGCCCTGGCCGCCTGCGAGACGGCGATCGCCCGATTCGGGTCGCGCCCGTGGGCGTCGGTCGTCGAGCCGGCCGCCGCGGCCTGTCGCGACGGCTACCCCATCGGCGGCGCCGCGGCCCGCTACCTCTCGATCGTCGCCGACGTCCTCTTCGGGCACGACGACGGAGCGCGCACGGTGACCCGCCGGCCCGACGGATCCCCTTTCACGGCAGGCGATGTGGCGCGCAACACCGAGCTCGCGGCCGTCCTCGACGAGATCTCGCGAACGGGGGCCTCGCTCCTCACCACCGGCGAGGTCGGGCGTGCGCTCGCGAGCGAGATGGTCGCGAACGGTGGGCTGGTCACGGAGGCCGACCTCGCGGCATACGAGGTCGTCGTCCGGGAGCCGCTGAGGCGCGCGGTGGGGGTCTGGGACATCGCCGTGAACCCACCACCGTCGGTCGGCGGGCCGATGCTCGCGGTGATGCTCGGTGAGCTGGCGCGGACGGGCGAGCCGTCGTGGGACGACATCCTGCGGATCCAGCGCGCGGTGCTCTCCTACCGGGTCACGGTGCACGACCACTCGCGCGACCTCGAGGCGGACGGTCACACGCTGCTCGCCTCGGTCGACCGACACGGGCTGGCGGGCCTGCCGACGTCGGCGTCGACGGCGCACATCTCGGCCGTCGACAGCGACGGGCTGGCCTGCGCGGTGACGATGTCGAGCGGCTACGGCGCCGGGGTCACGGTCGCCGGGACCGGCCTGCTGCTCAACAACGCGCTCGGCGAACCCGAGCTCAACCGGCTCGGGCTGCACGCGCTGACGCCCGGGACCCGGCTCGCCTCGAACATGGCGCCGACGGTGGGGCGCGCCCCGGACGGGCGCGTCCTCGCGGTGGGTTCGCCGGGAGCCGACCGCATCACCACGGCCCTGATGCAGGTGCTCGACCAGCTGTGCCTGCAGGGCGCCGACCTCGACGCGGCGATCCGGGCGCCGCGGATGCACGTGCGCTTCGGCCGGTCGGGGGCTGCGCTCGTCGAGCACGAGGCCGACCCCGCGATCGCCGCCGCGGTCACCCGGGCCGGGCTGCCGGGCCTCGACCACGGCGACCTGTCGATGTACTTCGGCGGCGTGGGCGCGGCCTACCGCGATGGTGCGGGCGGGCTCCGCGCGGCCGGTGACCCGCGTCGCGAGGCGGCGGTCGGCGTCTCCTAGCGGGTCGCACCCGTCACCATCCACCGGTCGGTGCGCACGCGGGCCCACATGAGCACGCCGCGGATCGCCATGAACCCGGCGAAGGCCAGCCACAGCCACGTCACCGCGTTGCTCGTGCCGCGCCCCGAGTCGTCGGCGAGCAGCCAGTCGCCGAGCAGGTGCACGCCGAGGATGAGCGGCAGGTACGCGACGAGGTTGCCGAGCATCGCCTGCGCCAGCCAGCGCCCGTCGCCGGCGCCGATGAGCACGCCGTCGATGACGAAGACGTAGCCGCTGAGCGGCTGCGAGAGGGCGACGACGATGAGCGCGGCGCCGATCGCAGCCTGCACCTGCGGGTCGCCGGTGAAGACCTGCGGCAGGACGGTGTGGAGCAGGAGCACGACGACTCCGAGGGCGGCCCCGCCGATGACGCCCCACCGGACCATCAGCGTCGTCGTCGACCGGGCCCGCTTGAGGTCGCCGGCGCCGAGCGCCTTGCCGGTGAGGGCCTGCGCCGCGATCGCGATGGCGTCGAGGGCGAAGACGAGGAAGCTCCAGATGGTCGCCGACACCTGGTACGCCGCGAGCGGCACGTCGCCGAGGTCGGCGGCGACCCACGTGGTGACGAGGAGGACGGCGCGCAGCGCGAGGGTGCGCACGAGCAGCGGTATGCCGGTCCGCGCGGCTGCGAGGATCCGTCCCGGGTGGGCCCGCAGGGTCACCCGGTGGCGGCGGGACTCGCGGACGAGGACCACGACGAGGGCGGCGGCCATGCCGGTCTGGGCGATGACGGTGCCGAGCGCGGAGCCGGCGATGCCCCAGCCGAACCCGTAGACGAACAGGAGGTTGAGGGCGATGTTGCTCGTGAACCCGAGGGCGCTCGCCGCGAGAGGGGTCCTCGTGTCCTGGAGCCCGCGCAGCACACCGGTGGTCGCGAGGACGACGAGCATCGCGGGGATGCTGATCGCCGAGATCCGCAGGTAGGTCACGGCGTGGCCCAGCGCCTCGGGGGAGGCGCCGAAGAGCCGGCAGATCGGCCCGGCGAGCACGGCCACGAGGACGGCAGTGACGGTGCCGAGGCCGACCGCGAGCCAGGTGCCGTCGATGCCGGCGGCGATGGCGCCGTTGCGGTTGCCCGCGCCGAGCATGCGGGCGACGACGGACGTGGTGCCGTAGGCGAGGAAGACGAAGATGTTGGCCGCGGTGAGGAGCATCGCGCTCGCGACGCCGAGGCCGGCGAGCTGCGGTGTGCCGAGGTGGCCGACGATCGCCGAGTCGGTGAGAAGGAAGAGCGGTTCGGCGACGAGGGCGAGGAACGCGGGCAGGGCGAGCCGGAGCACCTCGCGGTGCTGGGACTGCTCGGCCGGCGTCGTCACGGGTGTGAACCTAGTGCCGGTCAGGTGGTGAGGGTGACCCACAGGGCAGCGACTGCCAGGGCAGCCGTGGCCAGGGTGACCACGACGACCTCGGTCGTCGCGGGCTCGAGGCCCGGCGCCGGGAAGTGGTGGGCGACGCGGCGCAGCCTCGTGCGCGTGTGGAAGAACATCCACGTGGCAGTGACGGCTGCCATGACGACGACGACGGCGACGACCGGACCGTGCTGCGTGGCCCACCGGAGGAACAGCAGCGACGCGGCGAGGAACGAGATCGCCGTGCGCTGCCAGGCCAGCGTCGTGCGCTCCGGCTGAAGCCCCGGGTCGGCGCGGGGGGAGGCGCGGTCGGCCACGGTTACCTCGCGACGACGAGGACGAGCAGCGCGGCCGCGAGAAGCACGCTCGCCACGACGAGGAACGGGATGAGGGTGGGGAAGGGGAGCGGGCGCCCACGGCGCATCGCCTGCTCGACCCGCAGCCAGCGGACGCCGGCGCCCACTGCCACCGCGACGCCGAGGACGGTGAGGCCGACGGCGACGATCCCGCGGGCCGTCTCGTCGAGGTCGATGCCGAAGCCCTCGATGGCCACCGCGCCGGCGATGAGGGCGAGACCGGTGCGGATCCAGGCCAGGAAGGTCCGCTCGTTCGCGAGGGTGAAGCGGGGGTCGGGTTCGGTGCCGTCACGCAGGGCCTCGGGGCGCATGCGTCGACCCTAGCCACCGCGGCACGTGAGGGGTGTCGGGTCCGGAGCGTGCGGCATACGCTCGGGGCATGTGCCGAAACATCCGTCAGCTGCACAACTTCGAGCCACCGGCCACGGACTCCGAGGTGTATGCCGCCGCGCTGCAGTACGTGCGCAAGGTGAGCGGGTCGACCAGGCCGTCGCAGGCGAACCAGGAGGCGTTCGACGCCGCGGTGCGGGAGGTCGCGGACGCGACCCAGCACCTGCTCGACCACCTCGTGACGACCGCGCCCCCCAAGGACCGGGAGATCGAGGCGGCCAAGGCGCGGGTCCGGTCGGCCGAGAGGTACGGGCGGGCCGGCTGACCACTCGCGGATCTCGACGCCGAGAGGGGTTCCCGCCGGCGGTTACTGCGTGGTATGGGGGTTTGCCGGGGGCCCGAACAGGCCGATCGGGTCATGCCGGACGAGTCGGCCCATGTGGACAGGACACGCCCGAAACTTTCTTTTTCACACATCGGTGGATGAGCATCGTTGCAGGTCAGAGGGCTGAGCGAGCCCCACCGGCGGGCTTGTCCACAGGGCTGTCCACCGGCTGTGCACAACAAGGGCGGGCGTTTTGCACCGCCTGTCCACAGGTTGTCCACAGGCGCGGTGGAACCGGTCCCGCAAACGCCCTAGGTTGGCCCGAGCCGGGTGAACGGCGAGATGTCGGTGGTGGCTGCTGCACTGGGTGACACGGCGTACTGGAGTTCGAACGGAAGGGTATGCAGGTGTCGATCGCGGAGCTCAGCAACGGCTACACGGGCTCCAGCGGCGGTCCCTCCGACGACCGGCTCCCACCTCAGGACCTCGGAGCCGAGCAGTCCGTCCTCGGTTCGATGCTCATCAACAAGGACGCGATCGCCGACTGCCTCGAGGTCGTCCGGTCGGTCGACTTCTACCGTCCGGCGCACGAGCTGATCTACGACGCGGTCCTCGACCTCTACGGCCGCGGGGAGCCCGCCGACGCCATCACGGTCGCCGACGAGCTGTCCAAGCGCGGTGACCTCACCCGCGTGGGCGGCCAGGCCTACCTCCACCAGCTCATCCAGTCGGTGCCGACCGCGGCCAACGCCGGGTACTACGCCGAGATCGTCCACGAGCGGGCCGTCCTGCGCCGGCTCGTCGAGGCCGGCACCCGCATCGTGCAGATGGGGTACGGCCAGGGCGAGGGCGACATCGACGACATCGTCAACCGCGCGCAGGCCGAGGTGTACTCGGTCGCGGAGAAGCGCGGCGGCGAGGACTACCACCAGCTGGGCGAGCTCCTCAACGCGACGATGGAGGAGATCGAGGCCGCGGCCGGCCGCACCGACGAGATGATCGGGGTGCCGACGGGGTTCATCGAGCTCGACAACCTCACCCACGGGCTGCACGCCGGTCAGATGATCGTCATCGCGGCGCGCCCCGCCGTCGGCAAGGCGCTGTCGCTCGACACGCCCCTGCCCACTCCGTCGGGATGGACGACGATGGGTGCGGTCGCGACCGGCGACCTCCTGCTCGACGCCTCGGGGCGGCCGACGCGTGTCGTGGCGGCGACCGAGGTCATGGAGGGCCGGCCGTGCTATGAGGTCGAGTTCTCCGACGGATCGGTCATCGTCGCGGACGCCGAGCACCAGTGGGCCATCGAAGACGGGGAGGTCGTGACCACGCAGCACATGGTCGACCTCGGTCTCAGGCCCAAGATCGCTCATGACGTGCGGTACGTCGAAGGTGTCCGGGCCACGCCGTCGGTGCTGGTGCGCTGCGTCGAGGTGGACAACGACGACCACCTTTACCTCGCCGGACCGACTCGCATCCCCACCCACAACTCGACGCTGGGGATCGACATCGCGCGCGCCGCGGCGATCAAGCACGGCATGGCGACGGCCGTGTTCTCGCTGGAGATGAGCCGCACCGAGATCACGATGCGCATCCTCTCGGCCGAGGCCACCATCCAGCTCCAGGACCTCCGCAAGGGCCTCAAGGGGCAGGAGCAGTGGAACAAGCTGGCCCGCGTCATGGGCAAGATCTCGGACGCCCCGCTCTTCATCGACGACTCGCCCAACATGTCGCTCATGGAGATCCGGGCCAAGTGCCGCCGGCTCAAGCAGCAGCACAACCTCAAGATGGTCATCATCGACTACCTCCAGCTGATGAGCTCGGGCAAGAAGGTCGAGTCCCGCCAGCAGGAGGTCGCCGAGTTCTCGCGTGCGCTCAAGCTCTTGGCCAAGGAGCTCGAGGTCCCGGTCATCGCCATCTCGCAGCTGAACCGTGGCCCGGAGCAGCGCACGGACAAGCGTCCGCAGATGTCCGACCTCCGTGAGTCCGGTTGCCTGCCTGCTGAGACGCGCATCCTGCGGGCTGACACTGGCGCCGAGACGTCGATCGGCGAGATCGCGAGGTCCGGTGAGAAGGACCTCACGGTGTGGGCGCTCGATGACGGGCTCCGCTACACCAAGCGGACGATGACGCACGCCTTCTCGACGGGAGTCGCACCGGTCTTCCGGCTCACGCTGGCGTCGGGCAAGACCGTACGGGCGACGGAGAACCACCCCTTCCACACCTACGAGGGCTGGAAGCCGTTGGCCTCACTGCGATCGGGTGACCGCGTGGCAGTCCCGCGCCACGTGCCCTCACCGCTTCTCGTCAGTGACTGGCAGGATTCCGAGGTGGTCATGCTGGCTCACCTCATCGGTGACGGGTCGTTCGTGAAGCGCCAGCCGATCCGGTACGCGAGCATCTACGAGGCCAACCTGGAGGCGGTGACCAAGGCCGCCCTGGCCTTCGGGATCTCGGCGGTGCGCGACGAGTATGCCGTCGCGCGATGCACCAATCTGAGGCTTCCGGCGCCCTTCCGGCTGGCTCGGGGCAAGCGGAACCCGATCGCGGAGTGGCTCGACGGGATGGGCCTCTTCGGGGCCCGGTCGCACGAGAAGTTCGTTCCGGCGGACGTGTTCACCCTGCCGAAGGAGCAGATCGCTCTGTTCCTCCGACACCTCTGGGCCACCGACGGCTCTGTGACGGTGTTGAAGAACGGCCGAGGTGGACGGGTCTACTACGCCTCGACATCACGACGACTGGTCGACGACGTGTCGAGACTGCTCCTCCGATTCGGTATCCAGACACGCGTCCGTGTCACCAAGAAGCCCGGCTATCGCGACGGGTACACGCTTGACATCTCCGGCGTGGACAGCCAACGGCGCTTCCTCAGGGAGATCGGTGTTCACGGAGCGCGCGCCGTCGCGGCTGAGCGGTTGCTCCAGATCGTCCTCGAGCTCACCGGCAACACCAACGTCGACACCGTCCCCAAGCAGGTGTGGGACGACGTGCGGGACTCCATGTCCGAGAAGGCAATGACGTCCCGCGCGTTCCAGCAGGCCTTGGGCACCCAGTACTGCGGGTCCGCCCTCTACGCGAGCAACCCTTCACGCCAGCGCCTGGCGAAGGTGGCCGAGGTGCTCGACGATGCGTCCTTGGAGCTCATGGCAGTCAACGACGTGTTCTGGGACTCGGTCGTGGCGATCGAGCCCGACGGCGTCGAGGAGGTCTACGACGCGACCGTTCTGGACTGCCACAACTTCATCGCGAACGGCATCTCCGTGCACAACTCGATCGAGCAGGACGCTGACCTCGTCATCCTGCTGCACCGGGACCGCTCCGACCCCGAGCGCGACGGCGAGGCCGACGTCATCGTGGCCAAGCACCGTAACGGCCCGACGGCCGACCTCGTTCTCGCCTTTCAGGGCCACTACAGCCGCTTCAGCAACATGGCCAAGGACGGCGGCTTCTAGCTCGGGACACCTGGCTGCGAGGAGTGCGGAGGCCCTGCTCCATGGGCTTGCACCGCTCAGTGACGGTCCAGGCCAGGGCCGTGAGGTGGCAGCGTCAGCTGGTGGGCGTGGAAGTCGAAGTGCTCGGTGCCGTAGTGGTAGACGTCCAGCAGGGTCATCGTGTCGCGGAAGAACGGGTCCCAGTCGACAGGGAAGTGCATTCGGCGAGCCAACGACTCGTCAGTCTCGTGGTCCAGGCGCCGGTGCAGAACGGTGATGACCCGGTCGGCCTGCGCTTCGAGACGGGCGCCGTGGAAGACCATCGCGCCCCCGCACGAGCCCAAGTAGTTCACCACCTGGAATGGTCGCCTGCCGGCATTCAGCGTCCGGGCGAACCTCCGGCTGTAGCCGTCCGGCAGCCGCCCGAACAGACGCACCAACCAGAGCAGGCGCAGCACGATCATGTAGCCGAAGACCATGTGGAACAGCATCTGTTGGTTGGTCCACCGTGTGCCGGTGGTGCGCCGTTTCAGATCCGTGGACGAGGCGCTGGCTGCGAGGGCGTGCAGCAGCCCGCGAGCGCGCTGCAGTTCCGCGTGAATGGACTGCCGGTCCACCGGATCACTCATGGCGCTCCTTCGCCGAGCATCGCAGGGATGGTGACTCTAGGCGGGGCGAGGCGCGTACATGATGACCCCGACCCCGACGAGACAGATGGCGGCACCGGCCAGGTCGTACCGGTCCGGGCGGAAGCCATCCAGCGCCATGCCCCAGGCCAGCGACCCGGCCACGAAGACGCCGCCGTAGGCAGCCAGGATCCGCCCGAAGTTCGCGTCGGCCTGGAGTGTGGCGACGAAGCCGTAGAGGCCCAGCGCGATGACCCCTGCTCCGGCCCACGCCCACCCCCGCTGCTCCCGGACGGCCTGCCAGATCAGCCACGCGCCGCCGATCTCCGCGAGAGCGGCCAAGGCGAACAGGAACGCGGACCGGGCGACCGTCATGCCGAGCATCCTCTCAGGACCGCAGGATCGGCACTGTGCAGAGCCAGTACGTCCACCGGACGCACCTTCCAGTCCCGCCTGAAGCCACGGACAGGCGCTGCTGGCGTCGACACTCCGCGGCGGCCACGGGATCGGACGTCAACGGTCAGGGCGACGAGAGCGGGGACGAGTCGACGGACGCCGGAGTACCGTGCGGTTCATGGCGATCTTCAGCCATGAGGTCGGTGCCGGGAGGGTGACGGTCGGCCGTGACGTCGAAATGGACCATCTGGCACGGCTGCTCGCTGATGCAGGCGGGGGTCGTCCGGCGATCACGGTCGTGCGGGGCGAGGCGGGGAGCGGCAAGACGCACCTGTTGGAGGTCCTGGCAGCGCGCGCCAGGGACGACGGCTGGACCGTGCTGGGGGTCAGCGGTGTCGAGGCCGAGACGGGTCTGTCGGGGGGTGGCCTCCTCGCGGTCCTGCGCCCCCTCCGCGACCTCCTACCCTCGGTTCCCAGCGCGCAGGCGGAGGCCTTGGCGGCCGTGCTCGGATGGCGTCGGGCGCGCGCCGGATCCGGCGACCGCTTCCTCGTGGGCGCTGCGACCTTGAGCCTGCTCGCCGCCGCGGCGGTGCAGCACCCGGTCCTCCTGCTGCTCGACGACGTGCAGTGGCTCGACGTGGGGTCAGTCGACGCCCTCATGTTCGCTGCCCGTCGTCTGGGCCACGACCGCGTGGCGACCGCGCTGGGCATCCGCGAGGACGTCGCGCTGCCGCTTCGTCTCGCTGACGTCGACGTGCTGGACCTCGCCGGCCTGACGCCCGGGTCGGCGCGCGAGCTGCTCGGCCCCGGGGTCGCGAACCACGTCGCCGCCCGGCTGGTGGCCGAGACCGGGGGGAACCCCCTGGCCCTGCGCGAGTGTCGACGCGTGCTGGACGGGGCGCAACGGGCGGGAGCCGCCCCCCTACCCGCCACGCTCCCAGTGCCGCAGCGTCTCCGGACGGTGTACTCGGACCGGCTCGCGGCTCTCCCACCCGACGCGTGGCAGGCGGTCGTCGTGTGCGCCGCGAACCTCGACGGGACTGCGGGGCCCGTCCTCACGGCCCTGGCGGAGCTGGGGCTGGACGCCGAGGTGTGCATCGCGGACGCGGCGGACGTCCTCGACCTCGCGCCGGGCGCGTTGGTCTTCCGGCACCCGCTGCTGCGGTCGACCGCGTGGGTGCGAGCATCCGGACGCGAACGATGCGCCGCCCACGCCGCCCTGGCAGCAGTCACCGATGGCGCCGTGAGTGTGTGGCACCGTGCCGAGGCGACGACAGGACATGACCCGGCGCTCGCCGACCAGCTGGCGGCCGTGGCGGAGGAGGAACGGGCACGGCACGGCCCGGGTGCCGCCTCGCGGGCGATCGAGCGTGCCGCACGGCTCACTCCGGACGCCTCGCAGCGCGGCGAGTGGCTGGCGGTCGCGACGGAGGACGCCTTCGTGGCCGGTGACTCCGCGCGGGCTCGTCAGCTCGCTGCGGAGGTGCTGGCCTCCGACGCCGGCCCGGCAGCTCGCGCACACGTTCTCTTCGTCCTCGGGACTCTCGAACAGGCCCACGGCACCCTCACCGCGGCGAAGGGCAGGCTGGCGCAGGCGGCAGAGCTTGCCAGCGGCGACGTCCTGCTCCGCGTGCTGGTCGAGCTGTTCGGCGTCTGCCACCTGCTCGACGACACCGCCGGCATGCTCGTGGCCGCCGAGCGGGCCGCTGCGGTCGCTGACCGAGACCGTCCGGAGCAGGACATGCTCGCGTCGTACGTCCTCGGGGCGGCGCGGGTGGTCGACGGCCACCCCGACGTGGGAGCAGGCCTGCTTCACCACGCGACCTCTGTGGCGGAGTCCGACGATCGGCTGCGGGACGACCCGCGTCACCTCGTCACGTCGCTCCTCATCTCCCGGTGGCTCATGGACCCGTTGCCGGCGCTCCCGTACGCCGAACGACGCATCGGCCGCGCCCGTGAGCAGGGCGCGCTCGGTGTGCTCGCCGGTGGTCTGGCCCTCTATGCGATGGGCCTGGCGTGGATGGGCGACCACGTCCGCGCCTACGCCGCCGCCGGGGAGTCGGTCGAGCTGCTCGAGGCGCTGGACCTGCGCCTCGACGTCGGGACTGCCTCGGAGGTCATGGCCCTCGAGAGCGCCTACCGCGGAGCGCACGACGAGGCGAGTCGACACCTGCTCCGCGCCCGCGCGGTGGTCGCCGCGAACGGCTTCGACCCGATGCCACCGCACCTGGCGCGCATCGTCGCCACGTGTGCGCTGTGCGCCGGTGACCTCGAGACGGTGGTGGTGGTCCTCGAGGACCAGATCGCCCGGTTCGAGGGGGTGGGCGCGTACCTCGAGCCCCTGGGCGTGGCCCCGGACCTCGTCGAGGCGTACGTCGGGCTGGGCCGGGACGAGGACGCGCGAGCGCTGACCGCCCGCTTCCGGGACGTCGTGCAGGGGCGACCGCAGGCCCAGATCCCCCCGGTGGCCGCCATGGTCAGCCGGTGCGAGGGTCTGGTCGCGGACGACCTCGGTCGCGCCGAGAAGGCGCTCGAGCAGGCACTGTCCCTCCACGACCCCCGCACGGACCGCCTCGAGTCCGCCCGGACCCGGTTGATCCTGGGGATGCGCCTGCGCCGGGGCGGCCGCCGAGTCGACGCCCGGACGCACCTCCGGACGGCCCAGCGTGAGTTCGAGGCGATGGGCCTGACCCTGTGGGCCGGGCGGGCCGCCGCGGAGACCGCGGCCACCGGGGAGCGTCTGCAGACGCGCGAGGGGACGGGGGAGCCGCTCACGTCCCAGGAGACGAGGGTCGCCCTCCTCGTGGCCACGGGGCTGACCAACCGCGAGGTCGCGGCCTCGCTGTTCCTCAGCCCGAAGACGGTCGAACACCACGTCGGAGCGGTGCTGCGCAAGCTCGGGCTCCGGTCGAGGACCGAGCTGGCGCGCTCGTTCGCCCGCGCGGACGACGCGACCGAAGCGCCCTAGGAGGGTGGTCAGCGCGTGGCGGCCGCCGGCGCGACGTGCTCGACCCCGAGGGATCGTGGCGATGCCTCCCGAGATGGGGGATGTCCCCGACGCGAGCGGGTGGCCGGGGCCGGGATCGTCGGTGGTCCCACCACGAAAGGAACGACCATGGCCCCCACGACCTCGCGACCGTCCCCCGTGCCACGTCGTGCCGAGGTCCTACGACGCCTCAGCGTGGGGTTGGCCGCCGGCCTCGGGATGGGCCCGGTGTTCTCGACGCCGGCACCGGCGGCTCCCGTGCGCGGCATACGGCACGGCCGGCGAGTGACCACCGGCGACCGGACGCCGCGACCGGCGCGTCTTCTCGCGGGAGGGCGCGGACGCGTCCGGGACGCCGTCCCTGGCCGGTGAGGTCCTCGTCCTCCCCCACCTCGCGCTGACGCCGGAGCGCTGACGCCGGAGCGCTGACGCCGCAGCGCGGAGCGGGGAACGGCTAGTTGAGGATGCGCATCGACGAGGGGACGCCGCCTCCGCGCGCGACCTCCTCGGCCAGCTCCTGCAGCGCGGTGAGGGCGACGTTCTGGGACAGGGGACCGTGCGAGACGCGGGCCACCCCGAGCTCCTGCTGGCGGGCGAGCGACGGCGTACCGGGAATCGCGATGGTCGTGAGCCGCTGCGGGCCGAACGCGTCGACGAGCGTGACGATCTCCTCCTCGCTGAGGATCGCCGGCACGAACACGGCGGGGGCGCCGGCGTCGAGGTAGGCCCGGCCCCGCTCGACCGCCTCCGCGAGGACCTCGCTGCGGTCGCGGCCGCGGCCGAGGTGGAACGCGTCGGTCCGGGCGTTGAGCACGAAGTCGGGCACACCCTCGTCGGCGGCCGCGGCCATCACGGCCTCGACCTGGGCGGCGGCCTCGGCCAGCGGCTTCATCTGGTCCTCGAGGTTGGCGCCGACGATCCCTGCCCCGATGGCACGACGGACGGTGTCGGGTGCGTCTCCGTAGCCCCCCTCGAGGTCGGCGCTGACGGGCAGGTCGGTCGCGTCGACGATCCGACGACACATGTCGATCATCTCCTCGACCGGGATGACCTCCCCGTCGGGGTAGCCGAGGGTGGCGGCGATCGAGTGGCTCGCGGTCGCCAGGGCCTTGGTGCCGGTCACGGCGGCGACGGTCTTCGCGCTGATCGCGTCCCAGACGTTGACCATGGTGAGGAGCTCGGGGGCTCGGTGGAGGGCGAGCAGGTCGGTCGCGCGTGCGGAGGAGGTCATGTCATCGAACAAAGCCGCAGCGTCGGATCCTATTCCCGGGCCTTGCCCGGACCTCGCCCGGATATCGCCCGGATCTCGCCCGGGGACGGTGCACTCGGCTTGACGCCGGGCGCCGGCTCAGACCGCCTCGATGCCCAGTCCGCCGTCCCTGAAGGCCTCGACGAAGAGCGCGTGGTCGGTCCGGACCTGGCCGGCATACGCCATCGCCCGCTGGACCACCCACGCCGTGAACTCGGTGCGCCGCCCCTCCACCGAGCCGGCGACGGCCTCCTCGACCTGGAAGTCCACGAGCTCCTGGTCGCTGTCCTCGTCGGAGGCGCAGTGGATCTTCGCCGTCGCCTGGCCGAGCTGGCGGACGACGATGCCGATCTCGTCCGGTTCGGACAGGTCGTGCCACGCGAGGTCGACCTCGTACGGGGAGATCTCGGAGAGGACGAACCCGACCCCGTCGATCGTCGTGTGACCGAGGAGTGCGTCCGTGTGCGCCTGCAGCGCCCGCTGGCTCACCACCGTGCGGTGGGCCTCGTGCTCGAAGGCGGCCTCCACGTCCGCGCTGTCGACGAACCTGCGCAGCACCGGGATGCTGGCCTGCTTCATCTCGACGAGGACGTCGTTCTCCAGCGCCTGGCTGTGACCCTCCAGCAGCAGCGTGTAGGAGGGCATGCCCGCGCTGCCGATGCCGTGGCTGACGGTGGCCACGACGTCGCGCACGTCGTAGAAGACCGGGGTGCGGCTGCGCTTGTCCTCGGGGATCGTCTCGAGGTAGCGCTCGAAGGCGTCCATGACGGTGGACCGCTCGGCCTTCCCGATGCGCCGGGCCCCGCCCGTGGCGACGAAGAGGCGCTGGTGGTCCTCGACGGTGGTCAGGGTGTCCAGCAGGTCGACCCGGCGCACCTCGCGGGCCTTGCGCAGCGCGGCCAGGACCGGACCGCGGGCGTTGTCGAGGCGCAGGGCGAAGTCGGTGTCGCCGGGAACGTCGCGGTAGTGGTTGACCTGCCGCAGGTAGGCGCGCAGGTAGCCCTCGATGAGCCCGCGGACCGTCTCGTCCGGCAGCGCCTTCTGCCACCCCAGCACCGCGAGCGACGTCGAGAAGCGCAGCAGATCCCACGTGAAGTGACCGAGGTAGGCCTCGTCGAAGTCGTTGACGTCGAACACGAGCCGCCCACCCGCGTTGAGGTAGGTGCCGAAGTTCTCGACGTGCAGGTCCCCGTGGACCCAGATCCGCGAGGACCGGTCGTCGACGTAGGGCGCGTCCATCCGCGTGACGTCGCGGTAGAACACCCCGGCCGCACCCCGGTAGAACGAGTGCGGGTCGTGGGCCATGCTTCGGAACTTCGCCCGGTATGCCGTGGGCTCGGCGGCCATCGCCTCACCGAACGACTCCCGGAGCACGTCCACGATGACCTGGCGTCGGCTGCTCGATGACTCGGTCCGGGGCATGAGTCGGACCCTAGACCCGCCCCGGGGGTCGGGCCCCGCCTCGCGCCCCTCGAGAAGGAGCGACCGGCAGCGGCCGCCCATCGGGGTGGAGTGACCGCACCCCGGCCGTGCGAGGGTTGGACCCCATGAGCCCCCTGCAGATCCGTCCCGTCGGAGGCGCCGCCGGCTGCCTCACCATGATCGCCGTCTCCATCGTCCTCTCGATCCTGCTGACGCTGGTGCTCAACCTCCTCGTGTGAGCCATCCCCGAACACCGTCACCGAAGGTGCCCGTCATGCCCCGCCCGCCCGCGTCACCGACCAGTCGATCGGTTTGCACACCCCACCGTTGGACTTCTCCGCCGAACAGGCGGTGATCCCCACGTGCAGGTCCATCTCGGCCCGGACCGAGAAGCGGTCGCCCGCCCGGCTCGGCGGAGGGCCGATGTGCAGCTCGCCGTCGCCGTCGGCCCAGACGTTCATGAAGATGTTGAGCGTCGTGCCGACCTGGTCGGGCCCGACCCCGTGGGGTGAGAGCGCGCCGACGAGGTTGGCGAAGCAGCTCGGGTGCGGTGCGCCGCCGAGGTCCGGGTAGAGGATGTCGAAGGTCTGCTGGCTGCACGGAGTCAGCAGGAAGTCGTGGGTCCCGCACGTGTCCTCGACGATGGTGAGCATCGGCCGGCTGCGGTTGCTCCAGAGCCGGCCACCGGTCGTGAACCGGATCGTGTTCTCGAAGTCGATCGAACGTCCCGACGAGAGCGTCTCGGCGACGTCGTCGGCGGCGACGCAGTAGAGGTCGCTCACCTGCACTCCGCTGGGGTCGACGATGGTGAGGACGTCGCCGGGTTCGAGTCGGACGTGGGTGCCGGTCTGCGGCGCGAGGCGCGAGAAGCCGGGCTGGCGGTCGAGGGTCATGACGTCGAGGATGCCGGGTCGCGGTCGTCCTCGACCGTCAGGGGGGCCTGCCAGGAGTCGGGCACCGCCCTGCCGGAGTACTGGCGGGCCTCCGAGATGGTGCCGTGGTCGGCCACCATCGGGTTGACCGAGCCCTGCAGCTCGGCGTCCCGCTGACGGATCGCGTCGCGCATGTGCCCGTAGCGCTCCGACTGCTTGAGCTGCTCGAACTGCGCGTGCAGGTTGAACGTCAGCACCGGCCACGGCGCGCGCCGAGCGATCCGGGACGCGTGGGGGTGCAGGCCGACGACGAAGAACGCGGTGCCCCCGATGCTGAAGGAGAAGTCGACGTCGTCGGGGTCGCTCGAGACCTCGGGGTTCCACGGGGTGTCGTCGAAGTCGCAGAGGTGCTGCAGGGTGCGCCACAGGGCGTCCTCGAAGGCGCGCTCGGTGGCAGGCGGGGTCCCGCCGAACACCGCCAACAGCGACGTGAAGCCGTCGTCGGGGTCGGCCGACTCCCCGAACTCGCGCAGGGCCCGGTGGACGTCGAGGCTGCTCGCCGCGCTCCCGAGCCGGCCCGTGGTGACGACGTGCGCTCGGTCGCGGTTGAAGACCGCACGCGCTCCCAGACAGGGGTACTCGGGGTCCAGCACCCACTCCTTCATCTGGGTCAGCACGTCGTCGGGTGAGGGTCGGATCGTCACCCCGTGACCGTAGGCAGGCCGGTGACCGCCCCACCACCCCCGTTGGGGTGGGCGGCCGGTGGGCCTTCGGTCGCGCTGACGGGCCGGCTGACGGTGGCGTGGACCATGCTGGGTCCATGGCGATGCGCGGCGGAACGAGGGTGACGTGGGCGCGGGGGCCGGACGACGGGAGGGTCGTCCTCAGGCTCGCGAGCGAGGTCAAGCGGGCGGACGGGGACTGAGCGTGGCCGAGGGACACGCCGTCCACGGCATCGCCGGGCGCCTGCGCCAGTTCGTCGGCCAGCCGGTGCGGTCGTGCTCACCCAACGGTGAGTTCGCCGCCGAGGTCTTCGACCGTCGGGTCGTCGCCGACGCCCAGGCCGTGGGCAAGCACCTGCTCGTCTCGGCGGTCGGCGTCGAGCTCACCGCCCACCTCCACCTCGCCATGGACGGCGCGGTCTCCGTCCGCCGGCACACGCGTGCACTGGACGGGGACTTCCCGCGGACCGAACCGCCCGTTCACGGCAACGTCTCGTGGCGGCTCCTGTCGGCGACGCACCTCGGGGAGCTCACCGACCCCGCGGTCTGCGAGCTCCTCGACGGCGACGGGGTCCTCGCGCTGCGCGCGCGACTCGGGCCGGACCCGCTGCGCGCGGACGCCGAGCCGGACCTCGCGCGCCGGCGCATCCAGGCCTCCCGCCGGCCCGTCGGCGCCCTCCTCATCGACCAGAAGGTCATCGCCGGCATCGGCAACGTCTACCGTGCCGAACTGCTCCACCGTGCCCGGCTCGACCCGTTCACCCCGGGCCGCGACATCGACGACGACACCTTCGGCGCGCTCTGGCAGGACGCCGTCGACCTCATGACGCTGGGCTTGGGCGCCCGCTGGATCGTCACGGACGAGGCGCAGATGGTGGCTGCGCGCGAGGTACTCGTGCGCGGCGAGCGGGTGCCTCGATGGCCCAAGAGGTATGCCGTCTACGGCTGGGCCGGGCGTCCGTGCCCCGTGTGCGGCACGACGGTGCAGGCGCAGCGGATGGGGCTGCAACGGATGTTCTGGTGCCCGGCCTGCCAAGGCGTCGGGAGCCCGGCTCGGGCCGGCGAGGTCGAGGGACACACGATGGCGTTGCCGAGCGTGTGGCCGGAGCCGACGCGGCGGTAGGCCGGCACGATGGCTTCGAGGGGAACTGTCGACCCGGGTCGCAGCCGGACCTGGTCGCGCCGATGGCAGAGCGACGTCGTCCGGCCGAAGAGGAGCCCGGCCACGTCGTCGTGGCTGAGTCCCGAGGGCGTGTGGGAGATCTTCGTGACGGGCGCGGCGAGGATGTCGGCAATGTCATCCGGGCCGGTGGGAGCCGCTCGGTCCTCGGCGCCGCGCTCTGTTTTCGGCGCCGCGCTCGGTCGCCGGCGCCCGCACGTCGTTGTGGACGGCCCTGTGCACTGCTGCGCCCCAGCGCAGCACGCGAACCCCGCCCCACCGCTGTGCACTGCTGCACCCCAGCGCAGCAGTGCACAGTCGCGACGCGGTCAGGGTGTGCACTGCTGCGGCTCAGCGCAGCAGCGCACAGTGCCGCGCGAGGGGCGGGCGGGGCGGGGGTCAGCCGGCTGCACTGCTGCGGCTCAGCGCAGCAGTGCACAGGTCAGATCAGGGACGACGTCAGCGGGTACGTGAAGACAGGGGAGCCCGACGTGCGCCAGCGCGATGGCGCCCAGCCCTCGGCGTGCGCGCCCATCCCGACCCGTTTCATGCCGCACACCTCATCGCCCGGTGAGGACCGCGTGACGGACGGGCCCACCGACTCGCCGACGCCGGACCACGTGCCGCCGCGCACCTGGCGACGCAGACCGCGCAGCCCGAGGGCGATCCCGGCAGGGAGGGCGAAAGCCGGCCGGCAAGCGCCCGCCGTGGACGTCACCGTGGCGGGAGGCGACGGCGACCCGTGCCGGTCAGCGCGAGGTGGTCAGGGGCCGGACGACGAGAACGGGCCACGGCGCACGACGGGCGGCCTCGGGCGACTGCGGGTGCAGCAGCTCGACGGACCAGGCGTCCCCGGCCAGGGCGAAGGCGTGGTCGGCCGCCTCGAGGGCGCTCACCACGGTGTCGTCCCACGGACCGTCGTCGAAGTCGCTGAGGTGCTGCAGCGTGTGCCACAGCCGGTCCTCGAGGGAGCGCTCGCTCACCGACAGAGGACCCTCGAGAAGGGCGAGGAGGGAGCGGGAGCCGCCGTCGACGGCGTTCTGGGCAGTGAGCTCCCGCACGGCGCCGTAGACGTCGAAGCTGCTGTTGGGACTGCCCAGCCGGCCGGTCGTCACGACACGGACGTCCGGTCCGTCAACGGCGACGCGGGCACCGGGGAAGGGCTCGGGCGCGCTGCGCACCCACGTGCGCACCTCGGCCAGCGGGCCTCGGTCCTCGTCCGTCACGGTCGGGTCGGAGAGGGTGTGGGTCAGGGTCATCGGTGGCTCCTCGCGCAGTCCGGGCGTCGCGCCTCGGAGATGTCGGGCGCCGAGCCCGAGCTGTCTCGAACCTAGGCGTGGTGACCGCGCCGGACTACCTCCCTAGGGGTGGCAGGAGCGCCCTGCCCGGCTACGATCGAGCGTGACCACTCTCGTCCTCACCGTCATCGGCGACGACCGCGCCGGACTCGTCAAGGCCCTCGCCGACGTCATCGCGGAGGGCGGCGGCAACTGGGAGCGCAGCCATCTCAGCGAGCTCGGCGGCAAGTTCGCCGGCATCGTCCTCGTCACCGTGCCCGAGGACCGGGCCGATGCCCTGCGTGCCGCCCTGGCGCCCCTCGAGGGGCTCCTCGACGTGTCCGTGCACTCGGGGTCGACGCCCAGCCCCGGCGAGGCCGCCGACCCGGACGACCTCCGGCACGTGCGCATCGAGCTCCTCGGCAACGACCGCCCGGGCATCGTCGGTGCCGTGTCCGGCGTCCTGGCCCGCCACGGTCTCAGCGTCGCCTCGCTCGAGAGTGTCACCCGCGACGCACCGATGGCGGGCGGGCGCCTCTTCGACGCCCGTGCGGTCGTCACGGTGCCGCGGGACGTCGACCTCGCGCTCGTGCAGACCGACCTCGAGGAGATCGCGAGCGAGATCATGGTCGAGGTGTCGCTCAGCCCGGACGAGGGCTGACCTCCAGCCCTCGCTCCCTGCCGGACCCGCCCGCGCCCGGACCCGCCCGCGCCCGGACCCGCCCGGACCCGCCCGCGCCCGGAACCGGTCCCGGCCCCGGTCCCACCGAGGCGGTGGGCCGGTGGGCCACGATGGGCACATGCAGGCGCTGGAGCTGCTCCTCGACGACGACACCGATGACGCGGTGCGGCGGGAGTGGCTGACGCTCAGCCGGGCCGGGCTGCCGAGCCAGGCCGACCACACCGGGGGGACGAACGCCCCCCACATCACGGTGCTCGCCACCGACGACCTGCCGGCGTCCGACGAGGAGGTCGGGGCGTCCCTCACGGGCCTGGTCCCGGTGACCGTGCGGCTCGGGCCGGTCATCGCGTTCCCCGGACGACGGCTCGTCCTCGCCCGCCTCGTCGTCGCCGACGCCATGCTGCTCCAGCTCCACGCGACCGTCGTCGCCGCGAGCCGCGCCGCCCCCAGCCCGCTCACCACCCCGGGCAGGTGGGTGCCCCACGTGACGCTCGCACGCGGCATACCGATGGGTGATCTGGGTGCGGCACTGTCGCTGCTGCGGACGCCCGGCCTGGACGGCTCCGCGACCCGGCTGAGGCGATGGGACAGCGTGGAGAGGAAGACCTACCCGGTCCACTGCTGACGCGGTCCGGCACGAGCAGCGCAGCAACCGCGTTCAGAGCATGCGGCGGAGCTGGCCCTGCCGGGCGTGCCCGAGCATGAGGCCGACGTGCACCGCGATGGCGGCGAAGAACAGCAGGTGTGCGGCGACGTGGACACCGAGCCAGTGGCTCCCCACCTCGAGGAGCAGCAGTCCGGTGAGGGGGATGACGAACAGCAGGCCGATGAGCACCTTCTCGGTCACGGCCGAGATGCGCCTCGCCGCCGGGCCCAGGTGCTCGGCCCACGGCGGCAGCCCGTGACGCCGCCACAGGACCCGGGCGATGCCCAGAGCGAGGACGAGCAGGCCGAGAGCGACGTGCGCGAGGGGCAGCGACGGGTCGGTCGGCCGGTGGAGCGAGTCCCGGACGAACTCGTCGTCGGCACGGTCGCTGCGCGCCTCCAGCTCGTCCTCGAGCCGGGCGACCTCGTCGCGAGCGGCGTCCCGGGCGTCGCCCTCGAGGCTGTCGGCCCGATCCTCGAGCTGCTCCAGGCGAGCCTCCTGGGCCGCGAACGCGCCGTCGTCGGCCTCCATGCTCCAGCCCACGACGAACTGGGCGCTCAGGGCGAGCACCGTCACCCAGTGCAGGATCTTGGAGACCCGCCCGTAGCCGTGAGGACCGTTGCGCCAGCGCATGGACCGACCCTAGAGGTCCGCTGCGCGGTGACCGGTCGTGCGCGTCGCTGCGATTCGGCTGCGGATCCGCTGTGGGGGTGCGCGAGGATGCGCGGGTGGACCTCGACGCGCAGGACGACACCCGCTCCGGACCCGAGCCGGACGCCGGTGGCGCCAGCAGCGCCGACAGCCTCCATGGCGGCGAGCCGTTGAGCGCGCGCACCGCGGCTGCCCTCGTCTTCGGCTCGAGCGCCGCCGTCCTCGTCGTGGAGCTCGTCGCCCTGCGCCTCCTCGCGCCCTACCTCGGGCTCACCCTCGAGACCAGCACGCTCGTCATCGGCGTCGCCCTGGCCGCGATCGCGGCCGGTGCCTGGGTGGGTGGGCGCGTCGCCGACGGCACCGACTCCCGGCGCCTCCTGGGGCCGCTCCTCGCGACGTCCGGCGCGTGCGTGGCGCTCATGCCGGTGGTCGTGCGCGGGGGTGGGGAGGTCGCCGGCGCGGGGGTCTTCCTCTTCGCCGCCGCGGCCATCTTCGTCCCGGGCGCCCTGCTCTCGGCGATCTCGCCGATCGTGGCGACGCTCCGCCTCACCGACCTCGCCCGGACCGGCAGCGTCGTCGGCGGGCTCTCCGGCGTGGGCACCCTCGGCGCCATCGCGGGGACGGTCCTCACCGGCTTCGTCTTCGTCACCGCGTTCCCCGTGAGCGCGATCCTCGTGGGCCTCGGCGTGGTGCTCGTCCTCGCCGGCGTGGTCGTCGGGGCCCGGCTCGGTCGCGGCGGCCGGTCCGGGCTGGTGCGGACGGCCCCGCCGGCCCTGCTCGTGGTCCCGGGCCTGCTCGGCGCCGTCTGGGGTCCGGGCAGCTGCGACGTCGAGACGGTCTACCACTGCGCCCGGGTCGTCCAGGACGACGACCGCCCCACCGGGCGGGTGCTCGTCCTCGACGGGCTCCGGCACTCCTACGTCGACCTGGCGGACCCGACCCACCTCGAGTTCGACTACATCGCCGCGCTGGCGTCGGTGGCGGACACCGCGTTCCCGGCGACCGAACCCCTCACCGCCTACCACCTCGGCGGGGGCGGGCTCACCCTCCCGCGCTACCTCGCGGAGGTGCGGCCGGGCACGAGGAGCGTCGTCTCCGAGATCGACGCCGGTGTGCTCGACGTCGACGTCGACCGGCTGGGCCTCGAGACCGGACCCGACCTCGACGTGCGGATCGAGGACGGTCGTCTGGGCGTCGAGCGGATCGCGGCCGCCAGCCAGGACCTCGTCGTCGGGGACGCGTTCGGTGGGGTGTCGGTCCCGTGGCACCTCACGACCCGCGAGGCCATGACCGAGGTGCGTCGCGTGCTGGGTCCCGGCGGCCTCTATGCCGCGAACCTCATCGACTTCGGACCCATGGACTTCGTCCGGGCCGAGATCGCGACGCTGCGGACCGTCTTCGACCACGTCGTGCTGCTTGCGGGCACCGACGTGCTCGAGGGTGAGGCGGGGGCCGGCGGCAACGTCGTCGTCGTCGCGTCGCAGGCGCCGGTGGACGGCGCCGCGCTCGGGGACCGCCTGGGCGGTCGCGTCCCGGACTGGCGCCTCCTCGCGGGCGCTGAGCTCGACACCTGGGTCGGCGACGCCATGGTGCTCACCGACGACCACGCGCCGGTCGACCAGCTCCTCACCCCGTACCCGACACCGGGGCGGCCCGGATGACCTCCGCGACACCGCACCCCAGCGGGGCGGAGGATGCAGGCATGACGCACACGGTCGACCTCAACAGCGACCTCGGCGAGGGCTTCGGCCGGTGGACCCTCGGCGACGACGACGCGATGCTCGACCTCGTCACCAGTGCCAACGTCGCGTGCGGCTTCCACGCCGGCGATCCCAGCATCCTGCGACGCGTCTGCGCCTCGGCCGCGGAGCGCGGAGTCGCGATCGGGGCGCAGGTCGGACACCGTGACCTCGCCGGCTTCGGTCGTCGCCACATCGAGGTCGATCCTGCGGAGCTGGTCGACGAGGTGATCTACCAGATCGGGGCGCTGGACGCCTTCGCCCGGGTGGCCGGGACCCGGGTCCGCTACGTCAAGCCGCACGGGGCGCTCTACAACGCCGCCGCCGTCACGCCCGTCACCGCGGACGCCATCGCCGAGGCCGTCGCCCTGTTCGACGACTCCCTCGCCCTCGTCGGGCTCGCCGGCTCCGAGCTGCTCCGGGCGGCGGGCGACGCGGGGCTCGCCGCCGTGTCCGAGGCCTTCGCCGACCGGGCGTACACGCCGGACGGGCTGCTCGTGTCGCGGCGCGAGCCCGGCGCGGTCCTGGAGGACCCCGCGGAGGTCGCCCGGCGGTGCGTGCAGCTGGTCCGCCACGGCACGGTCACCGCGGTGGACGGGTCGACCATCCGCGTTGCGGCACAGTCGATCTGCGTCCACGGCGACACCCCGGGCGCCGTCGACATCGCGCGGGCGGTGCGGCGGTCGCTGGCCGACGCCGGGATCACGGTCCGTCCGTTCGCCGACCCTCCATGAGGAGCCTTCGGCCCGTGGGCCTGCACGGCCTGCTCGTCGAGTGCGACGACCTCGAGGAGGTCATGGCCCTGCACCGCGCCCTCGACGCCGAGCGGCCGCACGGTGTCGTCGACGTCGTGCCGGCCGCTCGGACGGTGTTGCTCACCTTCGGGCCCACGACGTCCTGGGCGACGGTCGCCGCGGCGGTCACCGACCTCGACACCGGGCTGCCGCCCCGGTCCGGGCAGGAACGTGAGGTCGTCATCCCGGTGACGTACGACGGGGTCGACCTCGACGACGTGGCCGAGCTGACCGGCATGGGCAGGGACGAGGTCGTGCGGCGCCACCTGGCCGCGGACCACCGGGTCGCCTTCACCGGGTTCGCCCCCGGCTTCGCCTACGTCGTCGGCAGCGACCGGGGCCTCGACGTCCCCCGGCGGGCCACGCCACGCACCCGGGTCCCCGCCGGATCGGTCGCTCTCGCAGCGGAGTTCACCGGCATCTACCCTCGCGAAGGGCCCGGTGGCTGGCAGCTCATCGGTCGGACGGACGTGACCCTGTGGGACCTCGACCGGGACCCGCCGGCCCTGCTCACCCCGGGCACCCGCGTGCGGTTCACCGAGGCCTCCTCGTGATCGAGGTCGTCCTCGCCGGAGCGCTGACCACCGTGCAGGACCTCGGCCGGCCCGGCCACGCGCACCTGGGGGTGGGTCGCTCGGGTGCCGTCGACCGCCCCAGCCTCCGTCTGGCCAACCGGCTCGTCGGCAACCCCGAGGACGCCCCCGCCCTCGAGCTCACCTTCGGTGGCCTGACGCTGCGCGCCCACGACTCGGTGACCGTCGCCCTCACCGGCGCCCCGGCCCGGCTGACCCTCGAGGGTCGACCGGGTGCGATGCACGCCGCGATCACCGTCGCCGCGGGGGAGACCCTCGAGATCGGTATGCCGTCTCGTGGCGTGCGCACCTACCTCGCCGTGCGTGGCGGACTGGTCTGCGACCGCGCGCTGGGGTCCGCGTCGACGGACGTGCTCTCCGGGCTGGGCCCACCGCCGGTGACGGACGGTGTCCGGTTCGCCGTGGGCCGTCCGACCGCCCCGGTCCCCGGCGTCGACGTGGTGCCGGGCCGCTCGTGGCCGGTCGAGCCGGTGCTGCGACTCCTCCGCGGGCCCCGCGACGACTGGTTCGCCCCCGAGGCGCTCGAGCTGCTGGGCTCCGCCCGCTTCGAGGCCACGCCGTCCTCGGACCGGGTCGGCGTGCGGCTGGACGGACCGCCGCTCACCCGGGTGCGCGAGGGTGAGCTGCCCTCGGAGGGGATGGTCGAGGGTGCGGTGCAGGTGCCGCCGGACGGGCACCCGGTGGTCTTCCTCGCCGACCACCCGGTGACCGGCGGCTACCCGGTGGTCGCCGTCGTCCATCCCGACGACGTCCCCGTGGCGGCGCAGCTGCGCCCGGGGGACGGGGTGCGGTTCCGGTTCGTGCCGGGTCCGGTCAGCCCCCCTTTGGGGTGAGGCACGCACGCTGGAACGCAGCTACCGTCGGAGGATGACCGATCCCTGCACGGCGGGCCCTGGCGCACGCGACGCGACGGTCGCTGCGTGAGCGACGGACCCCCGGCGGGAGGGGCCCGCCTGCCGTCTGCCACGGCGACCTCCTTCCTCGACTGGGCCGACGCCGGCCTCGTCGCCGCAGCGCGTGGGGCGGGTCCCGACCTCGGGGCCGCACTCGCCCTGGCCCGCGAGCTGGGGCCGGTCTCGGTGGAGCTGGGTCGTCGATCCTGGATGGTCCTCCGGGTCCTCGGCTCCCTCGGCGCGGGGGACCTCACGGTCGCCCGCGTCGTCGAACCGCACCTCGACGCGCTCGCGATCCTGGCCCAGGCCGCCGGCGGCGACGAGCCCGCCGTGAGCGCACCACCGGGCAGCACGTGGGGGGTGTATGCCGCCCACGCACCCGGCGCGCACCTTCGCGCCACCCCGTCCGGGCAGGGGTGGACGCTGGACGGGACCAAACCGTGGTGCTCGCTCGCCGGCGAGGTCAGCCACGCCGTCATCACCGCCCACGTCGACGAGCACCGGCGACGCGCCTTCGCCGTCGACCTCGCCCATCCCGGCGTCGAGCGGTCCGACGCACCGTGGGTCTCACGCGGCCTCGCCGCCGTGCGCAGCACCGGCCTGCGCCTCACCGCCGTCCCGGCCACGCCGGTCGGTCCGCCCGGCTGGTACCTCTCCCGTCCCGGCTTCGCTTGGGGCGGCGTCGGGGTGGCCGCGGTCTGGTTCGGGGCCGCGGCCGCGCTCGCCCAGACCGTGCTCGACG
>NZ_AVPL01000205.1 GCF_000768695.1 Knoellia aerolata DSM 18566
CCTTGTTGCAATCAAAACTGGCGGCTTGGGCGCCAGTCCATAGTGTTGCAAGGCCCAACGTAAAGAGCAGCTTCATCGCATGTGCATACCGTGTCTTCCGTGCGTAAGCGGGTGGGCGTGTTGAATGCGGCTGGGTCATGATCCTAACTTCTCAGGTTGTATGTCGATGGTATCTTGCGTACAGCACAATACATCTCCTGTAGAAGTTCAACAAACCTGGAGATTTGGTCGCTCAATTTGAAAAGTAGCAATTGTGTGAATAGGAGGGTGATGCGGCCTTCCATCCTGTTCAGGTGCAGAGGCTATGTTCGTGGAGCAGCACAGGTCGGAAAGATGATTTCGAG
>NZ_AVPL01000211.1 GCF_000768695.1 Knoellia aerolata DSM 18566
GGCTGTACCAACAGCTGTGGGACAGCGTCTACGCCGAGCCGTTGAAGCTGGATTACGATTACCCGACGCCCAAACCGGGCGGCGAATCCTGACGGTCAGGGCGCGTTAACCCGCGCCCCGCGTTGTTTACCGCCGCCAGCCGGCCTTCTCCAGCGCCGTCACCAGCTGTTCGGCGCTCAACCCTTCCGCCCGATGGCCGTTGCCGCTGACGGTATTGGCCGCCAGCAGCGCATTGACGATCGCCTCTTCCACCGCTTCCGCCGCCGCCGCGAACAGCGCCGAAATGTAGTCGTTGTTC
>NZ_AVPL01000018.1 GCF_000768695.1 Knoellia aerolata DSM 18566
CGGGTCGAGAGGTCACGACACCCCGCATGGGGGGACGGCACACGGGGTGTCGTGACCACTCGTTCGTGGGCTGTGGAGAACGTGGCACCGGTCAGCGGCGCTGCGGCCACGCTGGCGCGGTGCGTCCTGCGCCTCTGCCCGAGCCCCTGCGGACGGCTCCCATCACCCGGGACCTGGCCCGGGACTCGGGTGTGCCGCTGAGCAGGCTCGAGCGCGGGGACCTCACCGTCGTCACCCGCGGGGTGCGGGTGGTCACACCGCCGGCGTCACTGCAGGCCCGCGCCGCAGCCTTCGCCGCGGCGATGCGCCGTGAGGACCACGCCTTCTCCCACGTCACCGCGGCCATCCTCTGGGGACTCCCCCTGCCCACGAGGGTCGAGGGCCAGTCCGACCTCGACGTCGTGTGGTCGACGCGACGGGGTCGGGTGCGCCGGGACGGGTGCATCGGCCACCGCGGGCTGGAGTCGCGCGCGGTGAGCGACCACCTGGGGCTGCGCGTGACCGCCCCCGCCGACACCTGGTGCGACCTCGGTGAAGTGCTGCGTCGCGGGCTGACGCGTGACGACCTGGTCGTCGCCGGGGACGCGGTCGCCAACCTGCTCGGCACCGATCCGGAGGCGGAGCCCGTGCACCTCATGGCCGAGTCTCTCCACCGCCGCGTGCGACCGCGGGGGAAGGTGATGCTCACCGAGGCGCTGGCGCTCGTCCGCCCCGGCGTCAGGTCCCCGATGGAGACCCGTACGCGGTTGATGTTCCACCGTGCCAGCCTGCCCGAACCCGAGCTCAACGTGCCCGTGATGTTCGAGGAGGGCGGGTGGATGCTCGAGGGCGACTTCGTGTGGCGCCGGCAGCGGGTGATCGGCGAGTACCAGGGCGCCCACCACGCGACGATCCGCCAGCGCGGCGTCGACCACTCCCGCCGGCTGCTCGCGGAGGACGACGGCTGGACGTTCCTCGAGCTCTTCGCCGACGACGTCTTCACGCGCAGTCGTCGGATCGCCACGCTCACCCGTCTGGGTGCCACCCTGGGGGTGCCCGCCGGTGACCTCCACCTCTGGTGAGCGAGTCGAGCGGTCACGACACCCCGGGTGACCGGACGGCATACGGGGCGTCGTGACCCTTCGACTCAGATGCCGAGGTAGTGCTCGAGCCCAACCGTGAGTCCCGGGTGGTCGGAGACCTGGCGGACCGCGGCGATGACACCGGGCATGAAGGAGACGCGGTCGAACGAGTCGTGCCGGATCGTCAGCATCTCGCCGGTCTGCCCGAAGAGCACCTCCTGGTGCGCGACGAGGCCGCGCAGACGGACCGAGTGCACACGTATGCCGTGTGCGCGCGCGCCGCGCGCACCGTCGGGGTCCGCCGTGGTCGCGTCGGGGACGGCGCCGAGACCCGCCGCCTCGCGAGCCCGGCCGATGAGCTCGGCGGTGCGGGCCGCGGTGCCGGACGGCGCGTCGACCTTGTCCGGGTGGTGCAGCTCGATGACCTCGGCCGACTCGTAGAACCGGGCCGCCTTCTGGGCGAACGCCATCATGAGGACGGCGCCGATCGCGAAGTTCGGGGCGATGAGCACGCCCACCTCGGGGTGGCGCGCGAGGCGCGTTCGCAGGTCGGAGACGGCGTCGTCGCCCCACCCGGTCGTGCCCACGACGACGTGCACACCACGGTCGACGCAGTGCGCGACGTTGGCGGCCGAGGCGGCCGGGACGGAGAACTCCACGACGACGTCGGCGCCGGCGAGGTCACCGAGGTCGTCGCCCTCGTCGAAGCGCCCCACGAGCTCGAGGCCGTCGGCCGCCTCCACCGCCCGGCAGACCTCCGAGCCCATCCGGCCGGCTGCACCGATGACCGAGACCGTGCGGGGAGCGCCCGTGTTCGCATTCACGCCGTGAGCCTAGCGGCGACCGGCGCGTCGGTCGGCGGGGGACGAATCGGCGGGTTGTTCACCTTCCGTTCACCTTTCGTCTATCATGAGGTGAACATCAGGTGAACGACGGGGGAGCTGCCATGAAGAAGGTCGTCACGACCGCGACCGGCCCGGCGTGCCTGACGCTGCGCTGGGTCCCCGTGACCCGCGACGGACGCACCAGCATGGAGATGCGCTGGGTCGCCCCGACCCCGGTCCCCCGCACCACGCGCACCGCCTGAGGCACCCCCCTCCGTCAGTCCGCCGACCGGCCGCCCCAGACCTCGCCGAGGGTCCGCAGGTCGGCGGTGACGTCTTCGCGGTAGCGGGTGTAGAAGGGGTCGAACGGGGTGCGCAGGTGGTACGCCCTCACGGTCTGCGCCTGCACCGAGACGATCCTGCCGCTCGCCCGTGAGAAGAAGTCGCGGTGGTCGACCATGCGCAGCCGCTCGTCCCACCTCACCGTCCGGATCGAGGCCGTGCGGGCAAGGTGGAGCTGGGGCGCCTTCGGCACCACGGGCAGGTCGCCGATCATCGTCCCGAAGGGGACGAGCGGTGCGCCCGCACCGGGGAACAGCGCCTCGGCTCCGTGCCAGTGCACGGCGCGCCACCGGGGCAGGTCCACGCGGGACAGGGCGACGAGGTCGACGGCCGGGTGGTCGTCCAGGTAGTTCATCGCGGCGACGATGTCGCTCGCGGCGGTGAAGACGATGTCGTCGTCCGTGGTGAAGACGAGCTCGGTGCCCACCGCGTCCAGGGCTGCGTTGCGGCCCGCGGGGACGCCGCTGTTGAAGGGCAGCGCGATGACGTCGATCCCGGCTCCCAGCCCGGTCACCGGCACGCGCGAGTCGTCGGCGACGACGATCCGGCCGTCGAAGACGGTGCGCGCACTCGCCAGGCACCGCCGCAGCACCTCGGGGCGCTCGAACGTCTTGACCGTCATCGTCACGCGTCGCGCGACCTCGGCCCGTTCCGCCTCGGTGGCCTCCCCGAAGCGGGTCCTGTCCACCCGACGGACCACCGACAGCTGCGCCCGTTCGGCGTGGTGGTAGCCCGCTCGCAGGGGCGCGCCGAAGCGCCCGCGCATCACCCGCTTGACCTGCTGCGTGTCCACGTCGTCCCTCCGGAGTGCGGGTGTCGAGACCATGATCCACACCAGGGGACCTCACGGCACACGGATCGGGTATGCCGGCCCGTCGCCGTGCGCGCGGATCCGCCCCGCACCACGGCGCGCGCATCCGGTGAACGGGCACGTAGGGTCACCCCGGTGGAGGGCCCGAGGACGACCCCGCACGCGCCGGCGGGCATGCCGTCGTACGCGCGGGTCTTCCGGACCCCGGGCTTCGTCCCCGCCTTCCTGGCCCTGAGCGTCTCCACGTGGGGCGACTACATCGCCCGCATCGCCGTGGCCTTCGTCGTGCGGGAACGGACCGGCTCCGACCTCGCGATGGCGGCGACCTTCGCCGCCAGCCTGCTGCCGAGCATCCTCGGACGCAGCCTGCTCAGCCCTCTGGCCGACCGCATCCCCTACAAGCACGTGCTCGTCGGTTCGGACGTCGTCCGCGCCATCTTCGTGGTGGCGATCATGGCCGCGGTCGGGCAGGGCAGCCCGGTGGTGGTGCTGCTCGCCCTCCTGTTCGCTCTCGAGCTCTTCGGCGGCCCGGCCGGTGCCTCCGTCCAGATCCTCCTGACGGACCTGTTCGCGGACCGTCGGGCCTTCCTCAGGGCCCGAGGGATCACCGCCCTCGCCGAACAGGTCAACCAGGCCATCGGGCTCGCCGTCGGGGGCATCATCGTCACCGTCCTCTCGGTCCGCGGTGCGCTCCTCGTCGACCTGGCGACGTTCCTCGTGTCGGCGGCGCTCTTCGCGGTCGCGGTCAAGGCGCGCCCGGTGAGCGGAGAACCCAGCCCCGGGATCGTCGGGTTCTTCCGTGACATCGCCGCGGGGGTCCGATACCTCGCGCACCATCGCGTGCTCGTGTCGCTCCTCGCGCTCAGCCTCATCGCCATGTGGGGGGTCGTCGCGCCAGAGGCGGTCGCGATCCCCTACGTGCTGGGCCACGACCTTCCGCCCTGGCTCGGTGGGGTGCTCATGGCGGCACCCGTGAGCGGTGCCGTCGCGGGCCTGGTCGTCGTGGGGCGGTGGCAGCCCGAGGTCGCGAGCTCGAGGATGATCGGGATGGCGCTCCTCATGCCCATCCCGTTGGTGCTCTCCGCGGTCGTGCCACCGACCCTCGGATGGCTGCCGACGGTCTGGCTGATGTGGTTCCTCAGCGGCGTGCTCCAGGCGTTCGTGCTGCCGCTCCAGGCGACCTTCGCCCTCGTGGTCGCCGCCGACCTGCGTGGGCGCGTCATCGGGCTCGCCGGCGCCGCCTCGATGACCGCCTCGGCGCTGGGCTTCCTGCTGGCCGGTTCCCTCTCCGAGAGGCTCGCGCCGCGGACGGCGCTGGCCATCTGCGCGATGCTCTGCCTCGGTGGCATCGCCCTGCTCGCCGCGACCTGGCCGACGCGGTCGGTGGACCTCGCGGTCGACGAGGCGTTCAACGACAGAACGATCAAGGGAGAGCGATGACAGAGCACCACGGTTCGCCGGGGCCAGCGGTGGCCCCCTCACCGGGTCACAGCCGGCTGCGGCTGCCCGTGACCGGACCGGAGGTGAGCTTCCACCACTTCTTTCCCGACGGGCCGATGCCCGTCCCGACCCGGGCGATCCTGCGCGACCTGCTGCCGGCCAAGGCCGTGAAGCGGTGCCCTCCGGTGACGGTCGGCAGCTCCTACGGCTGGCTGCTGTTCCCTCCGACGTCGTTCGCCGTCCGCTGGGTCAAGGAGGGTCTCGAGTTCGCGCTGATGGACGACGACGGCCGGATCGGCTCCTGGCAGGTTCTCGACTCGGGACGCCCGGGCCGGCACCCCGGGACGGAGGCTGCCCTGGCGGGCGTTCCGGAGCACCGCCTCGAGGAGCTGCGTGAGGCCCTCGGCGACGGAGGTGTCCCGCTGGTCGACCCGAACCCGGCGGATCCGCGCGAGTTCCAGATCTTCACCGGGGTCACCGTTCGGACGGCCCCGGGTTGGGCGTCGTTGGTGCGGCCGATCCCCAACCTGCCGGTCCCCCCGGACACGCATGACGTCGTCGACGGGGTGGTCGAGACCGCGTGGTACGGCAACGGGTTGCCCGTCATGGTGAGGCTGCGTTCCCGTGACGAGATCGTCCGCTTCGCGCGGTCCACCCCCATCGCCGCGATCCAGCCCGTTCCCGTCGCTGCCTTCGCCGCGGAGAACTCCGTGGCCACCACGGGGGAACCCGGTCTCGGCAACTGGGACGAGGACGAGTGGGAGCGTTTCGTCACCACCCGTCGCCGACGCCTCGACTCGCTCCCGGGCTCCTACCGTCGCGCCATGCACGCCCATCACCACGAGGCGCCGCCCGAGCAGGACTGACTCCCCCGGCGCCCGGGAGCGGGCCACCCGGGAGAGCGCCCTGCACGCCGACGGGGCGGCACACCGATTCGGTGTGCCGCCCCGTCGTCACGCGTGCGCGTGTCGGGTCACTCGTCGCCGGAGGCGTCCGCGGACTCGGAGCGCTGGCCACGGCCACGGCCGCCACGGCGACGGCTGCGCTGACGGCGCTCGCCACCGTCCGTGGCCTCGCCGGAGTCGGCCGAGTCGCCGGAGTCGGCCGAGTCGCCGGAGTCGGTCGACTCGGTCGCGTCGCTGCCGTCGACGGGAGCAGCCTGCGCGACCGGGGCGTCGTCGAACGTCGGGGCGTCCGCCACGACCTCGGCCTCGCCGCTGTCACCCTCGGCGAGGACGGCCGCGAGCGACAGCTTGCCGCGCGGGTCGACCTCCTTGAGCTCGACCTGGACCTTCTGGCCCACGGCGAGGACGTCGTCGACGTTGTCGATCCGCTTGCCGCCGACGAGCTTGCGCACCTCGGAGATGTGCAGCAGACCGTCCTTGCCGGGGAGCAGCGAGATGAACGCGCCGAAGGTCGTCGTCTTAACGACGGTACCGAGGAAGCGCTCGCCGACCTCGGGCATCTGCGGGTTGGCGATCGCGTTGATCGCCGCGCGGGCCGCCTCGGCCGACGGACCGTCGGTGGCACCGATGTAGATGGTGCCGTCGTCCTCGATGGAGATCTGGGCGCCGGTGTCGTCCTGGATCTGGTTGATCATCTTGCCCTTCGGGCCGATGACCTCGCCGATCTTGTCGACGGGGACCGTCACCGAGATGACGCGAGGAGCGAACGGGCTCATCTCGTCCGGGACGTCGATCGCCTCGTTCATGACGTCGAGGATGTGCAGACGGGCCTCACGGGCCTGGGTCAGCGCGCCGCCGAGCACGTCGGCGGGGATGCCGTCGAGCTTGGTGTCGAGCTGGATGGCCGTGACGAACTCGCGGGTGCCGGCGACCTTGAAGTCCATGTCGCCGAACGCGTCCTCGGCGCCGAGGATGTCGGTGAGGGCGGCGTACTGCGTCGCTCCGTCGACCTCAGCGGTGACGAGGCCCATGGCGATGCCCGCGACCGGGGCGCGCAGCGGCACACCGGCGTTGAGGAGCGACAGGGTCGAGGCGCAGACCGAGCCCATCGAGGTCGAGCCGTTGGAGCTGAGCGCCTCGGAGACCTGGCGGATCGCGTAGGGGAACTCCTCACGCGTCGGCAGCACCGGCATGAGCGCACGCTCGGCGAGCGCTCCGTGACCGACCTCGCGGCGCTTCGGCGAACCGACCCGACCGGTCTCACCGGTGGAGTACGGCGGGAAGTTGTAGTTGTGCATGTAGCGCTTGCGCGTCACCGGCGACAGCGTGTCGAGCTGCTGCTCCATGCGGAGCATGTTGAGGGTCGTGACGCCCATGATCTGCGTCTCGCCGCGCTCGAAGATCGCGGAACCGTGCACGCGCGGCAGGACCTCGACCTCGGCCGACAGCGCGCGGATGTCCGCGAGCCCACGGCCGTCGATGCGGACCTTGTCGGTGATGATGCGCTGGCGGATGAGCTTCTTCTGGACGGCGCGGTAGGCCGCGGAGACGTCCTTGGACTGGTCCGCGTACTCACCCTTGACGTTCTCGCCGTCACCCACGAGGGCGAGGTGCAGCTCGGACTTGATCTCGTCGAGTCGGTCCTCGCGCTCCTGCTTGCCGGCGATCTGGAGGGCCGCAGCGGTCTGCTCGGAGACCTTGGCCTCGACCACGGCGTACAGCTCGTCGCTGTAGTCGAGGAACAGCGGGAACTCCTGGATCGGCTTCGCGGCCGTGGCGGCGAGCTCGGCCTGGGCCTGGCAGAGGACCTTGATGAACTTCTTCGAGGCCTCGAGGCCCTCGGCGACGACGTCCTCGGTGGGAGCCGTCTTGCCCTCGTTCTTGACGAGGTTCCAGGTGTTGTCGGTGGCCTCGGCCTCGACCATCATGATCGCGACGTCGCTGTCGTCGGCGTCGCCGACGACACGGCCGGCGACGACCATGTCGAACGTGGAGCGCTCCACGTCCGAGAACTGCGGGAAGGCGACCCACTGGTCGTCGATGAGCGAGACGCGGACGGCACCGATCGGGCCCGAGAACGGCAGGCCGGAGATCTGGGTGGACGCCGACGCCGCGTTGATCGCGAGGACGTCGTACTGGGCGTCCGGGTTGAGCGCGAGCACCGAGATGACGACCTGGACCTCGTTGCGCAGACCCTTGGTGAAGGTCGGGCGCAGCGGGCGGTCGATGAGGCGGCAGGTGAGGATCGCGTCGGTGGACGGGCGACCCTCGCGACGGAAGAACGAACCGGGGATCTTGCCCGCGGCATACATGCGCTCTTCGACGTCGACGGTCAGGGGGAAGAAGTCGAACCCCTCGCGCGGGTGCTTCCCGGCGGTGGTGGTGGAGAGGAGCATCGTGTCCTCGTCCAGGTAGGCGGCGACTGCGCCTCCGGCCTGCTTGGCCAGTCGTCCGGTCTCGAACCGGACCGTGCGGGTGCCGAACGAGCCGTTGTCGATGGTGGCTTCGGCGAACGTGATCTCAGGACCCTCCATGGGTCCTCCTTTTCTTGAGTGTCAGACCGTGCATCGTCGTTGTGCACGGGTTCTCGTGATGGTCGTGCTGGTGGGACGTCCTGCTATGGAGTTGTTCTGCACATCCGAAAGAGCGGCCCCCCGTGAAGGAGAGCCGCTCCGACGGAAATCGGTGGGTCAGCGACGCAGACCGAGGCGCTTGATCAGCGAGCGGTAGCGCTCGATGTCGATGTCCTCCAGGTAGCGGAGGAGGCGGCGGCGGCGGCCGACGAGGAGCAGCAGGCCACGACGGCTGTGGTGGTCGTGCTTGTGCTCCCGGGAGTGCTCGGTGAGGTCGAGGATGCGCTGGGTGAGGAGCGCGATCTGGACCTCGGGGGATCCGGAGTCGTTCTCGGTCGTGGCGTACTCGGACATGATCTTCTGCTTGACGTCTGCGTCCAAAGGCATGGGCGAGAGACTCCTTCTGGTGTGGTTGCGCGGCGCTCCCGGGCTGGTTCACCGAGGCTCTCTGGATCCGCGGCCGATTCTCACGGCGTGCCAAGGCTACCAGTGGGCGTGTGGCCGCCCTAATCACCGGGGAGCAGGTATGCCGTTCAGTGCCGGGAGGATGACCGCGAGCGCCGCGTCGATCTCGTCCGCACACCGCTTCGCGGCCCTGCGGCCACGGCGGTAGGGGTCGGCGACGTCCCACGCGAGGCTGTCGGGCCGGGCCACCGCGACCGCCGCGTCGAGCGTCTCCAGACCCCCGTGCGGGGTGGGGACCCGACCGACCGCGTCGGCGAGCTGGTTCAGCCCGAAGACCTTGGGGGCGTGCTCCGGCCAGGCCTCGAGGATCCGGAGTCGGTGTGCGAACTCCACCGTGACGACCACGTCGCTGTCGGCGAGGACGACGTCCGAGACCGACCGGCTGACGTGGCCCTGCGACGACCCACCTCGCGCCTCGAGCTCGACGACCATCGCGGGATCCATCTCCCGGCCCGCGAAACCCGGCACTCCGGCGCTCGCGACGACCAGGGCTGGGACCCCGGCCAGCAGGTGGGCCGCCCGACGCTCGGCGTACGGCGAGCGAGAGATGTTGGCGGTGCAGACGAAGAGCACCCGCAAGGGCTGGTCCGGCCGTGCCGAGGTGTCGCTCACGCCGTCAGGCTATCCGCGCGGTCGGGCTCGCTCGCAGGAACCGCTGGATAGGGTTGCGGCAGTCCTGCGCTCCCCCGAGCGAACGCGTCACACAGAGAGGCTCCGCCCCGTGAGTGACGTGCTGCGGTTGCACGGTCTCGGCGCTGCCGTGGAGGTGCGCTGCGGCGGGGGCGCCGGCCCCGTGCATGCAGCCGCGATGCGGGAGGCGTGGAGCCGATGCCTCACTCCTCACGACCCGACGGCGGAGCAGCACGAGGGCGAGCCCGTGGATGTCTCGCTCGACGACCCGGGCCGGCTCGCCGCGACGATGCAGTCGACGACCCAGGACGTCACCAGGGCGCTCATCGGTGCGCGCGCCGGCCAGCTGCTCATGTTCCATGCTGGCGCGGTCAGCGACCCCCTCACGGGTGCGACCCTCGTCCTCGTGGCGCGGGGAGGGACGGGCAAGACGACGCTGACCCGCCTGCTCGGTGAGCGTCTCGGGTACGTCACCGACGAGACGGTCGGCATCGACGCGAACGGGGCGATCCACCCGTACCCCAAACCGCTGTCGGTGCGCCGGCCGGACGAGCCTCGGGTCAAGGACGAGCTGTCGCCCGACACCCTGGCCCTCGCGCCGGCCCCGACGTCTCCCCGCGTGTCCCGCCTCGTCCTCCTCGAGCGCAAGCCGGGGCACCGGACGGCACGCGTCGAGGAGCTGGCGTTCATGGACGCCGTGTTCGCTCTCGCGGAGCAGTCGTCCTCGCTCCACGCCCTCCCGAAGCCACTGACCCGGCTCGCCGACCTCATCGACGACGTGGGACCCGTCATCCGTCTCCACTACGGCGAGGCCGCGGACGCCACGAGCGACGCCCTGGGTCTGCTCGGGGTGGCGCTGTGAAGGTCCAGCGCCGTCAGGACCAGGTCGTGGACTGGCTCAGCCGCGACGGAGAGACGATCGTGCTCGCCCGCCGCAGCATCGTGCGGCTCAGTGACGTGGGTGCCGCCGTCTTCGCCCTCACCGAGCGGCCCGTGGACATCGAAGACCTGGCCCGGGGCCTCGAGGCCGAGTTCGGCCCGCCCGGGAGCGGGTCAGCCCTCGCGGCAACGACGGACGCCGTGACGGAACTCGTCCGTCACGGCGTCGTGCGTCGGTCTGAGTAGGCGCCCCTTCGACCGCGCTACTTCCCGCACTTCGGCGGGATGATCACGCCACAGCTCGGGTTCTGCACCGGCGGCGTGTCGGGGAAGGTGAACCCGTCGACGGCCGGCGGGTGGTTGTCCGGGTCGCTTCCAGCGGGCAGCGTGTGCCCCCAGGGAACGCTGATCGTCCCGGTGAGGGACACGTTGGCCGAGTTCCCGTTCTCGCCGGCGTTGAGGATGATGACCAGCGACGAACCTGCCTCGAGGAGGTAGGGGAACTCGATGACCTCGCCGGTGATGGCATCGACGGCCGCCTGGAAGAACAGGCTGATGTCCGGGTTGGTGTCCGTGAACGTGATGAGGTACGAACCGGGGCCGGCCGGGTCCTCGTTGAACAGGTAGATGTCCTGGTCGGTGGGGTTGCTGATCGTCACGTCGAAGATGTAGCCCTTGACGAAGACGTTGCCGCACGAGTTGCCCGGGAGCTTGCAGGCGTCACCCACGGTGATGACCGGCCCACCTCCGGACGACGCGTAGGCCGGCGTGGCGACGACGAGCGGGACGACAGGCACGGCCCACGCCGCGCCCTTGGCGATCGTGCGACGCGAGATCCGACGCTCTTCGACCTTGTCACTCATGCGAACTCCCCTGAAGTGGTCATTGAAATCCTTGCCAAGGTATCACCGCCGGAATGGCCTTTACGGCCGTTTCATGGAATGTGACCACAAAGGCGAAAACCATTACACCCGTGGCCATTTCGCACGAAATGACTAGTCACTCCGTCGCTGAGAGCAGGCCTTTGCTGACCAGGTCACGGAGGTACTGCTCCACCTCCGTGACGATCGCCTCGCGCGGGACGCCGACCACGTCGCCCACGGCACGGGCGACGTCCGTCTCCCCATCGGCGGCCAGCACCCAGATGACGGCGGCGGTGTCCGTGAGGATGAACGGTGGGCCGTCCGGAAGGGCCATGAGGAAGACCTGCGTGGCGTCGGTCCGGGGGACGACGAACGCCACCCGGGGTGGCACGACGAACCGGCTCATCGCCGGCCCCCCGCTCGGTCGGTCGCGGAACGCACCACGGCGAGCAGCTCCTTCGCGCCACGTCGTGCGCTGGTGCCGTAGGCCGACGCCACCTCCCGGGCGCTGGGGGGACGCCCGAGGCTGGCCTCCATGCGGTGCCGGTTGGGGATGACGAGCCGGACGGCGGTGCGCAGCGCGGCTCGTCGGTTCGGGGCGGCCCTCACCCGGGCCGCCCAGATCCGCGCCTGTGACCGCTCCCCCGTCGAGAGCACCTTCCACAGGTCGTAGCCCGGCTCGCCGACGAACTCGTCGAGGCGGCCGGTCCCCGCGGCCAGCGCGACCGAGGCCCCGATGTCGTCGGCGAGCCGGACCACCTCGTCCCTCTGCGTGTCGGTCGCATCCACCCAGCAGCGCCGGATGTCGGGGTGCCGCAGGGCCCCCGACCTCGCGGCGTGGACGATGAGGAGGAGTCGTTGCGCCGGCAACGACGGCACGGGACACGGCACGCCGGCCAGCTCGGCGGGGTGCCGCTCCGACCAGAGACGGTCGAAGGCGTCGGAGGCATCGGCGTCGATCCCGGGGAAGCGTCGGTGCACGTCGACCGGCGCGAGGATCGGGTGCACGAGGGTGGACGCGTGCTCGAACGCCGAGCCGTCCTCGAAGCGGTACTGGGTGCTCCACCCGTGGCGGTGCATCGCGTCGAGAAGTCTGGGCACGTGCTCGGGCCGGACGAGCACGTCCGCGTCGATGCTCTCGCGGGGCCCGTCGAGGAGGCTCGCATCGACGGACGGCCCCTTGATGTGGAGCAGGTCGACGCCGTGGTCCTCCGCGAGCACCTGCAACGAGGCGTGCGCGAAGCGGATGCCCACGGACCAGGGCATCGTCGTCGCGTCCACGGCCCGACCCTACCGAGTCGCCGGGCCCCGAGGGGCGCCGATGGTAGCGTGCGCGCGTCAGGCCCGGGAGGGCTCTTCGTCGCCTCGACATGGGGGAACGCACGTGAAGGTCGTGGTGACCGGCGGCGCCGGGTTCATCGGCTCCAACCTGGGCCGCGAGCTGCTCTCCCGTCCCGAGGTGGACGAGGTCGTGGCCATCGACGACCTGTCCACCGGCTTTCGCGCCAACCTCGACGGCAGCGGCGTCACCCTCATCGAGGCGAGCGTCCTCGACACGACCGCCCTCGACGAGGCGTGCCGGGGGGCCGGCGCGGTGGTCCACCTCGGCGCGCTCCCCTCGGTGCCCCGCTCGGTGCTGGACCCGGTCGCCTCCCACCACGCCAACGCCACCGGCACGCTCGAGGTGCTCCAGGCCGCCCGCCGGGCCGGCGACCTCCACGTCGTCGTCGCCTCGTCCTCCTCGGTCTACGGCGCCAACCGCGAGCTGCCCAAGCGCGAGAGCATGCGCACCGCGCCCATCTCCCCGTATGCCGTGAGCAAGCAGGCGACCGAGGCCTACGCGATGTCGTTCGGACACACCTACGGGATGCCGGTCCTCGCCTTCCGGTTCTTCAACGTCTACGGCCCGTTGCAGGCCGCCGGCCACGCGTATGCCGCCGTGCTGCCCGCCTTCATCGACGCGGCGCTGCGCGGCATCCCGCTGACGATCCACGGCGACGGCGAGCAGACCCGCGACTTCACGTTCGTCGGGACGGTCACCCGCGTCATCGGTGACGCCGTCGTCAACACGGTCACCGACCTCGAGCCGGTCAACCTCGCCTTCGGCACCCGCACCTCGCTCAACTCCGTCGTGGACGAGCTCTCCGACATCCTCGGGGCGCGTCCCGCCGTCGAGCACGTGGAGACGCGCGCCGGGGACGTGCGCGACTCGCAGGCCGACAACGCCCGGCTGCGCGGCCACTTCCCCGACGTCAGCCCGGTCGCACTGCGTGAGGGTCTCGAGGCCACGGTCGCCTGGTTCCGGACGCTGCCCGAGTACCAGGGCTGACCCTGTCGTCCGACGCGCCCCGCTCCCCCCTGCGGGCCGCTGGTCTGCCTGAGGTCGCGGGGCTGCTCCTCCTGCTCTGCTGCATCGGCTGGGCCCTCGTCACGACCGTCCGCTCCGACCTGGGGCTGCCGCTCACCTCGCCCTACGTCGTCGCGCCGCTCGTCCTCGCCGTGGGCGTGGCCCTGGGTCGGGAGCTCGCCCGGTGGGCCGCCGACCGCAGGGTGCACGTCGCCCTGCTCGGTGTCGGTGTCGTCCTCGTGCTCGGCGTCCTGCTCACGGCAGAGCCGGGGAAGAACCCCCTCGGCTATGCCAACGCGAACGCCGCCCTCGCGGTCCAGGTCGTCGCGCTCGCCGGGCTGGCCCTGCTCGCCGCGCCACGGCACGGCCGACGGCTGCTCGTGGTCGCTCTCGCCCTCGCGGCGCTTGCGACCCTTCTCAACCGGTCCGCCGCGGGGGTCGCCGTGGCGCTACCCGTCGCCGTCACCGTCGGACTCGCCGTGTGGCGCCGGCCGAGACGTCGCTGGTGGGTGGTGCTGCTCGCGGCAGCCACCGCGGTCGCCGCCGCCGTCCTCCTCCTGCGCGCTGCGGCCAGCCCGGTCCTCCCGGGGTGGGCGGACCGGATCTTCGACTCGGTCCGCCAGCAGCTCTGGCACGATGCCGTCGCGCTGTGGCGGACCCGGCCGGTGGTCGGTGCGGGCGTGGGTTCCTTCCCCGACGCGACCGCGCTGTCGGTCGACCCGGACACGTCCACCGCGCACTCCTCGGTGCTCCAGGTCGGTGCCGAGACGGGCTGGGTGGGGGTGGCCCTCTTCGGGGCGGTGGCGCTGGCCGGTCTGCTCTGGACGCTGCGGGCCCCGGCGCCCCAGGCGGTCGTCGCGGCCACGGCGTGGACCGCCCTGCTCGTCCACTCCTACATCGACCACCTGCTCGAGTTCGCCCCCGTCGTGCTCGCCGCGGGCCTCGTGCTCGGCTGGGCGGAGGCGAGCCATCCGTCAGAACAGCTCGACGTCCCCGAGGGTCAGGGCCCAGTCACGGGGTGAGGGGGGCGACGCGGCGAGCGGCCGGGTCGTGAGCAACGGCCCCTGGCGCGGCAGCGGGACGAGTCCGGCGGAGCGACCGGTGCGCAGGCCGATGGCGTAGTCGGCCCCGGTCTCGCCGAGGACACGACGCACGAGGGTGGCGCCGGTCCGCACGTCCGGGACGAGCTGTTCGACGATCGCCGCCTCGACCGCGTCGCCGCGTCGGCGGAGCCGGAAGACCACCCCTCCGCGTGAGGGGTCCTCCTCGTCGGCCAGCAGCAGCCGGTAGTGGAGCGGCCCGAACGACGTCCTCCACGCGAGGTACCCCGGCGTGCGGTGGGTGCGCACGCCGGAGGTGGGCGCGTGGCGGAGCAGGCCCTCGACGACGTCACCGTCGGTGAGCGCCTTGCCGGCGTCGTCGCCGACCTCGGTGGCCTCGGACCACAGCGCGGCCGGCACGCGCGAGCTCAGCATCGAGACCAGCGAGCGCGGTCCGCGCGGCATCACGCCGACCGGCAGCTGCCGGGCGGCGCTCCAGCCCATCTTGAGGTAGCCGGGGCGGCTCTGGTCGTTGGGCGTGTTGAAGACGATGCCGTCGCCGGCGAGGGTCATCTCCGCGACGCCCTGCAGGGTGAGCGTCCGGAAGATCCCGAGCCCCCGGTAGGCCGGGTCGGTCGCCGTGTCGACGGCACGCACGGCCCGCAGCAGCCTGCCCTCCCCCGTGAGGAACTCCCACCGCAGGAAGGTCCGGTAGCCGACGACCACCCCGTCGTGCAGCGCCACCCAGGCGGGGGAGACGCCGAACGGGTTCTCGCGGTGCTTCCAGTGCAGGAAGGCCTCGTAGTGGGGGTCGTCCACCTTGCCCAACGACGCGCGGAGCATCGGCAGGGCCGTCGCGTCGTCCCCCGGCTCGGCCGCCCGGATGACGAGGTCCTGCGCCTGCACCGTGCTCATCCGCGCCCCACTTCGTCGTTGGTAACCTGTGCGAGTTTACGGCTGCGAGCCGACCGCGTCCTGCGCTCGCGTGGCCCGATCACCCCGGGAGGGACCGCATGGGGAGCGCCACCCCGTCACCCGCGCCCGTGCGTGTCCTCTGGCTGGTCAAGGGTCTCGGCCCCGGAGGAGCCGAGCAGCTCCTGCTCCTCGCCGCCGGTGTGGCCGACCGCGAGCGGTTCGACTACCGGCTCGCCTTCGTCCGGCCCGACAAGACCCACCTCGTGCCGGAGTTCCAGGCGCTGGGTCTCGAGCCCGAACGCCTCGGCGCCGGGTCCGACCGGCGGGGTGGGTGGGTCGGCGACCTGCGCCGCGCCCTGCGCGACGTCGACGTCGTGCACGCCCACTCCCCCGTGCTGGCCTCGGCCGCACGGCTCGTGGCGCGGACCCTGCCCCGCACGCGCCGGCCCGCGGTGGTCGTCACCGAGCACAACGAGTGGACGAGCCACCGCACCCCGACCCGCCTGCTCAACGCCGCCACCGCGGGCCTCGACGCCCGCCACTGGGCCGTGTCGGACCAGGTCAAGGAGACCGTGTGGTCACCGCTGCGGGACGGATATGCCGTGCTCATCCACGGCATCGACCCCGACACCGTGCGCCCCGACCCGGGAGCCCGCAGCCGTCTGCGGGCCGAGCTCGGCGTCGCGGACGACGAGGTCCTCTCGCTGACCGTGGCGAACCTGCGCCGCAACAAGGACTACCCGAACCTCCTCCGGGGGGCACGCATCGCCCTCGACGCCGACCCGTCCCTGCGGTTCGCGGCCGTCGGGCAGGGCCCGCTCGCCGACGAGGTCGCGGCCCTCCACGCCTCGCTCGGTCTCGGTGACCGCTTCCTGCTGCTCGGCTACCGCCGCGACGTGCACGACCTCATGGCGGCCGCGGACGTGTTCACCCTCGCGTCCGCGCACGAGGGGCTGCCGGTCGCGGTGATGGAGGCGTTCGCCCACGGCCTCCCGGTCGTCGCCACCGAGGTCGGCGGCCTCCCCCACCAGGTCACCGACGGCGTCGAAGGACTCCTCGTCCCCCCCGCGGACGCCGCCGCGCTCGCCCGGGCCCTCGTCGCGGTGGCCGCGGACGACGACCTCCGCCGACGGATGGGCGCCGCCGGGCTCGAGCGCTCCGCGGCATACGACATCCGGAACGCGGTGCGCGAGCAGGAGTCGGCGTATGCCGCCCTGCGCACGGCCTCCGCCCGAACCTAGCCGCGCAGTCCGGCGGTCTTCCCGAGGCGCACGGCCGCGGCATACGCCCGCTCGGGGCCGAGCGCACCGGTGAGCTTCGCGGCGAAGAACGGCGGCGGGTCGGACTGGCGGACGGGCACCCGGGCGAGGCGCATCCGGTCACCCTCGGGCAGGTTGCGTCCGAGCTCGCCGGTGGACGCGCTGCGGAACCTGGCGCGCAGCGCCGGCTCCATCGTGGGGACCGGGATCCCCCACGGGTAGGTGAAGTGCGCCGGGGTGACACCGAGGTGGTGCTCGATCGTGGTGGTGCAGGCGTCGAGCTCCGCCTCGTCGAGGGCCTCGGGCCGCACGTGCTGGTGCGTGTGGTTGCCGATGGTGCAGAGCCCTGAGTCGACGAGCTCGGCGAGCTGGTCCCACGTCATGCCGCGACCGGAGGCCTCCTTGGCGGTCGAGCCCTCCCAGACCATCGGGTCGCCCATGAAGCCCGATGCGAGGTAGACCGTGAACGGCAGGGCGCGCTCCCGCAGCAGGGGCCACGCGTTGGCGTGCACGTCGGCGAACCCGTCGTCGAAGGTGAGCACGACCGAGGGCCGCGTGTCGTTCGCGTCGAGCCGGTCGAGCGCGGCATCGAGCGTGAGGACGTCGTGGCCGGCGATGATGTCGAGCTGGCGCTCGAAGTCGGCCGTCGTGAGGTCGAGCTCGTCCGGGGTGCCGCCGCCGACGCGGTGGTAGATGAGCAGGGTGGCGCCGCTCGCCGGGGCGTCTCGGGAGGTCCGGGCGAGGGCCCGCTTGAGACGGCGCCGCCGCGCCTGGGGGTCAGCGGCGGACACGGTCGAGCTTCCTCACGGGGGCGGTGGCCTCCTCGCGGAGCCGGTCGATCGCCGGGAGCGCGAGCAGGACGAGGAAGAACGGGATCATGAGCACCCGCTGTCGCGCCAGGATCCCGAAGTTGCCGAAGCCGGAGAACGCCCAGACGAAGGTGGACACGTAGACCACCGAGAACGTCACGTACGGGCTGCGGGCCATGGCGCTCGGGAGCCGGCGCAGTCGCGGGACCGCCTTGAGGGTGAGGGCGATGAGGAAGACCCCTTCGAGGCTCTGGATGAGCATCTGGGCGTTGTTCGCCTCCCACGGGAAGGGGCGGAAGAGCACCGTGACGAGGGCCCCGGGGATGTCGGCGGGCGACCGGATGGGTGTCGACTCGAAGGCGGACTGGCCCTCGCTCGCCTGGTCGGACGCACTGTCCACCGTGTCCGACACGGCCTGCCAGGAGAAGTCGTCGATCCCGAGGAACGCGGCCGACTGGCTGGTGAGGATGTAGGCCGCCACCCCGAGCACCATCACCCCACCCATCTTGCTGAGCAGGCCGCTGCGCCGGTCGTCGGTGGGCCGGAAGAGCTGGGCGACGAAGAGTGCGGCGAAGAGCAGCACGGCGAGGTGCGGCCGTAGCAGCGCCGTGCCGGCCGCCCCGAGGAGCAGCAGGACGAGGGCACCGCGACGGTGCGTGAAGAGACGCGCGGCTCCCAGTGCCGTCACGCCCACGAAGAACATGAGCCAGGCCTCCTTGCCGATGCTGGAGGGCCAGAAGAGCAGCGACGGGAGGACGAGGACGAGGACGGCATACCTCTTCGTGTTGCCCTCCGGCAGGGCGAGACGGAACGCGCGGAAGAGCAGGTACTGCCCCCAGAACGCGAAGGACGCGAAGATGACGAACGCGGCCAGCGGCGACGGTCCGGTGACCGTGTAGAGCGCCGTGGTGATGAGCTCCATCCACTGCGTCCCCTGCTTGGCGCTCCACTCCCACGAGATGACTCCCCCGCGCCACTGCACGTGATGGGTTGCGGCATAGAGGTTGTAGCGCTGGGCATCGGCAGCCCCGGCATAGACGACGTAGGCGATGTAGTAGCGGCCCAGCGCGCCGACGAGCTTGAGGGCGTAGGCGAGACCGAGGAGCCCCGGAAGCCAGGCCATGTCCGTGGTCCGGGAGACGCGTCGGATGAGGACGACGTTGACGGCGATGACGATCGGCACCCAGATCAGGGCACCCCAGACGTTGTAGGAGTTCGTGCTCACCGCCCACCGGAACGCGGCGGCCACGCCGAGGCCTGCCAGCACGGCCAGGGCCACCGACACGAACCGGAGCCGAAGTCGGTCCTGGATCACCGCGGACTCAGAGCGAGGAGGCGCGGCGGCGGGTGCGCCGGCTGTCCGGCTCGACGTCGTCGTCGTCGACGCCGAGCACCGGGTCGACCGTGGTGGTCGGGTCCGCGGTGCCGACGGCGTCGCGGGAGCGCGTCTCCTCCGCCGGCCCGGTTGTGGGCCGGGACGAGGTCGAGGGGGTGGCGGGGGCGACAGGACCACGCTTCTCGGCCAGCTTGCGCTCGCGCTTGACCTTCTTCTTCGCCTTGCGGGTCTCCCCGTAGCCGTAGCCGTACGCGTCACCGCGTCGCGCCTTGGCGCCCACGAGGATGACCCCGCTCACGGGCACCTGGAACCGACCGACGAGTTCGGCGACCCGGTTGCCGTCGGGCTCGGTGAGCCTCCCGCTGCGGACGACGAGCAGGATCGTGTCGACCATCGGGAGGATGTCGAAGACGTCGCTCGCCTCGAGCAGGGGCGCGGTGTCGATGAGCACGACGTCGGCCATCTCGCGGGCCTCCTCGAGCAGTCCGCCCATGCGGCTGGCGAGGGAGGCCGGGTGGGTGAGGACGGTGCCGGCCGTGATGATCCGGACCCCCGGCACGCTCGTGGGCCGCACCACCGTCTCGAGGGAGGTGCCACCCGGGTCGCTGAGGTAGTCCGAGATGCCGGCACCCTGGGGGACGTCGAAGACGTTGTGGACGTCGGGTGAGCGCAGGTCTGCATCGACGACGAGGACCTTCTGCCCGGTCTCGGCGAAGCTCGCGGCGAGGTTGGCGACGCTCGTCGTCTTGCCCTCGGCGGCGTGCGCCGACGTGATGAGCACGAGGCGTGCGGACGACGCCGAGCGGCGCGGCTCGACGGTGGAGCGACGAGGGGTGTAGTCGCTCGGCATCACCTGACCGGCCGTGTGCGACAGGGCGGTCCGCGCCGCCCGGTAGGCGTCCGAGTAGAGGTTCAGGGGGTCCTCGACGACCGCGATGCTGTTGCGGTTGCGCTGGGAGCGCTTGAGTCTGGGCACCTCGGCGATGATCGGCATGCTCAGCGCGTCGCCGATCTCGCTGCGGCTGCGCAGGCGCGAGTCGAGGCGGTCGAGGAGGAGGGCGAGACCCATGCCGACCAGCAGGCCCAGCAGGGTCGCGATCGCGGTGCGGGGTCCGCGACCCGGCGGCACGACGAAGCCGCCGTCGTTCGCGGTCGAGGGGATGGGCGTCGCGGGCTGCAGGATCGTCAGCGTCGTGTTCTCCGCGCCGGGCGGACTGGTCTCCTTGAAGAACTTCACGGTCTCGGTGGCAAACGCGTTGGCCACCGCGGCGGCCTCCTCGCCGTCCGAGGCGGTGGCGGAGACGGTGAGGGCCTCCGCGGCGTTGTCGGGTGTCACGGTCAGGCCGGCGGCGAGGCGGGCCGGGTCGCCCTCGTAGCCGACCACCGCGGCCGCCCGCCTGGGGATCTCCCCTGTCGTCATGTAGAGCGGGATGCGTCCCATGTTGCCCGTACGCTCGGGGTCGGTGGAGCCGACGAGGATCGTCGCCGTGGCGGTGTAGGAACCGACCTTTTTCGTCGTGTCGGCGCTCGCCGGCGTCACGAGCCACGTCACCCCGGCAGCGATGACGGCGCAGAGGACGATGACGATCCATCGATGGCGGAACACCTTGATGTAGTCCTGCAGCGTCACGCTGTCCCTCCCTGCCTGCGGAAAATGCGCGTCCCCCGGGTCAGCACGGCGCGCCTTCCAGCTGGTGGACAGTCAGCCGGAAGTCTAGCTCGCGCTCCACTGACGGCAGCGTGCTTCGTCAAAGCTGGGCAGCGGACCGGTTCCTTTGTCAGGATGGCCCGACGTGACCGGGCGGGGAATGGGGAGAGGAAGGATGAGGCATGCGCATCGCACACCTGACGACGGTCGACATGAGCCTGGCGCTGCTGCTCTCCACCGAGCTCGCCGTCGACGTCGAGCAGGGTCACGAGGTGTTCGGGATCAGCGCCCCCGGTCGCTACGTCCCGGCGGTCGAGGCCCTGGGAGTCACCCACGTGCCGCTGGTGGCCCTGACGCGCGCATGGAACCCGCGCCAGGACCTCGCCGCGTTCGGTCAGCTGGTCCGCACGCTCCGGCGGCTCGACCTCGACGTGCTGCACACCCACAACCCCAAGACGGGGGTCATGGGCCGCATCGCGGGCCGTCTGGCCGGCATACCGGTCGTCGTCAACACCTGCCACGGGCTGTGGGCGAAGCCGGAGGACCGGCTCCGGCGCCGGGCGTTCGTCTACGGTGCGGAGGCGCTGGCGGTGCGCTTCTCCGACTACGAGCTGTTCCAGAACGCCGCGGACCGTGACACCATGCGGCGGGTGCTCAAGCCCGGACGCCATGAGGTCGTCGGCAACGGCGTCGACCTCGAACGCTTCGCGCCCGACCCGGAGGCGCGGCGCCGCGTGCGGGCGGAGCTCGGGGTGGCCGACGACGAGCTGCTCGTGGGCTCGGTGGGTCGCCGGGTGCGTGAGAAGGGACTCGCCGAGTACGCCGCGGTGGCGCACCGGCTCGGCGACCGCGCGACGTTCGTGTGGGTCGGTCCCGACGACTCGACCGACGCGGACGCCTCCGTGCCCCACGAGGACTCGGTGCGCTTCCTGGGTGAGCGTTCCGACATGGACGCCGTCTACTCGGCGCTCGACGTCTTCGTCCTCGCCTCGCACCGCGAGGGCTTTTCCAGGGCCTCGATGGAGGCCGCCGCCTGCGGTGTGCCGATGGTCCTCACCGACATCCGGGGCTGCCGCGAGATCGGCACGCACGAGGAGCACCTCATCCTCGTGCCGCCCGAGGGCGCCCAAGCCCTGTCGTATGCCGTGTCACGCCTTCTCGACGATCCTCCCCTTCGCGCTCGCCTCGCCGGCGCTGCGCGGGTCCGGGCGTTGGAGGAGTTCGACCAGAACGAGGTCGCCCGGAGGTCTCTGCGCACCTATGAGGAGATTCGCCGTCGGTCGCGTTTCACGGCCGAGGGCCAGATGGGGTGACGTCTTCAGCAGACCGCACTCGTTGATGCGATGGGCCCCACCCCGACCTCACGAGGGTGCTCCCGCACGCAGCACGAGGTCGTACACAGAGCGGAGACGTTCACCTGTGCGCTCAGGGGAACGCTCGAGTCGGATCCTCTCCGTCGCCCCCGACAAGGTCGACCAGGTCGAGGCCTCGAGCGCCTCCACGATCTTGACCGCGAGATCGTCAGGGTCACCAGCCGCGGCCACCAACCCAGACCCGTCTTCACGAACCGAATGCCCAAGTGCGCCGACGTCTGTGACAACAACCGGACGCCCATGACCGTAGGCGTCGTGAAGGACTCCTGACTGTGAAGCAAAGGCGGTGTACGGAAGTGCCACCAGCGACGCGTTGGTGAACAGCTCCTGTTTGCGCTCAAGCGTGACAAAACCGATCTCGGCACGGATTTTGGGATTGCGAGTCGCCGCCTCGATTGCCAGAGCCTCGAGGTCGCGGGCGCCTCGGCCGGCAATAACGAACTCGATCTCGGACCCACGAAGTCGCTCGGCGGCGTCAATGAACACCTCCAGACCCTTGTTGTGGCGTAATGCACCAAAGAACAGGACTGTGCTCGGACCGCCCGCTGGAGCTCTCAGGTGCGAAGTTCGAAAGACCTGGTGTGGCACCACATGGATGCGCTGCGGGTCGATGTCAAACTTGCGGACCAATTGAGAGCGCAGCGCCTCGTGGTGGACGACAAGGGCATCGCCACGGCCGTAGGTGCGTCTCAGAACCGAGTGCTCGACAGGACCGAGGCGCGCACGATGCGGTACGACGTCGTGGACGCTGATCACCACTGGCGAAGGAAGCCTGGCCACCGCATCTGTGAAGCGGTTGAGGTAGTGCAGGTGAACGAGGTCGAAGTCTGCACCTTCCCACGCGCGCCGGCGTGCGCGGGCGCGGGCGCTGTAAGTCACCGCACGAGACCTCATCCAGCGCAGGCCCTTGACGTCTCCCGCGACATCCGGCAGGTCTCGTACCACCGTGACCACACCGTGCGCACCAGCGCTGGGTGCGTGCGCCCGGTCAACGACTTGAACGACGATGGACTCCCCCGGCCGGGCGGTTGCTTTCGCCCAATCGAGCTCTTCCTCGCGCGCGAATGGCCAGTACCAGAGAAACTGCACCACGCATGACTACCACGGATCCCCCTCCGCGATACCTCAGGTACAAAAGTCCCCCGGCTCGTAGGGTTGACCCATGACCTCACCACCCCTCGTTGCTGATCGCTTGACCGCCATCACCACCGTGATCGCGGATCCGCCGCGTGTCCACGACAGCGCACCGAGTGGGGTCTGGGGGACGTCAACCGACTGCTACCAGTTCATCGCGCGGAATCTGCCTGACGGTGCAAGGACGTTGGAGACGGGGCTGGGTATCTCGACAGTGCTCCTTGGCCTTTGGTCGGCTAGGCACACCTGCGTCGTGGGTTCTGCTGCGCAGGTGGACGCACTTAAGGCATACCTGCTGGACCACGGCCAGTCACACCTCGACATAGGCTTTGAGGTCGGCACGTCGGACCAGGTTCTTCCGTCACTCGTGGTGGACCCGATCGACCTGTACCTGATTGATGGGGGACATGGTTTCCCGATTCCAGTCGTCGACTGGTACTACGGCTCGCAGTTTCTACGCGCCGGCGGATTGGTCATCGTGGACGATATCCAGCTGCCTTCCGTTCATGACTATCTGATCCGATACCTCAACGCGGATCCGCGCTGGACCCGCGTCGGCGGCGATCACAAATGGCTGGCCTTCCGTAAGGAAGGTGACTTCACGCTGCAAGAGGAGTGGACCGGTCAAGACTTCCTCGGACCGCGACGGCAGCCTGCGAGCACCCGTCTCAAATCCTCGGTTCATCGCCGAATCGAGCGACTCAGGCAAGGATGGAACAATGGCCCGGCGAACACCACGAAGTAGCCCAAGGTCTTCATTGTTGGCGTGTGCGCACGTCGCCTGTAGCTGCACAACGCGTGTCCAGCACTTCCGAACTCCTCCCTCTGACGATGGATTCCAGCATTGACCCCCAACCCCGGCTCAACCTCGGCCCGACCAAAGCAACTCCCGTGAGAGCGAGCCAGGACTCCCCAGCGTCTGGCCCCAGCCCCTCGGCCCACGCCCGCGACCGTGCCATCAGCGTCGTCATCCCGGTCCGCGACGCGGCCCACACGTTGGGCGAGCAACTTGAGGCACTGGCCGTTGCTCACCGCCCGGATTGTGGTTTCGAAGTGATCGTGTCCGACAACGGTTCAAGCGACGAGACCGCAGAGATCGCCGTTTCCTTCGCATCACGCATGACGATTCGAGTCGTCGACGCAGGAGGCGCCCCGGGTAGCAACTACGCGCGCAACTGCGGGGTGCGGGCCGCACGGCACCAGCGGATCCTCCTGTGCGACGGTGACGACCGCGTGGATGCCGACTGGCTCACCGCGATGAGCCGTGGGTTCGACGAGGGTCATCAGCTCATGGCAGGGCCCATCGACTACGTGGCGCTCAATCCTGCCCAAGTCCGAGCCTGGCGCGGAGCCGACCGCGCATCCACCGGGACCATCTTGAACTTCCTTGGGTCCGGTCACGGAGCGAACCTCGGATTTACGAAATCGCTGTGGAACGAGCTGAATGGCTTTGATGAGTCGTTCGAATTCGGTGGACCCGACATCGAGTTCTGTTGGCGGGCCCAGCTTCGTGGCACACCATTGCACACCGTCCCCGACGCCATCGTGCACTATCGCCTCCGCCCGTCTTTGCGCAAGCTTTACAAGCAGTCGCGGGCCTACGGTGCGGCGGAGGCCCATCTGTACCAAAAATTCGCCCAGTTCGGATTGGACAGGAGACCTGCAAGCGCTCCCATCGTCGATTTGTGGTGGATTCTGACTCGACTGCCGTTCGCCGTAGCGCAGGGCCGGCGGGGTGCGTGGCTGCGGCGGCTCGGCCAGCAGATCGGTCGATTCGAGGGGTCCGCCCGCTACCGAGTCCTGTGGTGGTGAGCATGAAGCTTCTTTTTGTCTCTGGCACCACAGGCGGCGGATCAGGCCGCAGCCAGCGGGAACTGGCCAAGCAGCTCATGTTGCTCGGCACAGAAGTGACGTTCATCGTCGACGACAAGCGCCGGGCCCCGGTTCGCCGATGGGCCTACGCCCACCTCTCTGACCTGTCGGTGCGTCTGGATGGACGAATGGGTGCCCGGCTCGTCACCAGGGCACGAGACGTCATCGGGCGGCGCACGCACCAGCGGATCATTGATGGCCTGGAGCACCTGACGTCACCCGTTCCCCAGAATGCCGCGGCAAGATACCTCGCGACCCATCCAGTTGATGCGGTGGTGGCAAACAGCGTTGAGCGCTGGGCCTGGCGCCGCCTGCATTCAATCAGTTCGACTCACGGGTTCCCAACAATTCTGTACGTGCGAGAAGTCGACAGTCTGGGCCATCTCAATACTGGCGCCACTCCAACGGTTCTGATCGCCAACGCGGCCTCTCTTGCCGAGCAGCTGAGGGGCAGCGGATTCGACTGCGCCTTTCTACCTTCCGTCATTGATACAACGGTCACGAGCACGAGCAGCACGCGGCGCGTGGCGATGGCGATCAATCCCATCCCTGACAAGGGGTCGCACCTGATGTGGGCGATGGCAGACCTGCTGCCTGATGTCGCGTTCGTGGTGCAGGAGTCATGGCCCCTGACAGGGGCCCTCGAGGAATCCGTACTTGCCCAAGTCGCGGCTCGACCAAATGTGGAGTTCAGGCGTTGTCAACCGCCTGGCCCTTCGCTGTACGAAGACACACGCGTGTTGCTCGTCCCGTATCAGATGGACAGCCGGCCGAGAGTCATCCTCGAGGCGCAGGCCAATGGGATTCCTGTGATCGTTGGCGATGTTCCTTCCCTGCGCGAGGCAATCGGTGAAGGTGGCCTGATCGTCGATCTCGACTCCCCCACAGCCTGGGCTGCTGCGATCCGTTCCCTGTGGGAGGACGAAGGTCAGTACCGCCAACTCGCCACGAGGGCACGCGCGCATGGCGAGCGTCGAGAGGTCGACCCGGAGGGCTTGGCTCGAACGTTCCTCGAGCTCGCGCAACAAGCCGTTCGGCCCTCACAAAGGTAACGCCACATGCAACTTTCTGTCGTGATCTGCGCATACAACGAGCAGGCCCACCTGGCCGAACAGTTGGATGCCGTGCTCGCTCAGCAGTGGGAGGGAGAATGGGAGGTCGTCGTCGTCGACAACCGTTCGACCGACGCGACCGCAGCCATAGTCGTCGAAAGGGCGAAACGCGACCCGCGCCTCCGACTTGTCCACGCTGTTGAACGCGCTGGACAGAGCTACAGCATGAACGTCGGGGTCGACGCCACGTCAAGCCCCTGGATCGCCTTCTGCGATGCGGACGACATCGTTGACGACCATTGGTTGGCCTGCATCGCGGATGGCCTTTCTGAGCACGAGGTCGTCACGGGCCCCCATGAACTGGACCTGCTCAACCCACGGTGGCTCGCCGACTCGCGAGGCCGGTCCATCGAGGAACCTGTTGGCTCATTCTTCGGAATCTTTCCCTGCATTCGCGGTGCGGGCTGGGCAATACGGCGTACGACCTGGGATTCGGTGGGCGGCATGAACGAGAGCTTCCATGCTGGTCAGGACATAGAATATTCCTTTCGCTGTTGGAACGCTGGATACGAGATCGTCGGCCTACCGGGAGCGCTCGTGCACTATCGGTACCGCCAGTCCCCGAGAGCGCTGTGGAGGCAAGGCCTCGCCTACGGCTCGAATCGGCCTCGAATCGTGAAGCTGCTCAGGGATGCAGGGGCCGAACGTCCGCCACGCTTTGCGGGATGGAAACCTTGGGCGTTCTTGCTGCTGCGGCTCCCGTCACTCACCCACAAAGAGGGTCGCGCCGTATGGGGATGGGTCGCAGGTAATCGGATGGGACAGGTCTTGGGATCCGTTCGCGAACGCGTCATCATGCTCTAGGGCGGTCCCGGCGAACACCCACCAGATCGACCGACACAGAGATGGTCCGACCATGCGCGCGGTGGTTGGGAGGAACATCGGATGATCACCCGGAGACCAGTCCCGTCAGACAGGTCTCGTGGAAGCGCCGACCCGCCTGTGAGCCCGCTCGGTCAAAGTGAGAGTGTGCCGCGCCAGGTAGAAGCCGACACGCATCATCTCGCGGTGCACCGGGAGGGGCGACGCACAACCACCACCGAACCGAATCCTCGTGAACTCACGCAAGAACCAGCGAACTTGACTGCGTGTGTGGGCTGATTGTTTCGCCAGGTCGTCCGGACTCAGTTGCCTGAACTCCCGCCGATCCAAACTCAGGTAGTGCAGCCATTTGCGCGCAATGACCTTCGTCGGGGGGACCGGGATGACGTATGGCGACTCCAGCCGAACTGGCACCCCGGGCACCACTGCCCTCTCGTTTGTCAGGCCAACGTACCCGGTGCATACCGCCGATCGAAAGAGCCGGGGCAAGTACATTGGATAAGTGGTTGCGCAATCGATCAGACGACCGTTGAGTTCGTACTGAGCTCGAATTGCGTACATGTTCACACTGCCGCGATCAACACACACTCGCCGAAGGTCCGTCATGAGATCGGGCGAAAGATAGTCGTCGGATCCGAGCTCCATGATCCATGGTTGGGTTGCCAACATTCGCATGTGATCCCGCGCTGCCCCGAAGTCCACGAGCCGCCCTTCCGGATTCTTTGCAGAATCGGGTTGCCCAATGAGCGTCCTTCCGTACTTCAGGACAATGTCTTGCGTCCCATCAGTGGAACCGCCGTCGCTTACAATCACTTCCTCGGCGTCCGCTACCGAGTCCAGTGCTCTGCTCAACGTGCTTGCATTGTTGAACGTGAGTATCGCCACCGTGCAAGGGATACGGGATGTCATACCGACATCATCTCAGACCGCTCCCGCGGTTCGGGACAAACGCCGGCGCACCCGGTGTGGCGCAGTCGGAAGTGAAGTCCCGCCACGTTCTCCACGTGAGAACGTCAGCCAACGCAACGCGCGGTCCGTGCGCTTCCTGACTCCTGAGTGACTTCGCGTGGACCGAGGTATGCCAACGTGTCGGCGACAAGGTTTGAGCGCACCAGCTGCTTCCCTGCCCATCGCACAAGCATTATCGGAGAACGACGTGGTCCGGAACCGGCGACCGGCAAATGTGACATCGCCTTCAGCTCATTCCTCAGGACGTCAATACACCTCGTCGACGGGGACACCGGCGGCGCTGCCGTCCACCACCTCGACGGCGGCGCCGCGCTGCTGCCTTGGGCAGGTCGGCACCATGGCGTGCTCACGAGGTCATAGGGAAAGCCGATCCCGAGGGCCTGTTCGAGGGCAGCTCGTCCCCCGTCAGTCGCCTGAACGAGGACGAGATCACGACCGCTGTTGCTCCACCGGCCGCTGCCAGTGGTCGGAGAGCTGTGGCTGCACCCGGCGCCCATGATGCTGTCCAGGCAGGGGGTTTCGACGGCGGGGCAGCGGGCCACGAGCCGGTTGCGGTCCTCGATCGCGTCGGGATGCCGGCGGTCGCGGGGCTCGTCCGCGACCAGCTCCTGAACCCCTCGCTGGACTGCGTGACTGGATCGCGTCGACATCCGACGAACGCCTACGCGCCGAGATCCGTCGAAGCCTCGTCGACGTCGCCCAGACCGTGAGAAGGAGACCCCCATCCCGTGAAGGTGAGAGCCTTCGCCGTGCTCCACGCCAGCAGGCCGAGCGTCGCCGGCCGGGTTCACACGGCACACACCTCCTCGCGACGGACGCTTCCGACCGGCTCGGCTGAGGTGCTGGCTCGCCAAGTCGCATGTCACTCGGACGCCCCGCCAGCGCGCCGGTCTCCTGCGCTCTCGACCAAGCGACCCCCGATGAGCGATGTGGGCCCTAGGCTCGTGGCCGTGTCCAGCGCTCTCAGTTCCATGTCCGCTCGCCTGCGCCCAGCCGCCCGTCGGCTCAGTGAGGGCCTGGCGGCCGCTCGCCCAGACGCGCTGGACAAGCCGGCTTGGGAACGCTCCGTCCTGGACGACCTCGCGGCGAAGCGCCCATGGAACATCAGGATCAAGATGGCGCGAGCGTCCGCCTTGACCCGTACGGCTCGTCTTGTCGACGGCGTGACCATCGTCGTCGTCAACTGGAACACCAAGGAGGTGACCAGCGATGTCGTTCGGGCGGTTCGGCAGCTCTCTCCGGCCGATGTCCGGATCCTGGTGGTGGACAACGGCTCGACGGACGGAAGCCGCGAGCTGTTCCACGCGTGGCCGGGGGTGGAGGCCCTCCTGCTGCGCCGGAACGCGGGACACGGCGTGGCGCTCGACCTGGCGATGTGCGCAGTCCGCACCAAGATCGCGGTGACCCTCGACTCCGATGCGATCCCCCTCGCCGAGGGCTGGTTGGAGCCAGCCGTCTCGCGGGTCCGCAGCGGAGACGTCCTCCTTTGTGGCCTCAGGGCCCGCCGAGACTTCGTCCATCCCGTCTACTCGGCGGTGGACACCGCGACATTCCTCCGACGCCGGCTGTCGTTCCAGACCTACGTTCCCCTCGACGTCACGCCCGAGACGGTCGTCTGGGGGGAGAACGCCTGGGACACCGCCGAGCTCATGACGGGTCGCCTGGATCCAAGCGAGGTCGGCTTCGTCGAGCGGACCGCGAACCTCGTGGACGGTCTGCCCGGGATGTCGACCGGGGACGTCGTCTACCACCACGGCGGGGTGAGCCGGGCAGCCAACGGAACCGTCGACCCCGCCGCCCTGGTCGCTTGGCGAGTGGCGATCCGTCGGCTGACCGAGGCAGCCGCCTCGACGGGGTGACGGGTCAGGCGATGCCGGCCATCGCGAGCGCGCGGCGATAGAAGCCGCTCCGCTCCCGCAGGGCCTGCGGCTCGTCGTCGGCGGTGACGCGCCCGTGCTCGATGACGACGATCCGGTCGCAGAGGTCGAGGGTGGACATCCGGTGGGCGATGACGACCATGGCCACATCACCGTGCAGGGTGGCCAACGTGTCACGGATGAGAACCTCGCTGTGGCCGTCCAGCGCCGAGGTCGGCTCGTCGAGCACGAGGAGGTCGGGACTCCCGACCAGCGCGCGAGCGATAGAGAGGCGCTGGCGCTGCCCGCCGGACAGGGTGCCTCCGCGCTCCCCCAAATGGGTGTCGAAACCCTGCGGGAGCGCCTCGATGTCGGCGAGGATGTTCGCCTTCCGTGCGGCCCTGCGCAGGGCGTCGTCGTCGATCCCGTCGCGGAAGAACCGGATGTTCTCCGCGACCGTGCCGGTGAGGAGCAGTGCGTCCTGGGGGACGAAGGAAACCCGCTGGGTCCACCAGTCCCGGTCCACCGTCCGAAGGTCCACACCCGCGACCCGCACGACCCCCGTGGTCGGTTCGCGCAGCCCGAGCACGAGCTGGGCCAGCGTGGACTTGCCCGAACCTGATGGACCGATCACGCCCACCGTCTCACCCACGCCGATCCGCAGCGACACGTCTGTGAGAGCCGAAGCGCGGTCGGTGGTGTAGGCGAAGGACACCCGGTCGACCTCAACCGGTGCGGTCCGGTCCGGCCGTGCCTCACCGTCGGGGGCGGCGGCCGCCTCGTAGCGTGCCGCAGTCTTGTCCAGGCCCTCGATGAAGGGAATCGATGTCGTCAGCTGTCCGGACACGGCCAGGAGCTGTTGACCGTAGCTCAGCGAACGAAGCAGCAGCAGCATCACGGCACCGACCGCAGCCACGTCGCTGACCCCGATGCTGCTCAGGGCCAGGAGGCCACCGATGACGGCGATGTAGGCGAGGAAGGTGTAGAGCGGGGTCAGCACGCCGTTGAGGGTCTGGACCACACGCTGCTCCTCCGCGTTGCGGACCGTGAGGGCGTCGACACGATCGACCACGCGCTCGCGCACCCCGAATGTCTGCATCTCCTGGCCCAGTGAAGATAGCTCGGAGACGGTGCTGGCGAACTCCAGATTCATCCTTGCCCACTCGGCGGCGCGAGTGCGGATCCGGCGGCGGACGGGCGCGAGCACGAGGGCGAGCACGGTCAACGCGACGATCATCGCCAGAGTGGCCAGCGGCTCGACGAGAACGCCGGTCCCGAGGAAGGCGAGCAGGCTCAACAGCGCCGTGAGCGCCTGCGTGATGGCGAGGACCGCCAACGTCACCCGGGAGACGAAGGAGGTGAGCAGCTCCTGCAGCCGGCCCGAGGGCTCCGCCTGCTGGGTGGCCCAGTCCGCGTGGAGGAACGATCGAGCGAGCCGGCGGCGCCGGGCCATCGAGACCTCGCTCGTGAGGATGGCGGACATCCGGACGCCGACGACGCTGAGCAGGAGCCGCACTGTGACCGCCCCGGCGGCCAGTGCGAGCGCAACCGTGATCGGCAGGGTGACGTTCAGGACCGGGCCCACGTCCGTCTCGCCGTTGGCCAGGCCGAGCAGGGTGGCGGTCAGCAGGACGAGGAAGCCCGCCTCGAGAAGGGCGCCCAGAAGCGTGACGATGCCGAGCACGAAGATTCGCTGACGATGACCCTCCGTCAGCGCCCACAGCACACGTCGACTTCGCGGTCCACTGGTGGATCTGCTGGTCATTGCATCCCCCGACGTGTCCCGCTGCGTGATGTCGTCCCTGCTGATGGCGTCACGCACGGACCTCCGGCCGACGTACGACATAGACGAACGTCTCCCCGATGAAACGTGCACGGCCCGTCCGCGCACCCGAAAGCCGCATCCGGCCAGGCACGTCGACGACCCGGCCGTCCCCCATGGTGGCGTACCCGGTCCGGACCCACGCGGTGCCACGGAGCCGGCGACGAGCAGAACGAGCGACGCCCCGGAATCCGGACGGCAGCACCCTTCGCGGAGACGTGGTGGCCGCTTCGGACAGCACCAGTCCATAGCGCTCGGCGAGCTCGGCCATGCCGCTGGGGAAGGCGAAGAGGATGTGGTCGGTGTTCTCCCAGCAGTCACCGCGCTGTCCGGCTCGAACCCGGTGAGGGGCCCAGGGGTTGGGCGTCGTCACGATGAGCTCGCCTCCGTCGGCCAGCAGATCGCGAGCCGCGCGGAAGAGCATGTCCATGGCCGGCACGTGCTCGATGAGCTCGCCCGCCACGATGACGTCGAACGGCCCCCGATCGGCCACGGGCCCCGTGCCCTGCGTCAGATCGTGGCTGATGGCGTCGTACCCGAGGCTCGTCATGTGCGCCACGCCCTCGTCGAGGACGTCGACACCGACGCAAGTGGCGGCCGCGGCCGCCACCCGTCCGTGTAGCCAGAGCGGGGACTTCATGCGTTCGACGTCGTGGGCGACGCATCCGATGTCGAGAACGCGGCGGCCTCGCGCGCGGTCGATGATGAACTCACCGCGATCCGGGATCGCGTCTCGCCATGCGGCACGCAGGGTCCGCGCGCGGTATGCGAGAGCGGCGGGGTCGTTCGGGTCGTCGGCGAGGTCGCTCCACCGAGCGACGCCCTCGTCACCTGCGGCGAGGGCTCGCTCGAACTCACGCGTTCTGCTGTGTCTCATGGCGCCTCCGAACGTCACCTGCGCGGTCGTCCACCGCATCGTAGTCATCGCCGTCGGTGCGGCTGGGATGAGCGGTGCGCCGATCATCGGCGGGTCTCCTTCGCGTCACGCAACCACCAGGAGCTCGCGGAAGTCGACGGCGAACTCAGCGCTCTGCCGGACGGTGAGGTGGTTGGTGTCCTTGTACTGGCTGCCTTGGGCTCCGTGTGTGGAGCACCAGCCTCGGGGACACAGCCGGACCCACGGGTCGACCACGCCGGATCCGGTCGCGCTCGCCACCCCTTCGAGCATGTTGCGGACGGCTCCCTGCCTCGCGGTGGCCCGTTCGACGGGCATGCCCTGCTCACAGGACCAGACCGATGAGAGGAGCGAGACCACAGTGCAGCTGGCCGGCGACCAGGCGTCCACGCCGTCCCAACGCGGAACGGTCTGGACGAGGACCACCTGATGCCCGGCGTCCCGGAGTGTGCCAACCGTCGCCTTCAGTGCCTGCGTGGCCAACGCCATCTTGGATTGCGTCTCGGTGCTCATCGTCTCGGCCGTGGGACCGGCGGCGAACGTGGGGTCTCGCCAGTACAGGTCGGAGGACGATAGGACGACCGTTCCCCGTGCGGCGTTCCGCAGGTGGTCCAGCGTCCCCTGCACGTAGGAGCGGCACGCTGGGTCGTGCTGCTGGTGCGCCGAGGAGTCGCGCAGATGGAGGTCGACGAACGGGCAGGCGGAGGCTGTGGCTATGACAACTGGTCGCCCGAGGTCCTCGCCTGCCCGAATAAGCGCCTCGCCGAAGTGCCGGGCGTGCGAGTCGCCGACGAGATACACGGGCGCACCATCCGCCGAGCCGTTCCACGTGCAGCCGGAGACCGATCGCAGCGAGAGCGGCTCGAAGCTGTGGCATCCCCGCTGGGTTTCGAGGACCGCGGCCTGGTGGACCCTGATGGTCGGGGCCCAGAACCCCTGCCGCACGGATGCGCCGAGCAACAGACCGAGGACCACCGGGATGGCGACGCTCGGCACGACCAGACGTGCAATCCGACCGGATCCTCTGAACTCCCTGGCGCGGATCGGTTCCTCGACCCAGATGTAGGACGCCACTGCTGGAGCGATCGAGAGCAGGGCGGCGAGCACCAGCGCGATCGGCTGATTGGGCCACAGCGCACCCGCGAAGACGATGAAGGGCCAGTGCCACAAGTAGATCGAGTAGGACCAGTCCCCCACGCGCACCATTGGCCGGGCCCGCAGCAGCCGAGCAACGACGTTGTCGTCACGCCCCCCGGCCCGGATGAGCAGAGCCGTAGCGGCGACCGGCAGAAGGGTCCACGCCCCAGGGAAGGGGGTGGCGCCGGAGATGAGGACGAGCGAGGCAACCAGCAGGCCCGCACCGAGTACCCCCTGGGCGATCCCGCTTCGCCGTGAACGCGCGCCCGACCACGACGGGACGAGCGCGAGCAGCGCGCCGGCGCCGAACTCCCACACCCGGGTGAGCGGGCCGTAGAAACCGACGAGCATCTCACCCGCCTGAAGCTCGAGGCCACGGCTGACGGCGACGGCGATCCCGAAGGACAGGGTGGCGGCTGCGGCGACGACGACCGACGCGACGCGGCGTGCCTTCCACCCTCGACGCCGGGCGAGCCACCAGCAACCGGCGAGGAGCAGGGGGAAGCACAGGTAGAACTGCTCCTCGACCGAGAGCGACCACGTGTGCAGCAGTGCGTTCGTCTCTGCCGGTGCGTCGAAGTAGTCGCCGGTGGTGCGGGCGATGACGGCGTTGGCGAGAAGGAACATCGCGCCGACTGCGGTCTGAGCGGTCGACTGCTGCGCTCCGAGCGGTGACAGGAACAGCGTCGAGAGCAGCACGGTGACGGCGACCATCAGCGCGAGGGCGGGCGTGAGGCGCTTGAACCGCCGAAGGTAGAAGCGCGCGAACCGGATGCGGCCGTGCGCGGCCCACTCCCGGTGGAGCATTCCCGTGATGACGAACCCCGAGATCACGAAGAAGACGTCCACGCCGACGAAGCCACCGGGCAGCGGCAGACCTGCGTGGTACCCGACCACCACCAGGACCGCGACGGCGCGCAGGCCCTGGACGTCCAGCCGTCGACGATCGCCCGTGGCGACTGGCGAACCCGCCTGGCGAGCGGTCGTCGCCCGGGTGCCCGACGCGGTGTCTATGACCACGAGCCAGGCACACCTGTGACGGTGACGCCGTTCGGGACGTTTCGTGTCACGACGGCCCCCGCCCCGATGACCGCGTCCTCACGCACGAGCAGCCCCTGCAGGATCGTCGCGCTCGCCCCGACGAGCGTGGCCGCGCCCACGGTGACCTCACCGGAGACGACCGCACCGGGGTTCACCGACACGAAGTCAGCCAGCACCGCGTCGTGGCCGATCGTCACGTGGGGGTTGAGGTGCACGTGCCGCCCGAGCTTGACGTTCGTGGAGACGACCGCGCCGGCGCAGATGACCGACCCCGGACCGATCGACGGGTCCGAGCCGATGACGGCGCTCGGGTGGATCGCGGAGAACGCGGTGAAGCCGGCGGTGTCCAGCCGCTCGACGAGCGTCACCCGGGTCTGGGGGTGGCCGACCCCCAGGACGTAGCTGATCGAGGTGTCGTCCGCAGCAATGAAGTCCGCGAGCGACCCGAGGTGGGCGACCCCGCGCACCCCCAGGCGATCGCGGTTGGCCGGCGAGGGTGCGTCGTCGAAGACGCCGACCACCTCGAGATCCACACCCGCGGCCACCATCGCCTCGAGGACGTCGAGGCACTCACGACCGAAACCCGAAGCACCCACGACGACGACCCGCCGTGCGCTCTCAGGCACCGACGACCCGGTCCTGCCCGTGGTCCGAAGACAGAGCGCTGCCGAGGAACGGACTCATGGTCGCCTCTCCCTCCCCGCTGATCCCTTGGCGCCGCAGCACGGCCACCACCGTACGGCCGATGATAGACAGGTCGAGAGCGAGACTTCGGCGTTCGACGTAATCGACGTCCAGCGCGAACCGGTCCTCCCACGAGAGCGAGTTCCGTCCCGACACCTGCGCCAGACCGGTGATCCCGGGGCGCACGTCGTGTCGACGCGCCTGCTCGGGTGAGTAGCGCCCGAGGTAGTCGACGAGCAACGGCCGCGGCCCGATCAGGCTCATGTCGCCCCTGAGGACGTTCCACAGGGAGGGGAGCTCGTCGAGACTCGTGGACCTGAGGAAGCGGCCGACGCCGGTGAGGCGCTCCGCGTCCGTCACATGGGTGTCGTCGGGATGACGCATGGTGCGGAACTTGACCAGCTCGAAGACCTCGCCGTGCAGGCCCGGCCGGGCCTGCCTGAAGAACACCGGTCGGCCGTGCGCGGCGAGGACGACAGCGGCGATCACGGCCTGGAGCGGCGCGGACACGAACAGGCCGAGGGCACTCACCGAGATGTCGACGGCTCGTTTCACCCGGTCGTAGCGGTCCTCACGCGGCACAGTGACCCTGCAGGAAGTCGGCCATGACGCCGTGGACCCGGTCGATCTGCGCCTGGCCCAGGACGGAGCCGCTCGGAAGTGCCAGCCCGGTCTGGAAGAGACGTTCGCTGGTGCCGTTGACGAAGGCCCGCGCCGTCATGAAGACGGGCTGCAGGTGCATCGGCTTCCACAGCGGACGCGCCTCGATGTCATGCGCCGCCAGGCTGAGCCGCAGGTCCTCCCGCGAGAAGCCGGCGCGCTTGGGGTCGACGAGGATCGAGGTCAGCCACCAGTTGTCCCGGGTCGACCCTCCGTTGACCCCGGATGGTTCGCCGAAGACGGTCACGCCCGGCAGTCCCTGGAACTGCTCGATGTAGCGCAGCCGGTGCTGACGTCGTTTGTCCATCATCTCGTCCAGGCGCTGCAGCTGGACCCTGCCGATGGCGGCCAACAGGTTGGACAGCCGGTAGTTGTAGCCGATGTCGGTGTGCTCGTAGTGCACGACCGGCTGCCGCGCCTGGGTCGCGAGGTAACGGACGCGTTCTGCGAGCACGCCGTCGTCCGTGAGGAGCGCGCCTCCACCCGACGTCGTCATGATCTTGTTGCCGTTGAAGGAGAGCACCGCGGCGTCTCCGAACGCTGCGGACGGCCTACCACCGCGGACGGCACCAGCCGACTCGGCGGCGTCCGAGAGCACCGAGGCGCCGAACGCCGAGGCGAGGGCACGGATCCGGTCGTGGTCCGCGGCCTTGCCGAGCAGGTCCACGGGGAGCACCACCTTCGCCGGGCGGCCCTCGGCGGCGCACGACTGAAGCGCCTCCTCGAGCAGGTCGGGATCCATGTTCCCGCTCTCGTCGCAGTCGACGAGCACGGCTTCCGCTCCCGTGTAGGTGATGGCGTTGACCGTCGCGGCAAAGGTCATCGTCGACGTGACGACGACATCTCCTCGCTTCACCCCCAGACCGAGCAGACCCAGGTGCAGCGCGGCGGTACCCGACGACAGCGTCACGCAGTGGGCCCGGTCGAAACGATCCGCCAGCTCCACCTCGAAGGCGTCGACCTCGGGACCCAGCGGGGCGACCCATCCGGAGCGGAGCGCGCAGACCAGGGCCACCTCCTCGGCCTCGGTGACGTCCGGAGCGGAGAGGCAGATGCGCTCGCTGGGCGGGGTGAGGGCGGTCACAGCCGCATGTCCGTCTCGGACTTGTCGAGCACGTATTTCAGGTCGTAGAGCACGTGTCCGTCGGGGTTGCCGAAGGCCCGGATCCGCTGCGCGCCCATCTCGACGAACTCCTGGTGCGCCACCGCGACGATGACCGCGGAGTACGCACCCTCCTCGGGCGCGGCGACGAGGTCGACGCCGTAGTGCAGCTTGGCCTCCTCCGCACGGGCCCACGGGTCGTGGACGTCCACGTCGATCTCGTACTCGGCGAGCTCGTCGAGGATGTCGACGACGTGCGAGTTGCGCAGGTCGGGGGTGTTCTCCTTGAACGTCAGCCCGAGCATGAGGACCCGCGCGTTGCGCACCGGGATGCGTTCCTTGGTCATCCGCTTGACGAGCTGCGCCGCGATGTAGGAGCCCATCGAGTCGTTGAGGCGACGGCCCGCGAGGATGATCTCGGGGTGGTATCCGACCGCCTGCGCCTTGTGCGTGAGGTAGTACGGGTCGACGCCGATGCAGTGACCACCGACGAGGCCCGGGCGGAAGCCGAGGAAGTTCCACTTGGACCCGGCCGCCTTGAGGACCTCCTCGGTGTCGATGTCGAGCCGGTTGAAGAGGATCGCGAGCTCGTTGATGAGGGCGATGTTGACGTCGCGCTGGGTGTTCTCGATGACCTTGGCCGCCTCGGCGACGCGGATCGACGATGCGCGGTGCGTCCCCGCGGTGATGATGCTCGAGTAGAGCTCGTCGACGAAGTCGGCCGTCTCGGGCGTCGAGCCGGAGGTCACCTTGACGATCGTCGTGAGCCGGTGCTCCTTGTCGCCGGGGTTGATCCGCTCCGGGCTGTAGCCGACGAAGAAGTCCTTGTTGAACTTCAGCCGCGAGATCTCCTCGAGCACCGGGACGCACTGCTCCTCGGTGGCCCCCGGGTAGACGGTCGACTCGTAGATCACCGTGTCGCCGGGTGCGAGCACCTTGGCGATGCTCTCCGTCGCGGACAGCACGGGAGTGAGGTCCGGCTGCTTCGCGGCGTCGATCGGAGTCGGCGTCGTGACGATGTAGACGTTGCAGTGCTCGATGTCCTCGGGGTGCTCGGTGAAGCGCAGGCCGGTCGCCTCGGCGAGCAGCTCGTCGCTGACCTCGAGGGTGAAGTCGTTGCCGGCGCTGAGCTCCTTGACGCGGGACCCGTTGATGTCGAACCCGACGACGTCCATGGTCTTGCCGAACTCCACGGCGAGGGGCAGGCCGACGTAGCCCAGCCCGACGACGGCGAGCCGCACCCCGCCCGGCATCGTGGGGAATCCCTGAGTGGCTGCTGTGGTCATCGAATCCTCTTTCTTGAAGAGTCGCCCTGGTGGGACATGGGGACCTCGAGGTCGTCGAGGTCGAGCCGGTTGGCCAGCACGTCGGCCGGCGAGAGGTGGGGCACGGAGACCTGGGTGATGAGCGGGTGGGCCGTGTGGCGACTGCGCTCCTCGGCGCTGAGCAGCACCTCGTGGAGCTTCTCGCCGTCGCGCAGGCCGGAGAAGGAGATCTGGATGTCCTTGCCGGACTCCTCGATGAGACGCCGGGCCACGTCGATGATGCGGACCGGCTCACCCATGTCGAGGACGAGGACGTCGCCGGGGTGACCGATGGCCGCGGCCTGGAGCACGAGCTCGCACGCCTCCGGGATGGTCATGAAGAACCGGCTGACCTCGGGGTCGGTGACGGTGAGCGGGCCACCGCGCTCGATCTGGGCCCGGAAGGTGTCGAGCACCGACCCGCGCGACCCGAGGACGTTGCCGAAGCGGACCGAGAGGAAGCTCATCCCGGTCTCGCCGGCATACCAGGCGGTGAGCCGCTCGGCGAGGCGCTTGGTCTGGCCGAGCACGCTGGTGGCGTCCGCAGCCTTGTCGGTCGAGATGTTGACGAAGTGCTGCACGCCGTTCGTCGCGGCGCACTCGAGGACGTTGAGCGTGCCGAGCACGTTCGTCTTCCAGCCTTCCTCGGGGAACCGCTCGAGCATCGGGAGGTGCTTGAGGGCGGCGGCGTGGAAGACGACCTCCGGGGCGAGCCGGGCGAAGGCGGCGCAGAGGGCGCCCTGGTCCCGGATGTCGCACAGGACCGTGTCGTCGGTGTCGAGGAGCCCGTCGCCGTCGAGCGAGAGCTTGGTCGCGTGCAGGGCGGACTCGTCGCGGTCCAGCAGGATGAGCTTCGACGGGCCGAGCTGGCTGACCTGACGGGCGAGCTCGGAGCCGATCGAGCCGCCGGCCCCGGTGACGAGGACGACCTTGCCGGTGACGTAGCCGGCGATCTCGGACAGCTCGGTCTCGATGGGACGACGACCGAGGAGGTCGGCGACGTTGAAGGCGCGCAGCTCGTCGAGGTCGATCCGGCCCGAGATCATCTCGCGCAGCGGCGGGACGACGACGAGGTCGAGCCCCGCCTCCGTGCAGCGGTCGGAGACGTCCTGGATGAGCTGCGGGGACGCCTGGCTGATCGCGAGCACGACGACCTCGGCGTGGGCGGCCCGGGCGGCGGCCACGAGGTCGACCCCCCGGCCGAGGACCCGGTAGCCGTTCACCCGCAGGAAGCGCAGCCGGGGGTCGTCGTCGATGAAGCCGACGATCGAGTAGGGAGAGTCGCCGGAGGAGTCGACGAGGCCGGCGAGCTGGTGCCCGGCGTCGCCGGCACCGTAGATGAGGGCGGGGACACCGGGGTGCTCGGTGCGCCGACGGCGGTCCTGCTGGCGCGCCATCCGGAAGACCCACCGTCCGGCCGCCATGAAGAGGAAGGCCAGGGCCGGCATGACGAACGCGATCCCCCGCGAGAACAGCGGGGCCGCGATGTAGAAGGTCGCGCCGAGGATGACACTGTTGGCGACGACGATCTGGGCGAGCGAGGTGACCTCGTCGAAGCTGCCGACCTTGCTGCGACCGAGGTAGAGGTGGGTGGCGAACCCGCCGACGACCTGCAGCCCGATCGCTGCCGCGACGTAGGCCGCGGCGATGACCCACATCCGCTCGCTGAGGGCGAACTCGTGGCGCACGAGGAGGAAGCCGAACAGCGCCAGCAGCCATGAGACGGCATCCCAGCCGACCATCACGGAACGCCGTGCGAAGATCTGCGACCTCGACATCCTGCACCCCTGAACCGCTGTGGTTTCGTCAAGTAATGACGACGCAGTTCACGCTAGGTGGGCCATCGGAACGCCGAGTGCGAATGCCGGGAAGTCCACCCAAGGGGCACTGGGGGATGGCCCAGTCAACTAGTCAGGCATGGCCCGAATGGGTCAGACGATCCCGAAAACCCGGCCGCCGACGACCGTCGTCGACACCTCGAGCGAGCGCAGGTGGGCCGCCGCCTCCGGTCCGGACTCCCCGGCGGCGTAGGGATCCGCATCGAGGAGCGCGAGGTCGGCCAGGCTCCCGGCACCCACCGTCGGGGCGCCGTCGAGGCTGCCGGCGAGCGCCTCGGTGACCGTGATCGTCTCCTGGGCGTTCCACTCCTCGCGGTCGTCACCCGTGCGGTGGACGGCTGCGGCCATGGCCTCCCACGGGTCGAGGGGCGCGACCGGCGCGTCCGACCCGAGCGCCAGCGTGACGCCGGCCCGGAGCATCGAGCGCAGCGGGAAGCACCGGTCCGCCCGGTCGGGCCAGCACTGGTGGGTGACGTCGCGGTCGTCGATGAGGTGCGCCGGCTGGACGCTCGCCACGACGCCCAGTCGAGCCATCCGCCCGAGGTCCGGGAGGGCCACGAGCTGGGCGTGCTCGATCGACCCGGCTGCACCCGTCGCGGTGAACGCGTCGAGGGCGATGCCCACCGCCGCGTCCCCGATCGCGTGCACCGCGACGTCGAGCCCGTGGGCCGTGGCCTGCGCGAGCAGGTCGGCGAGCTCCTCGGGCGAGTTGTTGGCCCGACCCCGGGGGTGCTCGAGGACGTCGTCGCCCACGTAGGGGTCGTGGCAGTACGCGGTCCGGGTGTTGAGCGACCCGTCGCTGATGATCTTCAGCGGCCCCATCGTCACGAGCCCGGCTTCGTCGAGGACGTCACCCGAGCGGCGGCCGGCGGCGATGGCGTCGGCCAGCCCCACGGCATACGTCGCGGTGCGGACCCGCAGCACCGCCAGACCGGACCCGGAACGCTCCACCCACTCGGTCGCGTTGTCGGCCCACTCCATGTCGCGCACCCCGACGACGCCGCGACGCAGCGCCGCGTCGAGCACCTTCGCGTATGCCGTCCGCCCGCCTTCCGGCGTCCGCGTCACCTCGTCGAGCCGGGCGAAGACCGGGAACCACTCGTTCTCCTCGACGACGGTGTCCCTCGGCGCGACCCCGAGCAGCCGCTGCGCCGCCGAGTTGAGCCAGCCGTGGTGGGCGTCGCCGCTGATGAGGACGACCGGCACCTCACCACTCACGGCGTCGAGCTCGGAGACGGTGGGTTGGCGCTCCCACCCGGCGGTGCGGTGGCCGAACCCCTGGAGCACCGTGCCGGGGGCTCGGCCCGACCTCGCGCCGATCTCGGCGGCGACGATCCGCACGACCTCTCCGGCGCTGGACGTGGAGGACAGGTCGAGGCGCGTGGCGTTCGCGGCCCACTGGCCCATGTGCACGTGCTGGTCCCACAGCCCGGGGACGAGCCAGCGCCCCTCGGCCTCGAGGACCTGGTCCGCGCCGGTGGGGCGCAGCGTCGGTGCCACCTCGACGACCCGGTCGGCCTCGACGCGCACGTCGACGGGGACACCGACGATGCCCTCGGGGGCGGGACGGCCGGCGACGGGGACGAGTCGGGCCTGACGGATGAACAGCGAGCTCACGCGGTGATCCTAGGAGGAGAACCGGGGTCCGCCGGTTACGGTCCACTCATGACGAACGAGCTCTCCCCCGACACCCAGCGCGGACTCCGCACGTGGAACCTCGCGGCGGCAGCCCTGCACGCGGCCCAGGCGGTCGCCGTGGTGGCGCTCGCCACCGACTTCGCCCTGCCGGTCACGGCGAGCTACCTGGCCGGGCCGCCCGGAACTGCCCCCCAGGACCCGACCGTCCTCTTCGACCTGTCCACGGGGCTGGCCGTGGCCGCGTTCCTCGCGCTGTCGGCGCTCGCGCACCTCGTCGTCTCCACCGTGTGGTTCCGCGGCTACGTCGCCGACCTCGCCCGGTCCATCAACCGGGCCCGATGGGTGGAGTACTCGCTGTCGAGCTCCCTCATGATGGTGGTCATCGCCCAGCTCGTCGGGATCGCCGACGTCACGGCCCTGCTGGCGATCGCCGGGGTCAACGCGTCGATGATCCTCTTCGGCTGGCTGCAGGAGAGGTACGAACGGCCCCGAGGGGGCGGCTGGCTGCCGTTCTGGTTCGGGTGCATCGCCGGCGCCGTGCCGTGGCTCGCCGTCGTGCTCTACGTCGTTTCGCCGCAGTCCCCGTCCGACGCCAGTCCGCCCGGCTTCGTCTACGGCATCGTCGTCTCGCTCTTCCTCTTCTTCAACGTCTTCGCGCTCAACCAGTGGCTGCAGTACCGCGCCCGGGGCCGGTGGGCGGACTACCTGTTCGGCGAGCGGGTCTACATCGTCCTCAGCCTGGTCGCCAAGTCCCTGCTCGCGTGGCAGGTCTTCGGAGGGACCCTCGCGGGATAGGTCACACCCGGGACGCGCAGACCGGTGGCCCGCGCGGGGTTACCGTGGAGTATCCGCCCCGCCGACCCGCTCGAGGACCTCTCCATGGCTCACATGACCCCGCGCACGGTGCGTCTGCACGGTCACGAGCTGTCCTTCGTCGACAGCGGCTCCGGACCGGCCCTGCTCTTCATCCACGGGATCCTCGGTTCACAGCGGCAGTGGTCCCGCCTCGTCGACAAGCTCGACGACGACCACCGGGTCCTCGTGCCCGACCTCTTCGGCCACGGCGACTCGGCCAAGCCGCTGGGCGACTACTCCCTCAGCGCGCACGCCGCGACCATGCGCGACCTCCTCGACCGTCTCGGCATCGAACGGGTCACCCTCGTGGGGCACTCGCTCGGCGGTGGCATCGCCATGCAGTTCTTCTACCTCTTCCCCGACCGCGTCGACAAGATCGTCCTCGTCGCCAGCGGGGGGCTGGGCCGCGAGGTCAACCTCGTCCTGCGCTCCGCGACCCTCCCCGGCGCGGAGCAGGTGCTCAGCGTCGTCGCCTCGGCCCCGGTGCTGTCCAAGGTGGAGGCCCTCGGCCGCGTCGCGGGCAAGGTCGGCTGGCGGGCCGGCTCGGACCTCAGCGCCGTCTGGCGCGGGTTCACGACCCTCGGCGACGGCGAGAGCCGCCGAGCGTTCCTCGCCACCACCCGCGCCGTGATCGACCTCGGCGGGCAGAGCATCAGCGCCCACGGCCACCTCGAGGACGCCCCGTCCGTGCCGGTCCTCATCGTCTGGGGCTCCAGGGACCGGATGATCCCGGCGTGGCACGCCATCAGCGCCCAGCGCTCGGTCCCCGGCTGTCGCGTCGAGCTCTTCGAGGGGGCGGGTCACTTCCCGCACCTCGACGACCCGGAGCGGTTCACACAGGTCCTGCGCGAGTTCGTCTCCCCCGCGTCCGTGGAGGAGCCACCCGCCACGGCGTAGGCCACGCCCGTCGCCTCCACGACTCTGGCGCCCGCCGCCCCCGACCGGGATGCTGGGCACATGGTGAGGACGCCGCCCGAGGACATCGCCCGACTGTGGCAGCAGGCGTCCCGGTCCGCGATCGCGTTCCGCCAGGGCGTCGCCGACCGTGCCGCCGCACCGCAGGAGGACTACGCCGCGTCGCTGCGCTCGTTCGTCGCGACGCTGCCGGAGTCGGGCTCGGACCCGGCCGAGGTGCTCGACGACCTCGTGCGCCGCGCCGACCGAGGGCTCATGACCCCGACCGGCCCCCGGTTCTTCGGGTGGGTCATCGGCGGCTCCCACCCCGTGGGTGTCGCGGCCGACTGGCTGACGAGTGCGTGGGGCCAGAACGCCGGCAACCACCAGGCCGCGCCCGCCGCCTCCGCGGTGGAGACGGTCGCCGCCGGCTGGCTGCTCGAGCTCCTCGACCTGCCCCGCGAGGCGTCGGTCGGGTTCGTCACCGGCGCGACGGTCGCGAACGTCACGGCGCTCGCCGCCGCCCGCGGCGAGGTCCTGCGGCGCGTCGGGTGGGACGTCGAGCGCGACGGCCTGTTCGGGGCGCCGGAGGTCACCGTCGTCATCGGCGCCGAAGCGCACACGACGGTGTATGCCGCGCTGCAGCTCCTCGGCCTCGGTCGCGACCGGGTCACCCGCCTGCCGGTCGACGACCACGGCCGGGTCTTCGTACGGCCCGCCCTCGAGGTCCTGTCGGGGGTGGGGCAGCCGGCGATCGTCGTCCTGCAGGCCGGACACGTCAACACCGGTGCCTTCGACGACTTCGGGGTGCTCGTCCCCGCAGCCCGGGCCGCCGGTGCCTGGGTGCACGTCGACGGGGCGTTCGGCCTGTGGGCCCGCGTGTCCGAGCAGACGTCCCACCTGGCCGTCGGCCTCGAGGGCGCCGACTCCTGGGCCGTCGACGGCCACAAGTGGCTGCAGACCCCGTACGACTCGGGCTTCGTCGTCGTCCGGGACGAGCAGGCGCACCGACGGGCCATGACGATCGCCGCGAGCTACCTGCCGACCCCCGGCGAGGGCGAGCGCGATCCGTCCCACTACGTCCCGGAGCTCTCGCGGCGGGCACGCGGCTTCGCGGTGTGGGCGATGATCCGCACGCTCGGGAGGGACGGCATCCGAGAGGTGGTCGAGCGGCACTGCGCGTGCGCACGGCTCGTCGCCGGCCGCCTGCGCACCGAGCCGGGCATCGCCGTGCTCAACGACGTCGACCTCAACCAGGTGCTCGTCCGGTTCGGCGCCGACCGTCCCGACGACGAGGGCGACCGCGTCACCCGGGCCACCATCGAGCGCATCCGCGCGGACGGCGTCTGCTTCACCGGTGGGGCGACGTGGCTGGGACGCGAGGTCATGAGGCTCTCTGTCGTCGGGTTCGAGACGGACGCGGACGAGGCGGCGCGCAGCGCCGAGGCGATCGTCACGGCATACCGCTCGGTGTTGGCGGCCGGTTCTGCGCACGGGTCTTGAATCATGTGACCATTTGGTCACATACTGGGGCATGGATGCGGACCAGCTCGTCTTCCGGGCACTGGCCGACCCGACGCGTCGGGCGATCCTCGACGCCCTGTTCGACGTCGACGGGCAGACCGTCGGCGCGCTCGTCGCCCTCTTCCCCGCCGTCACCCGCTTCGCGGTGATGAAGCACCTCACCGTGCTCGAGGAGGCCGACCTCGTCGCGACCCACCGTGTCGGTCGCGAGAAGCACCACCACCTCAACCCCGTCCCCATCGCGCAGATCGCCGACCGCTGGGTGAGCAAGTACGCGCAGCCGTTCACCCGCACGCTCCTCGACCTCAAGGGCGCCGTGGAGACCCCGCACCCCAAGGAGCAGCCATGACGACGCAGCACGTCTACGAGATCGACATCCGGGCGGAGGTCGGGGAGGTCTGGGACGCCCTCACCGACCCCGCGTCGACCCGGCAGTACTTCCACGCCACCCACTGGACCTCGCCTCCCGTGGCCGGCGAGCCGTTCCAGACGCACCTGCCGGACGGCCGGGTCGCGGTCGAGGGCCTCGTCGAGGAGGTCGACCCGCCCCACCGTCTCGTCCACACCTGGCACCCTCTCTACGACGACGAGCTCGCCGCGGAGCCGCCCAGCCGCGTCGCGTGGACCCTGGCCCCGGTCGGGGACGGGCTCACCCGGCTCCGGCTCGTCCACGACCGCCTCGACGCGAGCCCGCTCACGGCCGAGAACGTGCGCGAGGGCTGGGTGAGCATCCTCGACTCGCTCAAGTCGCTGCTCGAGACCGGCTCGGCCCTGCCGTCGGGCACGTCGACGCGCTGAGGGGCCGCGTGCTGTGGGCCGCGCCGGGCGGGGTGGCCCACCTTCACCATCCGGCCACCTCTCTTCGACCCATTGAACGTGGACCGCCGCGCTCCCTAGGCTCGAGGGGGCCGACCGTGCGAGGGTCGCCCGGTCCGCCTTGGGAGCAGTCATGATCGGTGACCACACACCCGTCCCGACGCTCGGCGTCAGGGACATCGGCAGTGCCCGGGAGTTCTACGAGGGCACGCTCGGGCTGACCCCCGGGAGGGACATGCCAGGCGGCGTGGAGTACCGGGCCGGCTCGGGCGGGATCTTCGTCTACGAGTCCGAGTTCGCCGGCACCAACAAGGCGACGGCGATGATGTTCGAGCTGCCCGAGGACGCCTTTGACACCCAGGTCGCCGACCTCCGCGCGAAGGGGGTCGCCTTCCAGACCTACGACCTGCCGGAGACCCAGTGGGACGACGGCGTGGCGACCATGATGGACGGAGGGTTCCGCAGCGTCTGGTTCGAGGACCCCGACGGCAACATTTTCAACCTCGGCACCGGCATGGGCTGAGGCTCACGCGCGGGATGGGGCGTCGCGCCCGGCCGGGTCAGAGGTTGATCATGTGGCCGGCGATGCCCTCGATGGCTTCCTTGACCGACTCGGAGAGGGTCGGGTGGGCGAAGACGTTGCGGGCGACCTCGTCCGCGGTGAGGTCCCACTTCTGCGCGAGGGTGAGCACCGGGAGCAGCTCGGTGACGTCCGGGCCGATCATGTGCGCGCCGAGGATCTCGTTGTGCGTGGCGTCGGCGACGATCTTGACGAAACCGACCGCGTCGCCCAGGCCCATGGCCTTGCCGTTGGCACTGAAGGGGAACATGGCCGTCTTGACGTCGTAGCCCTTCTCCTTGGCCTGGGCCTCGGAGTAGCCGAAGGACCCGATCTGCGGGTGGCAGTAGGTCGCCCGCGGGACGAAGTCGTACTCGACCGGCATCGTGTCGGCGCCGGCCATGGTCTCGGCCGCGACGACGCCCTGCGCCTCGGCGACGTGGGCGAGCATGAGCTTGGCGGTGCAGTCACCGATCGCGTAGACGTTGTCGACGTTGGTGCGGCAGTAGTCGTCGATCTCGACGGCGCCGCGGTCGGTGAGCTTGACGCCGATCGCCTCGAGGCCGTAGCCCTCGGTGCGCGGGGCGAACCCGATGGCGGAGAGGAACTTGTCGGCCTCGAGGACCTGGGAGTCGCCACCGGCCGCCGGCGACACCGTGACCTTGACGCCCGACCCGGTGTCCTCGACACCCTCGACCTTGGTCGAGAGCAGGACCTTCACGCCGAGCTTCTTGTAGTGCTTGAGCAGCTCCTTGGAGACGTCGGCGTCCTCGGTCGGCACCATCCGGTCGAGGAACTCGACGATCGTCACGTCGACGCCGAAGTTCTTCATGACGTAGGCGAACTCGACACCGATGGCGCCGGACCCGGCGATGACGATCGAGCCCGGCAGGTCCTCGTCGAGGATCTGCTCCTCGTACGTCACGACGTTCTTCGAGACCTCCATGCCCGGGAGCATCCGGGTCACGGCACCGGCCGCGATGATGAGCTTGTCGAACGTCACGGTCCGGCTGTCGCCGGAGCTGAGCTTGACGTCCATCGAGGTCGGGCTGGTCAGGGTGCCCCAGCCGTCGATCTCCTCGATCTTGTTCTTCTTCATGAGGAAGTGGACGCCCTTGACGATGCCGGCCGAGACCTGGCGCGAGCGGGCATGGGTCGGGCCGTAGGACATCGTCGCGTCGCCCTCGATGCCGAACTTCTTCTTGTCGTGCTGCAGCGTGTGGGCCAGCTCGGCGTTCTTGATCAGCGCCTTGGACGGGATGCACCCGACGTTGAGGCAGACACCACCCCAGTACTTCGCCTCCACCACGGCGGCCCTGAGACCCAGCTGCGAGGCGCGGATCGCCGCGACGTACCCACCGGGACCAGCACCGAGAACAACGACATCGAAGTCAGCCATGCGCGCCAGCCTAGTGGGCCGCCCGTGCCCGTCGAGCGGCGACCGACCCTCAACGCAGGACGCGCAGCGCCTCGTGGATCGAGCGCGCCACCGGCGCCGCCGTCTCGCTGCCGTGGCCGCCCTGGCCCACGGCGACGGACACGGCATACCGGGGTCTGGTCGTCGGTGCGTACGACAGGAACCACGACGTGTCGGACCGGTCGAACACCTCGGCCGTCCCGGTCTTGCCCGACACCGGCCAGTCGGCCGGCATCCCCGCGAAGGCCCGGGCCGCCGTCCCCGACACGACGACGGCACGCAGCCCGCTCCGGACGTAGTCCCCGACGTCCTTCGTCAGCGCCGTCGCCCGGGTGGGACCGGCCGCCACGGGCGCGGCCGACCCCGTGACCGGGTCCACGGTCCGCACCCCGACGCGCGGCGTCCGGACGACACCACCACCGGCGATCGCGGCATACGCCACGCCCATCTGCAGCGGGGTCGTGGCGACGTCCCCCTGCCCGATCGAGAAGTTCGCGGCGTCCCCGGCGCGGAACTGGGCCCCGCTCACGCAGTTCTCCTTCGCGAGGGCGACGAGGTATGCCGCCCGCGACGGGTCGGTGCGCGCCACCTCCGGGTAGCCGGACGTCGCCCTGGCGCAGGTCTCGTCCTTGGTCTCCTCCCAGACCGCGCGCTTCCACGCGCGGTCCGGGATCCGCCCGGCGCTCTCCCCCGGCAGGTCGATGCCGCTGCGGCTGCCGAGCCCGAAGTCGCGGACGGTGGTGATGAACGGGTCACGGGCGTCCGCGCCCGAGAGCCCGCCGAGGGCCAGCCACGACCGGTACGCGACGTCGTAGAAGACGGTGTCGCAGGAGATCTCGAGGGCCTTGTGGAAGGTGATCGGACCGTAGCCCCGCGACTCGAAGTTGCGGAAGGAGCGGTTGCCGATGCGGTAGCTGGACCCGCACTCGTAGGTGCGGGCCAGGGAGTTCCCGGCAGCGACGGCGGCGGGGACGCTCAGCGCCTTGAGCGTCGAGGCCGGGGCCATGGCCGAGCCGGTGACCCGTGACAGCAACGGGGTGCCGGCCTTCGGGGAGGTGAGGGCGGCGTACTCCGTGGCCGAGATGCCGCCGGTCCACACGTTGGGGTCGTAGGTCGGGGCGCTGGCGGAGGCGACGACGCTGCCGGTCGTCACGTCGAGGACGACGGCGGCGCCCGAGTCGGCGGGCAGGCCCCGGGCCCGCGCGGCGGCCATCTCGCGGGCGAGGGCCTTCTCGGTGGCCGCCTGCACACCGGCGTCGATGCTCGTCACGAGGTCGCGGCCGGGCGTGGGGTCCACCTGCGCGACGACGCCGGTGACGAGCCCGCGGGCGTCGATCGAAACGGTGGTGCGACCGGGGGTACCGCGGAGCTCCGCGTCGTACTGCTGCTCGAGGCCGGCCCGGCCGACGAGGTCGTCGGCGCCGACCCGCCCGGACGTGACCTCGGCCTCGGTGGCGCGACCGAGGTAGCCGAGCAGGTGGGCGGCGTTGACCCCGAGCGGCGCCGGGTAGCGCCGGACGGGGACGGCTTCGACGGCCACCCCCGGGAAGAGGTCGGGCCGTTCGACGAGGCTCAGCGCCCGCTGCGGGTCGACCCCGCTCGCCACGGGGATGGGCACCTGGGGCGAGCCCGCCCAGCAGGCCGGGGCCGCCGGCGCCCCCTCCGCACCGCAGAGGTGGGTGCGGTCGAGGAGCTCCTGGACCGGGCGGTCGATCGTCGCCGCGACCCGTTCCAGCACCCCCCGCGCCCCGTCGTCGCTGTCGGCGACGACGCGCCGCTCCACCGTGACGACGGTGACGGAGGTGTTGTCGGCCAGCGGCTTCCCGGCCCGGTCCAGGATCCGGCCGCGCACGGCGGGGACGACGACCTCGCGCGTGTTGAGCTTCGCCGCGGCCACGGCGAAGTCGGCGTGCTCCGTGAGCTGCACCTGCCCGAGGCGGCCGAAGAGGACGACGAAGAGGAGCGTGACGACCGCGCCGACGGCGAGGAAGCGGCCCTGGTGGCCGGACCCGTCCCGCGGCCGCAGCCCGGCGCTCGTCACGCGAACCTCCGACGCTCGGAGCGGCGCTCGAGCCTGCCGACGACCGGGACGAGGAGCAGGCCGACCGTGGCCGTCGCCGCCACCCGGCCGAGCGAGGACCCCACCCCGACGGGGACCCCCTGGGCGAGGGCCAGCAGGGCGCGCACGACCTCGAGACCCCCCGCGGCAGCAGCGATGACCGCGACCACCCAGACGAGCGAGACCGGGCCGGGGCGGCGGGCGAGCCCGACGAGGAGGCCGCACACGGCATACAGGAGGGCCTGGGTCCCGAGCACGGCGGAACCCGGCGGGAGGAGGTCGAGCAGCCACCCGCCGACGAGTCCGGTGACGAGACCGCCGCGCGGCCCGGACCGCAGCGCGGCCGAGGCGACGACGACGAGGACGAGGTCGGGCAGCGGGGCGAGGTGACGGGCCGCGAGGGTGACGCCGAGAACGGCGCCGACGAGCAGCAGTGCCGCCCGCAGGAGGGCACCAGTCGCCGTCACGACGATCCTCCGGTCGCGGCGGGACGGGGCGTCGTGCGGGGCGCGGTGAGCAGCACCCCGACGACCGAGAGGGACCCCGTGTCGACCGCCGGCCGCACCGTGCCCGTGGGGGCGAGGCGGCCGCGACTCGGCTGCACCGCCGTCACCGTGCCGATGAGGACGCCGGGGACGAACGGTCGCCCGTCGACGCTGCCGAGCGTGCGCACCTCGTCGCCGACCGCAAGGGCGCCCACCTGCACCAGGGCCAGCCCGAGCTCTCCCGGACCACGGTCCGCGGCGCTCCTCGCGTCCGCGCCGACGGTGGCGAGCGCGCCCGCGGCGCCGACACGGGCCCCGACGACGACCTCCGGCCCGCCGACGACGAGGACGTCACTGGTCCACGGGGCGACGGAGGCGACCCTGCCGACGAGCCCGCCGGACGCCACGACCGTGCGGTCGACGCTCACCCCGTCCCGGCTGCCGACGTCGATCGTGATCCGGACGATCCCCTGCGGGCCGGGCGCGCCCACCCCGACGACGCGGGCCGGGACGACCTCGGCCCCGGCGGTGGTGGGCGAGGCGAGGAGCTGCGCGGCGGCCGTGGCCTCCGCTCGTTCGAGGCGCGCCTGCCGCAGCTCGTCGGCGAGCCGCTCGTTGTCGCGGAGCAGCTCGTCCTCACCGGCGCGCCCGGACGGGGCGAGGACGCGCTCGAGCGGGCCGAGGACGGTCGCGGCGCCACGGCGCAGGAGCCCGGGGCCGGGGCCCCCGACGAGGTCGAGGACGACCAGGGCCGAGGTGACGAGGACCGCGATCGCGAGGAGGCGGCGCCTCCGACGGTCGGGCGCGTCGCCCCTCACGGCCGGCGGTTGTCGACGAGGACGCGGTGGAGGGTGTCGAACTCCTCGACGCACCGGCCGGCGCCGCGGGCCACGGCGCGCAGCGGGTCGTCGGCGACGGTGACGGGCACACCCAGCTCGTGGTGCATCCGCTCGGCGAGCCCGCGCAGCAGCGCTCCCCCACCGGTGAGGGTGACACCGCGCTCGAGGACGTCACCGGCGAGCTCGGGCGGGCAGACGTCGAGCACGGCGCGCGCCAGCTCGACCATCTGCAGCACCGGACCCTCGATGGCCCGCCGGACCTCGGCCGACGAGATCGCCACGGTCTTGGGCAGCCCGGTGACGAGGTCACGCCCGCGGACGCGCTCGCTCAGCTCCTGGCGCAGCGGGAAGGCCGACCCGACGGCCACCTTGATCTGCTCGGCGCTGCGCTCCCCGAGGAGCAGCGAGTACTCGGACTTCACGTGGGCCACGATCGCCTCGTCCACCTCGTCCCCGCCGGTGCGGATCGAGCGGGAGGTGACGATGCCGCCGAGGCTGATGACGGCGACGTTGGTCGTGCCACCCCCGAGGTCGACGACCATCGACGCCATCGTGTCCTCGATGGGCAGCCCGGCCCCGATCGCCGCCGCCATCGGCTCCTCGATGACGTGGACCCTCCGGGCGCCGGCGCGCAGGGTCGAGTCCTCGAGGGCGCGGCGCTCGACGCTCGTGATGTCGCTGGGGACGCAGACGACGATGCGTGGGCGGAAGAGCCGTGAGGGGGCGACCTGGTCGACGAAGTAGCGCAGCATCCGCTCGGTGACGTCGGCGTCGGAGATGACGCCGTCCCGCAGGGGGCGGACGGCGCGGACCGAGTCCGGGGTGCGGCCGAGCATCTCCTTGGCACGGTGCCCGGCCGCGAGGAGCTCGGAGGTGCCGGTCCGGACGGCGACGACCGACGGCTCGTCGAGGACGACCCCGCGCCCCCGCTCGTAGATCACCGTGTTGGCGGTCCCGAGGTCGATGGCGAGGTCTCGCGCGCGCATCCATCGGTCCAGTCCAGCCACGCTCGCGATGCTACGCGGGGGCGCTCGCGGGTCGTCGGCCCAACACGCGGCATACGCCCTCGCTTGCGTCCGCAACCCTGGTCGACTTCCCGACCAGGGTTGCGGACGCAGCGCCGGTGCGGCGGCTGGCGTCCGCGGCGTGGTCGACTTCCCGACCAGGGTTGCGGACGCAAGGCCCCGGACGCGGGTATGCCGCCCGCGCTGGTCAGCGGACGGCATACCGAGGAAGGGTGTGCGGGGGCCGTCAGAGCCCGGGGAACCAGATCGCGATCTCGCGCTCGGCCGACTCCGGCGAGTCCGAGCCGTGCACGATGTTCTTCTGGACCTTCTCGCCCCAGTCGCGACCCAGGTCGCCCCGGATGCTGCCCGGGGCCGCCTCGGTCGGGTTCGTGGCGCCGGCGAGGGCGCGGAAGCCGGGGATGCAGCCCTGGCCCTCGATGACGGCCGCGGTGACGGGACCGGAGGACATGAACTCGACGAGCGGCTCGTAGAACGGCTTGCCCTCGTGCTCGGCGTAGTGGTCGGCCAGCATCTCGCGGGTGGGCGTCGTCACCGCGAGGGCCGCGAGCGTGTAGCCCTTGGACTCGATCCGGCGGAGCACCTCCCCGGAGAGGCCGCGGGCGAAGCCGTCGGGCTTGACGAGGACGAGCGAGCGTTCGGTGGTCACGCGGGTCAGCCTAGCGAGCGGCCTCCGGGCCGGAGGCCCCGGACTCGCGCGCCGCCATCATCGCGTCCACCTGCTGCCCCTTGACCAGGCACAGCAGCCACAGGCCGGTGAAGACCAGGCCCACCCCGACCATCGCGGGGACGATGACGGCGCTGGCCCAGGTGAGCAGCTGGACGAGCCAGCCGAGCGGGAGCCCGAGCGGCCCGCGCATCAGCCCGGCCGCGACGATCGCGAGCATCCCGAGGCCGCAGCCGGCCCACAGCAGGGTCGTGCCGTTGCCGTCGCCCCGGGCGATCGCCGAGCCCCGGGCCACGAGCGCACCGAGGAAGATGATGAGGGCCTGGCTCCCGAGGACCGTGGCGAGCATCCGCCAGGTGAACGTCCCGAGCCGGCCGGTGAACGGGACCCGGGTCATCCGCGCTTCCACTCCCGCACGTCGATCGCCGCCTTGGCGGCGGCCAGCGGGGCCTTGGTGGCCTGGCGGTAGAGCTTGATCGCAGTGACCCTCTTGCCGTGCGCGAGCGCGAGGTCGATGGACTGCTGGACCGTCGGCGGGAGGTCCTCGACCGGCCGGAAGCTCACCGTGTCGCCGCGGGTGCTCTCGCGCAGCTTCATGACGAGCCAGAACGCCAGCGCCGCGACGGCGAGGATGAGGACCAGCCTGGCGATCGGATGCATGGCACGAGGGTATGCCGCGTGCGCTGGTTGGATGGACCGGTGCCTCCCCCAGCCGTCCCCGGCGGTGTCCCCGGCGTCCCCGAGGTCCCCGGCGTCCCCGAGGTCCCCGGTGTTCCTAAGGTCCCCGAGGTCCCCGGCGCCGCCGATCCGTGGCGGCTGCGACGCGTCGTCCTGACAGTGGCCGGGTTGAACGTCGCGGGCTTCGCCGTCGAGGCGAGCGTGGCGTTGGCCATCGGGTCGGTCGCCCTGTTCGCCGACAGCGTGGACTTCCTCGAGGACACGGCGGTCAACCTCCTCATCGCCCTGGCACTGGGGTGGGGAGCTCGTCACCGGGCGATCGCCGGCAAGGTCATGGCCGGGGTGCTCCTCGTGCCCGCCGCCGCTGCCATCTGGCAGGCGGTGTCGAAGTGGGGCGACCCGGCGCCTCCCGACGTCCGCTGGCTCGTGGCCACGGCGCTCGGGGCCGTCCTCGTCAACGGTCTCTGCGCGTGGCTGCTGGCCCGGGTCCGGCACGTGGGCGGGAGCCTGTCGCGGGCCGCATACCTCTCCGCCCGCAACGACGTGCTCGTCAACCTCCTCATCGTCGCGATGGCGGCGGTGACGGCCCTGACGGGATCCGGGTGGCCGGACCTGCTGCTCGGGCTGGTCATCGTCGTCATCGGGCTGCACGCGGCCGTGGAGGTGTGGGAGGTCGCGGACGAGGAGCACCTCGCCGCGAAGGCGCTCGCAGGGGACGAGGTCGGCTGACGGGGCTGCGCCCCGCCCTCAGCGCGCGCCGGAGGACCTGCCCGACGTGGTTCGCGAACCGCAGGGTGACTCGCGCGCCGGTTCCAACCGGTCCACGAGCACGGGTGCGGTTCGCGAACCGTCGCGACCCGCCCCGGCGTTGGCCCCGCGAGGTGTGCCTCAGGCGTCGGTGACCCCGAGCAGCATCCGCACCTCGGCGGCGGTGACGACCGAACCGGTGGCGAGCACTCCCCCACCGACGCCGGCGCCGTCGGCGATGCCCGCCGCGCGGTCCAGGGCGTCGGGCAGGTCGTCGACGACCGTGACGCGGGCGTCGCCGAAGATCCCGCGGGCGAGCTCGGCGAGGTCGTTGGGGCGCATCGCGCGCGGTGAGGTCGTGCGCGTGACGATGACCTCGTCGAGGACCGGCTCGAGGATCTCGAGCATGGACGAGGCGTCCTTGTCCTTGAGAATCGCGATGACACCCACGAGCTTGGTGAACGTGAACGCCTCCTGGAGGCCGTCCCGCAGGGCGATGGCACCGGCGGGGTTGTGCGCGGCGTCGACGAGGACGGTCGGGCTGCGCCGCACGACCTCGAGGCGGCCGGGTGAGGTCGCGGCGGCCAGGCCGGCCCGCAGGACCTCGAGGTCGAGCTCCTGCTCGCCGCCGCCGACGAACGCCTCGACCGCCGCGATGGCCACGGTGACGTTCTGGGCCATGTGCGACCCGTGGAACGGCAGGAAGAGGTCGGGGTAGGTCGTGGCGAGGCCGCGCACCGTGACGGCCTGGCCGCCGACGGCGACGTCGCCGCCCTCGAGGCCGAACTGCTCGCCCTCGTGGGCGATCTGGGCGCCGACCTCCTCCGCCCGGGCGTTGAGGATGCCGATGACGGCCGGGTCGTCCTGGCTGGCGCTGACGGCGATGCCGTCGGGCTTGATGATCCCGGCCTTCTCGAGGGCGATGTCGACCTCGGTGTTCCCGAGGAAGTGCTGGTGGTCGAGGCTGATCGGCGTGATGACCGAGACGACGCCGTCGGCGACGTTCGTGGCGTCCCAGCTGCCGCCCATGCCGACCTCGACGATGGCGACGTCGACGGGGGCGTCGGCGAAGGCGGCGTACGCGACGGCGACGAGCACCTCGAAGTAGGTCATCCGCGGACCCCCCTCGGCGGCCGACCTGGCGTCGACGATGTCGATGAGGCCGATGACGTCGTCGTAGGCGGAGAGGAACTGCTCGGCCCCGATGGGGCGCCCCCCGATGGCGATCCGCTCGAGCATGGAGTGCAGGTGGGGCGAGGTGAACCGACCCGTCGTGAGGCCCATCTCGCGCAGGATCGACTCGATGACCCGCGCGGTCGTCGTCTTGCCGTTGGTGCCGGTGAGGTGGATGACGGGGTAGGTGCGCTGCGGGTCGTCGGCGAGCTCCATGACGGCGCGGATCCGGTCGAGGGAGGGCTCGAGGTCGTGCTCCGGCGCCCGGGCGAGGATGGCCTGCTCGACCTCACGCAGCCGCTTGGTGATCTCGAGGGTGCGCGCTGCCTCGCGCTGGGAAGAGTCGGGAGCCGGTGCCATGCCCCCCATTCTCGCAGCCCCGCGCCCACCCCCAGACCCCCGACTTATTGCGCATCCCGACCGTGCGAGTCCCACTGATTGCGGAGTGCGTTCGGGCGTGCTGGCCGTCATGCGCAATCAGTCACTCCGCAGGGACCGGAATGCGCAATAAGTCGGGGGATGGGTCAGCGGGTGGTCAGTCGAAGGAGACGCCGTCGAAGTCCTCGGGGGTGAACTCGCGTGGCTCGACGAGCACCATCCAGTTGCCGGAGTTGTCGCGCATGAGGGCCTCGATGCCGTACGGCCGCTCCTCCGGCTCCTGGAGGAACTCGACGCCCTTGGCCTTGAGCTCCTCGACCGTCCTGCGGCAGTCGTCGACGTGCAGGCCCACGCCGGGCAGCCCGCCGTCGAGCTGGGCGCGCTGCATCGCGGCGATGAGCTCGTCCGAGAGCGGCTTGCTCGGCGTCGTGAGGTGCAGGGAGAGCTCGGGCTGGGCCGGGTGGGTGACGGTGACCCACCGGAAGTCAGGCCCGAGGGTGATGTCGTCCCCGGCGGCGAAGCCGAGGACGTCGGTGTAGAAGGCGAGGGACTCGTCGAGGTCCTTGACCCAGACGGACACGAGGGAGACGTTGGTGATCATGGGCTCGACGCTACGAGCCCGGACCCACCCGCCGCTTCTCCCGGATTGCTCGGTATGCCGTCCGCGGGGCTCCCCGGGCCCGCGCGCCTCTCGACGAGCCCCGACATGAAGACCCAGCAGCCCGGGACACGAGGGGCGCCGTGGACGGCATACCGGGTCTGGAAGGCGCTGGGAGTCTCGCCGACGATCTCGCGGAAGCGGCTGCTGAACGATCCCAGGCTGCTGTAGCCGACGGCGTGGCAGACCTCGGTGACGGTGAGGTTGGTCGTGCGCAGCAGGTCCTGCGCCCGCTCGACGCGCCGCTCACCGACGTACGCGATGGGAGTGAGCCCGTAGACCGCGGCGAACGAGCGGATGAAGTGGAACTTGCTCAGCCCGGCGATGGACGCGAGCTCGTCGAGGTCGAGCTCCTCGGCGAAGCTGCGGTCGACGTGGTCGCGCGCCCGGCGCAGGTGGACGAGCACGTCCCCGGGGACCCGTCGCGCGCTCTCGCTCACCTGCGCAGCGTATGCCGGGCTGCCGGCCCACCCGACTGATTGCGCATTGCAGACCCTCACGATCAGGCCGGCGGCCTGCTGGGTCGGTCCGCAATGCGCAATCAGTCGGGGTGTTGGGGGCGGAATGCGCAATCAGTCGGTCAGGGGAGCTTGGCGACGCGGATCCGGACGGTCTCGCCGTCGCCCACGCTCGCCTCGCTCGTCCCGTCACCCAGCGGCAGGGCGTCGAGCGTCGGCGCCGACCCGAACTGGGTCGCGAGCGTCTCCTCGACGATGAGGGCCTGGTGCGTGACCGTGGCCTCCCAGACCGACGGCGAGCCGGTGAGGGTCAGGGAGATGCGGTCGCTCACGTCGAGGCCGCCCTCGCGACGGGCCTGCTGGACCGCGCGGACGATGTCGCGCGCGACACCCTCGGCGGCCAGCTCGGGGGTGACCTCGGTGTCGAGCACGACGAACCCGCCCCCGGGCAGGACCGCCGTGGCCCGGGAGCCCGCGGCGCCGCCCTCGACGACGGTGTCCAAGGAGTACTCGCCCTCGACGAGCTGGAGCCCCCCACTCGTCACGGTGCCGTCCTCGCCGACCGACCAGTCGCCCGACTTGGAGCCCTTGATCGCGGTCTGGACCTCACGCCCGAGGCGCGGCCCGGCGGCGCGGGCGTTGACGGTGAGCTTCTGGCTGACGCCGAAGTCTCCGTCGGCGGCGGCGTCGAGGTCGAGCAGCGAGACCTGGCGGACGTTGACCTCGTCGGCGATGATCGCCGCGAAGCCCTCGAGCCCCGCAGCCCCGGGCACGACCACCGTGAGGTCGCGCAGCGGCAGCCGCACCCGCAGGCGCTCGCTCTTGCGCAGCGACGAGGCGACCGAGCAGATGACCCGGGCCTGGTCCATCCGCTCGACGAGCTCGTCGTCGGCGGGCAGCTCGTCGGGTGTGGGCCAGTCCGTGAGGTGTACCGAGCGCTCCCCGGTCAGCCCACGCCAGATCTCCTCCGAGACGAGCGGCAGCAGCGGCGCCGTCACGCGGGTGAGCACCTCGAGGGTGGTGTGGAGCGTGTCGAACGCCGCCTTGGTGTCGACGTCGGCGGAGTCGCCAGAAGCGGTGTCCCAGAAGCGTTCCCGCGACCGACGGATGTACCAGTTGGTCAGCACGTCGACGAAGGCGCGCACCGAGTCGCAGGCGCCGGCGACATCCAGCCCCTCGAGCTGGGCGGTCGTCGTCTCCACGAGCTGGCGCAGCTTGGCCAGCAGGTAGCGGTCGAGAGGTGCGGTGGACGCGGTCGACGGCGAGGCGGCATACCCGCTCCCCCCGCCGTGGGCGTTCGCGTACAGCGTGAAGAAGGACCAGCTGTTCCACAGCGGGATGAGCACCTGGCGCACGCCCTCGCGGATGGACTCCTCGGTGACGACGAGGTTGCCGCCCCGCAGGATCGGCGACGACATGAGGAACCAGCGCATCGCGTCGGCGCCGTCACGGTTGAAGACCTCGGAGACGTCGGGGTAGTTGCGCAGCGACTTGCTCATCTTCTGGCCGTCGTTGCCGAGGACGACCCCGTGGCTGATGCACGACGAGAACGCGGGGCGGTCGAACAGCGCCGTCGCGAGGACGTGCAGGGTGTAGAACCAGCCGCGCGTCTGCCCGATGTACTCGACGATGAAGTCGCCCGGGAAGTGGTGCTCGAACCACTCGGAGTTCTCGAACGGGTAGTGCACCTGCGCGAACGACATCGAGCCGGAGTCGAACCACACGTCCAGGACGTCCTCGACGCGGCGCATCGTCGAGCGGCCCGAGGGGTCGTCCGGGTTGGGTCGCGTCAGCTCGTCGATGAACGGGCGGTGCAGGTCGGGCTCGCCGTCGGCGTTGGTCGGCAGGCGCCCGAAGTCGCGCTCCAGCTCGGCGAACGAGCCGTAGACGTCGATGCGCGGGAACGCCGGGTCGTCGGAGCGCCAGACGGGGATCGGGCTGCCCCAGAAGCGGTTTCGCGAGATCGACCAGTCCCGGGCGTTCTCGAGCCAGCGGCCGAACTGGCCGTCCTTGACGTGCTCGGGCACCCACCGGATGTCCTGGTTGAGCTCGACCATGCGGTCCTTGACCTTGGTCACCTCGACGAACCAGGAGGACACGGCCTTGTAGATGAGGGGCTGGCGGCAGCGCCAGCAGTGCGGGTACGAGTGGTCGTAGGTCTCGCGGCGCAGCAGCACGGTGCCCTCGGTCACCGCGCCGCGCTCGCCGCTCCCCCGCGTCGCGGCCTTGAGGTGGTCGATGATCGGGGCGTTGGCGTCGAAGACGAGCAGGCCCTCGTACTCGGCGACCGGGAAGGTGAAGGCGCCGTCGGGACCGACCGGCATGACCGGCTCGATGCCCTCGCGGTCGGTGATGACCTTGTCGTCCTCGCCGAACGCGCCGGCGCTGTGCACGAGGCCGGTGCCGTCGGTCGTCGTGACGAACTCGGCCTCGACGACGCGGTGCGCCCGCTCGTGACCGGCGTAGTAGGAGAACGGCGGGGTGTAGCTGCGGCCCAACAGGTCGGCACCGGTGAGGCGCTCGACGACGGCGGCGTCGAGGGCGTCCGGCTCGAGGCCGAAGTCCTTGGCGTAGGCGGGGAGTCGCCCCTCCGCGATGACGTAGCGCTCGGTCGTGCCGGTGACGTCGGACTCGACGACGACGTAGTCGATGTCGCGGCCGACCATGATCGCGAGGTTGCTCGGGAGGGTCCACGGCGTCGTCGTCCAGACGAGCGCGAGCTCGCCGGTCTCGAGCCGGAGTCCGACCGTGACGGCCGGGTCCTGGCGCATCTGGTAGACCTCGTCGTCCATGCGCAGCTCGTGGTTCGACAGCGGCGTCTGGTCGTTCCAGCAGTAGGGCAGCACGCGGTAGCCCTCGTAGACCAGGCCCTTGTCGTGCAGCGTCTTGAACGCCCAGAGCACCGACTCCATGTAGGGCGCGTTGAGCGTCTTGTAGTCGTTGTCGAAGTCGACCCAGCGGGCCTGGCGGGTGACGTAGTCGCGCCACTCGTCGGTGTACTTGAGGACCGACTCGCGGCACTTGGCGTTGAACGCCTCGATGCCGAGCTCGACGATCTCGTCCTTGGTCTTGATGCCGAGCTGGCTCATCGCCTCGAGCTCGGCGGGCAGGCCGTGGGTGTCCCAGCCGAAGCGGCGCTCGACCCGGCGCCCGCGCATCGTCTGGAAGCGCGGCACGAGGTCCTTGACGTACCCGGTGAGCAGGTGGCCGTAGTGCGGCAGACCGTTGGCGAACGGCGGCCCGTCGTAGAAGACGAACTCGTTCTCACCGTTGGTCCCGGCGTCCCGCTGCTCGACCGACGCGCGGAACGTGTCGTCGGCGTCCCAGTACGCGAGGACGGCCTCCTCGATCTGCGGGAAGCGCGGGCTCGAGGGCACCTTGGTGCTCGTCTGCTCCGGCTGGTCGCCGCTGCTGGTGGAGACCCGGGGGTAGGTCATGTCGTCGCTCGTCCTTCGGTCGCTCGCTGCTCTCCGACCGAGGACGACGTCACCGGGATCGATCCCGGTGGCACCGCGGTACCACCCCGCTTGCCGGGTGCTGGGACCCGACCACTCTTGCCGAAGGCCGTGACGTGGCCCGTGCGTCCGGGTCTAGTGGGCGCTCCCGTTGGGGCTGGGAACGCCGTTCTTCCGGAGGCTCGCCGCTGATGACGGCTCAGACGCCTGTGGCACCACTCTACCGGCCGCGTCGGGGGTTCCGGATCGCGCTACAGTGGCTGCGTCGCCGGTCCGCCGGTGGCACCAACCGTGTCCGCGGGGGGAAGCCGGTCCGAATCCGGCGCTGACCCGCAACCGTAGGCCGCCCGCGAGGGTGGCGAGCCGGAATGCCTCGTGGACGCGAGCGGCTCCACATCACCCGTCGAGGTCACGGGACGGAGCCCGGAACCGCTGCTGCACTCGGATTCGGGCATTCGTCACGAACCGCTCCCGAGAAGGCTGTTCCCCACATGCGTCGTTCCACCTCCCGCCTGCGAGTGCTCGCGCCACTTCCGCTCGCAGCACTCCTCCTCGGTATGCCGGCCGCTGCCGTCGCCGAGACCACGCCGACTCCCAGCGCGACCACGTCGGCGACCCCGAGCCCGTCCGCGACGGTCGGTGCCACCCCGACCACGGCCGCCACCCCGTCGCCGGCTCCCACGACGATGCCGAGCGCGCCGGCCACGCCTCCCCCGTCGACGAGCACCCCGGGCCCGACGGCGACCGCGGCCTCGCCGAGCCCCACCGCGAACGCCACCCCGAGCCGGGCCGTCGAGGCCGCGGCCGACCCGGCCTTCTCCCGGGTCGCCGTCGGCAGCGTCCAGGAGCAGCAGGCCGACTACGCGGCGCACTTCCTCGCGACCCAGCTCGCGGCCACCGGGAACCACCTCAACTACCCCGACGCCGGCTACGGCGTCTGGCCGGACCCGGGCAACACCATCGACGCCGTGCTGGCCCTCGATGCGACCGGCACCGGCGGGACGGCCGCCGCAGCCGCCACCGACTGGGTCGAGGCGAACCTCGAGGAGTACGTCGAGTACCCCGGGACGCCGATCTCCACCGGCGGGACCGGCAAGGCCCTCATCCTCGCCGACGCCCAGGGGCGGGACCCCCGCGCCTTCGGCGGCTACGACCTCGTCGCCGAGCTGCGGGACCTCGTCACGGTCGAGGGACGCTTCGGCTCCTCGGACAACGACTACGCGGTGACCATCAACCAGGCTCTGGCGATCATCGGCCTCCAGCGCGCCGGCGTCACCCTTCCGGCGGCCAGCGTGGACTTCCTCGCGGAGCAGCAGTGCGCCGACGGTGGCGTCCGCGGCGGCATCGGCGCGGCCACCTGCACGAGCGACCCGGACGCGACCGCCTTCGCGGCCCAGGCGTTCCTCGCCGGGGGCGACACGGCGCGCGCAGCCCGGGCGCTGGACCACCTCGAGTCCCGCCAGCGCGCCGACGGCGCCCTGACCAACGCGACCGGTGAGGGAGCCAACGCGAACACGACGGGCCTCGCGGCCCAGGCGTTCGCGCTCGGTGGCCGGGCCCCGGCGCACCTCCGCGCGACCAGCTTCATCCTCGGCCTGCAGTGGGGATGCGACGTCCCGAGCCAGTACCGAGGCGGCATCGCGTTCAGCGCGGACTCGCGCACCGCAACGACCGCGAACCTCGAGAAGGGGATCCGGGCGACTCCTCAGGCGGTCCTCGGACTCGTCGGCGGCGCGCTCCCGACGGTGGTGGCAGACGACCTCGCGGCGGGCACCGTGGCCACCCCGTGCGCGGCGTCCAGCCCGACGACGACGCCGACGCCGACGAGCACACCCAGCGCGTCCGCCTCGCCGACGACGACGCCGACCGGGTCGGGTCCCACCGGCTCAGCGCCCGGCACCCCCGGAACCGACGGCCCCGCCGCCGGCCCGGACAGCCCGGACGCCCAGGGTTCCGGTCCTGGCCTGGCCTACACGGGCGCCGAGCCCACCCTCCCGCTGGTGATCGCGACCCTCCTGCTCCTCGCGGGAGCGGCGACGATCCTCGTGGCGCGGCGTCGGGGCGTCCATCAGTGACGGCCCCTCACCTCCAATCTCGCCTGCTCGCCGCAGGGGGCGGGCTGGCGCTGGCGGCCGCCGGCCTCGTCGGGGCTGCTGCCCCGGCGCAGGCCGCGGCCTGCTCGGGCACGTCCGGTGTGACGGTGGTCGTGCAGTCGTCCGCGGGCACCTCGACGCGGTGCGCCGGCGGCGACCCGTCGTCGGCCATGTCCGCCCTCAAGGCGGCCGGTCACTCGATCACCATGCCGAGCCGCTTCCCGGGGGCGGTCTGCCGCATCGACGGCTACCCCTCCTCTGACCCGTGCGTCAACATGCCGCCCGCCGACGCCTACTGGGCCTTCTTCCACGCGTCGTCCGGTGGGTCCTGGACCTACAGCCAGAGCGGCGCAGGCAGCCACGACCCGCGCCCGGGCTCCTCCATCGGGTTCCGCTTCGGGTCGGGCTCCGCACCATCGGTGAGCCCGGCCACGCCGGCGCCGGCGCCCCAGCCGAAGCCGACGACCGCGGCTCCCCGGCCCACGACCACGGCGCCGAAGGCCACGAGCACGCCCCGCCGCACGACCTCGGCCCCACGGGCCACCGCGGGCT
>NZ_AVPL01000178.1 GCF_000768695.1 Knoellia aerolata DSM 18566
TACAGCGTCGGCGTCACCGTCACCGGCGGCGGTGAGGTCTTCTACGAAGCTGCCGCGGTCCTCACCACGTTCGTGCTCCTCGGGCACTGGTTCGAGATGCGTGCCCGCGGCGGCGCCAACGACGCGATCCGCGCACTCCTGGACCTGGCACCGCCCAAGGCCACGGTCCTGCGGGGCGACCAGGAGGTCGAGATCCCCACCGCCGAGGTCGTCGTCGGCGACCTCGTGCTGATCCGACCCGGCGGCAAGGTGCCCGTGGACGGCACGGTCGAGGACGGCATCTCCGAGGTGGACGAGTCGATGGTCACCGGCGAGAGCATGCCGGTGGGCAAGTCGCCCGGCTCCGAGGTGATCGGGGCCTCCATCAACACCACCGGGACCCTGCGGGTCCGGGCCACCAAGGTCGGCTCCGACACGGCGCTGGCACAGATCGTCCAGCTGGTGCAGGAGGCCCAGAACTCCAAGGCCCCCGGACAGCG
>NZ_AVPL01000179.1 GCF_000768695.1 Knoellia aerolata DSM 18566
GCCCCCGCCCGCCGCGCCGCAGCCCCCAACGCCTTGTCCCCCAACGACCCGATCACCGGGGCGAGGCGGCGGTCGACCTCGCCGCGGTGCTCCCGGCTCAGGCACGCGGTCTCCCGCACGACGATCGTCGCCCGCCGCTCGCTGATCTCCCCACGCTCCAACGCCGCCATCGTCAACGGCAGCTCCCCGACGAGCGCCTTCGCGACCCCGACGTGCTGGTCCGCCACCGTCGGGGAGCAGCGCCGCGCCAACGCCAGGTCGGCCCGCACCGATCGGGAGTCCTCACCCAGCGCCTCACGATCCACCACTGCCGCCGCCGTCAGCCGCGCCTGCGCCGCAGCCGCCGCACCCTTGAGCGACTCCAGGACCGCCACCACCGCGACCCGCTCCGGCTCGGTCAACCCCTCGGGTGAGACCTCGGCGAGCGAGGACACGACCGACCCGATCCGGGCCTCGGGCCCTCCCGGTGCTGG
>NZ_AVPL01000181.1 GCF_000768695.1 Knoellia aerolata DSM 18566
ACCGTGACGTACGACCCCGGGGTCACGTCGGTGGCGGAGCTCGCGGGGTGGGTTCGCGAGTGCGGCTACCACTGCTCGGGCCGGTCCGTGCCCGACCATCTCTGCGAACCGGTGGACGAGCCATCGCCCGCCCGCGCGGCTCACTCCGACCGTCACAACCACCACGCCGAGGAACAGGAGGTTGAGAGCCCGAAGGCTCTGCGCCCAGAGGCCAGGGTGACAGAGGGACCTCAGGGAGACGCACGGCATGCCCACGACGCAGCTGGTGTGCCAAGCGTTCACTCACCTCACGAGTTGATGGGACACGGTGGGCACGCCGGCATGTCGATGGAGAGCATGGTCCGTGACATGCGGAACCGCTTCCTCGTGGCACTCGTGCTCGCCGCGGGGATCACCCTGTGGTCACCCATGGGCCGGGACATGTTCGGATTCACGGTGCGCGCGCCGTTCGGGCTGCGCGACGACGTGTTC
>NZ_AVPL01000226.1 GCF_000768695.1 Knoellia aerolata DSM 18566
GAATCTCGGTTGATTTCTTTTCCTCGAGCTACTGAGATGTTTCAGTTCACCCGGTTCGCTTCCACTGACCTATGTATTCAGTCAGGGATACTCCTTGCGGAGTGGGTTTCCCCATTCGGACATCTGCGGATCAAAGCTTGTTTGCCAGCTCCCCGCAGCTTTTCGCAGGCTACTACGTCCTTCATCGCCTGTGATCGCCAAGGCATCCACCA
>NZ_AVPL01000182.1 GCF_000768695.1 Knoellia aerolata DSM 18566
CTGGGGGAATCTCGGTTGATTTCTTTTCCTCGGGGTACTTAGATGTTTCAGTTCCCCCGGTTCGCCTCATGCCACTATGTATTCATGACATGATAATGTGTCGAAACACACTGGGTTTCCCCATTCGGGTATCGCCGGTTATAACGGTTCATATCACCTTACCGACGCTTTTCGCAGATTAGCACGCCCTTCATCGCCTCTGACTGCCTAGGCATCCACCGTGTACGCTTAGTCACTTAACCTCACAACCCGAAGATGTTTCCATCGTTCGCGCTGCAAACATTTGAGAGACTCTATGACAGGTTACTCTTTATCCCAATACATCTACGGAGGGATAAATTTCAGCCGTCATGTTTCAATTTTCAGCTTGTTCCAGATTGTTAAAGAGCAATATCTTAAACATGACTCGGAAGTCATCTTTAAGATATGGTGTATCGTCAGATACTTTGGACCGCCGCTTTCACCGG
>NZ_AVPL01000217.1 GCF_000768695.1 Knoellia aerolata DSM 18566
CAGCTGCAGCTGGATGGCCAGCCGATCGCGCTCGACGCGTTGGTCAACACGCTGAAGCAACAGCAGCAGGCCAACCAGACCACCACCATCATCGTCAACAGCGATAAAGGTGTGGCGGTCGAGCGGCTGGTGGCGGTCATGGATAACCTGCGCCAGGGCGGCTTCTTCTCCGTCTCCATCGCGACACGGAAGCTGTGACATGTATCTGCTCTATCGCTCACGTCATCTTTTCAGCTGGTTGCCGGCGCTGATTGTCGCC
>NZ_AVPL01000184.1 GCF_000768695.1 Knoellia aerolata DSM 18566
AGGCTCGGCGCTTTCAGGGCGCGGGTCAGGAACGCCAGCTCGGCCTGCACGTCCCGGGAGGCGCTGTTGTTGGCGGGCATCAGGCGACCTCCTCACCGGTGATCCCGAACGCGGCGTCGTACACGCCCAGGTCACGCTGCTCGACCACCTCGCACTGCTGCGGTGCCGGGTTGGGCGTGCGGGCCCGCGCAGCCAGGGCCAGTGCTGCGGCGTGGTGGGCCGGGTCGGTGATGCTCTGGTGCCGCGCCCAGCACCGGTCATGCTCAGCGACGGCTCGCCCGGCGAGGGTGACGGTCACGGTGTCCAACCCGGCCAAGACCTGCACCTGACGACCGACCGCGGCCGGGTCCACGGAGTAGTCGTTGCCGTCCAAGCGCACGTAATGGTCCCGCGGCAGGCGGACCTGGTGGCGCCACCCGATCGTCGGCGGCACCGGCGGCAGGG
>NZ_AVPL01000019.1 GCF_000768695.1 Knoellia aerolata DSM 18566
GACCTGCGGGGCCCCCTGGCTCGACGACGCGGCCCGGCGCTGGCGCGGCGGGCGCTGCGCCGGTGCGGGCTCGGTGGCGACGGGGCCGCTGTCGCCGTTCTGGCGGGACTTGATGGCGGCGACGAGGTCGCCCTTGCGCATCTTGGCGGTGCCGGAGATGCCCATGCTCGACGCGAGCCCCTGGAGCTCGGCGAGGCGCATGGCCGTCAACGAACCCGATCGGCGCGGGCTCTGCCCGGATGCCGAGGATGAGTCAAGGGTGGTGGTGTCTGTCACGAAGGATCCTTCCCCTCGTCAGTGGGCCCGCGCCCGCTCGGGACGGGGCCGAAAATGGGTGTCAGAAGACCTGACGGATTGATCCACGGGTGCCGAGGTCAGCGTGAGGCTGCACCGATCGACCGGCCCAATGTGGTGGATGCATGTCGCGGTAGGCATCGGGGGCAGAAGGCGCCCCCGCCATCAACTTCGACCGCAGCATCAGGGTAACACCTGTCCCGGGGCGCTGCGCGGGACGCGCGGCGGGACGTTCGTGTCGGTTCACCTGCAGGGATGCCGGGTCACGACCCGCCGTGTCACGGCGTTTCCGACACCGCGAACTCGACCCCACGACCCGGTATGCCGGGCCGTCGCACCCGCCACGCCGCACCGCCGGCCGTGGTCACCTCGTCCGCCGTTCCCCGGGTCGACAGGACGAGGACGGAGGGTCCTGCTCCGGAGATGACGGCCGCGTGGCCGGCCGCGCGGAGCTCGTCGACGAGCGCCATCGACGCGGGGTACGACGCGCGCCGTGGCTCCTGGTGCAGCCACTCGCGAGTGCCGTCGAGCAGGTGCTCCGGCGCCCGGGTGACCGCGTGGACGAGGAGCGCCGCCCGGGCGGAGTTGGCCGCCGCATCCGACAGCCGGACCTGGGCCGGCAGCACGGCCCGCGCGGTCGCGGTCGAGAGCTGGACCTCCGGGGTGAACACGACGGGGACCACGTCCGGGTGCGGGGCCAGCCGCAGCGTGGTCGTCCCGCGCTCCGGGTCGTCGGACCACGAGAGGGTGACCCCGCCGTAGACGCTGGCGGACGAGTTGTCGGGGTGGCCCTCGAGCCGCGCCGCGAGGTCGTTGACCGGGGTGAGGTCCAAGCCCTCGACCGGTCGGCCGTCACGCAGGGCGCGCAGGGCGTGCGCGAGGGCGACGCCCGTGACGATGGCCGTCGCGGACGACCCGAGACCGCGCCCGTGCGGGACCTCGTTGTCGCACTCGAGCCGGAGTCCGGACGGCGGCTTCTCGCCCAGCTCCTCGAAGGCGTGGACGAGACTGCGGTGGACGAGGTGCGTCGCGTCGGTGGGGACCGAGCCAGCGCCCTCTCCGGAGACGGTGATCTCGAGAGCGTGATCCGCCAGCACCGTTGCGCGACAACGGTCCCAGAGTCCCAGCGCGACCCCGACGGAGTCGAAGCCCGGCCCGAGGTTGGCGCTGCTGGCCGGCACTCGCACGGTCACCCCGGCGCCCGGCTGCCACTCCCCCACGGTCAGCCCTCGAAGCCGAGGACCTCGGCGACGGCCTGGGCCTCGGCGGCCACCTTGACCGGCTCGATCTCCGAGCCGTCCGCGGTGCGCAGGGCCCACTGCGGGTCCTTGAGGCCGTGTCCGGTGACGGTGCAGACGATCGTCGCGCCGGGCGGGACCTGGCCGCGCTCGCTCGCCTGCATCAGGCCGGCGATGCTCGCCGCGGACCCGGGCTCGACGAAGATGCCCTCGGTCGAGGACAGGAGCCGGTGCGCCGCGAGGATCTGCTCGTCGGTGACCGACTCGATGCGGCCACCCGACTGGTCGCGAGCCTCCTCGGCCTGGCGCCACGACGCCGGGTTCCCGATGCGGATCGCCGTGGCGATCGTCTCGGGGTCGTCGACGGGGTGGCCGAGGACGATGGGCGCCGCACCGGCGGCCTGGAAGCCCCACATCTGCGGGGTCCGGGTCGCGACGGCCGGCAGGCCCTCGGCGTCTGTGGCGTACTCGGTGTAGCCCCGCCAGTAGGCCGTGATGTTTCCGGCGTTGCCGACCGGGAGCACGTGGATGTCGGGCGCGTCGCCGAGGGCGTCGACGATCTCGAACGCGGCGGTCTTCTGTCCCTCGATGCGTGCGGGGTTGACCGAGTTGACGAGCTCGACCGGATGGATCTCCGCGAGCTTGCGCGCGACGGTGAGGCAGATGTCGAAGTTGCCGTCGACCTGGATGAGCGTCGCGCCGTGCGCGATCGCCTGGCTGAGCTTGCCCATCGCGATCTTGCCCTCGGGGACGAGGACCGCGCAGGTCATGCCGGCCTTCGTGGCGTATGCCGCCGCCGACGCGCTCGTGTTGCCGGTGCTCGCGCAGATGACCGCCTTCGCGCCGCGCCCCTTGGCGAAGGAGATGGCGGTCGTCATCCCGCGGTCCTTGAACGAGCCGGTCGGGTTGAGACCCTCGTACTTGACGAGGACGTTGGCGCCGACCAGCCCGGAGAGGTGCTCGGCCGGGATGAGCGGCGTCCCCCCCTCCTGCAGGGTCACGACCGGTGAGCCGGACAGCATCGGCAGGCGGTCGGCATACTCACGGATGACTCCGCGCCACAGGTGTGCCACGTCAGGCTCCTTCCACGCGCATCCACGAGACGACCTTGTCGACCGTGTCCAGACCCGTGAGTGCGGCAACCGTCGCGGAGAGCGACGCGTCGGGTGCGCGGTGGGTGACGACGACGAGCTCGGCGCGCGAGCTCTCGCCGTCACCGAGGACGCGCTGGCGCACCGTCTCGATGGAGACCCCGTGGTCGGCGAAGACGGACGCGACCGAGGCGAGCACGCCCGGGCGGTCGGCCACGGCGAGGCTGATGTGGTACCTCGTCATCGCCTCACCCATCGCGACGACGGGGAGGTCGGCGTAGGCGGACTCCACCGGGCCGTGACCACCCGCGAGGCGGTGGCGGGCGACCGCCACGACGTCGCCGAGCACCGCCGACGACGTGGGGTCACCGCCGGCACCCCTGCCGTAGAACATCAGCTCGCCGGCGGCGCGCGCCTCGACGAAGACGGCGTTGTAGGCGTCATGCACCGACGCGAGCGGGTGCGAACGCTTGATCATCGCCGGGTGGACCCGCACGCTCACACCGCTCGGGACCCCGGACTCGTCGCGCAGGAGCTCGCAGATCGCGAGCAGCTTGACGACGGCGTCCATCTCGCGGGCGGCCTGGACGTCTGCGGCCGTCACCTCGGTGATGCCCTCGCGGTGCACCTGGGCACTGGACACCCGGGTGTGGAAGGCGAGCGACGCGAGGATGGCGGCCTTGGCGGCGGCGTCGAAGCCCTCGACGTCGGCGGTCGGGTCGGCCTCGGCGTACCCCAGAGCCTGCGCCTGCTCGACGGTCTCGGCGAACCCGGCGCCCGAGCTGTCCATCTTGTCGAGGACGAAGTTGGTCGTGCCGTTGACGATGCCGAGGACGCGCTGGACGTCGTCGCCGACGAGCGACTCACGCATGGGCCGCACGATCGGGATCGCACCGGCGACGGCGGCCTCGTAGTAGAGGTCGACACCGGCGTCGGCGGCCGCGGCGTACAGCGTCGGCCCGTCCTCGCCGAGAAGCGCCTTGTTGGCGGTGACCACCGACGCCCCGTGCTTCATCGCGGTGAGGATGAGCCCACGCGCGGGGTCGATGCCCCCGATGACCTCGATGACCACGTCGGCGCTGCGCACGAGGGTGTCGGCGTCGGCGGTGAACAGGGACGGGTCGACCGGGACGTCGGGACGCGCCCGCTCGGGGCGGCGCACGGCGATGCCGATGAGGTCGAGGCGGGCACCGACACGGGCAGCGAGGTCGTCGGCGTTCGTGACGAGCATCGTCGCGACGGCGGAGCCCACGACGCCACAGCCCAGCAGGGCGACCTTGAGGGCGGGCTCCGCGGGTCGGACGGGCACGGCCATCTCGCTCTCCTCCTCGGGCGTCACGGGCTGGTCATCACGGTGCTGCGACATCAGCTGCTCCCGACGTCGAGGGCGAGCAGGTCGTCGATGGTCTCACGGCGGACGAGGACGCGTGCCGCGCCGTCTCGGACGGCGAGCACCGGCGGCCGCGGGGTGTGGTTGTACTGGCTGGACAGGGCGCGGCAGTAGGCCCCCGTGCCGGGCACGGCGATGAGGTCGCCGGGGCGGGTGTCCGCAGGCAGCCACTCGTCCTGGACGACGATGTCCCCGCTCTCGCAGTGCTTGCCGACGACGCGGGCGAGCATCGGGGCGGCGTCCGAGCTGCGGCTCGCGAGCGTGCAGGAGTAGTCGGCCTCGTAGAGGGCCGGTCGCACGTTGTCGCTCATCCCGCCGTCGACGGAGACGTAGGCCCGCGAGTGGAGGTCGCCCAGCTGCACCTCCTTGACCGTGCCCACCTCGTAGAGGGTGAACGTCGAGGGGCCCACGATCGCCCGGCCCGGCTCGACGGACACCCGCGGGACCCGCGTGAGGGCCTCGTCGCCGAGGGCTGCGAACTCGTGCCGGACGATGTCGGCGAGCTGCGCGGCGAGGTGCTCCGGCGGGAGCGGCGTGTGCTGCGAGGTGTAGGCCATCCCGAAGCCGCCGCCCAGGTCGATCTCGGGGCTGTGGTGCCCGAGCTCGGTCGCGACCTGCCGGTGCAGCCCCACGAGCCGGCGGGCGCTGAGCTCGAAGCCCCCGGTGTCGAAGATCTGGCTGCCGATGTGCGAGTGCAGCCCGCGCAGGTCGAGGCGGTCGTGGGCGAGGACCGTGCGAGCCGCCTCGAGGGCCTGCCCCTCGGAGAGGCTGAAGCCGAACTTCTGGTCCTCGTGGCCGGTCGCGATGAACTCGTGCGTGTGCGCCTCGACACCGACGGTCACCCGGATCATGACCGGCGCGACGACCCCGAGCGAGGTGGCGACGTCCGCCACGCGCTCGATCTCGGTGAAGGAGTCGAGGACGATCCGCCCGACGCCGTACTCGAGGGCCGCCCGGATCTCCTCGACCGACTTGTTGTTGCCGTGGAAGCCGATCCGCTCCGGCGGGAAGCCGGCCCGGCGGGCGACCGCGAGCTCTCCGCCACTGCAGACGTCGAGCGAGAGTCCCTCCTCGGCGACCCACCTCGCGACCGACGTGCACAGGAAGGCCTTGCCGGCGTAGTAGACGTCGGCTCCCCCGCACACCTGCGCGAAGGCGTCCGCGAAGCCGTCACGGAAGGCGCGGGCCCGCGACCGGAAGTCCTGCTCGTCGAGGACGTATGCCGCCGTGCCGTACTCGCGCGCGAGGCTCACCACGTCGACGCCCGCCACCGTGAGGCGCCCCTCGGCGTCGCGCCGCACCGTCTCCGGCCACAGCTGCGGCAGCAGGGCCATGACGTCGTCGGGGTGCGGGAGGTAGAGCGGCGGGCCGCCATACCCCTCCGCGTGGAGGGCGCCGGCCTCGTGCGAACGCATCGGTCAGTCCCTCACATGCGCTCGGGCGCGCTGACGCCGAGCAGGTCGAGACCGTTGGCGAGCACCTGCCGGGTGGCGTCGTTGAGCCGCAGCCGCGTGCGGTGGAGGTCGGTGACCTCCTCCTCGGCGTTCATCGGCCGGACCCGGCAGGTGTCGTACCACTTGTGGTAGCGGCCGGCCAGGTCCTCGAGGTAGCGCGCGACCCGGTGCGGCTCGCGCAGCTGCGCCGCGTGGGCCACGACCCGCGGGAAGTCGCCGAGAGTGGCGAGCAGGGTCGCCTCCGTCGGGTCCGCGAGCAGCGACGGGTCGAAGCCGTCCTCGGCGCTGACGCCGTCCTCAGCCGCGAGACGCGAGACGTTGGCGGTGCGGGCGTGGGCGTACTGGACGTAGAAGACGGGGTTGTCGTTGGTCTGCTTGCGCAGCTCCTCGCCCTCGAGGCTCAGCGGGCTGTCCGCGGGGTAGCGGGCGAGGCTGTAGCGGATGGCGTCGCTGCCGATCCAGCGGATGACGTCGGCGAGCTCGACGATGTTGCCGGCGCGCTTGGACAGCTTGGCCCCCCCGAGGTTGACGAGCTGCCCGATCCGGACCTCGATGTTGTGCTCCGGGTCGTCGCCCGCCGCTGCGGCGATGGCCTTGAGCCGGTTGATGTACCCGTGGTGGTCCGCGCCCAGGAGGTAGATCTTCTCGTCGAAGCCCCGGTCCTTCTTGCTGAGGTAGTAGGCGGCGTCGGCGGCGAAGTAGGTGGGCTCGCCGTTGGCCCGGATGAGCACCCGGTCCTTGTCGTCGCCGAAGTCGGTCGTGCGCAGCCACACCGCGCCGCCCTCGTCGAAGACGTGCCCCTGCTCGCGCAGCCGGTCCACGCTCTTCTCGACCGCGCCGCCGTCGTGAAGCGTCGCCTCGGAGAACCAGACGTCGAAGTGGACGCCGAAGCTCTCGAGCGTGGCCCGGATCTCGGCGAGCTGCGCCTCGTAGCCGATCCGGCGTGCCAGCACGAGCGCGTCCGCCTCGGGCAGGTCCAGGAGGTCGGGCCGCTGCTCGAGCGCCGCGGCGGCGAGGTCGTCGACGTAGGCACCGGGGTAGCCGCCCTCGGGCGTGGGTTCACCCTTGGCTCGGGCGAGGACGCTGGCGCCGAAGACGTCCATCTGGGTGCCGGCGTCGTTGATGTAGTACTCGGCGGTGACGTCCGCGCCGGACGCGACGAGCAGCCGCCGCATCGCGTCGCCGAGGGCCGCCCACCGGGTGTGGCCGATGTGCAGCGGACCGGTGGGGTTGGCGGAGATGAACTCGAGGTTGATCGTGTGGCCCGCCTCGGCGTCGTTGCGACCGTATGCCGGCCCCGCGTCGACGATGCTCCGCGCCAGCTCGCCCGCGCTCGCCGTGTCGAGCGTGATGTTGAGGAACCCCGGTCCGGCGACGTCTACCGCGGAGATCCCGGCCACGTCGAGCAGACGTGCGACGAGGGTGGTCGCGAGGTCGCGCGGCGGCACCCCGGCCGGCTTGGCGAGCTGGAGCGCGATGTTCGTGGACCAGTCGCCGTGGTCGCGGTTGCGGGGCCGCTCCACGCGCACGTCGTCCGGCACGGGGGCGCTGAGATCTCCGGCGGCGGCGGCCTCGACCAGGGCAGCCCTGATCGCGGAGGACAGTTCTTCGGGAGTCACCCGTGGAGTCTATTGGTCGCTCTCGTGGGGCCTGCCGTTGACCGCGAGCCGTGAGACGACGTCGACCAGCTCGACCGGGTCGAAGGGCTTGGCGACGAACGCGTCGAACCCGGCGAGAGCGGCCTCGCTGCGGTCGTGGGCGGTCGTGGATGCCGTGACGAGCACGCTCGGCACGTGCGCCAGGCGGGGGTGAGACCGGATCGCGGCGATCGCCCACCAGCCGTCCCGGCGGGGGGTCTGGGCGTCGAGGACGATGACGTCGGGGGTGCGGGACGAGGGGTCGATGAGGTGGCTCATGGCCTCGTGGCCGTCGGCCGCGAGGAGGACGTCGAAACCCTCGAGCTCGAGGTTGATCCGGATGATCTCCCGGATCGAGTCGATGTCGTCGCACACGAGGACCAGGGGACGGTCGGAGACCGTCGACGCAGCCTCCCCTGATTCCATGGGGGCAACTCTAGGCTGCTACCCTCCGTGGCAGCCCAACAAGGCCCGGACCCGCTGGAGACAGCACGGTCCGAGCCCCCGTAGCTCAGGGGATAGAGCACCGCCCTCCGGAGGCGGGGGCGCAGGTTCGAATCCTGCCGGGGGCACCCGACGAATGGCCTGGACAGCGCGAAGCGGCGTCCGGGCCATTCGTCTTGGCCCACGGCGGAAGCAACCGCGCTCGAAGGACGTGAGAGCGCCGACCCGGACCCGACCACGAGGGGCTCAGCCGGGCTCAGACACGGCGGCGCGTCCAGCGGTCGCCGTGCGAGGAGTCCGTCACCTCGCCGACGAGCTCCTCGATGACGTCCTCGAGGAAGACGACACCGAGCACCGCACCGTCGTCGCCGACGACCCGAGCCAGGTGTGAGCCGGTGCGCTGCATCGTCGCCAGCACCGACTCGACCTCGTCGTCACGGCGGACGTTGGCCATGCGGCGGACCCGCTTGGCGGGCACCGGCTGGAGCCGCTCCTGCTCGTCGGCGAAGAGGACGTCCTTGAGGTGGAGGTAGCCGGACAGCGTTCCGGCCCCGTCGACGACCGGGTAGCGGGAGAACCCGTGCCGCGCGACGAGCCGCTCGATCTCGTCCGGCGTGGTCCCCGTGCCGACGGAGACCACGCGGTCGAGCGGCACACCGACGTCGCCGGCGTCCTTGTCGCTGAACTCGAGGGCAGCGCCGAGCAGGCCGTACTGCTCGGGCTCGACGAGACCCTCCTTGTGCGACTCCGAGACGATCTGGGCGACCTCCTCCGCGGTGAAGGCGGAGGCGAGCTCGTCGCGCGGCTCGACCCCCAGGGCCCGCACGATGCGCTTGGAGATCCAGTCCATCGCATTGATGACCGGCTTGACCACCCTGGACACCATGACGAGCGCGGGAACGAGGGCGATCGCGGCGCGCTCGGGCGTCGCGATGGAGAGGTTCTTGGGGATCATCTCGCCGACGACGACGTGGAGGAACACGACGATGAGCAGGGCGAGCGCGAGGGCGACGACGTCCGCGACCTCCTCCGGTGCGCCGACCGCCTCGACGGGACCGACGAGCGCGTGGTGCAGCGCCGCCTCGGAGATGGCGCCGAGGAGAACCGAGCAGACGGTGATCCCGAGCTGTGCGGTCGCGAGCAGGATGCCGGTGCGCGAGAGGGCGTCCAGGGCGGCACGGGCGCCGCGGCTGCCCTGCTCCGCGAGGGGTTCGAGCTGGCTGCGGCGCGCGGACATGGCGGCGAACTCGGCCCCGACGAAGAACGCGTTGGCGAGGAGCAGCACGACGGTGATGAGGACGGTCCCGAGACTCATGCCGGGGCCCCCTCGTCGTCGTCGCGCGTTCTCGGGTGGTCCCGGGTGTCCGGGTCGACGGGGGTGAGGCGCAGCCGGTCGACCCGGCGGGCCTCCATGTCGATCACCGTGATCCGCCACCCGTCCGCCTCGACGACGTCGCCGACCTCCGGGACCCGGCCCAGCTCGGACATGACGAACCCGGCGACGGTCTCGTAGGCCGCCCCCTCCGGGATCGCGATCCCGGTGCGCCGCAGGATCTCGTCGGGTCGCCAGAGGCCCGGCACGGTCCACGACCCGTCGGACATCTGCCGGCCGGTGGTCTGGCTCCGGTCGTGCTCGTCGGAGACCTCACCCACGATCTCCTCGACGAGGTCCTCGAGGGTCACGACGCCGGAGGTGCCGCCGTACTCGTCGACGACGATGGCGAACTGCTGGCCGCTGTCGCGCAGCTGGATGAGCAGGGGGTCGAGGCGGATCGTCTCGGGCACGACGAGCGGCGGGGTCATCAGCGCGGACACCGGCACGTCGACGCGGCGGTCGTGGGGCACGGCGATCGCCTTCTTGACGTGGACGACGCCGTCGACGTCGTCCCAGTCGTCGTCGATCACCGGGAAACGAGAGTGACCCGTCCGGCGGGCGAGCTCGACGCACTCGCGGGCGGAGGCGGAGCGGTCGATGGCGGTGGCCCGCGAGCGCGGGGTCATGACGTCGGCGGCCGTCTGCGAGCCGAAGCCCAGCGAGGCCGTGACGAGGCGGGCCGTGCGCAGGTCGAGGGTGCCGGCCTCGGCCGACGTCCGGACGAGCGAGGCCAGCTCGGCCGGGCTGCGCGCGGCCGAGAGCTCCTCCTGCGGCTCGACCCCGAGCGCACGCAGCGCGGAGTTGGCGGTGCCGTTGAGGAAGAAGAGCAACGGCTTGAGCGCGATCGCGAACCAGCGCACCGGGGACGCGACGACCTTGGCGGTGCTCAGCGGGGTCGAGATCGCCAGGGTCTTGGGGACCATCTCGCCGACGATCATCGAGAAGACGGTGGCGATCACCATCGCGAGCACGCCGGACACGCGCGAGGCGGCCGACTCGGCGAGGCCCGCCGACTCCAGCGGCCCGCGGAGGAGGGCGCCGATCGAGGGGTTGGCGAGGAACCCCAGCACGAGGGTGGTGAGGGTGATCCCGACCTGCGACGCCGAGAGCTGGGTGGACAGGCTCCGCAGCGAGGCGAGCACGCTCCGCGCGCGGGCGTCACCACGCTCGACGCTCTTCTCGACCGAAAGGCGGTCGAGGGCCACGAGCGCGAACTCGGCGGCGACGAACACGGCGGTCCCCAGCGTCAGCGCGATGCCGGCGAGGACGAGTAACCACTCGGTCATAGTGGAGCCATCCTATGGACCGCGCGTGAGCGGGCCGGTCCACCCCTGCGTCGACCCCACCGCCGCCCCGGCCTGCAACACTGCAGGCATGGCAACACACGACCACGGGGGCGGTCCACGATGACCACGACAGCACAGAGGACCGACGGCGCGCGGATCGAGGTGCGCGACCTCACCAAGACCTTCGGCAGCTTCACCGCCGTCGACCACCTGAGCTTCGAGGTCGAGCCGGGGCGCATCACCGGCTTCCTCGGCCCGAACGGTGCCGGCAAGACGACGACGCTGCGGATGCTGCTCGGGCTCGTCCGCCCGACCTCGGGTACGGCGACGATCGACGGGCGCGACTACCGCGACCTCGAGAACCCCTCGGCGACCGTGGGCTCCGCACTCGAGTCGACGAACTTCCACCCCGGGCGCAGCGGGCGCGACCACCTCCGGGTGCTCGCCGCGGCCGGTGGCCTCCCTGACAGCCGCGTGGACGAGATGCTCGAGCTGACCGGCATACCGGCAGCTGCGCGCAAGCGCGCGGGTGAGTACTCCATGGGCATGCGCCAGCGTCTCGGCCTCGCCGCGGCCCTGCTCGGCGACCCCCGCGTCCTCCTCCTCGACGAGCCCTCGAACGGTCTCGACCCCGAGGGCATCCGGTGGCTGCGGGGGTTCCTGCGCCACCTCAGCAGCCAGGGCAAGACCATCCTCGTGTCGAGCCACCAGCTCCAGGAGGTCCAGCAGACCGTCGACGACGTCGTCATCATCGCCAACGGCCGCCTCGTGCGCTCCGGCGCGATGTCCGACCTGCGGGGAGCGCCGTCGACGATCGTGCGCACGTCGGACCCGGACCGCCTCGTCGGAGCCCTCCGGGTGGCCGACGTCATGGCGGCAGCCGGCGACGACGGCGAGCTCGTCGTCGAGACGACGGACAAGCGCCTCGTCGGTGACGTCGCCCTGCGCGCTGGGCTGCCGATCTGGGAGCTGCGCGACCGCAAGGCCGATCTCGAGGAGCTCTTCTTCGACCTCACCGAGGGCACCAACCGCAACCTCGGCGACGGCGCCACGTCCCCGCCCCCACCGACCGAGAGAGATGCCGTGTCCGGCCAGGAAGGAGCGAACGAGTGATGGGCGCTGCCATCAGGTCCGAGTTCCGCAAGATCTTCACGACCCGCCTGTGGTGGGGCATGGCCATCGGCATCTTCGTCGCCGGTGCGCTCTTCGCCGGGTTCTTCGGCTGGGTTCTCACGTCGGACCAGCCCGGGGGGCCCGGCGGGGGTCCCGCGCTCGAGGGCGACGCCACGCAGGTCGTCAACTCCGTCTACACGGCAGGGCTGGGGGTCGGCTACCTCCTGCTCCTCACGATGGGCATCCTGCAGATCGGCTCCGAGTACCGCCACAAGACCATCACCGCGACGTTCCTCGCCACACCCAAGCGGGTGCGGGCGATGCTGGCCAAGGTCGTGGCCCTCCTCGGCATCGGCGGTGTCTACGGGCTGATCAGCCTCCTCGGGTCGGTCGCCGTCGGCGCCATCGTGCTGACCCTCCGGGACGTCGACCCGTTCCCGTCCACCGAGGTGCTGCGCACCCTGGCCCTCAGCCTGCTGGCGCTGGGCCTCTGGGCCCTCATCGGGCTCGGCGTGGGGATCCTCATCCCCAACCAGGTCGCGGCGATCCTCGTCGGGGTGGGTGTGGCCTGGATCGTCGAGCCCCTCCTCGGACTCGGCCTGAGCTACGTCGACGCCGCGAAGGACGTCGTGCCGTACTTCCCGAGCAACGCCACCAACGCGATGGTCAACGGGGTGACGCAGGGCGGCTCGCAGGTCGACTACCTCCCGTGGTGGGCCGGCGCGCTCGTGCTCGCCGCGTACGCCGCGGCACTCAGCGCCTTCGGGACGTGGCGGACCGTCCGGCAGGACATCTCCTAGGTCCTCCGCGCGCCACGCGACCGGCTGGGCCGACGCTCGCGCGACCACCCCGGAGGGCTAGGCTGGTCGGACACGTGAACGTCGATGTCGACACGCAGAAAGAGGCGTATCCGCCGTGCCTGACCAGCCCGCATCCCAGGACCCCCTGACCGCATTCGGACCCAACGAGTGGCTGGTGGACGAGCTGTTCGAGCAGTACCAGACCGACAAGAACTCGGTCGACAAGGCGTGGTGGGACTTCTTCGCGGACTACGACCCGGCGGCCGGTCACCCCGGCGGCGGCAACGGCGCCCCTGCGGCGTCGGGATCGGAACCCGAGACCGGGTCCGGCACGCAGCCCACGACCTCGGCCTCGGCCCGGCCGGCGCCGCCCCGGAGCGCAGCGGCGTCCCCGACTCCCCAGGCCAAGGCCAAGGCTGCGAGGGCTGACGCGCCGACGTCGACGCCGGCCACGCCCCCCGCCCCGAAGAGCCAGCCCGCTGCCAGGACGCCCGCGCCGACCGCCAAGACGGCCACCTCCGCAGCCAAGACGCCCGCGCCGGCGGCCAGGGCCGAAACCCCCGCCACTGCCGCGTCGGGCGAGCCCAAGACGCGCGAGGCGGGATCGCCCAAGTCCGAGGGCGCGGTCAACCAGCCCGAGAGCACCCCCATCCGCGGGGCCAGCGCCCGGGTCGTCACCAACATGGAGGCCTCGCTCACGGTGCCCACCGCGACGAGCGTGCGCGCCATCCCGGCCAAGCTCCTCGTCGACAACCGGATCGTCATCAACAACCACCTCGCCCGCTCGCGCGGCGGCAAGGTGAGCTTCACCCACCTCATCGGCTTCGCCGTCGTCAAGGCACTCGGCTCGATGCCGGCCATGAACAACGGCTACGCCACCGACGAGAAGGGCAAGCCGGTCCTCGTGACCCCGGCGCACGTCAACTTCGGGCTCGCGATCGACCTCGAGAAGCCGGACGGCTCGCGCAGCCTGCTCGTCCCGTCCATCAAGGCAGCCGAGACGATGGACTTCGCGCACTTCTGGACGGCATACGAGGAGATGGTCAAGAAGGCGCGCGGTGGCAAGCTCACCGTCGAGGACTTCCAGGGCACGTCGATCTCGCTGACCAACCCGGGCGGGATCGGCACCGTGCACTCCGTGCCGCGGCTCATGGCCGGCCAGGGCACGATCATCGCCGTCGGCGCGATGGACTACCCCGCCGAGTGGCAGGGCGCGAGCGACGAGACGCTCAACCGCAACGCCGTCTCGAAGACCATGACGCTGACGAGCACCTACGACCACCGGATCATCCAGGGTGCCCAGTCCGGTGAGTTCCTCCGCGTCATCCACCAGCTCCTCCTCGGTGAGAACGGCTTCTACGACGAGATCTTCGAGAGCCTGCGCATCCCCTACGAGCCGGTGCGCTGGGTCCAGGACATCTCCGCCTCGCACGACGACGACATCAACAAGGTCGCCCGCGTGCAGGAGCTCATCCACGCCTACCGCGTCCGCGGCCACCTCATGGCCGACACCGACCCGCTCGAGTACAAGCAGCGCAGCCACCAGGACCTCGACGTCACGAGCCACGGCCTCACGCTCTGGGACCTCGACCGCTTCTTCGCCACGGGTGGCTTCGGCGGGGAGCCGTTCCTCAAGCTGCGCAAGATCCTCGGCATCCTGCGGGACAGCTACTGCCGCACCATCGGTGTCGAGTACATGCACATCCAGGATCCCGAGCAGCGCGAGTGGATCCAGTCCCGGATCGAGGTCGGCTACGCCAAGACGACCCGTGAGGAGCAGCTCCGGATCCTGCGCAAGCTCAACGCCGCCGAGGCGTTCGAGACCTTCCTCCAGACGAAGTTCGTCGGCCAGAAGCGCTTCTCCCTCGAGGGCGGCGAATCCGTCATCGCCCTCCTCGACCGCGTGCTGTCGCGTGCAGCCGAGGACGACCTCGACGAGGTCTGCATCGGGATGCCGCACCGGGGGCGCCTCAACGTGCTCGCCAACATCGCGGGCAAGTCCTACGGCCAGATCTTCCGCGAGTTCGAGGGCAAGCAGGACCCGCGCTCGGTCCAGGGTTCCGGCGACGTCAAGTACCACCTCGGCACCGAGGGGACCTTCACCGCCGAGGGCGGCGCGACCACCAAGGTCTACCTCGCGGCCAACCCGTCGCACCTCGAGGCGGTCAACCCGGTGCTCGAGGGCATCGTGCGCGCCAAGCAGGACCGCCTCGACCTCGCCGGCGAGGGCTTCACCGTCCTCCCGGTCCTGCTCCACGGTGACGCGGCCTTCGCCGGCCAGGGCGTCGTGGCCGAGACGCTCAACCTCTCGCAGCTGCGCGGCTACCGCACCGGCGGCACCGTCCACGTCGTCATCAACAACCAGGTCGGGTTCACGACCTCCCCGAGCTCGTCACGCTCCTCGACGTACTCCACCGACGTGGCCCGGATGATCCAGGCGCCGATCTTCCACGTCAACGGCGACGACCCCGAGGCGTGCGTGCGCGTCGCGGAGCTCGCCTACGACTTCCGGCAGGAGTTCACCAAGGACGTCGTCATCGACATGGTCTGCTACCGCCGCCGCGGTCACAACGAGGGTGACGACCCCTCGATGACCCAGCCGCTGATGTACCACCTCATCGAGGCCAAGCGCAGCGTCCGCAAGCTCTACACCGAGTCCCTCATCGGGCGCGGCGACATCACCGTCGAGGACGCGGAAGCCGCGCTGCGCGACTACCAGCAGCAGCTCGAGCGGGTCTTCGTCGAGACCAAGGAGGCCCTCAAGGCCAACGACGCGGAGGCTGCCCGGGCCGCCGACGACAACTACACCGGCACCGACGTCGAGGGCCACACCGGGCTCGAGCCGCCCACCGCGCAGACCGCGGACGCCACCGACCGCTCGGCCTCCGACACCGCCATCTCCCCCGAGGAGCTCAAGGCGATCGGCGAGGTGTTCGCCAACCCGCCGCAGGGATTCACGGTGCACCCCAAGCTCCAGCAGATGCTCGAGAAGCGCGTCGCCAGCGTCAGCCAGGGCGGGATCGACTGGGCGACCGGTGAGCTCCTCGCCTTCGGCTCCCTCCTCAAGGAGGGCACCCCGGTGCGTCTCGCCGGCCAGGACAGCCGACGCGGCACCTTCGTGCAGCGCCACGCTGTCCTCATCGACAAGAAGACCGCGCTGGAGTGGACCCCGCTGCTCTACCTCGGCGAGGGCCAGGGCCGGTTCTGGGTCTACGACTCCCTCCTGTCGGAGTTCGCGGCGATGGGCTTCGAGTACGGCTACTCGGTGGAACGCCCCGACGCGCTCGTGCTGTGGGAGGCGCAGTTCGGCGACTTCTTCAACGGCGCCCAGACGATCATCGACGAGTTCATCAGCAGCTCGGAGCAGAAGTGGGGCCAGCGCAGCTCGGTCGTGCTGCTCCTCCCCCACGGCTACGAGGGGCAGGGTCCGGACCACTCGTCGGCGAGGATCGAGCGCTTCCTGCAGATGTGCGCCGAGGACAACATGACGGTCGCCTACCCGTCGACTCCGGCGTCGTACTTCCACCTGCTGCGCCGCCAGGCCTACGCCCGCCCGCGACGGCCCCTCATCGTCTTCACCCCGAAGTCGATGCTGCGCCTCAAGGCGGCCGCGAGCATGCCCGAGGACTTCACGACCGGCACCTTCCGGCCGATCCTCCCCGACCGCGACGACGCCACGAGCGGCACCGTCGACCGGGTGCTCCTCGCCGCCGGCAAGGTCGTGCACGACCTCGAGGCCGAGCGGGCCAAGCGCGGCGACACGTCGACGGCGATCCTGCGGATGGAGCAGTACTACCCGCTGCCCGGCAAGCAGATCGCCGACGAGCTCGCCAAGTACCCCGACGCCGAGCTCGTCGTCGTCCAGGACGAGCCGCAGAACCAGGGCGCCTGGCCGTTCCTCGCGCTCAACCTCCCCGCGGCCCTCGCCGAGCACGACGTCCAGCGCCCGCTGCGGGTGCTCTCGCGCAAGGCGTCGGCGTCACCGGCGACCGGGTCGTCCAAGAAGCACCAGGGCGAGCAGGTCGAGCTCGTCGCGGCGGCCTTCACCCGCTGACGGCGGAAGGCGGGTGGGGCGCCGCCGGGCGTCGGTCACCGACCGCCGGGGCGCCGCGCGTTAGGGTTTCGTCGTGTACTTCACCGACCGAGGGATCGAGGAGCTCGAGGCGCGGCGCGGGGACGAAGAGGTCACCTTCGCCTGGCTCGCCGAACAGCTGCGCACCTTCGTGGACCTCCACCCCGATTTCGAGACCCCCGTCGAGCGACTCGCCACCTGGCTGGCCCGGCTCGACGACGAGGACGACTGACCGATGAGCAACGCCCACAGCCCGACCCACCCCTCCGACGAGGGTGACGGCGGCGACCTCGAGTTCCGGCCGAGCGCCGAGTTCAGCGTCCCCGCCGACGGGCCCCGTGACGTCGCGATCGTCTTCCTCGGCGCCTCCATGGTCGCGGGGGTCGGCGACCCCAAGGGTCAGGGCTGGGTCACTCGGGTCGTCGGCCGCACGTCGCACCCGGACCTCGAGCTCACGGCATACAACCTCGGGGTGCGCGGACAGACCAGCGGTGACGTGCTCGCCCGCTGGCATTCCGAGTGCCCGCCCCGCTGGAAGGACCGGGGCGAGAAGCGGCTCGTCGTCCAGGTCGGCGCCAACGACATCGCCTCCGGCGTCACCCTCGCCCGGCACCGGCTCAACCTCGCCAACATCCTGGACGAGGCAGCGAGCACCGGTGTCTCCTCGTTCGTCGTCAGCCCGCCGCCGAGCAGCGACCCGGCGTTCAACGACAAGCTGGGGGTCCTCGTCGAGTCGCAGGCCGACGTCTGCGCCCGTCGCTCGGTGCCCTTCGTCGACTGCTTCCGGCCCCTGCTCGGCCACGACCAGTGGCGCTCGGAGCTGGCCGCCAGCCACGACGGTCACCACCCGGGGCAGGCCGGCTACGGCCTCATCGCGTGGCTCGTGCTCCACAACGGCTGGAACGACTGGCTCCGGATCTGACCCGGGCCCGCCGGCTCACGTCGTGAAGACGACCTTGCCGGCCACCTGGCCGTCGACCATCCGCGCGAACCCGTCCCGGGCCTGCGCCAGCGGCAGGACCGAGTCGATGAGCGGCTCGATGCCCTGGCCGACGACGAAGGCCGCCAGACGCTGGAGCTCGTCGCTGGTGCCCATCGTCGAACCGACGACGCGCAGCTGCTTGAAGAAGATCTTGGTGAGCTCGGCCCTGGCGGGCGCGTCACCGGAGGTCGCCCCCGAGATGACGATCGTCCCGCCGGGCCGCAGCGCGTTGACCGAGTGCGACCACGTCGCCGCCCCGACCGTCTCGAGCACCGCGTCGACCCGCTCGGGCAGCCGCTCCCCGGAGGCGAACGCCCGGTCCGCGCCGAGCGCGACTGCCTGCCGACCCCTGGCCTCGTCGCGGCTGGTCACCCACACCCGCAGGCCCGCGGCCGCGCCCAGCTGGACCAGCGCCGTCGCGACCCCGCCGGCCGCACCCTGGACGAGGACCGTGCCCCCGGGCTGCACCCCCGCGTTGGTGAAGAGCATCCGGTATGCCGTGAGCCATGCGGTCGGGAGGCAGGCCGCCTGCTCCCAGCTCAGGGACTCCGGCTTGGGCACGAGGTTGGTCCGTGGCACCGCGACCTTCGTCGCGAGCGTGCCGTCGTGCAGCTCGGAGAGCAGCGTGCGCCGGGGGTCGAGGGTCTCGTCGCCGCGCCAGCCGTCCGAGGGGATGACGGCATGCACGATGACCTCGTTGCCGTCCGGGTCGCGGCCCGCGCCGTCGCACCCCAGCACCATGGGCAGTCGGTCCGCGGGCAGGCCCACGCCCCGCAGTGACCAGACGTCGTGGTGGTTGAGCGCGCACGCGACGAGGTCGACGACGACCCAGCCCTCCGGGGTCTGCGGGTCGGGTCGCTCCCCCACCTCGAGACCCGAGAGCGGGTCGGTGGAGGACTGCGACACGGCGTAGGCGGCGAGCATGCACCGACCCTACCCACGCCGCTCCCCCACCCGGCGCGGCCAGTGCGACGATGTGTCGATGAGCAGCGACGAGCACCCTGCCCCGGTCGTCCTCGACGGCGGGTTCGCGACCGCCCTCGAGTCCCGGGGCCACGACCTGTCCGGCCTGCTGTGGTCGGCACGACTGCTCCGGGACGCCCCCGACGAGGTCGTGGCTGTGCACCGGGCGTTCGTCGACGCCGGAGCCGAGGTCGTCATCAGCGCGTCCTACCAGGCCAGCCACGCCGGGTACGCGCGGGCCGGCCTCACCGCCGAGCAGTGCGACGCCGACCTCGAGTCGTCGGTCCGGCTGGCGCGTGAGGGTGCGGACGGCCGCGCCCGGGTCGCAGCATCCGTGGGCCCGTGGGGCGCACACCTCGCCGACGGGTCCGAGTACACGGGCTATCCCGGAGTGCGCCGGGGCGAGCTGCGGGACTTCCACGCGCGACGGCTCGAGCGCCTCGTCGCGGCCGGACCCGACCTCGTCGCCGTCGAGACCCTCCCCGAGCTCCTCGAGGCCGAGGTCGTCGTGGACCTCCTGGCCGAGGTCGCGCCCGACCTGCCCTACTGGGTGTCCTTCTCGGCCAGGGGCGACGCCCGGCTCACCGGGGGCGCGCCGTTCGCCGAGGCGGTCGACGTCGTCGGCGGCCAGGCCGTCGCCGTCGGGGTGAACTGCACGGCGCCGCAGCACGTCGAAGAGCTGCTGGCGTCGGCGCAGGCGAGCGTGCCGTACGTCGTCTACCCGAACGCCGGCGCCGTCTACGACGCCGGGACCAAGACGTGGACCGACGACGGGGCGTCGCAGTTCCCGCGGGCGTCGGTCCGCCGCTGGCACGAGCTCGGGGCCCGCTACCTCGGCGGCTGCTGCGGGATCGGCACGGACGGCATACGCGGCATCTCGGACGCCCTGCGCACCTGAGCCGTCAGGCCAGCGCGGCGACCGCGTCGGCGACCGCGTCCGCGACACCGGGCGCGAAGACGCTCGGCACGATCTCCTCGGCCGTGGGCTCGGGCACCAGCGCCGCGATGGCGGAGGCCGCGGCGAGCTTCATCGCCTCGGTGATCTGGCTCGCCCCCGAGTCGAGGGCTCCGCGGAAGATCCCGGGGAAGGCGAGCACGTTGTTGATCTGGTTGGGGAAGTCCGACCGGCCCGTGGCGACCACCGCCGCGTGCCGGTGGGCCACGTCGGGGTGCACCTCGGGGTCGGGGTTCGCGAGCGCGAAGATGATCGAGCGTGGCGCCATTCGCGCGATGTCCGCCTCTGGCACCGTCCCCCCGGAGACGCCGATGTAGACGTCCGCGTCGACGAGGGCGGAGGCGAGCCCGCCCGAGAGGCCACGGGGGTTGGTGGAGGCGGCGATCCGGTGCTTGTGCCCGGTGAGGTCCGCGCGTGACGGCGAGATGATGCCGCGCGAGTCGCACACGACGACGTCGCGCACACCGGCACGCTGGAGGAGCGCGGTGACCGCGACCCCCGCGGCACCGGCGCCGGCCACCACCACCCGCAGGTCGGGCAGGGTCCGCCCGACGACCGTGGCGGCGTTGAGCAGCCCCGCGAGCACGACGATCGCGGTGCCGTGCTGGTCGTCGTGGAAGACGGGGATGTCGAGGCGCTCCTTGAGCTGGGCCTCGATGCCGAAGCAGCGGGGCGCCGAGATGTCCTCGAGGTTGATGCCCCCGTAGGACGGCGCCAGGCGGGCGATCGCCTCGACGAGCTCGTCGACGGATCCGGTCTCCATGCACACGGGGACCGCGTCGATCCCGGCGAAGTGCTTGAAGAGGACCGCCTTGCCCTCCATCACCGGCATCGCCGCGAGCGGACCGATGTCGCCGAGGCCGAGGACGGCGGTGCCGTCGGTGATGACGGCCACCGTGTTGCGCCTGCCCGTGTAGCGCGCGGAGAGGCTGGGGTCCGCGGCGATGGCACGGCAGACGTCCGCGACGCCCGGGGTGTAGAGCAGGGACAGGTCGTCCCGGTCCCGGAGCGGTTGCGTGGCGTGTACGCCGAGCTTGCCGCCCTCGTGGGCCCGGAACACCGGGCCGTCGAAGTCGAAGCTCGGGTACGACGAGGACGCAGACATGGCGGGACTCCCGGGTCACAGACGGTGGCGCGGCCGACGAGGTCGGAGCGACGGGCCGAGTCCCTGGTGTGGGACGGCCGGAGCGGGAGGTGTGCCGCGTCGCCATCCTCGCACGCGGCGTCTCGCGGCGTCTGCGGCTGGCCACGTGCGCCGTGCCACAATCGCCGCGTGCGACGACGACCGGTGCCCCGCCCACGAGTGGTGCGGGTGCGCGGTCGGTCGATGGAGCCGACCCTGCGCGAGGGCGACCTCCTGCTCGCCCTGTGGGGCGCGGTCGTCCGCGACGGCGACGTCGCCGTCGTCCGGCTCCCGCGCGACGCCCACGGCGCCGCGCGACCGGTGTCGGTCAAGCGGATCCTCGGGCGCGACCCGGACGACCCGCTCCGGTGGTGGCTCGACTCCGACAACGCCCGCGAGGGGGTGACCTCCTTCGACGTCGGGTCGGTCCCCGGTGAGGACGTCCTCGCCGTCGTCGTCGGCCGCATCGCCCCCCGGCCCGGCCGGATGAGAGCCCGGCCGACGCCCTGACCGCACCGACGAGGCGCGTTGTAGGTTGGGCAGTGGCCGACCACCCGCCCAACGAAAGGGACGTTCATGCGCCTGCCCACCCTCTTCCGTGTCACCGACGTCAGTGCCCACTGCGACCTGCCCTGCGGTGTCTACGACCCCGCCCAGGCCCGCATCGAGGCCGAGTCGATCAAGGCGATCATCGCCAAGGTGGCCGACAACGACGACCCCGACTTCCGCACGAGGGCGGTGCTCATCAAGGAGCAGCGCTCGGAGCTCGTCAAGCACCACCTCTGGGTGCTGTGGACCGACTACTTCAAGCCCCCGCACTTCGAGAAGTACCCGCAGCTGCACACCCTCGTCAACGAGGCCACCAAGCTGGCCGGCGCCTCGGGGACCAAGGGCACGCTCGACGCCGCCAAGGCCGACGAGCTCCTGGCCAAGATCGACGAGATCGACGCGATCTTCAAGGAGACCAAGCAGGCCTGACGACCACCGCGGGCCTCGGCCTGCACGTCGTCGACCGGACGCCGCCCCGGTCCGCCGAGCCCCCACGGGCCGGTGGACCGGGGCGGCGTCCGTGCGCCGTGCGTCCGACCCGTCCCGGCGCTCCCGTTAGTTGTTGCTTCAACCTTTATGGGATACGGTGCAGGAGTCGCCACACCCGCACCGAACGGACCCGCCATGCCGCACCACCTGCTCACCGCGCACGCCGACGTCGCCACCGACGCGCCCGCCCGCTACGCCAAGCAGCTTCTCGCCCACCTGGGTCGCAAGCTCGAGTTCACCACCCACGGCGCGACGTCGACCGCCCGTATCGGGGACGCGACCGCCGAGGTCACCATCGGTGACGGTGTCCTCACCCTGCGCGCCACCAGCGCGGACGAGCAGGGGCTCGCGACCGTCGAGGACGTGCTCGGCCGTCACCTCGAGTCGTTCGGGCAGCGCGCCGGGCTCGTCGTCACCTGGGTCCGCACCCCCACCGTCGATGCCGAGGAGCCCGCATGAGCGCCGTGACGACGACCGCCGCTGCGGACGCCCGCATCCGCGCCGACCACCCGTTCGCCGCCCACCTGCGCCGGGCCGCCGAGACCGAGCGCGCCGGCGCCCAGGTGCTCTGGACCCCCGACCACGGACCGCTGCCGAGCCTCTACCTCAGCCACGGCGCCCCGATGCTGTTCGAGATGACCGACTGGATGACCGAGCTGCACACGTGGGCCCGGTCGCTGCCGAAGCCGCGAGCCATCCTCATCGTCTCGGCGCACTGGGAGTCCGCGCCGCTGAGCATCAGCAGCAGCGAGCCCACCGAGCTGGTCTACGACTTCGGCGGGTTCGCCCCGATGTACTTCCAGATGCGCTACGACACCCCGGCGGCCACCGCGCTCGCGCAGCAGGTCGCGCGGCTGATGCCGGACACGGAGCCGGTCCACGAGCACCGCAGCCGCGGTCTCGACCACGGCGCCTGGGTGCCGCTGAAGATCATGTACCCCGACGCCGACATCCCCGTCCTGCAGCTGAGCCTGCCCACCCACCAGCCCGAGCGGCTCCTCGATCTGGGGCGGCGGCTGCGGTCGCTGCGTGAGTCCGGGGTGCTCGTCATCGGGTCCGGCTACATGACCCACGGTCTGCCCTACCTCGACTGGTCCGACCCGTCGAACGTGCCGGGCTGGTCCTCCGACTTCGACCTCTGGGCCGCCGAGGCGCTCGCGCGCGGTGACGTCGACGAGCTGTCCGGGTTCCGTGACCGGGCACCCGGAATGCCCTATGCCCACCCGACCGTCGAGCACTTCACGCCGTTGTTCGTCACCCTCGGGGCGTCCGCCGACCCGGCCGCGGCGCCGACGACCACCATCGACGGCTACGCCATCGGTCTGGCGAAGCGCTCCTTCCAGGCCGCCTGACGACGTGACGGCCGGCCGGCCGCACCCGGTCAGCCCGCCCGGCCGGCCGCGCCCGGTCAGGCCGCCCGGTCAGCCCCGTCCGGGCGTTCCGATCGTGCGGATGAGCGCCTCGACGACCTCGGGGTCGTACTCGTAGCCGAGCCCGAGGTGGATCCGCTCCAGCGCCGCGTCGACGGACGCCGGGTCGGTGCGTCCGTGGGAGAAGTCGTCGAAGGCGTTCGCGACCTTGATGATCCGGCTCGCGAGGGGCACCTCCTCCCCCCACTCCCGCACGTGCCGGAACGGCGTCGTCTGCCGCTCCATGAGGTCGGCGACCCGGTCGAGGACCTCGGTGCGGCGCACGATCCGCGCCCCTTCCAGGGCGATCCGTCGCTGGTCGTCGGGCGCGGCGAGCACCGTGGCCCCGTCCGGGATCGGCGAGCGCAGCCCGACCTGCCCCAGGTCGTGCAGCAGCGCCGCGTACTCGAGGTCCTGCACCACGTCGGCGTGCAGACCCATGGCGCGCGCGACGGCCACCGAGCGCTCGGCAACCCGCGACGCGTGCCCCGTCGGGGTGTAGCCGGCCACGTCGGTGAGCTGCGACAGCGTCGCGATGGTCTGGCGGTACGTGGCCCGGTTCGCGGCGTAGCGGCGCACCGCGACGTTGGTGAGCATCATCGGCAGGAGTCCGAGCGGAAGAGCGAGGAGACCCACGACCGGTGCGAGGAAGGCGACGAGCGGGCCGGCGGCGAGCACCCCGAAGGTGAGCGCCTGCGCCTCCTGGAGCTCCTCACGGATCGCCCCGGAGACGGGCACGCCGGACCGGCGGGCGCGGACCAGGCCGGAGAGGGCGAGGTCGGCGTAGAGGCCGGCGGCCGACACGAGCATCATGGCGCTGGCCAGCACCGCGGGGTGCCGCACCCCTTCGGCGACCCAGGTCCAGGCGCTGTCACCGCCGAGCGGGATGCTGCGGAAGAGGAGGGCCGTCACCCCGACCCCGATCGTGCGGACCGCGACGATGGTCCACTCGACCGGGCGTCCGATCATCCCCCGCACGAGCAGCCCGAGGCAGAGTGCGGCGGCGACGACGAGGGTCACGACGCCGGCCGGCACGTCGAAGGTGGCATGACCGTGCATCGTCCCCAGCAGGGCCAGTCCGATCGCCGAGCCCGACGACACCGGTGCGGCGACGCGGCCGGACGGCATCCGGACCCGCAGCATCTCCCCCACGGCGATCGAGACCGCGAAGGCCGCCAGGAGGACCGCATGGTTGCGGATCGCGTCGGCGAACGCCGCGTGCTCCGTGGCCGCCGCGACGACGAGCACGGCGACCGCGAGACCCACGACGAGCCGTTCGACCCTGCTGGGGATCAGCCTCATGGCGCCTCGGCATCCGCGTCGGCATGGTCCTGGTCGCGCAGGGCCCGCGAGAGGGCCTGGAAGACCCGCTCCCCCTGGGCGTCCTCACGCAGCGTGCGCAACCCCTCGAAGGCGTCCCGTGCGGTGACGGGATGGGCTCCGTGACGCACGAGGTCGTACTCGTCCGCGACCCGGACGAGGTCCGCTGCCAGGGAGGGCGGCGCGTCGTCGAGGTCCGCGCGCGCGATCTCCTCCATGAGGGAGGAGGCGCCGCGCAGGAAGGGCAGGTCCTGGAGCATCGTCGCGCCGCGGAGCCGGGCGCTCGTGACCTCGTCCTCGCCCTCGCGACCGGGCGCGACGACGACCCGCCCGAGGTCGTGGAGGAGGCCGGCGGTGCGGACGTCGGCCACCTCCTTCGGCCCGAGGCCGAGGTCCTGCGCCATGACGGCGGCCAGCGCCGAGACCCGCGCGCTGTGGCCCTCGAGCTCCGGCGCGCGTGTCTCGATGGCGCTGACCAGTGCGCCCAGCGCGCGTTCGCGAGCCGTCCGTTCCTCGCCGTACTGGAGGAGGGCCCACCGGGCGCCGGCGAGGGGGACGAGCGCCACGAGGATGGCGACGGGACCGAGCTCGCCCGGCAGCCACATGATGACCACGAGGAACGCGATGATCCCGTAGGCGAACTGGGTGGGTCCGGAGCTCGTCAGCATGTCGACCAGCTGGAGCTGCAGGGGCACCCCGACGGTCAGCCGGATGACGCCCGCGACGAGCAGGGCGTTGGCGACGAGGTTGGCGGCGTCGGCGACGACGATGGGCAGGCCGACGTGCCAGATGAGGGGCATCGCGCCGCTGAGGCCGACCATGTCGAGCGAGCCGCCGACGAGGTCGTAGGCCAGGCCACCGACCATCGCCGAGGACGAGGCCATCGCCATGTTGAACACCCGTCGGACCACGGGGATCCGGCGTCGGGTCAGGGCGGCCATGACGAGGCCGACGACACCGGCGCCCAACGGACCCACGATGGGGATCGCCGCGAGCACGACGACGTTGTCCGCGGTGAAGTGGATGCGACCGTCGCTCGACGTGGACGGCAGCCACCACGTGAGGGCGCCGACGAAGGCGAGCACGACGAGGTCGGACCAGTCAGGGTCCCAGCCGTAGCGCGCGAGGCACAGGACGGCGAGCCCCGACATGAGCGCCACGCACGCCGCGATGTAGATCGCGGGTGCGTGGCGCTTCGACCATGACGTCGGCGAGACCGACCTCAACGTCGTGAGGGAGGGATCACCACTGCCAGCCGCTGGCCTTCCACTGCCAGCCGGCGGCGGAGACGCTGGACTTGCTCTCGGCCTGGGCCGCCGAGGCGCCCACGGCAGACAGGGCGGCGATGGCGAGCGAAGCAGCAACGAGGCGGAGAGCGCGCATGGTAGTACCCTTTCGGTGATCCCGGCCCGGCGGGCCGAATCTGGATTGACTCCATCCTCGCACGTGACGAGGGTGTGCGACAATGTACTGGACATATGACCTGTGCGGCCGTCGGCACGTCACGGCACGTGGTCACGATTCACACCCCCCGATCTCGAGGAGTCCTCATGAGCAAGCGCGCCCGCAAGCGCCGCTCGCGCAAGGGCAACAAGGCCAACCACGGCCGCAAGCCCAACGCCTGAGCACGCAGCACGTGACGAAGGGACGACCACCTCGCGGTGGTCGTCCCTTCGGCGTATCGGCCCCTCGGGTCAGCCGTCGAGCTCGAGACGCACCATCGTGATCCGCTGACGGATCTGCACGCGCAGCTGGTCGGGACAGGGCTCGCCCATGCTGTTCGAGCGGCGCACCGCCGCCTTGACGGCCCGGTCGAGGTCGTGCTCGTGCAGGCACGGCCCACAGGCTTCGAGGTGCTGGGCCACGCGGGCGACGTCCGAGGGCTGCATCTCCCCGTCGAGGTACTCGTAGATCCGGTGCAGGACCTCGGAGCACTCGGCGTGGGACCCGGAATGGGCGTCGGCGCGCGCGTCGGCGTGCCCGTCGGTGTGCTGCTCGTTCACGAGGAGACCTCCTTGCCGAAGCCGCGCTCGGCGGCATACTCGGTCAACATCTCACGGAGCTGACGTCGACCCCGGTGGAGACGCGACATCACGGTGCCGATGGGCGTTCCCATGATCTCCGCGATCTCCTTGTAGGCGAACCCCTCGACGTCGGCGAGGTAGACCGCCATGCGGAAGTCCTCCGGCAGCTCCTGCAGGGCGCGCTTGATCTCCGAGTCGGGGAGATGGTCGAGCGCCTGCGCCTCGGCGGACTTGAGCCCCGAGCTCGTGTGGGACTCGGCCCGCACGAGCTGGTAGTCCTCGACGTCCGCGGCATCGGACTGCTGCGGCTCCCGCTGCTTCTTGCGGTAGGTGTTGATGTAGGTGTTGGTGAGGATGCGGTACATCCACGCCCGCAGGTTGGTCCCCGGCCGGTACTGGTGGAACGCGGCGAACGCCTTGGCGTACGTCTCCTGGAGCAGGTCCTCGGCGTCGGCCGGGTTGCGCGTCGTACGCAGGGCTGCCGCGTAGAGCTGGTCCAGCAACGGCAGCGCCTCGGCCTCGAACCTGGCCTGTCGCTGCGCAGGGGTCTCGGTCACGACGTCCACTGCGGGTTGGTCGGAGGTGGTCTGTGGTGTGCTCATCGCGCTCCACCCTAGACCCGTCTCGGCGGGGGACGTCGTGTGCAGCACGAGCACGGGCACACCTCTCTGGACGGCTGACACCGGAGACTCACGGTGCGGGACCTCCATGTCAACAGGGGGCGAGGGGGTGCCATTCCCGACGGTCCGGTCACTGGCCGAGCGAGTCCACGAAGGCCCGCGCGGCCGCGACGAGCGGGCCGGTCACCCTGATCGTGTGGTCACCGTCGACGGCGGTGACGTATGCCGGGCCGTCCAGCTCCGCGCGCACCTCGCCGGGGGTGCCGAAGGGGTCGCGCTCCCCCTGCACGACGTGCACCGGGATCCCCGCGATCCCGGGCAGTCGCAGCTCGTCGGCCCGTGAGACCTCGGGCCTCCCGGGCGGGTGCAGGGGGAAGGACAGGCAGAGGACCCCGTCGGCGGCCAGCGCGGCCGCGGTCCGACAGCTCACCCGGGCGCCGTTGCTCTTGCCCGACAGCACGAGCGGGCCGGGCAGGCGGGTGCGGCCCGAGCGCAGGGCCAGCACGACCGGCAGCCAGGCCTCGTCCTGCGGGACGGGACGCGGCGGCATGCGCCGTCCGGCCACGCCCCACGCCTGCTGGACGGACGCGACCGCCCAGCCCGCGTCGACCAGTCCCTGCGCCACGGCGTCGAGGTCGACACCACCGAGTCGTCCGCCGGCCCCGTGCGTGAGCACCACCGTCCCCCGGGCACGGACGGGACGCACGACGTGGGCGTGGGCGGGGCCGAGCGGCGTCGCCACCTCGACGAACCGGTGCGTCGTCACGCCGACGCGCCGATGATCTCGCCGGTCATCGGGTCGAGCACCCCGCGCAGCTCGGACTCGGGCAGCGGCTCGAGCAGCTGTGGGCCGTTGGACCGGTTGCTGCTCACCGCGCGGGAGACCGGGTGGGCCGTGAAGCGGCCCGGTGGCCGTGGCTCGAGCAGCGCGGCGACCTCCGCGGTGTCGGTGAGCGAGGGGTCGAGCCAGTCCGACCAGTCGTCGCGGTCGAGCACCAGGGGCTGGCGGTCGTGGATCCGGTCCAGGCCCGGCTCGGCCTCGGTCGTGATGATCGTGAAGGTCGTCAGCCAGGCCGCCGGGTCCCCGGCGTCGACCACGGCCGGGTCACGCCAGAACTCGTAGAGCCCCGCGAAGGCGCACGTCCCCCCGTCGGCCCGGGACGTGAAGAACGGCTGCTTGAGGGGCTTGCCCTTGGCGTCCGTGGCGGTCGGGGAGGCCTGCCACTCGTACCAGCCCCGCGCGGGCACGAGACAGCGCCGACGCGCGGCCGCCTTGGCGTAGGCCGGCTTCTCCAGGACCGACTCGGCCCTCGCGTTGATCATCCGCACACCGGAGCGCGGGTCCTTGGACCAGCTCGGGACGAGCCCCCACGTGAGCAAGCGCAGCTGGCGCCGTGGCTGCGCGCTGTCCTCCCCGCGGGCCGCGCGGGTGAGGACGACGGGCGCCAGCTTGGTCGGGGCCATGTTGTGGTCAGGGGTGCCGGGCGGGGGCGACTGGGGGTTGACGAGGACGCTGCGCACCGGCTCGGCGCTCCGGTCGTCGTCGACCTCGAACTCCAGGGTCAGCTCGTCAGGGTGGGCCGTGGCCGCGTAGCGCCCGCACATGGGACCCAATCTACGCAGCGGCTGACCACCCCGGACACGGACCGCGCCCCAGCAACTACGGTAGGAGCAGGTCCGTGATCCGTTCCCATCCGTGAGGAGAACGCATGTCACTCGTGCGTCGCGTTGCCCGTCCCATGCTTGCCGCCATGTTCGTCGTCGGGGGTCTCGACCAGCTCAAGCACCCCGGCGCGAAGGCCAAGGCCGCCCGCCCGGTGATCGACCGGGCCACGAAGGCGGGCCTGCCCGACGACCCCGAGCTCCTCGTGCGCGCCAACGGCGTCGCCATGGTCGGCGGTGGTGCCCTGCTCGCGACCGGGCACGTCCCACGCATCGCCTCGGCGGTGCTGGCCGGGACGCTCGTTCCCACGACGCTGGCCGCCCACCCGTTCTGGACCGAGTCCGACCCCCAGACCCGGGCGCAGCAGAAGATCCAGTTCCTCAAGAACCTCGGCCTGCTCGGTGGCCTCCTCCTGGCCGCCGTCGACACCGACGGGCGGCCGAGCCTGGCCTACCGCGCACACCGGGCGGGCGAGAGCGTCCAGCGCACGGCGCGGACGACGAAGCGCGAGGCGCGGCACGCGACCAGGTCGGCGCGTCGCGAGGCACGACTCAAGGCGGCACAGGCCAAGAATGCCCTCACCTGAGTGGACCGCCCCCGCCGCTGACGGACCGGTCGACGCGGCCGTCGACCTGCCCGGGAGCAAGTCGCTGACCAACCGCTTCCTCGTCCTCGCCGCGCGTGGGGGTGGCGTCTCGCGACTGCGATCACCCCTGCGTTCGCGCGACACCCTCCTCATGGCCGGCGCCCTGCGGGCCCTCGGCACGGGGGTCGAGGACGTCGACGGTGAGGACTGGCTCGTCACCCCCGCCGACATGGTCGGCGACGTCGACATCGACTGCGGCCTCGCCGGGACGGTCATGCGCTTCGTCCCGCCCCTGGCGGCGATGGCACGAGGGTCGGTGCGCTTCGACGGGGACCCCCACGCCCGGACCCGACCGATGGGTCCGGCTCTCGAGGCGCTGCGCACCCTCGGTGTCGCGGTCGACGACGGCGGTCGGGGCGTGCTGCCCTTCACGGTGGCCGGCGTCGGGTCCGTCCGCGGCGGTGAGGTCACCCTGGACGCGTCGGCGTCCTCCCAGTTCGTCTCGGCGCTGCTGCTCTCGGGGGCGCACTACGACGAGGGCGTGACGATCCGCCACCGCGGCGGACCCGTGCCCAGCCAACCTCACATCGACATGACCGTCGAGGCGCTGCGGGACGCGGGCGCCGACCTCGACGACTCCGTGCCCGACACGTGGCGGGTCGAGCCGGGCCCGCTCAACCCCCTCGACGTCCAGGTGGAGCCCGACCTCTCGAACGCCGCACCCTTCCTCGCCGCGGCCCTCGTCACGGGTGGACGGGTGCGCATCCCCGGCTGGCCGCAGCACACGACCCAGGCCGGCGACGAGATCCGCGACATCCTCGACGAGATGGGGGCCGAGGTCCGGCTGGCCCGCGACGGCCTCACGGTGAGCGCCGTCGACGGCTTCAGCGGGGTCGACCTCGACCTCCACGACGCGAGCGAGCTGACGCCGGTCATCGCCGCCCTCGCGGCGCTCGCCGACGGGCCGTCGCGGATCCGCGGCGTCGCCCACATCCGTGGTCACGAGACCGACCGCATCGCCGCCCTGGCCCGGGAGCTCGGCGCCCTGGGCGCACGGGTCACCGAGACGGAGGACGGCCTGCACATCACCCCGCGCCCGCTCTCCCCCGCGACGTTCCACACCTACGGGGACCACCGCATGGTCATGGCCGGGGCCGTGCTCGGCCTCGCGGTCCCCGGGCTCGTCGTCGAGGACCCCGACACGGTCGCCAAGACGCTGCCCACCTTCGTCGAGCTGTGGTCGGGCCTGCTCGGCCACGACGGCGCCCGGGAGCGCACCGCCTGATGGCGAGGCCCACGAGCAGCTACGACGAGTCCGACGCCCGGATCCGCCCGAACAAGCGCAACAGCCGTCCCCGGTCCAAGGACCGCCCGGCGCACCTCGACGCCGTGCCCGGGATGGTCACCGCCGTCGACAGAGGTCGCTACACCGTGCTCGTCAGCGACAGCGACGCCGACGACGGTGGGGTCGGTGTCGACGGGGAGCGTGTCGTCACCGCGATGCGCGCCCGCGAGCTCGGCCGCAAGGGCATCGTCGTGGGTGACGACGTGGCCCTCGTCGGCGACGTGTCCGGCAGCCCGGATGCCCTCGCCCGCGTCGTACGGGTCCACCCACGCCGCACCCTGCTGCGCCGCAGCGCCGACGACACCGACCCGGTCGAGCGCGCCATCGTGGCCAACGCCGACCAGCTGGTCGTCGTCTCGGCGCTCGCCAACCCCGAGCCCCGGCCGCGGCTCATCGACCGCTGCCTCGTCGCGGCCTACGACGCGGGCATGTCGCCCCTGCTCGCGCTGACCAAGGCCGACCTGGCCGACCCGGCGCCCTTCCTGCGGAGCTACGCGCCACTCGAGGTGCCGTCGGTGGTCACCTCGACCACCGACGCCGACGGCACCGACGGGCTCGAGGCCCTGCGGGACGCCCTGCGCGGGCGCGTCAGCGTCCTCGTCGGCCACTCGGGGGTGGGCAAGTCCACCCTCGTCAACGCCCTCGTCCCCGACGCCCTGCGCGCCATCGGCGTCGTCAACGTCGTCACGGGGCGCGGGCGCCACACCTCCACCTCGGCCGTGGCGCTGCGCCTGCCCGGCGGGGACGGCTGGGTCATCGACACACCGGGCATCCGCTCCTTCGGGCTGGCCCACGTCGACCCGGAGCGGATCATCACCCACTTCCCCGACCTCGAGGCCGGCACCGACGAGTGCCCCCGAGGGTGCAGCCACGACGAGGAGGAGTGCGGTCTCGACGCATGGGTCGCGAGCGGACAGGCCGGACCGGCCGGTGCCTCACGACTGGAGTCGCTGCGCCGCCTGCTGCGGACCCGCCAGATCCAGACCGGGGACTGACCCTCCCCCAGAACACGCCGATGGCGCCCTCCGGACCGGACGGCGCCATCAGTCGGCTCGGGCTCAGTTCGTCGGGTCGCGCTTCTCGCTCGGGTCGTTGTCGACGACCCGAGTGATGTCGTGCGGACGGTCCATCGGGCCCTCGGACTCGCCGGAGGCGTGCGACCGCTCGGCCATCGAGGCCGCGTCCGCCGGCAGGAGGCCGCCGTCGTCGCTGAACGCGTCGTGGTCGACGACATCGGTCGTCGCGAACCGGGGGTCCGGTGCGAGAGCACTGACGTCGACGGTCTCGACGATGACCCGAGGTTCGGCGTAGTGGCACGCGGAGCGGTGCGCCGCGACGCCGTCCGGGCGGTCCATCAGCTCCGGGTCGTCCACCGAGCAGCGTTCCTGGGCCTTGAAGCACCGCGTGTGGAAGCGGCATCCCTTGGGCGGGTTCGCCGGCGACGGCACGTCACCGGTGAGGACGATCTGCTCACGCTTGCCGCGCATCGTCGGGTCCGGGACGGGCACCGCGGAGAGCAGGGCCTGCGTGTAGGGGTGGGTCGGCCGCTGGTAGATCTCCTCCTCGGTGCCGAGCTCGACCATGCGACCGAGGTACATGACTCCGACGCGGTCGGAGATGTGCCGGACGACGGAGAGGTCGTGCGCGATGAAGATGTAGGACAGCCCGAGCTCGTCCTGGAGCTTCTCCATGAGGTTGATGACCTGCGCCTGGACCGACACGTCGAGCGCGGAGACCGGCTCGTCGCAGATGAGGACCTTGGGTCGCAACGCGATCCCGCGGGCGATGCCGATGCGCTGGCGCTGGCCGCCCGAGAACTGGTGCGGGTAGCGGTTGATGTGCTCAGGGTTGAGACCGACGAGGGCGAGCAGCTCCTGCACGGCCTTCTTGCGGCCACCCTTGGGCACGACGTCCGGGTGGATCTCGAACGGCTCCGCGACGATGTCGCCGACCGTCTTGCGTGGGTTGAGCGAGGTGTACGGGTCCTGGAACACGATCTGGATGTCGCGGCGCAGCTTGCGCATCGCGGACCCGCTCTGCGAGAACATGTCGATGCCGTCGAAGTTGACCGTGCCCGCCGTGGGCTCCTCCAGACGCATGAGGACGCGGCCCAGCGTCGACTTGCCACAGCCGGACTCGCCGACGATGCCGAGCGTCTCGCCGCGGTGCAGCTCGAACGAGACCCCATCGACCGCTTTGACGTGGCCCACGGTGGTGCGCAGGACACCGCCCTTGATCGGGTAGTGCTTGACCAGGTCGTCGGCCTTGAGAATGACGTCAGCCATTGAGGACCTCCTCGGCGAAGTGGCATCGGGACATCTGTCCGGCGATGGGGAGCAGGTCGGGCTCCTGCTCGCGACAGATGTCCTGCGACATGCGGCAGCGAGGGTTGAACGTGCAGCCCGGGGGGATGCGGGTGAGGTTCGGCGGAAGGCCGCCGATGGCCGCCAGCGTCTGCCCCTTCTGGTCCAGGCGCGGGATCGACTCGAGCAGCCCGCGGGTGTAGGGGTGTGCGGGCCGGGCGTAGAGGTCCTCGATGTCCGCCTTCGCGACGATCCGGCCGGCATACATCACGGCGGCCCTGTCGGCGACGTCGGCGACGACACCGAGGTCGTGCGTGATGAGGATGAGCCCCATCTGACGCTCGTCCTGGAGCTCCGCGAGCAGGGCCATGATCTGGGCCTGGACGGTGACGTCGAGGGCGGTCGTGGGCTCGTCGGCGATGAGCACCGCGGGGTCGAGGGCGATGGCCATCGCGATCATGATGCGCTGACGCATCCCGCCCGAGAACTGGTGCGGGTAGCTCTTGACGCGCTCCTTGGCAGCGGGGATGGCGACACGCTCCATGAGGCGCACGGCCTGCGCGTAGGCGTCGGACCGGTTCATGCCACGGTGCTGCCGGAACATCTCCCCGATCTGCCAGCCGACCGGGAAGGTCGGGTTCAGCGAGCTCAGCGCATCCTGGAAGATGATGGAGATCTCGGGCCCGCGAGCCTTGCGGCGCTGCTCCTCCGGCATCGTCAGCAGGTCTTCGCCGCAGTAGCGGATTGCTCCGCTCGGGATGACGGCCGGGGGCATGTCGAGGATGCCCATGATCGCCTGCGCCGTCACGGACTTGCCCGAGCCGGACTCGCCGAGGATGGCCAGGGTCTCGCCCTGGCGCAGGTCGAACGAGACGCCGTTGATCGCCTTCGCGATCCCTTCGGCGGTGTGGAACTCGACGTACAGGTCGTCGACCTCGAGCAGCCGGCCCTCGGAGTCGGGCTTGTAGGCGGACGCGGGCGCCACGGACTTGGTGGTGGTGGTCACTTAAGTGCTCCTCCTGCTCATCGGGACTTCGGGTCGAAGGCGTCACGCACGGCGTCGCCGAGCAGGATGAACGCCAGCACCGCGAGGCTGAGGAACAGACTGGGGAAGAGAAGGATGTGCGGGTAGGTGCGCACGGCCACGAGGGCGTCGCTGATCGCCACGCCCCACGAGATCGCGGGCGGTGTGAGGCCGATGCCGAGGAACGACAGGGTGGCCTCCACCACGATGAAGACGCCGAGGTTGATCGTCGCGACGACAATCGCCGGCGCGAGCGCGTTGGGCAGGATGTGCGACTTGATGATCCGCCACGGGCTGGCCCCCAGCGCACGCGCCGCGAGGACGTACTCGTTGGGCTTGACCTGGAGCACGCTCGAGCGCATGAGTCGAGCGATCGTCGTCCAGCCGAAGACCGTCAGGACGAGCACGACCTTGCCGACCACGACGAAGTAGTTGGAGTTCGCACCGTTGGGGAAGCTGGCCATGAAGAGGATGCCGCCGAGGATGAGCGGGATGGCATAGAAGATGTCGGTCACTCGGGAGAACAGCGCGTCGAGCCACCCACCGTAGAAGCCCGCCAACACCCCGATGACTCCACCCAGGAGAAGCGTGGTCAGCGAGGCGGCGAGGCCGACAATGATCGACGCGCGGGCACCGTAGATCGTGCGCGCGAAGATGTCGTAGCCCTGCGTGTCCGTCCCGAACCACGCATCGGCGTTGGGCTTGGCGCGCACGTTGTTGATGTCGCCGAACGTCGGGTCGGTCTGCGTGAACAGCGACGGCCAGATGGCCATGAGGACGAAGACGCCGATGAGGCCGACGGACACCCAGAACATCGTGCTCTTGCGGAGGGAGCGCCAGGCGTCCTGACTCAAGGAACGCGCCTCGTCCACGTCGTCGGTGGCGCCGGGAGAGAAGCCTGCGGCGATGGGCTCACTCATGGCTGATCCTCGGGTCGAGCACGCCGTAGAGCAGGTCGACGAGCAGGTTGACGAGCAGGTAGACGATCACCAGGACGGTCACCGTGGAGACGACGGCGACACCGTCGCGGGAGTTGATGCCCTTCCAGATGTATCCGCCGACACCCTGGATGTTGAAGATGCGCTCCGTGACGATCGCACCACCGAGGAGGCCACCGAAGTCGGCGCCGATGTAGGTGACGACGGGGATGAGCGAGTTGCGCAGCGTGTGCACGCCGACGGCGCGCCGTTTGGTCAGGCCTTTGGCCACCGCGGTCCGCACGTAGTCGGCACGCAGGTTCTCCACGAGGTTGGTCCTCGTGAGCCGGGCGACGTAGGCGATGGAGATCGACCCGAGCACGAAGGCGGGAAGGATGAGCGAGGAGGTCGGGGCCTCAAGGCTCGGCACGGTGGCCGGGACCAATCCCCACTTGATGCCGAACTGGTACTGGAGCAGCACACCGATGACGAAGACCGGGATGGAGATGACGAACAGGGTGCTCACCGTGACGAGGTTGTCGATGAACCTCCCCTTGCGCACCCCGGCGAGGACCCCGGCGAGGATGCCGATGACGATCTCGAAGACGATCGCCATGAGGGCGAGGCGCCCGGTGATCGTGTAGCGCTTGGCGAGGTCCTCCTTGACGGGGATCCCGTAGTAGTTCGTCCCGAGGTCCCCCTGGACGAACTTGCCGAGGTACTTGCCGTACTGGACCGGCAGCGGGTCGTTGAGGTTGTGCTCCTCGCGGAAGGCCGCGACGTACTCGGGCGAGCAGGGACGGTCTCCGCACTTGCCGGCGGTCGGGTCTCCGGGCAGGGCGAAGACCATGGCGAAAATGATGAAGGTGGCTCCCAGAACCACCGGGATCATCTGCAGGATTCGCCTGACGATGTACTTGCCCATGTCACCTCCTGTGTCACGTTCGGCCCCGATCCGTGGTGACGGAGGGGCACGGCGAGACGGCGTTCGCGCATCTCGTGAAGTCTGATGGGGGGCCTCGTGGGCCGGGCCAGAACTGAACATACCTGACGCTGATCGGCATGGGGTGCTGCCGCGCGTCCGGTCTGGATCACGGTCCTGCTCGCGGGGAGGACGGGCCCCGGCATGCTGTCGGCCTGCCGGCGAATGCCGGCAGGCCGACAGCCTGCTGATGTCAGGTCAGGTGCTCACCCGACACGGGGGGGTCACTTCAGCGAGATGCTCGCGTAGTCGGGCACACCGAACGGCGTGACCTTGACGTTGGTGACCTTGTCCGACCAGCCCATGGTGGTCGTGGAGTACCACAGCGGGATGGTGACCATGTCCTTGGCGATGATCGCCTCGGCCTCCTGGTACAGCTTGTTCGACTCGGCAGCGTCGGTGGCCGCAGCGGCCTCCTTGAGCTTGGCGTCGAAGTCGGGGTTGCTGTACTCGGAGTCGTTCGACGAGGCGCCCGTGCCGTAGAGCGGCGCGAGGAAGTTCTCGATCGACGGGTAGTCCATCTGCCAGCCGGTGCGGAACATGCCCTTCATCTTGCCCTCACCGATCTGGGTGCGGAAGGTGGAGAAGTCGACGACCGGGGTCGCGACACAGTCCACGCCGAGCGCCTGCTTGATGCTGTTGCAGGTGGCCTCGGTCCACTCCTTGTGCGATGCGTCGGCGTTGTACGACAGGGTCATCTTGCCGCCCTTGAAGCCGCCCGCCTTGGCGAGCTGCTCCTTGGCCTTGGCCGGGTCGAACTTGCAGAACTCGCCACAGACGTCGGCCTTGTAGCCGTCGACGACCGGGGAGACCCAGCCGGTGGCGGGCTCACGCGTGCCGTTGAAGATCGCCTTGATGATCGCCTCGCGGTTGATCGCCATGGAGATGGCCTTGCGGATCTCGGGACCGTAGTTCGGGTCCACCTTCGCCGGGGCCGTGGTGATCGTCTGGATGACGCCGACCGGCTTCTGGAGGTTGCGGTCCGGAAGGTCGGTCTTGTACTTCTCGTCGATCTGGGCGCTGGCCGGGACCTCGTCGGTCACGTCGAGCTGGTTGGCCTGGACGTCGGCGTAGGCCGCGTTGCTGTCCTGGTAGATCTTGAAGGTGATGGTGTCGAGGTTGCCCTTGGTCTTGCCGCTGTAGTCGGCAAACTTGGTGAGCTTGATCTCGGCGTTCTTGGTCCAGGCGTCGAGCTTGTAGGGACCGGCGCCGATCGGCTTGTCACCGAAGGTCTTCGGGTCCGCGAAGAACGCGTCGGGCTGCGGCGCGAAGGCCGTGTAGCCGAGGCGGACGGGAAGGTTGGAGACCTTCTCGGCGGTCTTGATCGTGAAGGTGGTGTCGTCGACGACCTTGAGCCCGGTCATCTCCTTGGCCTTCGGCTCCGGAGCCTTCACCGGGCCCTCTGCGCCGTCCGGGTCCTCGGACTGGAGGTCCGCGTAGCCCTCGATGGGCTCGAAGAAGTACGAGCCCTGCTGGGCGTTGGGACCGTAAGCGGTGTAGTTCCAGGCGTCGACGAAGTTCTTCGCCTTGACGACGGTGCCGTCGTGGAACTTGTAGTCCTTCTTGAGCTTGACCGTGAAGGTCTGGTTGTCCGTCGTCTCGATCGACTCCGCGATGTCGTTCTCGGGAGCAGCGGTCTCGACGTTGTACTCGACGAGCTTCGCCGTGACGATGTCCAGAACGTTGCCACCACACGTCTCGGACGTGTTGCCCGCGACAAGGGGGTTCTCGGGGTTGCAACCGCGAACCGTGATGGCTCCGCCGGTCTTGGCCGCCGTGCCAGTAGTGGTGTCGCCGTTGTCCTCGTTGCCGCCGCCGCCGCAACCTGCGAGCAGCAGCGCTGCCGCCGAGATGCCGGCAACGGCCACCGTGCGAGTGGTTCCTCGCATGGATGTCCTCCTACGTGTCGATCCGTCCCAGGGAAGTGGACGGACATCAATGAGAGCCGGTCCCGGTCGGGTGGCCCCCGCGAACCCCGGGGAGGGCGCGCGGTCCCTACCCAACCCCACTTGGGCCGCGGAAAGGAGGGACGTGACCGACACGAGACCCGATTGTGACTCTCCCGAAGCGGCTACGGTGACGACGTGCCGACCTACGACGACGACCTGCGACTCGCCCATGTCCTCGCCGACGCCGTGGAGCGGTTGACCGTGTCCCGGTTCCGTGCCGAGGACCTCGTCGTCGAGTCGAAACCGGACCTCACCCTCGTCAGTGACGCCGACCGCAGCGCCGAGGAGCTGGTGCGCAGCCAGCTCAGGCGGACCCGCCCGCGCGACGCCGTCATCGGCGAGGAGATGGAGCCCACCGGGCACGGGCCGCGCCAGTGGGTCATCGACCCCATCGACGGCACGCACAACTTCGTCCGCGGCGTGCCGGTCTGGGCCACCCTCATCGGCCTCATCGACGACGGCAAGCCTGTCCTCGGCCTCGTGGCCGCGCCCGCGCTGGGCCGCCGCTGGTGGGCGGCCGTGGGCAGCGGCGCGTGGGCCGGACGCAGCCTCACGTCCGCGACCCGACTCTCCGTCTCGAAGGTCTCGCAGGTCAGCGACGCCTCGCTGTCGTGCAGCTCGATGACGTCGTGGGACGCCGTCGGGCGCCAGGAGGCGGTCCTCGACCTCGCCCGCGACTGCTGGCGGGAGCGGGCCTACGGCGACTTCTGGTCCTACATGCTTCTTGCGGAGGGCGCCGTCGACATCGCCGCGGAGCCCGAGCTCAACCTGCACGACATGGTCGCGCTCGTCCCGATCGTCACCGAGGCCGGGGGCCGGTTCACGTCGTTGCGGGGCGAGGACGGCCCCTTCGGGGGGAACGCCCTCGCGACCAACGGACTGCTCCACGACGAGGTCCTGTCGCGCATCGGACTCTGACGAGGGGCCTCCCTCAGTTGGGCACGACGGTGACCGGGCCCAGTCCCAGCCCCTCGATCCCCTGGCGCAGGGTCGCGGCGTCGCCGACGACGACGATGACCCACGCCCCCGTCGCGACCGCTCCGTAGGCCGTCACCAGCCGGTCCGCGTCCAGGTCACGCATCGCCGCCAGGGTCGTCGTCTGGAAGTCCAGCGGCAGCCCCTCGATGGCGAGGGCAGAGGCCTCGTCGGCGACGGCGTCCGCGGTGGCGTAGCGACCCGGGGCGGTCTGCACGACGTAGTCGACGCCGGAGCGGATCTCCTCGTCGGAGAACCCGTCCCGGGCGGTGTCGAGGATCCCGACGAGGAGCCGGAGGGCGTCGACGGTGGCGTCGGCGCGCACCGAGCCGGCCGTGACGAACGAGCCTCCTCGAGCGCGCGGGCGGAAGGCCGCCCGGATCCCGTAGGTGTAGCCCTTGTCCTCCCGCAGGACCGCGTCGACACGGGCGCTCGGTGAGCCCCCGATGATGAAGGAGAGGACCGGGTAGGGAGCCCACCCGGAGGCGACCGACCGGTCGGGGCCGGGGGCGGCGACCGACAGCTCGCTCTGGACCGAGCCCGGTCGGTCGACGAGGACGACGCGGGTCTCTCCCCCGGCGGGCGAGGGCGCACGGGGAGGCGTCGCCGGCAGGTGGTCCGGGTTGGTCCATCGACCCAGACCCGAGCTCACGACCCCGGCGACGTCAATCCCGTCGAGGTCGCCCGCCACGACGAGGGTGGCGCCCCGTGGTCCCACGTGCGTCCTGTGGAAGTCGACGACGTCGTCGCGGGTGATGGCGGAGACCGACTCGGTCGTCCCCGCGGTCGGGCGCGACGCCCGCTCGGTGGGCGCCCAGAGCGACGCCGTCACCTCGCGCGCGGCACGGTGCGGGGCGGAGGCACGTTCCTGCTCGATCTCCGCGAGCCGGCTGCGCAGGATGCGGTGGACCTCCGCGGGCGGGAAGGCCGGCTCCGAGACGACCTGGCGCAGCAGGTCCAGAGCGGCGGGCAGGAACCGTTGCGGCACATCGACGTCGACGCTGAGGGCGCCGTCGGTGACGGAGGCACCGAGGACCATGCCGGTGCGCTCCATGAGCTCGGCGAACTCCTCGCTGGAGTGGGTCGCGGTCCCCTCGTCGAGGAGCCGGGCCGTCATCGACGCGACGCCCTCCCGGTCCCGGGGCTCGTCGGTGATGGACAGCGGCACGACGAGGCGCAGCGAGATGACGTACTGGCCGGGGACGGCATACGAGAGGAGTCGTATGCCGTTGTCGGTCACGCTCTCGTGCGGCAGTGGGAAGGCCCACGGGCCCGGCGGCGCGACCTCGGGCCGTGGTGTGGCGAGGGTGCTCATGCGACCTCCTCGGTCTCGACGTCGGCGCGGTAGGCGACCACCGCGCGGCTCTCGGGGCGCAGCCAGCGAGCGGCCGCGGCCCGCACCTGCTCGGGCGTCACGGCACGCAGCCGGTCGAGGTGGGTGTTGACGAGCCCCGGGTCGCCGTGGAGCAGGGCGTAGTGGGACAGCGCGTCGGCGCGTTCCTCCTGGCTGGCCAGCATCGACAGCCAGCCGCGTTCCGCCTGGGCCATCGCCGCGTCCATCTCGGCCTCGGTCGGACCTTCCACGGCGAAGCGCTCGAGCTCCTCGAGCAGGGCCGCCTCGACGGCGTCGGTGTCGGACTCGCCCGCCACGTCGAGGACGAGGAACCCGAGGGAGACGCCGTCGACGAAGCCCCACGAGGTGGCGTGGACGCCGAGCGCGGTCTGCTCGCGGCGGACCAGTCGCCGCACGAGGCGCGACGAGGCGAGACCACCGAGCGCGTCGAGGGCCAGGCTCGCGGCGCTGAACTCCTCGGTCTCGTCGACGGGGAGCCGGAACGCGATGTGCAGCCGGTCGTTGGGGACGTCCTCGCGACGCTCGACCCGGACCGGTTCGGTGAGCGGGCCGAGCGGCTCGACCGGTGGGCGACGAGTCTGCGCGTTCTGCTCGATCGAGCCGAAGTACCGCTCCACCAGGGCGAACCCGTCGTCGGGGGTGACGTCGCCGCAGAGGGTGAGCACGGTGTTGTCCGGGGCGTAGTGCGCCCGGAAGAACGCGTGCACGTCGTCGACGCTCGCGGCGTCGAGATCCTCCATCGACCCGATCGTCGAGTGGTGGTACGGGTGGCCGTCCGGGAACACCGCGGCATACACGTCGATCAACGCGTTGCCGTAGGGCTGGTTGTCGTAGCGCTGGCGCTTCTCCTCCTTGACGACGTCGCGCTGGTTGTCGAGGTTGGCCTGGTTGACCGCGTCGAGGAGGTGTCCGTGGCGGTCGGCCTCGAGCCACAGGGCGAGCTCGAGGGCCCCCTTCGGCACGGTCTCGAAGTAGTTGGTGCGGTCGAACCACGTCGTCGCGTTGAGCCGACCACCCTCCGCCATCAGCGCCTCGAAGTGCTCTCCGCTGCGGACGTTGCGCGAGCCCTGGAACATGAGGTGCTCGAAGAGGTGGGCGAAGCCCGTGCGTCCCGACGCCTCGTGGCGTGACCCCACGCCGACCCAGATGTTGACGGTGACGTTGGGGACGCTGGGGTCCGGTGAGACGACGACACGCAGCCCGTTGGTGAGGGTGCGCTCGTGGACCGGGTAGTCGAGCGGCATTGGGCCACCCTACGTGGCGTCGTCGACCGCGCCGGCCCCGCGAGTGGGGTCAGCCGGTCCGCTCCGCCGACGGCCCGTCGGCCGCGGGCACGTGGTCGGACGCGACGACCGGCAGGGTCGGCAGGTCCTCCGGCGGCATCTTGCGGATGATGTTGCGCGCGATGATCTGCTGCGCCGTCACGGTGCGCTCCGAGCGCCCGCGCCCGATGAAGCTGACCGCCCAGTGCAGCAGGGTCGTGACCCGGTGCTTGAAGCCGATGATGTAGACGAGGTGGATCGCGAGCCACAGCACCCAGGCAGCGAACCCGGAGAAGCGGGCCTTGCCGATGCTGGCGACGGCGCTGAACCGCGAGATCGTCGCCATCGACCCCTTGTCGAAGTAGCGGAACGGCTCGGGCGCCTGCTTGCCGTCGAGGCGGGCCTTGAGGTGCTTGGCGGCGTAGCGGGAGCCCTGGATCGCCACCTGGGCGACGCCCGGCAGGTTGTCGAGCGCCATCATGTCGCCGACGACGTACACCTCGGGTCGGCCGGGGAGGGTGAGGTCCGGGAGGACCTTGACCCGGCCGGCCCGGTCAAGCTCAGCCTCGGACTGGGCGGCGAGCAGGGTGGCGAGCTCCGAGGCCTGCACCCCGGCCGCCCACACCTTGGTCGCGCTCTCGATGCGCTGGTGGGTGCCGTCGCCCTTCTCGATCTCGAGGCCCGTCGAGTCGACCCCGACGACCTTGGCGCCCAGCTCGACCTCGACGCCCATCTTCTCGAGGCGTGACCTCGCCGCGTCGCCGAGGCGGTCACCGAAGGACGGGAGCACCTGGGGCGCCGCGTCGAGGAGGATGACCCGCGCGGTGCGCGTGTCGATGGCGCGGAAGTCGCGCCGCAGGGTGCGGTGGGCGAGCTCGGCGATCTGGCCCGCCATCTCGACCCCGGTGGGACCGGCCCCGACGACGACGAAGGTGAGGTAGCGGTCGCGCTCGGCGGGGGCCGTCGTGAGCTCGGCCCACTCGAAGGCGCCGAAGATGCGTCCGCGCAGCTCGAGGGCGTCGTCGATGCTCTTCATCCCCGGGGCGTACTCGGCGAAGTGGTCGTTGCCGAAGTAGGACTGCCCGGCGCCGGCCGCGACGAGCAGCGTGTCGTAGGTCGAGACGGTCCGGCGGCCCAGCACCTCGCTCGTCACGGTGCGGGCGTCGAGGTCGAGCTCGGTGACGGTGCCGAGGATGACCCGGGCGTTCTTCTGGCGGGCCAGGATCTCGCGGGTGCTCGGCGCGATCTCACCCTCCGACAGGATGCCGGTCGCGACCTGGTAGAGCAGCGGCTGGAACAGGTGGTGGGTCGTCTTGGCGACGAGGGTGACCTCGACGTCGTCGCGGCGCCTGAGCGCCTGCGTGCCGAAGAGACCACCGAATCCGGATCCGATGACGACGACGCGGTGCGGGGCCATGGTGTGTGCCTCCTCCAGGCTGCCGGGTGACCTCCACCCGGAGAAATGACGAAACGGTGAGCCAGGCATTCGCCGACCCACCGTTGTCGTGTGCGACAGGCCACTGCGGTGATGCACCTGTCGACGCCCTCATCCTACCGCGGACCAGCGGGACGGCCGAGCCGGGGCCGGGGCAAAGCGGCGCCCACCCCGGTCCTCGATCGGGCCCGAGGGCACAGGACCTTCGACCCGGCACGGCGTCCCGTGGACGGACGAGACTGGGAATGAAGGGAGGTGAGATCAGATGCGAAAGACAATGCGCGATGTCGTGGGCAGTCTCCTGTTCCTGGCCATCGGGATCCCCTACGTCGGATTCGTCATCAACGGCGAGATGCCCTTCGTCGAGGACGAGCGCGGGATGTCCGCGGTCGGGCTGATCCTCGGCGCGGCGGCATACCTCGTCCTCCGCAAGGGAGACCCGCTCGACCGGGTCGGCAAGCTCGAGGCAGCGGTCGCCATCGTGTCCCTGGCGCTGGGCCTGGCGGCCCTGGCGTTCGCCGAGACAGCAGCAGCCGCGGCACTGCTCGCCACGTTCATGGGTTCGCTGGTCGTCCTCTGGGCGGTCGAGCTCGTTGACCACGCCGGCTGGGTCCGTCATGGGACTCCCACCCGGCCCGTGGCGCACGGCTAGGCAGTCCCGGCACGGGGCACCACCCCCGAGGCCCGTCCGACGACGAGTCGGGGAGTCTCGGGTGCACGGCAGCAGGCCCGGACCTCTGGTCCGGGCCTGCTGTCGTCTTCGTGGTAGCGGGGGCAGGATTTGAACCTGCGACCTCCGGGTTATGAGCCCGGCGAGCTACCGAGCTGCTCCACCCCGCGACGAGTGAGGACCTTGCGGCCTCTCGGTAAGCACCACGGTACGTGACGTCGCGCCGAGGTCCAAATCGGTGCCGGTCCGACCTCGCCACGGGTCGGACCGGCGAGCGTCACGGTGACGCGCTGGGGCTGGGTGTCGCGCTCGGGCTCGGCGTCGCCGAGCCCGAGGGTGCGGGGACGGCGAGCTGCGGACTCAGTGCGGCCGCTCGCGCGATCGCGTCCTGCAGGTCCTTCTGGGCCACGCCGTATGCCGCGAAGTCGCCCTTCTTGAGCGCCGCCTGGCCGGCGGCGTTGGCGGCCTCGATGTCGCGGATGACCTCGGCCAGCTGCGCCGCCGCGGTCTCGACCGGGGCCCCGGGCGCGGGAGGCGTGGTCCCCGGCGTCGTCGGCTCGGAGCCGCTGTCCCCGGCGCTGGCGCCGGAGTTGCCGCCGAACACTCCGTCGAGCGCCTGGTCGAGGGTCTCACCCCAGGCGATGCGCTTGCCGAACACCGCCACGGTCGCCTTGTTCTGGGGGAACGAGCCACCCTCGCGGGAGGCCTGGACGTACATGGGCTGGACGTAGAGCAGACCTTCACCGACGGGGAGCGTGAGGAGGTTGCCGTAGGTGAGGGTCTTGCCCGACTGCCGGTTCTGCGCGATGAACTGGCTGAGGTTGAGCGGCTCGCTGGGACTCTGCGAACGGGCCGTCGAGACCTCGATCTGGTTCTGCACCTGGCCCGGCCCGTCGACGGCCGAGTTGCGCGGCAGCTCGAGCAGGCGCATCGACCCGTAGCCCGCCGCCGGCTTGCCCGCTGCCGTGCCGGCGTCGGAGTCGACGGCGAGGAAGCCGCGCAGGATCTCACGCCCGCTGCCCGACGGGATGAACGTCGTCGTGAGCGAGAACGCGGGGGCGCTCTGGTCCGGCATCTTGAGGGACTGGTAGTAGACGGGCTGGTCCTGCGAGGCGTGCGTCGGGTCCTTGGGGACCTTCCAGAAGTCGCCACCGCCGTAGTACGAGTTGGCGTCCGTCACGTGGTAGCTCGCGAGCAGCTGGCGCTGGACCTTGAACAGGTCCTGCGGGTAGCGCACGTGCGACATGAGCTGGGAGGACATCTCGGACAGCGGGGACACCGCTCCCGGGAAGGCCTTGCTCCACGCCTTGAGGATGGGATCGGTCGTGTCCCAGCCGTAGAGCTTCACGGCGCCGTCGTGGGCGTCGACCGTGGCCTTGACCGAGTTGCGGATGTAGTTGACCTGCCCCGCACCGGCGACGACGACATTGGAGCGCTCGCTCACCGAGTCCGACGTCGCCTCCTCGAGCTCGGTGAGGCGGCTGTTGGGGTAGCGGGCGGTGGTCGTGTAGGCGTCCACGATCCACTTCACGCGTCCGTCGACGACCGCGGGGTAGGCGTTGCCGTCGATGGTGAGGAACGGCGCCACGCGCTCGATCCGCTCCCGCGGCTGGCGGTGGTCGAGCAGTCGGGACTCGCCGTTGACCGCGTCGGACAGGAGGAACTTCGGCTCGCGGTACTTCACGGCATATGCGATCTTGCGCAGGAACGAGCCGATGGCGACACCGCCCTTGCCCTCGTACGTGGTGTTGGCCTGGCCACCCTCGCCCTGGTCGTCCGGGAAGTCGAACTCGCGCGGCTTGGCACCCTCCGGGGCCCCGACGATCGAGTACGTGGGCGACTCCTCGCCGAAGTAGATCCGCGGCTCGTACTCCGCTCCCATCGGGCCCTTGGTCGAGAAGCCGCTGGAGAAGAACTGGGGGTCGCCCTCGCTCGTGCGGCGGTTGCCGTAGGCGCCGATGAAGCCGAAGCCGTGTGTGTAGACGGTGTGGTCGTTGAGCCAGTTGCGCTGGCCCTCGGGCACCCCGGCGAGGTTGAGCTCACGGACCGCGACGACGGAGTCGCTCTTCTTGCCGTCGATGGCGTAGCGGTCGACGTCGAGGATGTCCGGGAAGGCGTAGTACTGGCGCAGTCCCTCGAACTGGCGGAAGGTCGGCGAGACGACGTTGGGGTCGACGAGCCGGATGCCGGGAATGGTGTCGGCGTCGGCGCGCAGCTGGCCGGGCGCGGCGTCCGTGGTCGCCGTGTACGGCGTCTTCTCGATGCCGTCGATGGCGAACGCCTTGCGGGTGGCGTCGATGTTGCGCTGGATGTACTGGGCCTCGAGCGACTTCTCGGAGGGGCGCACCTTGAGCGACTGGACGGCGGCCGGGTAGAGGCCGCCCGCGACGACGGAGAGCACGGTGAGCAGGCCGACACCGATGAGCGGCAGCCGCCAGCTGCGCGTCCAGATCGACGCGATGAAGAAGCCGGCACACATCACCGTCGCGACCGCGAGGATCGCCTTGATCGGGAGGACGGCGTTGGCGTCGGTGTAGGTGATGCCGGTGATGAGCCGGGACTCGTGGGTCGTGAGGCTGTAGCGGTCGAGCCAGTAGGCGGCCGCGCGCACGAGGGCCAGCAGCGAGGCGATGGTCGCGATCTGGATGAAGGCGGCCCGGGTCGTCGTGCCGCGACCGGGCAGCTGCAGTCCGCCGTAGACGTAGTGGGTGAAGGCGGCGGCGATGAGCGCGAGCAGCAGGACGACCGTGAAGAAGCTGACGAGGAAGCGCAGCCACGGCAGCGTGAAGACGTAGAAGCCGACGTCGAGGCCGAACTGCGGGTCGTTGGTGCCGAACGGAACGGCGTTGCGCCACAGCAGGAACGTCTTCCACGCCCCCATGGCGGCAGCGCCCGCCAGCAGGCCGAGGATCGAGGGGATGACGACCGTCGCCAGGCGACGCAGCGGGTCGAGCACCTGGCGGTACTGGTCGAGCACCTGCGCGGACGGCGAGGGCGCGATGCGCAGCGGACGAGTCCGGTATGCCGTCACGAGGCTTGCGCCGACCGCGCCGGCGGTGAGGATGAACGCGGCAACGAACAGCAGGACGCGGGTCCCGAGCTGGGTGACGAAGACGTCGCGGAAGCCGACGGAGTCGTACCACCAGATGTCGGTGACCACACCCGCGGCCATGAGCAGCAGCACGGCGAGCCCGGCGAGGATCGCCAGCGTCGTGCCCAGGGGTCCGCGCTTCGGCGGCGCCCCGGATCCCCCGGGCCGCACCGGCCTGCCGAAGCCGGCGCCCCCGTTGCCGGGACCCCCGGGGCGGCTCGATCCCTCACCGTCGCGCCCGCCCGGCGCTCCGGCTCCCTTGTCCGCGTCGTCGGGGTTGATCCCGTCGAACCACTCTGGCCGGCTCACTTCTGACTCCACATCGCGCAGCTCCCCGAGCGAACCCGGGCTGGAGGGGCCAACCTATCTTCCCAACATGTGTGCGGCACGATGGGTCCGTGACCCGCGCCTCGCAGCCCGTGACCGACCCGCTCTCGATCGCCGCCCTCGACACCGAACGCCATGTCGGGTCGGCCGGCTGGGACCAGCCGCCGCGCCTGTTCGCCCTCGTGCCGACGGCTGAGCTGCTCACCCGCGAGCCCCAGCTCGCCGCAGGGCTCACCGTGTCGGACCAGATCGAGGGCGCCCTCACGGCCATCGAGCAGGAGGACCTCCCCGAGACCGACTCGATCGAGTCGCTCCTCGCCCAGATCGCCTGGCCGGACACGGTGGTCGGCTGCGCGATCGTCGTGGAACGTCTGGTCGTCCCACCCGACGCCGAGCGCGACCTCCCGTCCGACCGCGACGCGGCGGTGGCCGAGCTGGCCGGGCACCCCGACCGGCGTGACGTCAGGCTGCTCGCGGCGGCCACGCGTGACGGGGCGAGCATCTGCCTGCTCCGCCAGCGGGAGCACGACAGCGACGACCGGGTGGCCACCGGGAGCGACATCGCACCCGGGCTCGTCGCGGCGCTGCGCGCGACCCTGACCGACTGACGCGTCAGCCGGCCGAGCAGCCGGGCAGGGAGTCGGCCCTGCCGGCCGCGATGGCCCGGACCGCGCCGAGGGCGTCGTCGAAGGTGCCGATCCGCACGACGGTGAGCCCGTCGGGCACGTGGTCGACGACCTCGTCGCAGTTGTCCTGGGGGGCGAGGAAGTAGTCCGCTCCCCCGTCGCTCGCCCCGGCCAACTTCTGGCGGATGCCCCCGATGGGGCCGACGGACTCGTCCGGCTCCATCGTGCCGGTGCCCGCGATGCGCTTCCCACCGGTGAGGTCGCCGGGTGTGAGGACGTCGTAGACGGCCAGGGTGAACATCGTCCCCGCCGACGGCCCACCCACCCCACCGGCCGTGATCGTCACGTCGACGGGCAGGTCGTACTCGCGCCCGAGCATCACGCCGACGACCGTCGTGCCGTCGTTGTCCCGCGTCGGGACGGACAGGGCCTTCTCGGCGCCGTCGCGCCGGACGACGACGGCGATGGGTTCGCCGGCCTTCTGGGCGCGGACGGCGGTCTGGACCGCGGCCGCATCGGGGGTCGCGACGCCCGCCACGGAGACGAACTGGTCGCCCGCCTCGAGGACGCCGGTGGCGGGAGACCCCTCGGCCAGCTGCGAGATGACGACCCGTTCCGGAACCTCTCGACCCGTCTCCCGCAGCGCGATCGCGGCCGCGACCTCCTGGGAGTCGACCATCTCGGCCGCGTTCTCCTGCTGGATCTCCTCGCGGGTCACCGGCTCGGGGTAGAACTCCTCCCGCCGGAAGACCTCGCGGTCGTCGCGCAGGGCGGCCACGGCGAGGTCGAACGCGTCGACGCGGTTGCCCGGGCCGCCGAGGACCTGGACCGTGGTGAAGTCGAGGGCTCCCTTGGCGGGGTAGGTGGTCGCACCCTTCACCTGGATGATCGGCTCGCCGTCCAGCTCGCCGAGCGTGTTGGCGACGGGTCCCGGCACCAGCACCACGTAGGGCAAGGGGATGAGGGAGATGCCCGCACCGAGCGCGATCGCGAGGAACAGCATCGTCAGCAGGCCCCCGCTCCGTCGGCTCACGGCGTAGCGGTTCGGCGCGTCCGCCCCGGCAGGTGCCGCCGCACGCTCGGAGGCGCTGCCGTGGTCCTCGGCAGCGGGCTCGGACGTGCTCACGTCAGTCCGACCCACTCGGTGGCGCCGTCGCCGAGGTGCTGGTGCTTCCAGATGGGGACCTCGGCCTTGAGGGTGTCGATGAGGTCGCGGCACGACGCGAACGCCGCGTCCCGATGAGGAGCCGAGGTGGCGACGACCACGGCCACGTCACCCACCTCGAGGTGTCCGCTCCGGTGGAGCGCGGCGACCCGAACGGCGTCCGAGCGCAGGGCGACCAGCTCGGCCACCTCGGTCAGGCGCTCCTGGGCGCTCGGGTGCACCGAGTAGTCGAGCGAGGAGACGTCCTGACCCCGGTCGTGGTCGCGCACCACCCCGACGAACACGGTGATCCCACCGCAGCCCGGGTCCTGCACCGCGGCGATGACCTCGTCGACCGACAGGGGCTGCTCGCGGATCTCGGCGAGGGCGACCGTCCCTGTGGCCACGGGGGCGCTGCTCGGGTCGTGCTGCACGAGCTTCTCCTCGGAACTATCGCCGGACCATTCATGGTTGGGTACTGATGAGACCACATCCTCTCACCGCCACCACCAGGAGTCCCGCAGTGACCGATTCGCCCGACCGCCCGGACGAGCCCGAGGACTCGGGCATTCCCCCGGAGCTGGAGGAGGTCCTCAGGGGCCTCACCGGTGGGCAGGCCCTCGACCCGCAGATGCTCGAGATGATGCGCGGGATGGGACTGGACCAGGTCGACCCGCAGATGCTCCAGATGGTGGCGGGGCAGGTGCAGGCGATGTTCGCCGGCGCCGACGAGAGCGGGTCGGTCGACGTGGCCGCCGCGACGGACATCGCCCGCAGGACCGTGGCCGCCAAGGGCGACCCGAGCGTCGCGGCGTCGATCGTCAGCGACACCCGGCAGGCCGTGGACGTCGCCAACCTCTGGCTCGACGCGGTCACGGACGTCGACCACTCGGGCCTCGTCGGCCGGGCCTGGAGCCGCGCGGAGTGGGTCGAGGCGACCATGCCGGTCTGGCGCGAGCTCGTCGACCCCATCGCGGTCGGGGTGAGCGACGCGATGGGTGCCGCGATCACCAAGCAGCTCGGCTCGCTCGGCGAGGGTGGCCTGCCCGAAGGGCTCGTGCCGCCCGGGACCAACCCCGCCGCCCTCATGGGGCAGATGGGGCCCATGCTCCGGCGGATGCAGGGCTCGATGTTCTCGCTCCAGCTCGGTCAGGCCGTCGGGACCCTGGCCGACGAGGTCCTCACCGGGTGCGAGGTGTCGCTGCCGCTCGTCGCCGCACCCGACGTCGTCCTCATGCCCGAGGCCATCGCCGCGTTCGCGGAAGGCCTCGAGATCGACGTGCCGCAGGCCAGGCTCCACCTCGCCGTGCGCGAGAGCGCCCGCACCCGCCTGTTCCACGCCGTCCCGTGGTTGGCCCCCCAGGTGCTCGCCGCGGTCCGCGACTACGCCCGGGACACGACCATCGACACCGACGCGATCGAGGAGGGGCTGCGCTCGATCGACCCCACGGACGCGGACGCGATGCAGCAGGCGATCGCCGGTCGGCTCTTCGCCCCCGAGCAGTCGCCGGCCCAGAAGGCCGCACTGCTCCGGCTCGAGACCCTCCTCGCCCTCGTCGAGGGGTGGGTCGACGTCGTGACGGCTGCCGCCGTCAGGGCCCACCTCCCCCAGGCGGATGCGCTCGGCGAGGCGGTGCGTCGTCGCCGCGCCAGCGGCGGGCCGGCCGAGAAGACCTTCGCCGCCCTGGTCGGGCTCGACCTGCGCCCCCGCCGGCTGCGCGACGCCGCCAACCTCTTCGCCGCCCTCGAGGCCTCCGGTGGCGCGACGATGCGCGACGCCGCGTGGGACCACCCCGACGTCGCTCCCGACGCCGCCGACCTCGACGACCCGTTGGGCTACGTCGAGCGCCAGGGTGCGCCGTCGACGAGCGACATGGACGCCGAGCTGGACGCGTTGCTGCGCGGCGAGGCGCCCGGCGACTCGACCGACGACCGTCCCGGCTCGTGACCCGGGACGTCTCCACCAGGTCCGCCGACCCGGCCGTGAGCGCGGCCTTCGCGCACCTGCACGCGCAGGCACGAGCCACGCTCGGGTCGTGGCACGCGCCGGACGAGCGACAGGACGCCCTCAGGGCGGCCTACCTCGAGCACCTCCACCGGCACCCGGACGGCGTGGCCAAGGCGGGGCCACCCGAGCACCTCACCGCCAGCTGCCTCGTGCTGAGCCCGGACGCCGAGCACGTGCTGCTCACCCACCACCGTCGGGCCAGGAGCTGGTTCCAGTTCGGCGGCCACCTCGACGTCGGTGACGTCGACCTGCACGCGGCGGCGACCCGCGAGGCGCGCGAGGAGTCCGGCATCCCGACTGTGACGCCCGCGCCGGTCGTGGTCCAGCTCGACCGGCACATCCTGCACGGTGACTTCGTGCACTGCCGGGAGCACCTCGACGTGCGCTTCGCCGCGGTGCTCGACCGCACCTCGACCCCGACCACCGGCGAGGAGTCGCTCGAGGTGGCGTGGTGGCCGACCTCGCGCCTGCCCCAGGGCACCCGTGCCGAGCTCGGCGCGCTGGTCGACGCGGCCAGGCTGGCCCTCGACCTGTGAACACCGTCAGGCGGTGACCGTGACGTCCTCGACGCCCGTCGCGTCGTCCGGCTCGTCGACGTCGTCGGCCATGTCGAGGCCCTGGGCCAGGGCGACCCCGTCGAGGAACCCGCGCGCCCTCTCGAGCCGGGGGTAGGACCGCAGGAGCGTCCAGAAGTCCCGGTTGTGCCCCGCGACGAGCAGGTGAGCGAGCTCGTGCAGGATGACGTAGTCGACGACGTACGAGGGCATGCCCCGGAGCCGGTCGGAGAGCCGGATCGAGCCGTCGGCCGGGGTGCAGCTCCCCCAGCGGGAGCGCTGGTTGGACACCCATCTGATGCTCGAGGGCCGGGCGTGCCCGCCGAGGTAGCGCGCAGAGAGGTCGCTCGCCCGGGCCAGCAGGTCGGTGTCACTGGGGCGGCGGCGCCGCTCGCCCGCCTCGAGCTTCTTGAGCATCCGGGCCACCCAGACGCGCTCCTCGCTCCGGCTCATCGACGCGGGGATGAGGATCACCACCCGTCCGGCCTCGCGGCGCGCGCTCACGGTGCGTCGACGCCGCGCACTGCGGCGGACCTCGACGTCCTCGGTGCTCACGTCTCCACGGTAGGGCAGCCCCCTGTCATCCTCCGGAGGCGGGCGCGGCGTGCCGGACCACGGAGCGTGGCTGAGCACGAATCCGTGCTCAGGCTGGTCTAGGGTGCAAGGGTCATCGCCGCTCACCGCGGCACCACGACCAAGGAGTTGCAATGGCAGACGAGACCTACAAGGGCGAGTTCTACTGCGTGAAGTGCAAGGAGAAGCGCGAGGCCGAGGGCAACGTCGTCGTGTCCGACAACGGCCGCCGCATGGCCAAGGGCAAGTGCCCGGTCTGCGGGACCAACCTCAACCGCATCCTCGGCAAGGCCTGAGCGCCCAGCCCCCTCGTTCTCCCGCGGCCCCCGGTGACCACCGGGGGCCGCGTCGCGTCCGGGGCCGACGGCTGTGGACGACGGCTGTGGACGACGGCGCAGCCGGCCGGGCGGGCTGTGCCAGATTGGCGGAACCACACGTCCCCGGGAGGCAGCGATGGCCCAGCCGGCGATCGTCGTGGACGGCCGCGGCGGCCTCCCCGACGAGATCTGCCGACAGCTCAGGCTCGCCGGCGCCGCCCGGGTCCACGGTGGGGCGTACGCCGCCGACGCCGCCGAGTCCCTGCTAGCCCTCAGCCCGAGCGAGCGCCCGGCCGCCGTGGTCCTCGTCGACACCCACACGGTGGCCCTCGAGGCGACCACGCCCTGGCACCGCGCCGGAGTCCCGCACCTCCCGGTGACGTGCGACGGGCGGGTCGCCGTCGTCGGACCCCTCGTCGTCCCCGGCACCGGGGCCTGCTGGCGGTGCCGCGCCCTCACCGCGCACGACCTCGACTCGATCGGCGCCCCCTGCACGAGGCACGCCTCCCTCGACCGGGTCAGGCTCCCCTCGGGCAGTCTCGGCGTCCTCACCGCCGCGGTGACGGCCACCGTCGTGCTCGCCGCCGTCGCGGGCACCTCGCGCCTCGCGGGGGTGTCGACGGAGATCGAGGTCGAGGGCCCGAGCGTGGTCCACCGCCACTGGGGCAGGCACCCGCTCTGCACCGAGTGCGCTGCCGGGGTGGCGCCGTCGTGGCCTGGCCCCGGTCAGGACACAATGGCCGGGTGAGTGAGATCCCGCGGCGGTCGCTGAAGCGCACCGCGAAGCTGGTCGGACTGCCGCTGGGCCATGCGGGCCGGGCCGCGGTGGGACTCGGTCGCCGCGTCGGCGGGGCTCCGGCCGAGGCCATCGCCGCCGAGCTCCAGGCGCGCACCGCGGAGCAGCTCTTCGCCGTGCTCGGGGAGCTCAAGGGCGGGGCGATGAAGTTCGGCCAGGCCCTCTCCGTCATGGAGGCCGCAATGCCCGAGGAGCTGGCCGGGCCCTACCGCGCCACCCTCACCAAGCTCCAGGACGCCGCCCCGCCGATGGCCGTCGACCGGGTCCACGCCATCCTCGCCGAGCAGCTCGGGCCGCGCTGGCGCACGGCGAAGTTCCAGTCGTTCGAGGACAAGCCCGTCGCCGCCGCCTCCATCGGTCAGGTGCACCGCGCCGTGTGGCGCGACGGCCGCGACGTCGCGGTCAAGATCCAGTACCCCGGGGCCGGGGAGGCCCTGCTCTCCGACATCACCCAGCTGTCGCGCGTGGCGCGCCTGGCCGGGGCGTGGATCCCCGGCATCGCCATGGGACCGATCCTCGACGAGGTCAAGGCCCGGATGAGCGAGGAGCTCGACTACGACCTCGAGGCGCGCCACCAGAGGGTGTTCGCCAAGGCCTTCCGCGACGACGCCGACGCCTTCGTCCCCGACGTCCTCGCCCACTCGTCGCAGGTCATCGTCTCGGAGTGGGTCGAGGGCCGCCCGCTCTCGCAGGTGATCTCCCACGGGACGCCGGCCGAGCGCGACCAGGCCTCGAGCCTCTACCTCGAGTTCCTGCTGCGCGGTCCCAACCGCGCGCGCCTGCTCCACGCCGACCCCCACCCGGGCAACTTCCGGATCACCCCTGACGGACGACTGGGGGTCATGGATTTCGGCGCGGTCAACCGCCTGCCCGGCGGCATGCCGTCGACGATGGGCGAGATCATCACCGCCACCCTCGCCGGCGACGAGCCGGCGCTCGGCGAGGTGCTGCGCCGGGCCGGCTTCATCCGGCCCACGGTCGACGTCTCCGACGCGGCGCTCATGCACTTCATGCAGACGTTCGTCGCGCCGCTCGAGCACGAGACCTTCACGTTCAGCCGGAGCTGGCTCCGCTCGGTGTCCGCGACCATCCAGGACCCGAGGCGCGAGGAGTTCCTCGTCAGCCTGCGCTTCAACCTCCCCCCGGACTACCTGCTCATCCACCGGGTGTGGCTCGGCTGCATCGGCGTGCTCAGCCAGGTCGGCGGCACCGTGCCCATGCGCGACCTCATCGTCGCCCACGTTCCGGGCATCGACGAGGACCGGCTCCCGGCCGCGACGTGAGCGGACGGCATACGGTGCCCTGACCGTCCTCGGCGATGCCGGTCTGCAGCGGTCAGGCCTTGGCCGCCTTGGCCTCGGCCTTGGCCGCCTTCTTGAAGTCCCGCACCTTCTGGAGCGACTCCGCGTCGACGACGTCCGCGACCGACCGGAAGCTGCCCTCCTCGGCGTAGGCACCGGCGGCCCGCTCCCAGCCCGGCGGGCGGACGCCCAGCTGCTTGGCGAGCAGGGCCACGAAGATCCGGGCCTTCTGCTCACCGAACCCGGGCAGCCTGGTGAGCCGGGTGAAGAGCTCGGCGCCGCTGCCCGCCCCGGTCCAGATGCGGCTGGCGTCACCGTCGTACTCGTCGCGCACGACCGTCGCCAGGGCCTGGATCCGCCCGGCCATCGACCGTCCGTAGCGGTGCACCGCGGGCGGGGTCGCGCACAGGTCGGCGAACGCCTCCGGGTCGGCGGCGGCGATGGCGGCGACGTCGAGCGTGCCGAACCGGTCGAGGACCTTGGCGGGACCGGCGAAGGCGCGTTCCATCGGGAACTGCTGGTCGAGCAGCATCCCGGTCAGCAGCGCGAACGGGTCCTCGCTGAGCACCTGGTCGGCAGCGGCGTCCTGGGCGATCGTCAAGGTGACCATGCGCCCAGACTAGGACGCAGCGGGTGTGGGCTCACGCGGGTCGGTCCGACGCCGACCGGGCCATCGGCAGGCCCTCCCCGCGCCAGGCCGCGAACCCGCCGACGAGATCCGTCGCCCGCGACAGTCCGAGGGAGCGCAGGGCGTCGGCGGCGAGGCTGGACGTGTAGCCCTCCTGGCACATGACGATCACGCGGGTGTCGTACGCGACGCCGGGCAGCGCCACCTCCTGCCGGGGGTCGAAACGCCACTCGAGGACGTTGCGCTCGACCACCAGCGGCGCGAGGCCCGGAGCCACCTCACCCTCGGCGGCACGCTGCCCGGAGGGGCGGATGTCGACGAGCCACGCGGCGCCGGACCGGACCTCGCGCCACGCCTCCCGTGCCGAGACCCGCTCGAGCCCGGCTCGGGCCCTCACGAGCATCTCCTCGATGCCGTGCCCGCTCACCAGCCCTCGCCCCGCTGCTCGACACCGGACAGGACGAGTGCGCCGTCGACGACGTCGTAGTGGGTCATCTGGTCCAGCCGGGGCGAGTACGCATGAACGCTCAAGGCCGCCTCCTCCGAGTCGTTGCGGACGTCGTGCAGGTGGTTGGCCCCGAAGGCGCGGCCCTCCCCCTCCGTGAGCACCCGGGCGTGGAGGTCGCCGTGGACGACCTGGCGTTCGGTGAGCGAGCCGCGGACCACGGTGATCGCGCCGCGCGACCCGCCGTGGTCGTGGAACCCCGTGCCGGCCCCGGGTGGCCACTCGATGAGCCAGAGCTGGAGGTGGGGGGTCTCGGCGAGCTGGTGCCAGCGCCGACCGCTGGGGTCCTCGACGCGGGCGGGGAGCAGGTCGGGCAGCTCCGGGTCGGCGGCGAAGAGCCGGGCGACGCGCAGCAGCTGGACGGGGGTGAAGGAGCTGACGCCGGGGATGGCGGATGCGGGTCGTGCGAGGGTCATGGATGTCTCCGGTGGGGTGTCGTCTGCGGGGCGCGCCGGGAGCGCGACATGGTGCCTGCGTCAGGGGCGACAGCGACAGCGACAGCACATGACGGCAGCGGGCATGGCCGGGAACATCCGGACGGCTGCGGTCGGCGACATGGGAAGAACGAACCACCCGAACCTCCCGACGTCCATCACCACCGGGTCCGAGTCTCAGGACGTGGGCAACGACGCCTGCCCGGACAGGGGACGGCGCCGCTCCCGGCGTGGGGAGCGGCGCCGACTCGGTCGGTCATCGCACGATCATGCGGACCTCGGCGAGCAGTCGCTCTCGCTCGAGGTGCGCCTGCGCGCGGCGTTGCGCCTCGTGAGCGTCCCGCTCGTGCGTGGTGCGACGAACCTGCTGCATTCGCCTGCGGTACATGGCTCCTCCAAGGATCCGGGTGTGTGGTCATGTGGTCATGTGGTCAGGTGGTGGAGTCGTCGACGGTCACGCCGCCACGGGCTCCTTGCGCGGACGGCCGCGGGGCCGCTTCCGGGGGATGACGACGCCCTGCTCGAAGAGCTCGCCGCCCCAGACACCCCAGGGCTCCTGGCGCTCGAGGGCACCCATGAGGCAGGAGTCCTTGATCGGGCAGGTTCCGCAGAGGGCCTTGGCGAACTCGACGCCCACCGGGGTGTCGGCGAACCAGAGCTCGGCGTCGTTCTCGCGACAGGGCACGGAATCACCGAGTCGGACAGTGCACTCCTGTGCGTCGATGAGGTCGGTCAGCTGCACGGGTGTCACCTCCTTCTCCGCCCCGGTCGGGGCGGTTCGTGTACTTCGTTCGGTTGTCTGGTGATGTCTGTGGATCGACGGACGCACGAAAAAGGCCGCGGATCCCGGGTGGGTTCCGCGGCCTGCAGGCCAGTCGCTGCTGTGGCTACAGCGGCGACGCCAAGGAGGCGGCGGACAGAACACCCGTGGTGAGGACGAAGGCTGCATCGGCGCGGAGGCCGGTGCCGCGAGCGGCGACCGTCATTCCGGCAGCGGGCACACTCGTCCCCTGGACCGGCACGTTGGTGGCCGCGAGGGTCGGCAGAGCGCCCTGGTGCTCACGCGTGCGGAACGGGACGAAGTGGTCCGTTGCGATGCTCTTCGTGATCTCCATGCGGCCAACCCTCCTCACTGAAATGGTGCTGTCATGGCACGGCTGCTGCCGTGCTGTGAGATCAGGCTAGGGGGTCGCGCCGAGGGGGTGCAACGGAATTAATGAGTTGATTTCTCCGCAGGGACGGTCGTGCGGCGCATCATGGTGTGCCAGAGCCGTTTTCGAGTCAGTAATCTTCTGCAGCAGCGACGACGGACTCGGGCGTCTCACCGCTCAGCACGGCCAGGACCTGGCTGGCGTAGAGGTCGAGCTTGCGCTGGCCCACACCGCTGATCGACGACAGCGCCGCCAGGTCCGCCGGGGTCTGCTCGGCGATGGCCGTCAGCGTCGCGTCGGTGAAGACGACGTATGCCGGCACGCTCGCCGAGCGTGCCGTGGCGAGCCGCCACTCGCGCAGCCGGTCGAACGTCGCCTCGTCGTAGGTCGCCGGGCAGGACGCGCACCGCCCGACCGTGCGCTCCCCCGCGGTCTCGAGGTCGGCGCCGCAGGTGCGACAGGTGCTGCGGCGGCGGACCTTGGGTCCCTTGGTGCCGGCGGCACCACCGACCCGCGACGACCGCTTGGGCTGCGAACGAGCGCCCTCACCGAGGATGCTCGCCGTGCCGTCGAGGAACCGGGACGGGCGCCTCGTGGCCCGGGCCCCCGGGGTCCGGGCCCCCGACCACGACAGGACGAGGCGGTCCCGGGCACGCGTCACGCCGACGTAGAGGAGCCGGCGCTCCTCCTCGATGGCCTCCGGCGTGTCCGCCATGCTGATCGGCAGGTAGCCGTCGGAGCACCCGATGAGGAAGACGGTCCCCCACTCGAGGCCCTTCGCGGCGTGCAGCGACGCGAGCGTGACGCCCTGCACCGCCGGCGCGTGCTGGGAGGCCATCCGCTCGTCGAGCTCCCGGACGAAGGCCGGCATCCGCGCCTCGCCGTCGGCCGCGAAGACGTCGTCCGCCAGCGCGGCGAGCGAGGTCAGCGACTCCCAGCGCTCGCGCGAGGCCCCGCCCGCGGCCGGGGCGTCGCGCGACCACCCGGCACCGAGGAGCACGTCACGCACGAGGTCGGGCAGCGGCACCGACCCGTCGTCGGAGCGGGCGGCGCCACGCATGAGGACGATGGCCTCCCGCACCTCCCTGCGCTGGAAGAACCGCTCGCCGCCGCGCACGAGGTAGGGGATGCCCCGGTCCGCGAGCGCGGACTCCACGAGCTCGGACTGGCCGTTGGTGCGGAACAGCACCGCGACATCGGCGGGGGCGGAGCCGTCCGCGATGAGGTCCGCGACCTGGGCGGCGACGGCCGCGGCCTCGGCCGGGTCGTCGCTGTGCTGGACGAGGGAGGGGACCACACCGGTGGCCCGCTGCGCCTCGAGGACGACCGACCCGCTGCGGCGCCCGCCGCTCGGGGAGCGGAGCACGAGGTTGGCGAGCCCGACGATCTCGGGCGTCGAGCGGTAGTTGCGCACGAGCTCCACCTGGCGGGCGCCCGGGTGGCGCGAGCGGAAGCCGAGCAGGTGCACCGGGGAGGCCCCGGTGAACGAGTAGATCGTCTGGGCCGGGTCGCCCACGACACAGATGTCGTCGCGGTCGGCCAGCCACAGGTCGAGGAGCCGCTGCTGGAGCGCGTTGACGTCCTGGTACTCGTCGACGACGAAGCTGCGGTACTGCTCGCGGACCGCGCGCGCGACCGTGTCGTTCTCGTCGAGGATGCCCGCGAGGACGAGGAGCACGTCCTCGAAGTCGATCACCCCGCGCTCCGCCTTGACCTCCTCGTAGGCCGTGATGACCCGCGACATCGCCGTGAGGTCCAGGCCCGGCGCCTCGCGGCCCGCGCCGCGGGCGGCGGCGGCATAGGTCTCGGCGGTCAGCATGCTCACCTTGGCCCACTCGACCTCGGCGGCGAGGTCGCGCAGCCCGGTGCGGTCGAAGCGCAACCGGAGCCGCCCGGCGGCCTCGGCCACCGCCCCGGCCTTGTGCGGCATGACCTCCGGCGCCGCGCCCCCGATGGCCTGCGGCCAGAAGTAGTGCAGCTGCCTCAGCGCCGCCGCGTGGAAGGTCCGGGCCTGCACCCCGCCGACGCCGAGGTCACGCAGGCGGGTGCGCATCTCGCCCGCGGCCCGGGCGGTGAAGGTGACCGCGAGCGTGCGCTGCGGCTGCTGCGCACCGGAGAGGACGGCATACGCGATCCGGTGCGTGATGGCGCGGGTCTTGCCGGTCCCGGCGCCGGCGAGCACGACCATGGGCCCGGACGGGTTGGCGGCGACCTCGCGCTGCTCCGGGTCGAGGCCGTCGAGGACCGCGTCGGCGGAGGGGTGTGCGGGCAGCGGGGACATCGATGAGATCCTAGGTGGAGCGTCCGACCTGCCCTCCCCGACCGTCCACAGGAGCCCCATGAGCCACCACACGCCTGCCGCCGGAACCGTGACGATGTTCTCGACCACGTGGTGCGGCTACTGCCGCCGGCTCAAGTCGCAGCTCGACCGCGAGGGCATCGAGGTGTCGGTCGTCGACATCGAGCACGACGAGGACGCCGCGGTCTACGTCATGCAGGTCAACGGCGGCAACCAGACCGTGCCGACCGTGGTCTTCCCCGACGGCACCGCCGCCACGAACCCGTCGCTCGCCGAGGTCAAGCAGCGCCTCAGCGCCTGAGCCCGTCCGTTCAGCCCCTCAGGGTCGTGTCGGGGACGTCGATCTCCTCGCCGTACCAGTGCTCGATGAGCCGGCGGGCGATCGAGATCCGGCTGGAGATGCGCAGCGACCCGTCCTCGACGGCAGCCCGCAGCTGCTCGCGGTCGAACCACCGCGCCGCCTCGATCTCGTCCTCCTGGAGCCGCAGCTCGGTGGAGACCGCCCGCGCCGTGAACCCGACCATGAGCGAGGAGGGGAAGGGCCACGGCTGGTCCCCGAGGTAGGTCACGTCCTCGACGGGCACCCCCACCTCCTCGTACACCTCGCGCGCCACGGCCGCCGCCAGGCTCTCCCCCGGCTCGACGAAGCCCGCCAGCACCGACATCCCCTGCGCCGCGAAGCCGACCCCGCGCGCGAGCAGGAGCCGGTCGTCGGCGTCGACCACCGACATGATCACGGCCGGGTCGGTGCGCGGGTAGTGCTCGCTCGCGTCGACCGGGCACACCCGGATCCAGCCCGCCCGGGCCGGCTGCGTGGGCGACCCGCACCTCGGACAGAACGTGTGGCTCCGGTGCCAGTTCGCCAGACCGGTCGCCGTCGTGAGGACGCCCGCGTCGAGGTCCCCGAGCCGGGCGCCCACGGCGCGCAGTCCGCTGCGCCGGTCACCGTCCGGGTTCGCCCTGTCGTCCGCGACCGAGAGCACGTATGCCGTCCCGCCCGCCGGTGCGTCGTGGCCGAGGTACGCGACGAAGCGGCCACGGTCTCCGGCCTCCGGGGACCGGTAGCGCAGCGAGACCTCGGCGTCGTCGCCGTGCTCCTCGACGTCCGCGCGCCCGTCGACCAGCTCGAGCACGCGGGTCCCCGGGTCGTCGAGGAGCTGCTCGAGCAGTCCCGGCTCGGTGCGCAGCTCGCTGCGGCGGTCGAGACCACCACGGGAGAGGGCCAAGGAGGGAAGACTCGCTGCTGCTGTGGCCACGTTCACCACCCTAGGCCGCCACACGGCATACGGTGAGCGCGTGGAACGCACCCCGACCTTTCTCGCCGCCCTGGCCAGTGCCGCCGTCCCCGGCCTGGACCCGGTGAGCGTCGAGGCACTCCCGAGCGTCGCCGAGCAGGACTACGACGTCGCCTTCGTCCAGGACAGCGAGCACCGGCGCTGGGTCGTGCGGGCGCCGCGCACCGAGGCGGCCGGGGCCCGCATGGACCTCAGCGTGACGTTGCTCCAGATGCTCGCCCGGCGGGTGCCCTTCGCCATCCCCGTGCCCCGCGGGTTCGTCGAGCTCAAGGGCGGTGGCCGAGCGATGGTCTACCCGTTCCTTCCCGGCCACAACCTCGCCTTCGACGAGCTGCCCGCCGGACCGGGGCCGGCCGCCGACCTCGGTCGCGCGCTCGCCGCCCTGCACAACACCGACGTCCGCCTCTTCGACGAGGCCGGGATGCCGACCTACGACACCGACTCGTACCGCACCCGGCGACTCGCCGAGCTCGACCGCGCCGCCGAGTCCGGTCGGGTGCCGACCGGGCTGCTCGCGCGGTGGGAGCGAGCCCTCGAGGACGTCGGGCTCTGGCGCTTCGCGCCGACCCCGGTGCACGGCTCGCTCACCGGTGAGCACGTCCTCGCCGTCTTCGAGGACGACTCCGACGCCTCCACCGGGCGGATCCGGGGGATCACCGGCTGGGAGGACGCCAAGGTCGCGGACCCGGCCGACGACTTCGCCGCCATCGTCAACGAGGCCGACCCGGCCACCGTCGAGACGGTCGCCGAGGCCTACGCCCATGCGCGGGTCGAGCGCCCGGACCCCAACCTGCTCGTCCGGGCCCGGCTCGCCGCCGAGCTCGGCGTCCTGGCCGAGCTGATGCGCGCCGACGCCCGTGGCGACGAGGCCGCCATCGAGGGACTCTCGACGCGGCTGCGCCGGCTCGACGACGAGGTGCACGCGGAGGACACCGCCGACGACTACCGCCGCACCTCGCTCACGCCGGTCGCGCTGCGCGCCCGGTCGACGCCCCCGCCCATCGTGGAGGAGGACGACGAGGACGACGGCGTCGAGTTCGAGCAGTCCACCGCGGGCACGGACGAGGACCACTCGAGTGCGGGCGCGGACAGCGCCGAGGCCGACTCCGCCGCCGTCGCGGACCGGGACGGCGAGAGCGCCGTCGGCGACCCGGAGGACGTGGTCGACGAGGCGGTGGCGCCGCACGAGCCGGAGGACGTCGTCGTCGAGGACCTCTCTCCGGACGACGAGGTCGCCTGGACGCCTCGCACCCTGCGCTCCGAGCCGACCGTCGCCATCGAGGTCGCGCGCGAGGACTCCGACGACTCCGACGACTCCGACGACTCCGCCTTCGCCGACGACGTGGTCGACGAGCCCACGGGGACCGACGCCGAGGGCACGCGACCCGAGGACGACGCGAGCACGCGGCCCGACGACGCCCAGCCCGACGAGGCCGAGCCCGAGGTCACGGACCCGGAACGGCCGACAGGAGAGCGCTGATCTCGGCCTCGCCGACGAGCTCGGGCCAGACCGTCTCGCCGCTCCCTGCGTAGTAGAACGCGCCCCGGACGCGTTCCGGCTCGACCCCCCGCAGCCGCGACCAGGCGACCCGGTACGCCGCCAGCTGGAGGGCGCGCACCCGGGCCGCCTCGCCGGCGGGCTTGCGCCCGGTCTTCCAGTCGACGATGACCCAGTCGGCGCCCTCGACGTCCGCGAAGACCGCGTCGACGCGTCCGCGGATGGCGACGCCGTCGATGACCGTCTCGAGCGCGGTCTCGATCTCGGCGGGGTGCCGCCCCGCCCACGGGCTGGCGAGGAAGCGTTCGCGCATGGCGGGCAGCTCCTCGTCGCTCATGGGGTCCTCGTCGGCGCTGCCCGGCAGGTCGAGGACGTCGACGAAGGCCGCGCGGGCGTAGTGCGACTCGACCCAGGCATGGAACGCCGTGCCCCGACGGGCGGCCCCGGCAGGCGCCGAGGGCATGGGCCGCCGGAGCTCGTCGGTGAACCGAGCGGGGTCACGGGCCAGCGCGACGAGCGACGACGCGGACAGGTGGGAGGGGAGCTCGACGACGTCGGCGTGCCGCGCCTGCCGGGCCGCCCGCTCGGCGAGCAGGACCTCCGTCTCGCGCGCCCACGGCCCGGTCCCCTGCGCCGAG
>NZ_AVPL01000210.1 GCF_000768695.1 Knoellia aerolata DSM 18566
TCGGGCGCCATGTTCGCCAGCGTGGCGCGGTCTTCCAGCGACAGCACGCCATCCAGCGCCTCGCCGGTGAACTCGACGAACTGCGCCACCACCTTGGCCTCGCGCAGGATGCGGGTCAGGTTGAGCACCAGGTCGGTGGCGGTGATGCCCGGCGCGGGCCGGTTGTACAACCGCACGCCGATGACCTCGGGCGCGCGCAGCACCAGCGCGTCGCCCAGCATCGCGGCCTCGGCCTCGATGCCGCCGACGCCCCAGCCCAGCACGCCCAGGGCGTTGACCATGGTGGTATGGCTGTCGGTCCCGACCAGGGTATCCGGACAG
>NZ_AVPL01000194.1 GCF_000768695.1 Knoellia aerolata DSM 18566
TCCACGCCACCATCCCCGCCGACACCCCCACACCCGCCGCTCCCCAAGCTGACGGCACCCACACGGAAGCGGAGACCAGCCGGGCTGATGCCGCCACGCCCACCACGCCACGTGACACCGACACCGACATCCATGACGGCGCCACCGCCGCGAAGGCGAAGCGCGCCACCGCCGCGGAGGCTGCGACAGCCGCCACCCCGGCGAAGCGGGGCGACGCCACGCCCGACGAGTGCCGTGGCACGGTCCGAGCCCACGACGTCCCGGCCGGCACCCATACGGCCGAATCCTCGAACCGCGCGACCGCTGCCACCGACCCGACCGATACCGACGGGTCACCCCCGGCGCCCCGGTTGACCGAGGTCGGCGGTCTCGGCTCCACCG
>NZ_AVPL01000227.1 GCF_000768695.1 Knoellia aerolata DSM 18566
GCAACCGGGTTCGTCCGGTGCCGATGCTGCTCGGACACGAGGCGGCCGGACGGATCGTCGAGGTCGGTTCGGCCGTCGACGACTTCCGGGTGGGGCAGCGGGTGGTCATGTCGTTCCTGCCGCGGTGCGAGGCGTGCGACAACTGCGCCGAGGACGGCCGGTTGCCCTGCACCGCCGGGTCCGCCGCCAACAACGCCGGCGAACTCCTG
>NZ_AVPL01000189.1 GCF_000768695.1 Knoellia aerolata DSM 18566
GCCCACCACGACGGGCGCCTCCAGGACGAGCTGCGCCGCTTGGGCAGGTACCCGCTGATCGTCATCGACGAGGTCGGGTACATCCCCTTCGAACCCGAAGCGGCCAACCTGTTCTTCCAGCTCGTCTCTTCCCGATACGAACGGGCCTCGCTGATCGTCACCTCCAACAAGCCCTTCGGCCGGTGGGGCGAGGTCTTCGGTGACGACGTCGTGGCCGCCGCGATGATCGACCGGCTCGTCCACCACGCCGACGTCATCAACCTCAAAGGCGACTCCTACCGCCTCAAGAACCGCGACCTGGGCCGCGTCCCCACACCCGTGGGAGAACAGGACTGACCATGACAACCCAACGAGAGGGGTCCGTTTTCACCCGACGCCACGGGGTCCCTTTTCAGCCGACGTTGACA
>NZ_AVPL01000053.1 GCF_000768695.1 Knoellia aerolata DSM 18566
TGTCAGCGATGTCCCGACACATCACAAGCGACAGTGTGGTTCGCGAACCGGTTTGGGTCGCGCCACCCACGCGCGCTCCCGGGCGAGCTCACGGCGCGCGTCCAGCCAACTCCCAGACTCCGGCGGGACACTGCGAAGGTGAACGCCACCCAGACCCCCGAGGCCACGCTCCTCGTCGTCGAGGACGAGCCCAACATCCGTGAGCTCCTCGCGACCTCGCTCCGCTTCGCCGGCTTCGAGGTCCACACGGCAGCCACCGGCGGCGAGGCGGTCAGGCTCGCCGACGCGCACCACCCGGACCTGTGCGTGCTCGACGTCATGCTGCCCGACATGGATGGCTTCGCGGTGACGCGCAAGCTGCGCGAGTCCGGCCGCCAGCTCCCGATCGTCTTCGTCACGGCCCGCGACTCCGTCGACGACAAGATCACCGGCCTCACCGTCGGCGGCGACGACTACGTCACCAAGCCGTTCAGCCTCGAGGAGGTCGTCGCCCGGATCCGCGCGGTCCTGCGACGCACCCGCGGCGAGTTCGACGACAGCGCCGCGCTGCGCTTCGAGGACCTCGAGCTCGACGAGGACAGTCACGAGGTCCGCCGCGCCGGCCGTGTCATCGAGACCAGCCCGACCGAGTTCAAGCTCCTGCGCTACCTCATGCTCAACCCCAACCGCGTCCTGTCGAAGGCGCAGATCCTCGACCACGTGTGGGAGTACGACTTCCGCGGCGAGAGCGGCATCGTCGAGTCCTACATCTCCTACCTCCGCCGCAAGATCGACACCGAGGGCCACCCGCCCCTGATCCACACCAAGCGCGGCGTCGGATACGTCCTGCGCCTTCCCCCGCAGACGTGAGGTCCCGGCTCGCCGGCCCGCCCGCGGTCGTGTCGCGGCTCGAGCGCATGCCACTGCGGGTCCGGCTCGTCGCGATCGTCCTCCTGGTCCTCGCGGCGGCCCTGCTGTTCTCGAACCTCGCCACGGCCTACCTCATGCACCGCGACCTCATGGGGCGCGTCGACTCCGAGCTCGAGAGCGTCGCCCGGCCCGTTGCGACACAGGCCCTCGCCGACCTCACCAAGGGTGACGACTCGAAGCCGACCGGCTACGCCTTCGTGCTCTTCCCGATGAACGGTGAGGCGACCACGGTCAACCCGACGGGCGTCCGCCTGCACCCCGACGTCCCCCGGCTCGCCCTCGACGACTCCCGTGTCCGGGGCGGTCAGCCGTTCACCGTGCCGTCCGTCGACGGCGCCATGGAGTGGCGCTTCGTCGCCGGCACGGTCGGGCGCAACGAGGCGACGTTCGCGGTGGGCGTACCGCTGCGCTCGGTGAAGCAGACCGTGACGCGGCTGCTCGTGACGACCGGCGCGCTCAGCGCTCTCGTCCTCGCCGGGTCGGCACTGCTGGGCTGGTATGCCGTCCGCCGGGCCTTCCGTCCCCTCACCCAGATCGAGGACACGGCCGCGGCCATCGCCGGCGGCGACCTCACGCGTCGCATCCCGGTGCGCGCCGCCGACGACGAGGTCACCTCGTTGTCGCGCAGCCTCAACGCGATGCTCGCCCAGATCGAGGCGTCCTTCGCGGTGCGCGAGGCGTCCGAGGACCGGATGCGCCAGTTCGTCGCCGACGCCAGCCACGAGCTGCGCACCCCGCTGGCGACAGTCCGCGGCTACGCCGAGCTGCACCGCCAGGGCGCCATCTCGAGCCCGGAGGACACCCGTGCGGCGATGGAGCGCATCGAGTCCGAGTCCGGTCGGATGAGCGGGCTCGTCGAGGACCTCCTCACCCTCGCGCGGCTCGACGAGCAGCCGACCGCCTCGATGGGCGACGTGGACCTCACGGTCCTCGCCGCGGACGCGACGGCCGATGCGCGGGTGCGCGCGCCGGAGCGGCGGATCACGATGACCGGGCTCAGCGGCCCGGTGTCCGCGACCCCCGTGTGGGGGTCGGAGTCCCGGCTCCGCCAGGTCGTGACCAACCTCGTCGCCAACGCCATCCGGCACACCCCGGACGGTCGCGCCATCGAGCTCGCCGTCGGTGTCGACGGCGCCGACGGCGTCATCGAGGTGCGTGACCACGGCGACGGAATCCCTTCTGGCACAGCACATCGCGTCTTCGAGCGCTTCTACCGCGCCGACCCGTCACGCGGCCGCTCGGCCGGGGGCGGCAACGGCCTCGGCCTGGCGATCGTCGCCGCCATCGTCGCCGCGCACCACGGTCGCGTCGGCGTCCACGAGACGCCCGGCGGTGGCGCGACGTTCGTCGTGCGCATACCCACAGTCCGCTCACAGGCTCGGTCCAGCGGCTCTTGAGGTCGGGGGGCTTGAGTGTGGAGTGCCCCACCCGACGAAGGAGACACACCTGATGAGCAGCACCGACCACGGAGACCACGAGCAGTCCGGTCAGCACGGCCCGTCCGGAGAGCCGGGCCCCCACGCGCCCGACGTTCCGGTCACCCACGGTGACGCCACGACCCAGGCACTTCCCCAGCAGCCGGCGTCCCAGGAGCCGACGTCCTACGAGCCGGCGTCCCACGAGCCGGCGTCCCGGCAGGCGGCGCCCCAGTTCGCCGCCCCCCAGGCCCACCCGACCCACGACACGCAGGCATCGAGCCACGCGCCGACCATCTGGCACGGCGCCCACGAACCCGCCGGACCGGTATTCCCCCCGCCACCGGCCCACGGGGCAGCCCCGCAGCAGCCGACGACGGAGCCTCGCCCCCGGCGCCGTCTCGGTGAGCTCGTCGCGGTGGCTGCGCTCACCGCCGCCCTCGCCACGGGCGGCACCTACGCCGCGACCCAGCTGGGGTCGCAGGAGACGCAGTCCCCCACCGCGTCGTCCTCCTCCAGTCTGGGTCGCGGTGCCGAGACCGCACCCGTCTCCCAGAGCAACCCCCAGTCCCCCAACTGGACCGCCACCGCGGCCGCCGTCTCTCCCAGCGTCGTGGCCATCAAGACCGACAGCGGCGAGGGCTCCGGGGTCGTCATCGACGACTCCGGGCACGTGATCACCAACAACCACGTCGTCGCCGGCGCGGACGAGCTCACCGTGACGATGTCCGACGGCCGGACCTTCAAGGCGCGCATCCAGGGCACCGACCCCTCGACCGACCTCGCGGTCGTGACCATCGAGGGCGCGCCCGACGACCTTCGCCCGATCTCCATCGGCGACTCGGACGCGCTCAAGGTCGGCGACCCGGTCATGGCCGTCGGCAACCCGCTGGGGCTGGCCGGGACCGTGACCACGGGCATCGTCAGCGCGCTCAACCGCCCGGTGACGACCAGCGCCGCCCAGCAGGGGCCGCAGAACCCGTTCGGCAACGGCCCGCAGCAGTCCAGCACCGAGCCGGTCGTCACCAACGCGATCCAGACCTCCGCCGCGATCAACCCCGGCAACAGCGGTGGGGCCCTCGTCAACGCCAACGGCCAGCTCGTGGGGATCAACTCCTCGATCGCCTCCCTCGGCTCGTCCGGTGGCACGAGCGGCAACATCGGCATCGGCTTCGCGATCCCGGTCAAGGAGGCCGCGTCGATCGCGGAGCAGCTCATCGAGGACGGCACGGCCGAGCACGCCTACCTCGGCGTCGCCCCGGCCGACGGCAGCGCCTCGGACGGCAGCGCCACCCGCGCCGGCGCCCTGGTCCGCACCGTCGTGAGCGGCACGCCCGCCGAGAAGGCCGGGCTCAAGCAGGGTGACGTCATCACCCAGGTCAACGGCGAGGCGGTCGACTCCGCCGAGTCGCTCGTGGCCCACATCCGCGAGCACGCCGTCGGTGACACCGTCACGCTCACCGTCCTGCGCGACAACAAGAGCCAGGAGATCTCCGCGACCCTGGTCGCCACCCCCGCGGGCTGATCCGCGGCCGGCACTCAGCGGCATGCCACCCACCTGAGTGACCCGGTGAGTACCCCGACTCATGGAGTCGGGGTACTCGCCGTTCCACGCTGTCCCCATGAACCAACAGCTGCAGGACGTGCGGCGACTCGAGGTCGAGTTCGCCGAGGCGATGAACCGGATGTATGCCGTGGGCAACGGGCTCGCCCGCATGCGCGCCTCCCTCGAGGTCACCCAGACCGCGGTGACGCCGGCGTCGGCGCCCGCAGTGGGAGCCCCCACCGGCCCGGCCCCCACCACCGCCACGCAGCCCCCGCCACGCGGCACCGTGCCGCCGCCCGCGGTCCCTCCGTCCGCGCGGCCAGTCCGTGCCCTGCCGTCCTGGTGGCAGCGCGAAGGCGCGGTCACGAAGGTGCTCGCCCTCGCGGGGGCCGTCGTCACCCTCATCGGGGTGGCGATGCTCCTGGCCCTCGCGATGCAGCAGGGCTGGTTCGTCCCCGATCTGCGGGTCGCGCTCGGTGTCCTGCTCGCCGTGGCGCTCGTCGGTGCCGGTCACGTCGTCCACGGACGCGAGGTCGCCGTCGGCCGCTCGAGTGCCGCTCCCGTCGCCCTCGCCGCCACCGGGTATGCCGCGGGCTACCTCGACGTCGTCGCCGTCACCACCGTCTACGGCTGGGTGCCGCGCGCCGGAGGGCTGCTGATCGCGGCCGCGGTCGCGGTGAGTGGGCTGCTCCTCGCCCGCAGGTGGGAGCGCCAGCTCCTCGCCGTCATCACCGTCGTCGGCGCCACCCTCCTCGCGCCGTTCGTCGCCGGGCGCCCCGGCGACGAGGTGTCGCTCTTCGTCGTCGTGCTCTCCGCCGCGGCACTCATGGCGCGCGGGGACCGGGGCTGGCCGATGCTGGCCGCGGCCCGCACCATCCCGGCGAGCGGCCTGGTCCTGCTCGGGATCGCCGTGGCCGAGGACGACGGCAGCCCGTCCCGAGTCGCGCTCATCGCCGCCACCGCCCTGGCCCTGCTGGCCCTGGCCGGTGCGGTCTCCGCCGGACGCCACGACGGACGCGACCTCGTCGGCAGCGCCACGACCGCGGCCTCGGCCGTCGTCCTGCTCGCCTCGTTCGGGGTGCACGGAGAGACCCTGCGGACCACGGGTTTCGCTCTCGTCGCCGTGGCGTTCGCGGTCGCCCTGGCCGTCACCTCGCGTCCGCCCGTCGGGCCGGTGCCCACGCCGCTCGCCACGACCATCGGCGCCGTCTCGGGGGTCGCGGCCCTGCTAGCCGTCACGAGCGGCGCCCCCGAGCGCTGGGTCGTCACGGGTGTCCTCCTCACGGCCCTCGGGTATGCCGCGGCGGCCGTGACGACGCGCTCGCGCGTCACGCTCTGGGTCGCCGCCGGGGCCACCGTCGTGGCGTCCGTCGCCTACCTCACCCACCCCTTCGCCTTCGTCGAGCTGGGACTGGCCCGCGACCACGACGCGGTCACCGCGCTGGTCGACAGTGCCCTGGCCGGCGGAGTGGCGGCCCTCGGCGCCTGGGGGGTCGACGTCGTGCGCGGTGTCTCCGCCCAGGTCCGCCGCCTCACCCGGCTCGCCGCGCTGGTGGCCGGGCTGGTCACCTCGGCGGTCGCCGTGATCTCGCTCGGGCTGCTCGTCGGTGACGCCCTCGACGCCACGGCGACGGGCTTCCTCGCCGGGCACGCCCTGGCCACGGTCCTGTGGATGCTTGCCTCGGCGTGGCTGCTCCTTCGCGGCCTGCGCGCTGAGTCCCGGCGGATCCTCGCGCTCCGGCTGGGCCTTGGGCTGGCGGCGGTCAGCGTCGCCAAGCTGTTCCTCTTCGACCTGGCCACCCTCGACGGGCTGTGGCGGGTGGTGGCGTTCATCGTCACCGGACTGCTGCTCCTCGCCAGCGGGACGGCATACGCCAAGGCCCTGGAGCGGGCACGCCCGGTGGAGGCTGCCGCCTGAGAGACTTCCCGCATGCAGCGGGACGAGGTGTGGGACGAGGCCGTGCGAGTCGTCAGGGGTGACGTGCACGGCCTCGTCCCCGTCCGTGCGGACCTGACCGGACGGTGGTCGGAGCAGCATCGCGGCTACCACGACCTGCGGCACCTCGACGAGGTGGTGGCGGCGCTGACCCGCCTGCGCGCCTCCTCCCTCGACGCCGACGCCGACGCCGACTGGGCGGCCGTCGTCCTCGCCGCGTGGTTCCACGACGCGGTCTACGACGTGACGACCCCGGCGGACAACGAGCGCCTCAGTGCCGAGCTCGCCCGAACGGCCCTGTCCGCCAACGGCATCGCCGCCGCCGTGGTCGACACCGTGACGTCCCTCGTCCTGGACTCGACGGACCACGTCGTCTCGGACACGAGGGGGCCGCACGCGGTCTTCCACGACGCGGACCTGTGGATCCTCGCGGCACCGACGGGCCGCTTCGACGAGTACTGCGCGGACGTGCGGCGCGAGTACGCGTCCGTCCCCGACCTCGACTACGCCCGCGGCCGGACGGCCGTCCTCGAGCCGTTCCTCGACCGTGAGTCGGTGTACCGGACCGAGCTGGCCCGGAGCGACTGGGAGCCCGCGGCCAGGCGCAACCTCAGTCGTGAGCTGCGTCGACTGAGATGAGCCCGAGGTGCAGCGCGACGACCGGCCACCAGTGTCGGTCGCCGAGCTCGCCAGCGCTGTCCCGCAACGCGACCCACTCACCCACGGTGAGGACCTCGCGGCCGCTCGACGGGAGCGCGTGCACCGCGAAGCACGCGAACGGGGTCGGCCACGGGTAGTGGTCGTCCGGCTCCCGCACGACGTTGCGGACGTAGCCGATGAGCGACGGAGCCTGCCGTCCGGCCGCTCCGACGGTGGACACGACGAGGTCGGCGAGGGCGGCCTCGACGGTGGCAGACCCGACGGGGCTGCTCGGGAGGTCCAGGTCCCCGTCCGGCCGGCGACGCACGAGCAGCCCGCTCGGCCCGGTCACCGCGAGGCGCACCACCACGGTGTTGGGAGGTGCGTTCTCCTGCCTCGACGCGATGACGTCGGCGCGTCCGCCGCGCGGCAGCCACGACGCGTGCGACGTGCTCTGCAGCACCCGCTCATGCTTGCGCTTGGCGATCCGAAGACCGCTGTCCCGCAGGCGTTGGAGCAGCTCGCGGCCCTCGACGGGGAGGGCGCCCGCGGCGACGACCGCGGCATACCTCTCCTCGGGGACGTCGTAGTGGTCGCCCTCGAAGCCGCGTCGCGGGATCCCGACCCGCGTGGCGAAGGCGTGCAGCTCCTCCACCGAGGTGTCGCTCACGAGGTGGGACCACAGCCGCCCGTGGGCCGGCCACGCGGGCGGGTCGATGAGGAGCACCCCGTGATCGTATGCCGCGCCCGTCCCGAGCCTGTGGACAACTCGACGGGCCGCTCCGTCGACCTGCCTACGGTCGAGGGAGTGGTCGCACCACCGGGTGCGACGCCGAGAGAGGAGACCCGCCATGGCGGCGCACTTCCAGGTCGACACCGAGCGGATCCAGGCCGCCTCGGGTGACATCGCCCGCATCTCGAGCGAGATCGAGGGGCAGGTCGCGCAGATGATGTCGCGCCTCACCGCACTGCAGGACGCGTGGACGGGCGGCGCGGCGACCCAGTTCCAGGGTGTCGTGGCCCAGTGGCAGGGCACCCAGCGCCAGGTCCAGTCCTCGCTCGACACGATCGGTCGCGTGCTCGGCGCCGCGGGCGCCCAGTACGCCGAGACCGAGGCCCAGAACACCCGCATGTTCACCTGACCCCCCTTGCGACTTATTGCGCATACCGACCGCACCGGCGCCACTGATTGCGCATTCCGTTCAGGGCGGAGGGCCTTCGGCCCGATGACCTGAACAGAACGCGCAATCAGTCGGGGGGAGGGCCTACTCGGTCGTCACGGCCCGGAGGATGTCGAGCTTGGCCGCCCGCCATCCCGGCCACCAGGCGGCGAGGATGCCCACGAGGCCGGCCAGGCCGACGAAGAGCGCGAGCTGCGGCCACGGCACGGCGAGCACGTCGATGCCGTCGTCGGACAGCGACCGCTGGAGCGCCACCCCGAAGGCCACGCCGAGTCCGACACCGAGGGCGGCGCCGAGCAGGGCGATGACGATCGACTCCAGCCGCAGCATCCGCTTGAGCTGGCGCCGGCTCAGGCCCACCGCCCGCAACAGCCCGATCTCGCGGGTCCTCTCGATCACCGAGAGGGCAAGGGTGTTGATGATGCCGAGGATCGCGATGATGACCGCCAGCCCGAGCAGGGCGTAGATCAGGTAGAGCATCTGGTTGATCTGGCTCCGCTGCTCGTCCGCGAACTCGTCCTGGTCCTTGACCGTGACGACCGGCAGGTCGGCCAGTGCCCTGTCGAGGTCGCGGGCCACCTGCGCCGGCACCGTCTCCGCCTTGCGGGTGACGAAGACGAACGAGTCCGTCTTCGGTGCCCCGAGGGACTCGAGCGCGGCGTGGCTGAGCAGGAAGTCGGAGTCGAGCAGGGCGGACTCCCCGTGGACCGCCGAGACCGTGAAGGGCTTGGTCGTGCCGCTGCGGGTCAACTCCACGGTCGAGCCCACGGCGAGCGAGTCGGCGGTGGCGCGCTCCTGCGAGACCGACACCGACGTCGGTGTGAGGGCGTCGAGCCGACCCGTGACCATGGGGGTGGGACCGAGGACCCCGACGTGGTCCGGGTCGATGCCGATGGCACCCGCGCGATCACCCTTGACCGAGACGGCATCCCAGCGGAACGCGGCGACCTCCTCGACACCCTCGACCCGGGTGAGCCGGTTGGTCACCTCGGACGAGAACGGCATGCCGACGGCGCTGGAGACGACGTAGTCGGCCACGAACTCGCGGTTGACCGCCTTGTCGATGCTCGCCTTCGCGCTCGCCCCGAAGACCGCCATCATCGACACCAGGGTCACGCCGATCATCAGCGCCGACGCGGTGGCGCCGGTGCGGCGCGGGTTGCGCTGGGCGTTCTGCTGGGCCATGAGCCCGACGGCGCCGAACACCCTGCGGTAGATCCAGCCGATGCCGGCGATGACCGGTCGCCCGACGAGCGGGCTGATGAGCGCGACACCGAGGACGACACCGAGGATCCCGCCGCCGACCCAGTAGGTGGGGTTGGGGACATCGACGAACAGCCCGGTGCCGAGGAGCGCCGCTCCGACGACGGTGAGGAAGGACCCGACGATGGTGCGACCGCGCATGCCGCTCTCGGCGAGGACGGCGTCGTCACGCATGGCCGCGACCGGTGGCACCTTGCCCGCCTTGCGCGCCGGCAGGTAGGCCGCGACGAGGGTGACGACCAGCCCGACGACGAGCGACACGACGATGGTGCGCGGCTCGATGATGAGCGCCTGCTCGCTGAGGTCCAGGCCGAAGCGTCCGAAGAGGACGCGGATGCCCATGGCGATGACGATCCCCATCCCCAGACCGATGACCGAACCGACGAGGCCGATGACGAACGCCTCGAAGAGGACCGACCTCGCGACCTGGCGCCGCGTGCTGCCGAGCGCTCGGAAGAGCGCGAGCTCACGGGAGCGCTGCGCCACGAGGATGCTGAACGTGTTGACGATGAGGAACGACCCCACGACCAGCGCCACCCCCGCGAAGATGAGCAGGAAGGTCGTGATGAAGCCGAGCGCCTCCTGGACGTCGGAGGCGGCCTGGTCGGCAGCCGTGTCGCCCGTGACCGCCTCGACTCCCTGCGGCAGCGAGGCAGCAACCGCATCGCGGAGCTCCTGCTGGCTGGTCCCGTCCGCCGCCGTCACCCAGATGTCGGAGTAGAGGTCCTTGCCCTCGGTGAAGAGCTGCTGCGCCTGCGACGTCTCGAAGATGGTCACGCTGGCCCCGGCGAGCCCGCCGTCCATCGACGCGATGCCGACGAGCCTGGCCTCGACCTGGGGCTGCGAGCCCGAGGTGACGATGTTGACCTTCTCACCGACGAGGTAGCCGGCCTTGTCGGCGGTCTTGTCGTCGAGGACGACCTCCCCGGGAGCGTCCGGCCAGTCCCCGAGGGTGAGGCTCCAGGGCTGCAGGCCCTTGGCCGCCGGACCGTCGGTGAAGTTGACGCCGATCCCGGGGGGCCCGAAGCCGCCGATGAGCTTGCCGTTCTTGCCCACGACGAACGTGCCGAAGTTGGTGATGTTGCCGTCGGCGCGGGCGGCCCCCGGGGTCTTCGCGAGCGTGGCCACGAGGGATCCCGGGAGGGTCGCGGTCGACGGCTCCTCCTCGAGGTCGGTGTCACCGACAGCGGGACGCACGACGACGTCGCCGACGGTGCTCGACATGATCGAGTCGAAGCTGCGACCCAGGGTGTCGGTGAAGACGAACGAGCCGGCGACGAAGGCGACGCCGAGGATGATCGCGAAGGCGCTCATGAACAGCCGCAGCTTGCGGGCCATGAGGCTCTTCCAGCTGGCACGCAGCATGGGTCAGCCCTGCACCTTCGCGTCGAGGCTCTTCATCGTCTCGAGGATCCGCTCCGGGGTGGGCTCGCGCAGCTCGGTGACGATCTGGCCGTCGGCGAGGAACACGACCCGGTCGGTCCAGCTCGCGGCGCCGGGGTCGTGGGTGACCATGACGATGGTCTGTCCGAAGTCGTCGACCGAGCGCCGCAGGAAGCCGAGGACCTCGGCACCGGACGTGGAGTCGAGGTTGCCGGTCGGCTCGTCCGCGAAGATGATCTCGGGCCGGCTGACGAGGGCCCGGGCGCAGGCGACGCGCTGCTGCTGACCGCCGGACAGCTCGCCCGGCCGGTGGCCCAGCCGGTCCCCCAGGCCCACGGTCGAGATGACGTGGTCGAACCATGCCCGGTCCGGCTTGCGGCCGGCGATCGACAGCGGCAGGAGGATGTTCTCCTCGGCGTTGAGCGTGGGGATGAGGTTGAACGACTGGAAGACGAACCCGATGTGGTCGCGCCGGACCTTCGTGAGGTCCTTCTCCTTGAGCGAGGTCAGCTCGATGTCCCCGAGCTGCACCGTCCCGCGGGTCACCGAGTCGAGCCCGGCCGCGCAGTGCATGAGGGTCGACTTGCCCGAGCCGGACGGGCCCATGATGGCGGTGAACTCGCCGGCGGCGATGTCGAGGCTCACGCCCCGCAGGGCGGTGACCGAGGTGTCCCCCGAGCCGTAGGTCTTCACGAGGTCGGTGACGCGGGCGGCCACCTTCGTGCTGGTGTTCGTGGCGCGGCGCTCGGGGGCCAGGTCGGTACTCATGGGGACCACGGTAGGTGCGCACACGGCATACGCGCTGTGGGTTTTCACCCCGAGCGGACCCTGACCCGACCCCCAACACGACCCCCACCGCGACGACGGCACGACCCCGATCCGGAACGCGGAACGGGCGGCCCTCCCGTGGGGAGAGCCGCCCGTCCAGTCGACGTCAGAGGGGTGGGTCAGAAACCCATCCCGCCCATCTCGTCGCCGCCCCCAGGCATCGCCGGACCAGCCTTCTCGGGCTTGTCGGCGATGACGGCCTCGGTCGTGAGGAACAGCGCGGCGATCGACGCGGCGTTCTGCAGCGCCGAGCGCGTCACCTTGGCCGGGTCGATGATGCCGGCCTTGATGAGGTCGACGTACTCGCCGGTGGCGGCGTTGAGGCCCCACCCGGACTCGAGGTTCGACACCTTCTCGGAGACGACGCCGCCCTCGAGGCCGGCGTTGATGGCGATCTGCTTGAGCGGGGCCTCGATCGCGACGCGCACGATGTTGGCACCGGTCGCCTCGTCACCGGTGAGCTCGAGCTTGGCGAACGCCGCCTTGCCGGCCTGGAGCAGGGCGACGCCACCACCGGCGACGATCCCCTCCTCGACGGCAGCCTTGGCGTTGCGCACCGCGTCCTCGATGCGGTGCTTGCGCTCCTTGAGCTCGACCTCGGTCGCCGCGCCCGCCTTGATGACGGCGACGCCGCCGGCGAGCTTGGCGAGGCGCTCCTGGAGCTTCTCGCGGTCGTAGTCCGAGTCCGACTTCTCGATCTCGGCGCGGATCTGGTTGACGCGACCCTGGATCTGGTCGGCGTCACCCGAACCCTCGACGATGGTCGTCTCGTCCTTGGTCACGACGACCTTGCGGGCCTTGCCGAGCAGGTCGAGCTCCGCGGTGTCGAGCTTGAGGCCGACCTCCTCGGAGATGACCTGGCCACCGGTGAGGATGGCGATGTCGGCGAGCATGGCCTTGCGGCGGTCGCCGAAGCCGGGAGCCTTGACGGCGACCGACTTGAACGTGCCACGGATCTTGTTGACGACGAGCGTCGACAGGGCCTCGCCCTCGACGTCCTCGGCGATGATGAGCAGCGGCTTGCCGGACTGCATGACCTTCTCGAGGAGGGGCAGCAGGTCCTTGATCGAGCCGATCTTGGAGTTGACGACGAGGACGTAGGGCTCGTCGAGGACGGTCTCCATGCGCTCGGCGTCGGTGACGAAGTAGTGGCTGATGTAGCCCTTGTCGAAGCGCATGCCCTCGGTGAGCTCGAGCTCGAGGCCGAAGGTGTTGCTCTCCTCGACGGTGATGACGCCTTCCTTGCCGACCTTGTCCATGGCCTCGGCGATCATCTCGCCGATCTGGGGGTCAGCAGCGGAGATCGAGGCCGTGGCAGCGATCTGCTCCTTGGTCTCGACGTCCTTGGCGCTGGCGAGCAGCTCGTCGGAGACGGCCGCGACGGCCTTCTCGATGCCACGCTTGAGCGCCATCGGGTTGGCACCGGCGGCGACGTTGCGCAGGCCTTCCTTGACGAGGGCCTGGGCGAGGACGGTCGCCGTCGTCGTGCCGTCACCGGCGACGTCGTCGGTCTTCTTGGCGACCTCCTTGACCAGCTCGGCGCCGATCTTCTCGTACGGGTCGTCGAGCTCGATCTCCTTGGCGATGGACACACCGTCGTTGGTGATCGTGGGGGCTCCCCACTTCTTCTCCAGCACGACGTTGCGGCCCTTGGGCCCCAGGGTGACCTTGACGGCGTCGGCGAGGACGTTCATTCCTCGCTCGAGACCGCGGCGAGCCTCTTCATCAAAAGCGATGATCTTGGCCATTCGGGTGGTTCCTCCCACACGACGAAGGGGCTGGCCAGAGGGCGCCCGCGACGGACGAGCCTGCTCGCGCGCCTCATGTCTGCGCGCGTGCGGACCCTCACCGGACTGGCCAGGTTCTGTCACTCTCATGCCGAGAGTGCTAACCCATTATTGGCACTCTCGTGTGGAGAGTGCAAACGCCCGCCCGCCGTTGCGTCCGCAATTCTGGTCGCCTTTCCGACCAGGGTTGCGGACGCCGTCGTATGCCGTCCGCGTGCGTCCGCAGTGGTGGTCGCGTTCTCGACCAGGTTTGCGGACGCTGGCGCAGCGCGCCGGGTCGGTCAGAGGACGGGTGCGTGACCCTCGAAGGTCGCCCGCATCGCCCCGTCGGCCTCGGACGAGACGGGGTCCTCGAGGTCGGCGACGAACACCGCGACGAGCGTGCGCGCCGGGTTGGACCGCGCCTCGGCGAGCGCGACCCGCCAGGCGGCGAGGTTGGGGTGCTCCAGCGACGTGCACGCCTGTGCCGGCTCGAGCGACTCGACGGCCGCCGCGAGCTCGGCCGTCGTGAGGTCGAGCGTGGCGGTCGAGCCGTCGTGGCCCAGGACGCTCGCCAGGACGACGGCGGGCAGGGCGTGCCGTCCGCCGGGGGTGTTGATGTGCGCGAAGTCCCACTCCGGCGAGCTGGACGCGGAGCTCACGCCGACGGCGTACGCGACGGGTTGGCGCCAGCCCTCGATCCGGGCGGCGAGGTGGTCCGTGATGGCCGCGAGGCCCTCCGGGGTGCTCCAGTCGAGGTCGGCCACGACTCAGCCCTGCGGCTGCAGGCCGAGGCGGCGGGCCGAGCGGGCACGCTGGCGGGTGGCGCGCTGGCGGCGGAGGCGCTTGACGAGCATCGGGTCGTGCTCCATGGCGACGGCGCTGTCGATGAGCGCGTTGAGCACCTGGTAGTAGCGGGTGGGGCTCATGTCGAAGAGCTCCTTGATGGCCGACTCCTTGGAGCCGGCGTACTTCCACCACTGCCGCTCGAAGTCGATGATCCGGCGGTCACGATCGCTGAGCGCCTCGTGCCTGGGCTCAGCGGGCGCGGCGGTGTCGTGGACGACGTTCACGTGTTCGACCCTTCTCGGTGACGGCTGCGCCCGCCACTCTATCGGTCGAATGACAGCCCTGTCATTCGACCCGGCGTGTCCGCTGGACACGCGCCGACCGCGCCTACTCACCCGTCCCAGCAGTCCCAGTGGTCCCGCCGAGGAGGTATGCCGTGAGCTCACCGACGCTGTCGAAGACGGCTTCCGGGCCGGTCGCCGCCAGGGCGTCCCGCTCCCCCGCGCCCCACGTCACGGCGAGGGCGGCCATGCCGGCGGCGCGCGCGGCGAGGACGTCCACCGTGGCGTCGCCGACGTAGACGGCGGTCGCGGGGTCGATCCCGAGCCGACGAGCCGCCTGGAGGAGTGGGTCCGGCTCGGGCTTGTGGCGGGTCGTGTCCTCGAGGGCGCCGACGACGTCGACGAGGTGGTCGATCCCGACGGCCGCGAGCGCGGTGCGCGCGGTGTCGCGGCGCTTGCTCGTGACGACGTGGACGGCCGCGCCCGCCTCGGTGAGGGCGGCGAGCATCTCGGGCACGCCGGCATACCGCCGGATGAGGCGCGAGGTGTTGGCGAGGTTCCACTCCCGGTAGGTGCGGTCGAGCTCGTGGCCGCGCTCGGGGTCCTCCTCGAGCAGGGCGCCGAGGAGGGGGCGGCCGATCCAGGCCCTGGCCCGTACCTCGTCGACCTCCTCGCCGCGGACCTCGCGGAACGCGTGCTGGTACGACGCGACGATGAGCGGGATCGTGTCGGCGAGGGTGCCGTCGAGGTCGAAGAGGATCGTCTGCCAGCGGGGTGCACTCACCGCCCCATCCTCGCCTCGAGCGGCCGGAACGAGAAATGCGCCGCGGTCAGGCGCTCGAGGCGATCAGCTGGCGCGCTGCTCGATCCCGAGGCTCTCGAGCAGCTCGACGACGCGGCCCCGGATCTCGTCGCGGATGGGGCGCACGGACTCGACGCCCCGGCCCGCCGGGTCCTCGAGCACCCAGTCCTCGTAGCGCTTGCCGGGGAAGATCGGGCACGCGTCGCCGCACCCCATGGTAATGACGACGTCGGAGGACTGCACGGCCTCGGTCGTCAGCACCTTGGGCGTGGCCGCGGTGAGGTCGATGCCCTCCTCCGCCATCGCCTCGACGGCAGCCGGGTTGACCTGGTCGGCGGGGGCGCTGCCGGCCGAGCGCACCTCGACCCGCCCCGCGCCCAGCGCCTCGAGGTAGCCGGCGGCCATCTGGGAGCGGCCGGCGTTGTGGACGCAGACGAAGAGGACGGACGGGAGGGCAGGCGCGGTGGCGCTCATGGGGAGTCCTTGCGGGGGAAGCGGGAACGGAAGGCGAGGGAGACGTAGACGAGGCCGACGAGCACGGGCACCTCGATGAGCGGGCCGACGACCCCCGCCAGGGCCTGGCCGGACGTCACCCCGAAGGTCGCGATGGCGACGGCGATCGCGAGCTCGAAGTTGTTGCCCGCCGCGGTGAACGCGAGCGTGGTGGTGCGCTCGTAGGTCATGTTGAGCCCCCGGCCGAGGGCGAAGCCGCCGCCCCACATGAGCGCGAAGTAGGCGAGGAGCGGCAGCGCGATCCGGGCCACGTCCCACGGTCGGGACGTGATCTGGTCGCCCTGCAGGGCGAAGAGGACGACGATCGTGAAGAGCAGCCCGTAGAGCGCCCACGGACCGATCCGCGGGAGGAACGACGTCTCGTATGCCGTCCGGCCCCACTTCTTCTCACCCACCCGACGCGACAGGTAGCCCAGGACGAGCGGCACCCCGAGGAAGACGAGGACGCTCGAGGCGATCTGCCACGTCGAGACGTCCAGCGAGTCCTGCTCGAGCCCCAGCCGGCCCGGAAGCCAGGCGAGGTAGAACCAGCCGAGGCCGGCGAAGGCGACGACCTGGAAGACCGAGTTGAGCGCCACGAGCACGGCCGCGGCCTCACGGTCGCCGCACGCCAGGTCGTTCCAGATGATGACCATGGCGATGCAGCGGGCCAGACCGACGACGATGAGGCCGGTCCGGTACTCCGGCAGGTCGGGCAGCAGCAGCCAGGCCAGGGCGAACATCAGCGCGGGTCCGAGGACCCAGTTGAGGACGAGCGAGGCACCGAGCATCCGCCGGTCCGCGGTGACCGAGTCGAGCCGGTCATAGCGCACCTTGGCGAGGACGGGGTACATCATGACGAGCAGCCCGAGGGCGATCGGCAGGCTCACCCCGTCGACCTCGACGGCCCCGAGGGCGCTCCCGAGGCCGGGCACCGCCCGCCCGAGGAGCAGGCCGGCGACCATCGCGAGGCCGATCCACACGGGGAGGAAGCGGTCGAGGGTGGACAGGCGAGCCGCGACCGCGACCTCGGACGTCGGGGCGGACTTGGCTGACTCGGCGGACCCGGCCGACTCGGTCGTCGTCGGGCTCATGCGGTGCTGGCGCAGCAGACGGCGCCGGAGTCCGCCCCGGACGGCTGGAGGCCCTCGAGGGACGCGGTGGCCGGGCGGGCGTCGGCGGGGTTCTCGTCCTTGACGGTGTAGACCTCCCACGGCGCCCCGGCCGGGTCGTGGACCCGCACCTTGTCCTGCAGGGCGTAGCAGCAGGTCGTGTCGTTCTCGTCGAAGGACGCGAGTCCTGCCTCGGTGAACCGCTCGCGCGCCGCCTCGACGCCCTCGACGCCGGCGACCTCGACGCCCAGATGGTTGAGGGCTCCGACGGTGCCGTGTCCGCGGGCCTGCGCGTCGGTCTCGATGAGAACGAGCTTGAGCGGGGGCTGCTCGACGGCGAAGTTGGCGTAGCCGGGACGACGCTTGGCCGGCTCGACCCCGAACATGGCCGAGTAGAAGGCGATCGACGCCTCGAGGTCGGCCACGTTCAACGCGAGCTGGACGCGGGACGACGCGGGTGCACTGGTCATGTCGGACACCTTCCCATGCATTGATGAACATCGATGGAGTGAGTCAACCGGTCACATCGAGGTCTGTCAATATATGGTGCGCGCTGCGGCCCGGACGGGATGAGCATGAGTCCGATTCGCGGGCCGCTGGCTCAGGAGGTTCCGTTCACCGCCGGCCCTTGAGCTGGATGGTGGACTCGTTGACGTACTCGGAACAGAAGGCGGCACCACACGCGGCCGCGAACGTGACCGACGCGGTCTTGCCGCCCTTGAACAGGCCGTTGTCCCCGATCACCTCGAGAGTCCAGGGACGAGCCGTCCCGTCGCAGGTGACGTCGGTCCCGCCGAACCCACGAACGAGGAGTCGACCGACGCGCTGGGTGAGCTGGGCCTCCAGGAAGGCGAACTCTGCGTCCTCACCACACAGGATCGTGCCGGTGAGGATGGCCGTCCCGGTCTTCGAGTCAAAGCGGGCAGTGGAGTCGACCGTCACCTCCAGGGCCGGCGGCGGGGGCGCGACGTCGAGGGAAAGTCGCATCTCCCCGCCGATTCCAGCGCCGTCCGTCTGGTCGTCGATGACGACGACGGAGTACGTCTCGCCCGCTGTCGCCTGCCACGCGGCGAACTCGGGGCCGCAGGCGAGCACCTCGAAGCTTCCCGGTGCGCCCGTGGCCACGAAGACGCCAGCGCTGTAGTTCGACGCCGAGGCGTCGGCAAGGAAGGCGTCATCGGTGTCCGGGGTGAAGGAGTACCAGGCGCTGGCGTCCATGGCGGGCGCTCCACAGACGGTGTTCAGCTCGTCGTCCACGGCATCCGTGGTCGCCTCCGTCGTGTTCAGGGTGGTGCTGAACGGGACAGCGGCCACGGTCTCGGCTCCGCCGTAGACGTCGTTGGTCGGTGGGGCGGCGACTGCGGGTGTGCCGGTGACGGCGACGATGGTGAGCGCGGCGACGACCGCCGCCCCGAGACGTGGTGAGACCCTCATTGACCTGCCCCTTTCGGCTGCGGCCGATGCCCCGCTGCTCCATCCCGGGTCGGCCGTGGAGTGGACGGCTGAGCCTCTAGTGTGACCTGCGTCACAGGCTCTACGCTAGACGCCGACGGGATGAGAGTTCGACCCGCGGAAGGGGCAGAGCCCATGATCAGGACACGTATCGCCACCGCCGGGTTCGCCGTGGCGACGGCATTGTTCGTCGCCGGCTCCGCCCCCGCCATCGGGGCCACCGCGGCGCCGGGACCGACGTCGAAGGTCATCGTGGCGCTGCGGCCGGGCGCCGACCCCGGGGCCGTCGCCGCCGACCACCAGCGGTCACGGGGCGCGTCCGTGACGCACCTGTACCGCCACGCGCTCACGGGGTATGCCGCGTCCCTCACTCCAGCCGCCGCCCGCAGCCTTGCCGACGACCCACGAGTCCTCCGGGTGATGCCCGACCACGAGGTGCGGATGAGCGCGCAGATCCTGCCGCCGGGCGTCGACCGGGTGGGCGCCGACGAGAGCTTCGCGGCGTCGGGGAACGGGCGGGGCGCCGTCGATGTCGACATCGCGGTCCTCGACACCGGCATCGACGCCAAGCACCGCGACCTCAACGTGGTCGGTGGCGTCAACTGCGTCCAGGGCAACAACTCCTTCCTCGACCTCAACGGACACGGGACGCACGTGGCCGGCATCGCCGCCGCGAAGGACAACAGCACGGGCGTCGTGGGCGTGGCCCCGGGCGCGCGGCTGTGGGCGGTCCGGGTGCTCGACGCCGGAGGTTCAGGGTTGTGGTCCTCCATCCTCTGCGGGATCGACTGGGTGACGGCTCACGCCGGCACCATTGAGGTCGCCAACATGAGCCTGGGCGGGTCGGGGGCATCGGGGTCGTGCACCGACCACGGGATGCGCGAGGCCATCTGCCGCTCCACGGCGGCAGGAGTCACCTATGTGGTGGCAGCGGGCAACGCCGGCGCCGACTCCGCGGGCTTCGTGCCGGCGACCTACGACGAGGTCATCACCGTCTCCGCCATCGCCGACTTCGACGGCCGACCCGGGGGCGTCGGCGCACCGACCTGCCAGGTCGGGCACGACGACACCCTCGCCCACTTCTCCAACTACGGAGCGGACGTCGACCTCACGGCTCCCGGGGTGTGCGTGACGTCGACCTGGCGCGGTGGTGGCTACCGGTCGATCTCCGGCACCTCGATGGCCAGCCCCCATGTCGCAGGGGCGGCGGCGCTCTTCCTGGCCACCCACGCGGGGGCCAGCCCCGCGCAGGTGCGCGACGCACTCGTCAGCACAGGCTCTCCCGACTGGGTGGGGGACCCTGACCCGACGCACGAGCCGCTCCTCGACGTGAGCGGCCTCTGACCTGGACGGCCGCCGGCAGCCATGGCCGGCGCGTCCGTCGCCTGCGTCCGCGGCCGGTCGGGCCGCACTGGGGGGCCGATCGATGCGCGTCAATATGCCGAGGTGGCATCATGGTGATCAGACGACAGGGAGGGTGAGATGACGACGACGAGCGAGTGCTGCGCGATCACGACGCCCGGGGGAATGTCGCGCGAGCAGGCCGAGACGAGTGCGGTCGCCCTCAAGGCCGTGGCCGACCCGGTGCGCCTGCGCCTGCTCAGCATCATCCGGGACAGCGACGGGGGCGAGGCCTGCGTCTGCGACCTCACCCCCGCCGTCGGCCTCTCCCAGCCCACGGTGAGCCACCACCTCAAGGTGCTCACCGAGGCTGGCCTCATCGAGCGCGAGAAGCGCGGCACGTGGGCCTGGTTCCGGCTCGTGCCCTCGCGGCTCGAGGAGCTGCGCGCGATCCTGTCCTGACGCTGCTCGGCGTCCGCCGAGCAGGGGCCACCGCTCAGCGGTCAGCGGTCGCGCGCTCGGTGGCGAGGATCTCGTCGATCTGGCCGATCGCGCCGGTGAGCCCCTCCTCCATCCCCATCGCGAGCACCTTCTCGAGGTCCTCCGCGGTGGCGTAGGTCGACGTCGACACGACCCGGGTGCCGCCGTCGTGCTCGGAGAGCTCGACCTCGATGACTCCCACGGGCAGCCCCTCCTGCGGGTTCCCGTCGGCGTCCGCGAAGCCGTCACGGAAGGTGAGGCGACGCGGCGGCTCGATCGTGTCGATGTCCCAGTACCCTCCGAACCTCTCGCCCTCGGGGCTGGTCATGTAGTAGCCGACCCGCCCGCCCGGCTCGAAGACGGCGTCGGTGAAGGTCGCCGGGTACCCGGGAGGGCCCCACCACTGCTCCAGCTGCCGGGGGTCGGTCCAGAAGCGCCAGAGTCGCTCCACGGGGGCGGGGAAGTCCGAGACGACGACGAGCGAGTGGTCGTCGGGATTCTTGTCGATGCTCGTGACGGGCATGGTTCTCTCCTTCGGTGGGTAGGGATCAGGTGTGACCCGGACCAGCGAGCAAGTCGTCGATCCGCGCCACCCGGCCGCGCCAGACGGTCTCGAACTCCTCGAGCAGGGCGGTGACCGAACGCACGGCCTCCACCTCCCCGCTCGCGAGGGCCTCGCGACCGCTGCGGCGCTTGGTGACCAGCCCGGCCCGCTCGAGGACCGCGACGTGCTTCTGCACGGCCGCGAAGCTCATGTCGTAGCTGCGGGCCAGGGCCGAGACCGAGTGCTCCCCCGCCAGCACACGACGCAGGATGTCGCGGCGCGTCCGGTCGGAGAGGGCATGGAAGAGGGCGTCGGCTCTGCTCTCCTCCGCCTCGGTCATGGAGCCAATCTACAACTGAACGGTTGTAGGTTGTCAACCCCTCGGAGGGACGGCACTACCGTGAGCCACGTGACCCCTCGCCCGCTCGCCGAGCTCGTCCACCCCTCGTGGGCGCAGGCCCTGGCACCGGTGCAGGGCGAGCTCGACGACCTCGGCGAGTTCCTCCGCGGCGAGGTGGCCGCGGGGCGCGGCTACCTGCCGGGCGGCCCCCACGTCCTGCGCGCCTTCGAGCAGCCCCTCGAGGACGTCCGGGTGCTCGTCGTCGGCCAGGACCCGTACCCGACGCCCGGGCACGCCATCGGCCTCAGCTTCGCCGTCGCCCCCGACGTCCGGCCGATCCCCCGCAGCCTCGTCAACATCTACGCCGAGCTCGAGAGCGACCTCGGGGTGCCCGCACCGACGACGGGCGACCTCACGCCGTGGGCCGAACGCGGCGTGCTCCTTCTCAACCGCGTGCTCACCGTCCGTCCCGGGGAGTCGGCGAGCCACCGCGGCCGGGGCTGGGAGCGGGTGACCGACTGCGCCATCGACGCCCTCGTCGCCCGAGGTGGGCCGCTCGTCGCGGTCCTGTGGGGCCGGGACGCCCGGTCCCTGCGGAGCCGGCTGGACGGCATACCGTGTGTGGAGAGCGCCCACCCCTCGCCGCTGTCGGCACGGTCCGGCTTCTTCGGGTCACGACCGTTCAGCCAGGTCAACGACCTGCTCGCCCGCCAGGGCGCCGCGCCCCTCGACTGGAGACTCCCGTGAACGCCATGCCGACCGGGCCGCGCGTCTGGAGCAGCTACGTCGCGCTCGGCGACTCGTTCACCGAGGGCCTCTGCGACCCCGACCCGGAGACACCGGACCGCTTCATCGGCTGGGCCGACCGCTTGGCCGAGTCGCTGAGCGATCTCGCGCACATGGAGCGGGTGACGTTCCGCTACGCCAACCTCGCCGTGCGCGGCCGGCTCCTCTCCGACGTCGTGGGCCCGCAGCTGGACCGGGCGCTCGCCATGTCACCGGACCTCGTGTCCATCATCGGCGGCGGCAACGACCTCCTGCGCCCCTCGGTCGACACGAACACCCTCATGGAGACGATCGAGAACGCGGTGGTCCGCGTGCGGCAGACCGGCGCCGACGTCCTGCTGGCCACCCCGGTGGACCCGCAGGAGGCCGGCTTGCTCAAGCCCCTGCGTGGCCGGCACGCCGTCCACACCGCCAACCTCTTCACCATCGCCCAGCGACACGGCTGCTACGTGCTCAACCTCTGGGGCGTTCCGGCCCTGCGTGACTGGCGCCTCTGGGCCGACGACCGGATCCACCTCACCGCCGAGGGCCACCGCCGCGTGGCGCTGGCCGCGCTCACCTCGCTCGGGCACGCGAGCGAGGACGACTGGTCGACGCCCCTCCCGCCGGCCGACGGAGCGACCCGGCGCCAGGAGCTCCGCGCGCACGCGGCCTGGGCGCGCGAGCACCTCGCGCCGTGGGTGCAGCGGCGGATGCGCGGGCTGTCCAGCGGCGACCAGCTCGAGCCCAAGCGGCCCGAGCTCACGCCGATGAGCCCGTTCCAGGACGCTCCAGGGGCCTGAGGGTTCGCGCGTTACAGTCGCCGGTATGCCGGTCAGCCGCCTCATGCCGACGCCCGAGGGCGACGACCTCATCGACCTCACCCGCGAGATCTGCGCGAAGGAGCTGCGCCCGCGCGTCGACGACGCCGAGCGCGCGGCCGCGACGGGCGAGGCCTTCCCGACCGAGGTGTTCCGCACGCTCGGGCGCGCGGGGCTGCTGTCCCTCCCCCACCCCGAGGAGTTCGGTGGTGGCGCCCAGCCCTACGAGGTCTACCTCCAGGTCGTCGAGGAGATCGCGGCGTCGTGGATGAGCGTCGCCGTCGGGGTGTCGGTGCACTCGCTCACGGCCTACCCGGTGACGACCTTCGGGACCGCCGAGCAGCAGGAGAGCCTGCTGCCGGGGATGCTCTCGGGCGACCAGCTCGGCGCCTACTGCCTCTCCGAGCCCCTCGCCGGGTCCGACGTCGGCGCGATGACGACGCGGGCGACGCGGGACGGCGAAGGTGACGGTGCGGCATACGTCCTCAAGGGCCGCAAGGCCTGGATCAGCCACGCCGGCCACGCCGACTACTACACGACCTTCGCGCGGACCTCCGACGACGGCGGGCGCGGCCTCTCGTGCTTCGTCGTGCCGGCCGGTGACGCGGCGATGACCTTCGGGGCGCCGGAGAAGAAGATGGGCCTGCACTGCGACACCGTGCGCGAGGTCATCTACGACGGGGTTCGCGTCGACGCCGCCAACCGCATTGGTGACGAGGGCCAGGGCATGGCCATCGCCCTGTCGGCACTCGATGCGGGACGGCTCGGGATCGCCTCCGCCGCAACGGGTCTGGCGCAGTCAGCGCTCGACGCGGCCACGGCATACGCGCAGGAGCGTCAGCAGTTCGGCCGGGCGATCGCCGCGAACCAGGGGCTCGCGTTCCTGCTGGCGGACATGGAGGCCGCGGTCAGCGGTGCGCGCGCGGCCTACCTGTATGCCGCGCGGCTCAAGGACGCCGGCCGGGCCTTCTCCAAGGAGGCCGCCGTCGCGAAGCTGCTCGCCACCGACGCGGCGATGAAGGTGACCACGGACGCGATCCAGGTGCTCGGCGGGGCCGGCTACACGCAGGACTTCCCGGTCGAGCGCTACTTCCGCGAGGCGAAGGTCACCCAGATCTTCGAGGGGACCAACCAGATCCAGCGGCTCGTCATCAGCCGGCACCTCCTGCGCTGAGCCTGCGCTGAGCCCGCCTGCAAGCGGTAACGACAGACCGGGCCGTCTCATACACGGCCCGGTCACCTCTTTATAGGTCGACGACGCTGGCTCGCCGGTGACCGACACGCGTCATCGGGGGGAACGTCGACCGATCAGTCGGGGTCGCGGGAGATGCCGGGCAGGAGGGTGTCGCCCGCCCTCAGGGCGTCGAGCGCGCCCGGGTGGTCATCGATGTAGTCGAGCCCCTTGTGGCGGTAGCGCCAGATCTGGAGCGAGCCGAACCCCCAGAGGAGGAACTGCACCGACATCGCCCACTTGAAGTCGGTGAGCGTGTAGGTGCCCGGGCCTCCCGGCGCCCGCTGGTCGAGGATGACCCCGATGAGCGCCATCGTCACGAGCGAGGCCGTGAACCCGCCGATGTTGATGACCCCGGCCGCCCGCCCCAGCCGTTCCGACGGGTGGAAGGTGCGGGCGAGGTCGAAGCCGACCATCGACCCGGGGCCGCCGCAGCCGGTGACGCAGACGAGGAGGACGAGCAGCCACAGGGGTGCGCGACCGGGCCAGAGGAGGACGAGCGCCCAGACACTGGCCATGGCGACGACGATGACCTGCACAATCTGCGAACGCCGGTAGGGCAGCCGCCCCGTGAGGTGACCGACGATCGGCCCGGCGACGACGGCGGTGAGCGTGAGCGTGATGAGGAGCCCGCCGGCCGCGGCCGGGCTCAGCCCCTGCCCCTCGACGAGGAAGGGGTAGCCCCACAGCATCGTGAAGACCGTGGCGCCGAACTGACCGGTGAAGTGGATCCACATCGCGAGCCGCGTCCCCGGGTTGCCCCACACCTCGGCGAGGGTGCGGGCGAGCGCCCTGACCTTGATCTTCTCGACGGACAGGCCGGTGTAGGGCGAGTCCTTGACGATGAGGACGAGGGCGACCGACAGGAGCGCGCCGACGCCGGCCGAGATCCCGAAGGACCGTTCCCACCCGAACCGCTCCAAGGCCGCGGCGAGCGGGGTGGCGGCCGCGACGGCGCCGAGCTGCCCGATCATCCCGCTCAGCTGGGTGATGACCGGTGCCTGACGCACGCGGAACCACAGCGCGACGAGCCGCAGCAGGCTGGTGAAGATCATCGCGTCGCCGATGCCCAGCAGGACGCGCGCCGCGAGACCGACCTCGAAGCTCCCAGCGAAGGCGAACCACAGCTGCCCGGCGGTCATGAGAGCGAGGCCGATCAGCAGCAGGAGCCGGGAGCCGAAGCGGTCGAGGAGGACGCCCACGGGGATCTGCATACCGGCGTACACGACGAGCTGGAGGACGGTGAACGTCGCGAGCTGCGCGGCGGTGATGTCGAACCGGTCCGCCGCGACGAGGCCGGCGACGCCGAGCGAGGTGCGGTGGAAGACGGCGACGATGTAGACGGCCAGCGCGACGGACCAGATGACCCAGGCGCGGCGCCGACCGATGTCGTGCACCTGGCGGCGGATCGGTCGCGTCACTGCTGCAGTGTAGGGACGACGGAGGTATGCCGGCCGCGCGCGTTCACGTCCCGGCTGCGAGTCCCGACCCCCGGTCCGGCAGGGGTCGGTCCGGTGTCAGCGGACCGGGCAGAGGACTCGGGTGCGCCAGTTGGCCGGGTCCGGCTCGGTCTCCGGGTCGGTGAGGTACTGCTCCCACATGTCGGTGCCCGGCTCGAGTCCGTGTTCCAGGATCCAGCGCATCATCTCGTCGTAGGTCTGCGCGAGCGTGTCGTAGGGGCCGATGTGAGTGGCCTCGGCAGCCCGCCCGGCGGGCAGGACGCTGGCTCGGACGCCCTCGCCGGCCTCGACGGCCGACGTCACCGGGAACCCCGCGTCGACGTCGACGGTGTCGGAGGGTGTCCCGTGGTACATCGCGAAGGGCGGTCCGGCGACTTGGACGCCCTGCTGGCCCACGACCTCCATGACCGTGGCGAACGCCCGGCCGAAGAACTCCGTGAGGCTGGCCATCGGGACCTTCTCTCCCAGGACGGCCGTGGGTTGCTCCTCGAGCTCGACAACTCTGATCTGTGTCATGTCCTCACCGTCACACCAAGGCCGCCGCCGGGTCAGGGACGATCGTCCCGGCTCTCGTCGCGTCACGGTGGCACCGCCCGGTAAAGTGCGGGTCGCCGTCGGGAGTGCACGCTCGCCGACGCGCGCTGGCGTGGCGCAATCGGTAGCGCACCTGTCTTGTAAACAGGGGGTTAGGGGTTCAAGTCCCCTCGCCAGCTCCATGAGTTCGTCCTGAAAGCCCTTGTCCTGTGCTGCAATTGGGGCAGCGGCGCTGCTCTGGCCGCGCAGGACAGCAGTGGCCGCAGATGGACCCACACCGGCAGAGATGTCGCACGTATGTCGCACGACCGCGCCACATCCAGGTGCGAGATGAGTGGCCGGCGGGGTGCCGGCCACGTGCGCAGGCTGTCGTCGGGTCGGTACCAGGCGAGCTGCGTGGGTCCGGACCTGGTGCGGCGGCCGGCTCCGCACACCTTCGACGCCAAGGCGGGCGCCGAGGGGTGGCTGGACCGGGTGCGCGCGGAGGTGGTGGCGGGCGTGTGGCAGCGGCCCATGAAGGTGGTGCGCGTGGCGCCGCTGACCTTCGAGGCCTCATCGGCCCAGTGGCTCCGCGAGCGTGTGCCCCCCCCCCCCCCCCCCCCCCCCCC
>NZ_AVPL01000191.1 GCF_000768695.1 Knoellia aerolata DSM 18566
GGCCGCGGCGGCCCAGGTGGAGGTCGGCGTGACGTCGGCCCGGCGCGACCTCGAGCGCGCCACGACCGTCGCGCGGCAGGCGAGGCAGGACGAGGAGACCGAGGCCGAGACCTCGCGGGTCCTCGCCGCCCGGCACGCCGACTGCCCCTGCGGGGGTGGTCTGACGGGTGAGGAACCGCCGCCCGCTGCCGGCCCGCGCGGCGGCTCCGAGCGTTCGGTCGATCCCTCAGCGATCTCCCGGGTCCATGACCGGGCCGTGGCGGCCGTGGAGGGTTGGCGGGACGCGGTCGCGCTCCACGAGGCGGCGGCGTCGCGCTTCGCCGTCGCCCACGCGACGGCCCTGTCCGCCGCGGCCGAGGCCGGCTTCGACTCCCTCGACGACGCGGCGGCCGCGGTGCG
>NZ_AVPL01000222.1 GCF_000768695.1 Knoellia aerolata DSM 18566
GCGCGGGGACGGGGTCCGGCTCCGGGGCCGTCTCGGGCTCCGGGGTGACCTCGGGCTCCGGTGTGACCTCGGGCTCCGGCTCGGCCTCCGTGGTTCCAGCAGCGGCCTCAGCGGCAGCGGCCTCAGCGGCGGCGGCGGCAGGACGACCCAGCCGGGTCGGGCGGCGCCACCCACCGCGGGCCCCCGCGACCGTCAGCTCGAGGACCGCAGCCTCGACGTCGA
>NZ_AVPL01000219.1 GCF_000768695.1 Knoellia aerolata DSM 18566
TCCTTTGTTGCCAGCGGTTCGGCCGGGAACTCAAAGGAGACTGCCAGTGATAAACTGGAGGAAGGTGGGGATGACGTCAAGTCATCATGGCCCTTACGAGTAGGGCTACACACGTGCTACAATGGCGTATACAAAGAGAAGCGACCTCGCGAGAGCAAGCGGACCTCATAAAGTACGTCGTAGTCCGGATTGGAGTCTGCAACTCGACTCCATGAAGTCGGAATCGCTAGTAATCGT
>NZ_AVPL01000195.1 GCF_000768695.1 Knoellia aerolata DSM 18566
CCCGAGCCGGTACCCGCGCCCTCGCCCTCGCCCTCGGAGGGTGCTGGTCGGTGCGGGGTCGTCGAGCTCGGTGGGCTCGGCCGGCCGGGCACGACGACCGTGGACCTGGCCAAGCTCCCCGCCCACGTGCGGATCGTCGACTCCACCGCACTGGACTGCGACCCCGACACCGGCGCCATCATCGCCGGGGTCGTCCCCAAGTCCCTGGCCCCGTGCGACCTGCGACCACCCCCACCGGACGCGGTCGAGGACCGCTACCGACCCTCACCCGCGCTGCAACGCCTCATCCGCCTGCGCGACGGGCACTGCCGCTTCCCCGGCTGCCCCGTCAACGCCCGCTCCTGCGACCTCGACCACGTCACCGCCTGGCCCGCCGGCCC
>NZ_AVPL01000197.1 GCF_000768695.1 Knoellia aerolata DSM 18566
CGTCGCGGCGCTCGCCGTACGTGGGGCGGCTGCCGCGGTCGTCGCGTCGGGGACCGGCGTAGCCGGGACGGTCGTTGCGCTCGCTGCGCTGCGGACCGCCGTAGGCCGGTCGGTCACCGCGGTCGTCGCGGCGTGGCGCGGAGGAGGTGCGGTCGTCGCGGCCCTGGTAGCCGGCGCTGCGGGAGTCGGGGCGGCTGTCGCGGCCCTGGTAGCCACCGCGGCTCTCGCCACGGTCGTCACGACGCTGGCCGTATGCCGGTCGCTCGCCACGGTCGTCGCGGCGCGGGCCCGAGGACGGGCGCTGGGCGCGGTCGTCACGACGCTGCCCGTATGCCGGCCGCTCCCCACGGTCGTCGCGGCGCGGGCCCGAGGA
>NZ_AVPL01000229.1 GCF_000768695.1 Knoellia aerolata DSM 18566
CGGTTGGCCCCGAACGCGCCGAACAGCGAGACCCGGTCGCTCAGGTCGTACTCGGCGCGCACCAGCCCGGTCAGGCTCTGCGCGTTGGACGTGTCGAAGCGCTGCGCCAGGTTGATCTTGGGATCGGGCGCGCCCGGCACCTTGACGCCCGGAGCGACCGTGTAGCCGCGCGCGGCGGCGCGCATCCAGTCGTCCTGGTAGACGAT
>NZ_AVPL01000041.1 GCF_000768695.1 Knoellia aerolata DSM 18566
ACGAGCACCTGCTGCGCCAGTACCTGCGGTCGGTGCTCGGTCCGATGGCGATGGCCACGATCACGCCGAGCGTCGTGCGGCCGACACCATCAGGGCTCGTGACATTCGCCCGGCGACCCTCGAGAAGCTCTGGTGATCGTCGACGCCATGCCGGAGCGCTTCCGCGCGCTCGTGTTGCTGTGCGCGTGGTGCGCCCTGCGCAGCGGTGAGGTGCTCGAGCAGAGGCGCAAGGATGTCGACGGCGCCGTCGGGACGGTGCGGGTCACGCGCGCCCCCGTCCTGGGTGGGCGGTCAGCCCATCGTGGGGACGCCGAAGCCGGCGGCCGGGACGCGGGTGGTCTTCATGCCCCCGCACGTCATCCCGGCGATCGCCCACCTCGACACCATGACCCTCGGCAGCGAGGTCATCGGGACGGCGGAGCACGGGTGCCGCCTCCGCGTGCACCGTCGACCACCTCGACCACCTGCGGTTCGAGCGGCTGGTCGGTCGGGCTCGTGAGCTGCGCCGTTCGCGGAGCTCAACGGGTGGCCTCCCGGACGCATTGAGCTCGGGCGCCTGGTCGAGCTGCACCACGACGCCCCTTTACATTGGACACGTGTGTCTGGTTTACTAAATCGGACACAGACGTCCAACATAGATGGGAAGGCTGACATGGACCTCCTCGACTCCCACCCTCCTGGTCACGCACGGGCCACCGGCGGCACCCCTTCGCGGCGCGGGCTGCTTGGCGTGTTGCTGGTGGCGCAGCTGATGGTGATCCTCGACATCTCGGCGGTGAACGTCGCCCTTCCCGACATGGCGGAGGAGCTCGAGCTCGCCGGAGGCGACGTCGGCTGGGTGATCACGAGCTATTCGATGATCTTCGGCAGTCTGCTTCTGCTCGGCGGGCGCGCCACCGACCTGCTCGGCCGCCGACGCGTCTTCTTGGCCGGCCTGGCCGTCTTCACCGTGGCCTCGCTCGTCTCCGCTCTGTCCCTGAGCGCCCCGATGCTCTTCGCCGCGCGTGCCGGTCAGGGTCTGGGTGCCGCGATGCTCTCGCCTGCCGCCCTCTCGATCATCACCACCGCGTTCCAGGGCAAGGAGCGGGCCAAGGCGCTGGGCGCGTGGGGCGCGGTCGGCGGGGCCGGGGCCGCGGCCGGGGTCCTCCTGGGGGGCGTTCTGACCGACGTGGCGGACTGGCGTGCGATCTTCTACATCAACCTGCCCATCGGCGTGGCGCTCGCCGTGGCCACGCTCAGGGTTGCACCAGCCGATCCCGCGCGACCGAAGTGGCGCGGGCTCGATCTGCGCGGCGCGACCTTGGCGACCGTCAGCCTTGCGGCCGTCTTGTATGCGACCTCCCAAGCGGGCAGCGCCGGTTGGGCCTCGGCACAGACGCTGGGTCTCGGCCTGGCCGGAGCCGTCGGGCTGGCGGGGTTCGCGGCCCTGGAACGTCGCACCGGCCAGCCGCTGCTTCGCGTGGAGCGGCTCACCGACCGCGCCGTGGGCGGCGGGTTCGTCATGATGCTCATGGCATCGGCCGTCCTCTTCGGGATGTTCCTGCTCTCCTCGCTGTACCTGCAGAACATGCTCGGCACCGGCCCTCTGCAGACCGGGCTGGCGTTCCTGCCCGTCGCCATCGCAGCGGGGGTGGGTGCGCACGTGGGCAGTCAGTTGGTGAACCGCTTGGGCGTTCGTGTCCCTATGGCCGGCGCGTTTGCCGCCGTGGCCGTCGGCATGCTGCTGCTCACCGCTGGTGCAGGTCGATCCGGCAGCTACATGGTCAGCCTGCTGCCCGGCATGGTGCTCGGCGGGCTCGGCCTCGGGGTCGTCCTGGTGGGTGTCGCCTTCGCTGTCCTGACCGGCGCGCGCGACGACGAGAGCGGGATGCTCTCGGGTCTCAACACGACCGGACACGAGGTCGGCGGCTCGTTCGGTGTCGCCGTACTCGTCTCGATCGCGACCGCGGCAGCGGAAAGCGGGTCGAGTCCAATCGGCGCCAGCGGATTCGCGGACGCCTTCCTCGCCGCCGCCGTCCTTGCTGCCCTGGGCAGCCTGACGGCGCTGGTCGTTCTGCCCTCGGCGCGTACCTTCCTGCCACAATTGCGACTCGCGCCGGCACCGATAGGGATGCACTAGCAATGACGCCAACCGACACGACCCGCAACTCCGCCCCCCGCGGCGCTCGCCCTCGACGTGCCGATGCGGAGCGAAGCCAGGCGCGGATCCTGGAGGCGGCACTCGACGCACTGGCCAGCGACCCCGACGTCAACATGGCCGAGATCGCTCGCCGCGCAGGCCTCGTTCGCGCAACCATCTACGTCCATTTCCCGACCCGGGAGTCGCTGATGGAGGCCGTCACCGAACGCGCCATCGCCGAGGTAGCGCAGGCGATGGCGGCCGCCGAGCCCGAACGCGGCGACCCCGCCGAAGCTCTGCAACGGGTGCTCACGACTGGCTGGCGCGAGCTCGGCCGATTCCACGCACTGGTCGGGATCAACGCGCGCCAACCCCAAGCCGAGCTTCGCCGGCGCCACCGTCCCGTATTCGCGTTCCTCCAGCCGCTGATCGAACGCGGCCAGCACACGGGCGCGTTCCGATCAGATGTGCCAGTTGCATGGCATATGGCGATGCTGCTGGCAATCGTCCACACCGCCAGCGGCGAGCTTCACGCCAACCGGGTACCGACAGACGCGATCGAGCCTGCGCTCGTGGCAACGGTGCTGGGGGCGCTGGGCGCACGACCCGAGTAACGCGCTTGCCTGGTTGAGCCCTGACGGCGCAGCCCTCAGGTCACGGTCGGGTCCTGAGCGGTGGTGTACGACGGCGATCCCTTGAGGTCGTGTGTTTGGGGTGGATCTGCTGCGGCGATCAACCCGGGTGTGCAACTCCATATCTTGGTCGTCGCTGCATCGCCGCCGGAGGGATGGCCCCGGTCCTTGTCGCATCGCGAACCAGCGCCACACCGCCGCGAATGCTCGGCTCCACGGCACCCTGACATGCGATGCTGACCTTCGTCCGGCGTCTGTGACCACGACGGGATGTAGATGGCTGACCCTGCGCGTTCGTTCGAGCTGCTCGACACCAGCATTGCGGATGTCCTCACGGCTTTGCGCAGGGGGGACATCACGAGCGTCTGGCTCACGGGGTGCTACCTGGATCGCATCGAGACCTTTGATCGTGGCGCTGACGGGCTGAACTCCATCCCGGTGCTCAACCCGAACGCTCTGGTCGAGGCCGCTGAATCTGACCGACGCTGGCGTGCAGGGATCCCTCGGGCACTCGAAGGGGTGCCGTACACGGCGAAGGACTCCTACAGTGTCGAAGGCCTCACAGTCGCGGCGGGCTCGCCGGCGTTCGCACACGTTCGCGCCCGGCAGGATGCGTTCTGCGTGGAGAAGTTGCGTGAAGCCGGCGCCGTGCTGATCGGCAAGACCAACATGCCGCCCATGGCCGACGGGGGAATGCAGCGCGGCCTGTACGGACGGCCCGAGAGCCCATACAACCGCGACTTCCTCGCCGCGGCCTACGCGTCCGGCTCATCCAGCGGATCCGGTGTCGCGACCACGGCGAACCTCGCCATGTTCGGCATGGCGGAGGAGACCGTGTCGTCGGGCCGCAGTCCGGCATCGAACAACGCCCTGTGCGCATACACCCCCTCCTGGGGTCTCATCTCCATCCGCGGCAACTGGCCGTTGCACCCTGCCCGAGATGTCGTCGTGCCCCACACCCGCTCGATGCCAGACATGCTCCGCATTCTCGATGTGCTGGTGCAAGACGACCCGGAAACCCGAGGTGACTTCTGGCGCCACCAGCAAGTACTGAAGCTTCCCCGGCCCAGCGGGCACCGGCCACGCTCCTACCTCGAGCTGCTCGATCCCCGAGCGTTGCAGGGCAAGCGGCTGGGCGTCCCCGCCCTGTTCCTCAACCAAGACCCGCGCACGCCGATTCCCATCCGATCGTCCGTGCTCGACCTGTGGAATGTGGCCCGCCAGCGCCTCGAGTCCCTGGGCGCAGAGGTTCTCGTCACCGACTTCCCGCTCATCGAACAATACGAACAACCCATGCGGACCGGGGTGCCGCACGTGCTCGACCAGCTGCCCGCCACGTGGCGCTCCGCCGAGCAAGAACACTTCCTGCCCTTCGGCTGGGACGACTTCCTGCGCGCCAACGGCGACCCCACCTGCAGGACACTCGCCGCCGTCGACCCCGACCAGATCGCACCCCGCCCACCGGGCACGCTGCCAGACCGGTTCGACGACGAGGCCGAACGATTCGCCAAGGCGGTGGCCTTCGCTCGCGCAGGCATCCCCGACCCCCGCGGACGCGAAGACTTCGCAACCGGACTCACCGCACTGCATTCACTGCGCACGTCCCTCTTCGAGGACTGGCTCGCGCAGCACGATCTCGATGCCGTCGTGTTTCCCGCGAACGCCGACGTGGGGGCAGCGAACGCCGACGTCGACCCCGACGCCGCCGACCATGCCTGGTCCAGTGGTGTCCACTTCTCTCATGGCAACCTTGCGCTACGCCACCTCGGCATCCCAACCGTCACGGTGGCGATGGGGATCATGTCCGACATCGGGATGCCGGTCGGCCTCACCTTCGCGGGAGCCGCGTACGCAGACCTGCAACTCCTGCGGTTTGCAGCCGCGTTCGAAGCGGGCGGCTCTGGCTCCCTGCGCCGCCCGCCACCCACGACCCCGGCGCCCAGCGCAGAACCACACTGAGCTCCACGGGGCTGAGCTCGCGGGTCGGGCCCTTGCCGCCAAGCCCTTATCCAGCGCGCCCACGTCGAGCTGTCCATCCGTCAGCTCGGCCAGCGGCCGCAGCTGGACTCCTCGTCCTACGCGCCTCCGTGGCCGCCACGGTAGTTATCGAGGACTACGCCGACACCCTCCGCGGGTACCGAGTGCTGCACTCTGTCGGTCAGGGCAACAAGCCCGCCACCATGCCCGTCACGGTCCCCGCGCTCCGCGTGCTGGAAGCCTGCCGCGGCCAGCGCACTTGCGCCTGCTCGTCCTGCGACCCTTGTCCGGCAAGCCGGTCGACCGGCGCGACGTCTACCGGATGGTCGCCAGGATCGCGAAGACGGCCGGGATCCCGCGGCACATCAGCCCGCACTCCTTGCGGCACGCCGCGATCACCAACGCACCGGACACCGGCGTCCCGCTGCGCGACGCCCAGATCCTTGCCCGGCACGCCGACCCCCGAACCACCGAGCACTACGACCGGGCCCGCGGCAACCTCGACCGTCACGGCGTCCACTTTCCCACCGCCTACGTCGCCGGCGTCTGACATCGGGTCACTCCACCAGCGTCGACTCCGCCCACTGTGGGGCCCCACACGCGGCAGGTCCCGACCGGTGGGGGCGCCCCGGCCGGACTCGGCGGGCGCGTTCGCCGCCTCCGGCTTTCCTGCCGGCGGGGCGGGCCGGTCTCTACTCTCGGACCCTGCCGGTCTCGTACCCCCACATCGCAACCTCCACCCGGTTCCGGGCGCCGAGCTTGGCCATGAGGCTGCCGATGTGGGTCTTCACCGTGCTGAGGCTGATGTGCAGCTCGGCGGCGATCTCTGCGTTGGTGCGACCCCGGGCGATGGTGAGCAGCACCTGCTCCTCGCGTTCGGTGAGTGGGTCGAGGGGCTGGGCGGGAGGAGCTGCCCGACCCGTGCGCGCGAACGTCGACAGCAGCCGGCGGGTGATGCTGGGCGAGATGAGCGAGTCACCTCGGGTGGCCGCCCGGATGGCCTCGCCGAGCAGCTCGGGTCCGGCGTCCTTCAGCAAGAAGCCGGTGGCCCCGGCCAACAGCGCACCGTGCACGTACTCGTCGAGGTCGAAGGTGGTGATCACGACGACCGCGACCGGGTCCTCGACGCCCGGCCCGGCCATCTGACGGGTCGCTTCGACCCCGTCGAGGACGGGCATCCGGATGTCCATCAGACACACGTCGGGACGGAGCTCTTGGGCCAGCCTCACCGCCTCCTGCCCGTCGCGCGCCTCCCCCACGACCTCGATGCCGTCCAAGGTGCCGAGGATTAGCCGCAGTCCGGTCCGCACGAGATCCTGGTCGTCAGCGACCAGCACCCGGATACTCATGTCGGCACCTGCCGCGGCAGTGTCGCGCTGACGGCCCAGCCGCGACCGGGGCAGGGACCTGCCCGGCACGCGCCACCCAGGAGCAGCGCGCGTTCCGCCATCCCGGTCAGCCCGAACCCCGCTTCGTGGGCAGGATGAGCCGGGCCCGGATCACCGTCGTCGCGGATGACGAGGCTGACTGTCGACCGGTCGCCGGCGATGCGCACGTCGATCAGGGAGGCGTTCCGGGCATGCCGCAGGGCATTGGTGACCGCCTCCTGAGCGATCCGGAAGACTGCGGCGTCGATTGCCGCCGGGAGGGCGGTCAGGTCACCCGAGACCCTGACCTCCACCCGCGGCCCGGAGGGCGAGGCCCTGGACAACCGCTCGAGGTCAGCAACACCGGGCTGCGGGGCGTAGTCGACGGGTGCCTCGCGGCGCAACACGCGGACCATCGCCCGCATCTCCGCGAGCGTGCGCGACGCCTCCACCTCGATCACCTCCAGCGCCTCGAGCGGCGACGAGGGGCTGGTCGCGGCAAGGGCGCGCCCTGCTTGGGCGTGGACGGCGATGGCGGAGACGTGGTGGGCCACCGTGTCGTGCAGCTCCCGCGCCAGCAGGACCCGCTCCTCCGACTTCACCTGCTCCAGCCTTCGTTCCCGGGCGCTGTGCTGGGAACGCACGGCCAAGCCCAGGGCGAATGCTGACATCAGGAAAGCCACCCCGCCGATCGCTTCAGCCAACCCGGCCCAGTTGGCGAAGAGCGCCAGGGTCGCCGGGACCAGGATGATCGCCAGACCCGCCACCGCCTCGCGCCCGGAACCCCACCGGAAGAGCGAGTACGGCAGCAGCATGAAACAGAGCATCGTGTACGCGTCGATCGCCGGTATGTCAGCCGCGATCAGGCCGACGTCCACGACCGCGACCACGCCAAAGACGGTCGCGACGACCGCGAGCGGGTGCGTACGTCGCCAAAGCAGCAGCGGCGCCAATCCGACCGCCAGAGCCACCGACAGCCCCGGTAGCGGCAGGTCTTCCCGCACGACCCACTCCAGCACCCCGGAGACCATCACGACCGCCAGCAGCGCCCAGTCCCGCCACACACGAACCGGCGGGGCCGAGGGCCGGGGCTCCTCCAGCAGCGACCGCAGTGGATTGCTCACCCCCTCAGCGTAGGGATGGAGCGCCGGCAGGGGACCGACCGAAAGTCTGACCCCGCGTCCGGCCAAAGGCACGACCGCTTGGCCGCTTCGCCGCCCGACGCCCGTGGATCGGTATCGGCAGCGGGGTGGCACCGTTGATCTACTGTCATCACGCTTCGTAGGTGAGGTCGCGTCATCGGCTGTCGGCCTCGGACACTTCGAGCACGAGCTTGCCTCGGCTTTCGCCGGCGGCGAGTCGGGCGAATGCTGCGGGCGCATCACGCAGTGGGTACACGTGGTCGATCCGCGGCGTGACGGCACCCTGGGCGACGAGGGCGGTCACCGCCTCGAGCTCGGCTCGTGACTGGGGGACGACCAGTACGCCGACTCTCTTTCCGGTGGCACGTCCCACCAGCGGGCCGGCGATCGCGGTGCTCAGCAGGATCCTGGCCAGGCCGCCCACCATCGCGTACCTGCCGCCGCGCGGCAGGGCGCGGTGCACGCGCAGGGGCGAGCGATGGGCCACCAGATCCACGATCAGGTCGAAGCTGTCGCGTTCGTCGGCCCAGTCCTGGGTGGTGAAGTCGATCGTGCGGTCGGCCCCGATCTCGCGCAGGAAGTCGGTCTTGTCGGCCCTGTCGACCGCCGTGACCTCCGCCCCGGCATGCTTGGCCAGCGCGACAACGAACACACCGCCGGCGCCGCCCGCGCCGTTGACCAGAACCCGATCTCCCGGCCGGACATCGGCGGTCGCCCTGCGCGCGATTCCGCCCGCCTGCGGGATCGTCGAGGCCTCCGCGAACGACAGCCCGCCAGGCTTGCGGGCCAACAGGTCGGGTCGCGTGCAGACGAGCTCGGCAAGCCCGCCCCGGTAGCCGGCCAGCTCGCCGAACAGCTCGTCGCCCACGGCATACTCCGTCACCGCACTGCCCACCCCGGCGACGACGCCAGCGACGTCGGATCCCGGCACCGGGTGCCGCGGTCGGCGCAGCCCGTTGGACCACCGCGCGTACGCCGGACGTCCCGTCAGGTTCTCACGGTCCGAGCCGTTCAAGGAGACCGCTCGCACTCGCAGCAGAATCTCGTCGTCGGCGGGGACGGGCTCCGGGAGCTCGCCCAACCGGAGGACGTCCGGAGTGCCGTACCTGTCCTGGATGACCGCTTGCATCGGGACCCCTGTCTGCGACCGACGCCGCTCGCTCGCACCGACGCTAAGGCGGCGCGGAGTCCAGCCATTGTCCTGGTCACTTGTGGCAAGTGTAGGGATGCGTCACGTTCCTGAGATCGGCCCAAGGCACGGTCCCGCCCCGTACTTTCGGTCAGGGAAAGAGTGGCCATCGCACCGATACGCGCACGACGCGATGCCGCGAGGGTTGAGCCCATGATCACAGTTGAGTCCCTGACCCGGAGGTACGCCGGCTTCACCGCCGTCGACAACGTCTCCTTCACCGCCCAGCCCGGCCGCGTGACCGGCTTCCTCGGTCCGAACGGCGCCGGCAAGTCCACCACGATGCGCGTCATGGTCGGGCTCACCGCCCCGACCTCCGGCTCCGCCACCATCGACGGCGTCCGGTTTGCCGACCTCCCCAACCCCGGCCTTGAGGTCGGCGTCCTCCTCGACGCCTCTGCCCAGCACGCCGGCCGCACCGGACACGAGATCCTCACCGTCGCCGCCGACACCATGGGCCTGCCCCGCACCCGCGTCGCCGAGATGATCGAGCTGGTCAGCCTGACCCCCACTGAGGCAAAGCGTCGCGTGCGCAACTACTCACTCGGCATGCGCCAGCGCCTCGGGATCGCCACCGCACTACTGGGTGACCCGAAGGTGCTGATCCTCGACGAGCCCGCCAACGGACTCGACCCCGCCGGCATCCGCTGGATGCGCGACCTGCTCAGGGGTTACGCCAACCAGGGCGGCACCCTGCTGCTGTCCTCGCACCTGCTCCACGAGATCGAGGTCATCGCCGACGACCTCGTCGTGATCGGCAACGGCAAGATCGTCGCCTCTGGCACGAAGGACGAACTCCTCGCCGCGGCCGGGACGCTCGCCCGCTCGACGTCACCGCGCGACCTCGCCGACGCGCTCCAGCAGGCCGGGATCCCCAGCACGCTCGCAGGGGACGGCTCCGTCCGCACCGACGCCGACCCCGCTCGGGTCGGGGCCGTGGCCAGGAGCGCCGGCATCACCCTCACCGAGCTCCGCTCCGCCGAAGGCGCGGGTCTCGAAGACATGTTCCTGTCGCTCACTGCCGACACCCAACGCGAAGGAGTTGCGGCATGACCGCCACGATCGTCCCCCCAGCCACCACCACGGAAGGCGCACAGGTCCGTCGGACCGCCCCTCCCATCCCCATCACCCGAATCGTCACGGTCGAGCTGCGCAAGATGTTCAACACCCGCTCAGGATTCTGGATGCTCGTCAGCATCGGCGTCCTGTCGGTCATCTCGGCCGGGTCGGTCCTCATCTTCGCTCCCGACAGCGACGTCACCTACGAGAGCTTCACGAGGGCGAGCGGGTTCCCAATGTCGGTGATCCTGCCGATGATCGCCATCCTGGCCGTCACCAGTGAGTGGAGCCAGCGCAGTGGGCTCACGACATTCACGCTGGTGCCGAGCCGCGGACGGGTGATCGGCGCCAAGGCGATCGCGACCCTCCTGGTGGGCCTCGGCTCCGTGGCCGTCGCCTTCGCTGTAGGCGCCGTCGCCAACGTGGCCGGTTCCGCACTCGCCGGCGTCGACGCCGTGTGGGACATCTCGATGTCCATGGCGCCGCAGTTGGTGCTCTTCAACCTGATCGGCATGGCCATCGGCTTCACCCTCGGCGTCGTGCTGCGCAACTCTGCAGGCGCGATCGTGGGCTACTTCGTCGTGTCACTGGTGCTGCCGGGCATCCTCGTCCTCCTGGCCCAGGTGCGCCCGTGGTTCGAGGACCTGCAGCCGTGGATCGACTGGAACGAAACGCAGGTGGCGCTCCTCGAAGGCGCCATGGACACCGGTGAGGAGTGGGCGATGCTCGGCTCGACCACGATCATCTGGATTGTCATTCCCCTCCTCGTCGGGCTGCTCTCGCTGCGCCGCTCCGAGGTCAAATAGTCTGCGGCAGCCGTACTCGAGGGAAACAACCATCGAGCGGTTCGGAGGCATCGACGTCCTCATCAAGAACGCCAGACGAGCCGTGGCCTGCCCGGTCGAGCACATCGACCTCCCCGAGCTCAGTGACGTCATCGAGCTCACCGTCATCGCCCCCCTGCGTCGGTTCAGCTCGTCGTGCCCCGGATGCGGGAACAGGGAACGGGGCAGATCATCACCATCAGCTCACAGGCAGCCACCAAGGCCATCCCGTTCATCGGCGGCTACGCCGCGACCGACCGCACCCTGCTACCCCACGTCGTCACCCCGCAGGCCGTCGCCGACGCCGTGGCTGAGGTCATCGGCTCAGGGGAGGCCGAAGTCGGCGTGCTGCCCCGCTGGCCACCCCGGCACTGTTGAGAACCGGCACGTCGACCGCACATCCGGAACCGCGACGGACAGCGGCCTGGTGGCGACCATCACCGCGGTCCTGGCCATCCCACTGCGCACCTGACATTCGGGTACGTGCCCTGGCCGCCCACCGCCGGGGACCCTCGGAGACCCGCAGCGCGACGCGGGCCGCCGGCATACGCGAATCAGCTTCAGTCCCAATGAGTCCCACTGCAACGATCACCGGCCCACACCGGTGGCCTCATGAAAGAAGGAGGCCAGCCAGGGCCGCGACCCTGACCGGGCACACAGTGGCTGCAGTGGCTGCCGACCGGGCACGAACTGTGACAGTTCGTGCCCGATCAGCGCGTACGTCAGGAACCTGGTTACCCAGTCACTTCACCTCGGAGTGGCGCAGGAACCACAGCCCGACCACGAGTGGAGCCACGATCCAGATCGACGTGGTCGAGCCGAGCATGGCCCACTCGCGTCCTGTGTCGGTGGCCCCCTCGAAGAGGTTGACCTGGGTGTAGTTCCAGTCGATCCAGGGCTGCAGGTCGGCGAACCACTCGCGCACCTGGGCGAGCAGCGCGAGGATGCCGGGTAGCACCAGCGAGACGACGAAGTAGCCGACGATGGCCGCGGGTGAGTTGCGGAGTACGACGCCGAGCGTGAAACCGATGGCCATCCCCACGACGTTCCCCAGCACAATCTGCGACGCATCGACGAGGGTGACGTCCCAGACGGTGTCGACACCGGCGAGGTTCGAGCCGATCACATTGCCGAGGGCACCGATGGCGAAGGCGACGGCCATCGACACAACGCCGACCAAGAGGGTCGCAATCGCCTTGGCGCCGATCACACGGCCCCGACTGGGCATCAGGGTGAACGTCGTGAGCCCGCTGCGCTGACTCCACTCGCTGGTGACGGAGAGAATCGCGATCATCGGCAGGATCACCGACATCGGGAAGCCCAACGCGGTGGCGAAGTTCGTGTAGTTGACTGCCTCGTCCGGCGCGAAGATGATCACGGCGCCGGTGGCGATCACCGAGAGGACACCGATGCTGACCAGCATCCAGCAGCCGGAGCGGGTGTTGAACATCTTGCGCAGCTCGACCTTGACGAGGCGCGTCGTCGGAATGGAGCGCGCAGTGCGTCGTACGGGCTCGACCGCCGCGGCGGTGTCGGGAGAGATGGTCGTGGCGGTCATGCCGCAACTCCTTCGCGTTGGGTGTCGGCGGTGAGGGACAGGAACATGTCTTCGAGGCCCGCGCCTTCGGCGGACCTGAGCTCAGTGAGGGCGATGCCGGCAGCCAGGGCGACGCTGCCCACGTGAGCGGGATCGGCGTCGGTACGAACCGAGCCGTCACCGGCCAGGTTGCTGGGGATCCCCGCCTGCTCGAGAGCATGGGCCAGGTCGCGGGGTGACGCAGCGCGGGCGAGGGTGCCAGCCGCGGCCAGGAGTTGCTCCTTGGTGCCGGAGGCGACGATCCTGCCGTTGCCGATCACGACGAGGTCGTCGGCGATGACCTCGATCTCGTGCAGCAGGTGCGAGGACAGCAGCACGGTGCCGCCCTGGTTGGCATAGCCACGGAGCAGGTCGCGCATCCAGCGGATGCCGGCCGGGTCGAGACCGTTGGCCGGCTCGTCGAGGATCAACACCTTCGGGTCACCCAGTAGTGCGGTGGCGATGCCGAGGCGCTGGCGCATGCCGAGTGAGTAGTTGCGCACGCGACGCTTTGCCTCAGTCGGGGTCAGGCTCACCAGCTCGAGCATCTCGTCGACGCGGGTGCGGGGCAGGCCCATCGTGTCGACGGCGACGGTGAGGATCTCCCGGCCGGTGCGTCCCGCGTGCTGGGCCGAGGCGTCGAGGAGGACGCCGACCTCGAGTCCCGGGTTAGGGAGGTCGGCGTACCGGACTCCGTCGATGGTGGCGGTGCCGGAGGTCGGGGCGGTGAGGCCGACCATGACCCGCATGGTGGTGGACTTGCCAGCGCCGTTCGGGCCGAGGAATCCCGTCACGCGGCCGGGCCGGGCAGTGAAGGAGACGTCGTCGACGGCGGTGAAGCCGGCGTACTTCCGGGTGAGTGAGTCAACGGTGATCATGTGCCCAATGCTTGCGGCAGTGCGCGTTTGGGCACATCGGGTGTCGCCCCCAGACAACCCCTGTATGACCCCCGGTCGACCCTGAGTCGAGATGGGCCGTGGCGGGGTGCCGATGCCACCGGATCCGGAGGGGAACAGACGAATGGGCTGGCGACGTCTTCCGCCGCGGGTGGGCGACGCTTGTTGACAGCCCACTGGACAGAACGCTGGGAATCGACGGTCATCGGGTGCGGGCAGCCTCCGTGAGCCAGAAACTGACGATCGAACCAAGTCGGTCATCGGCGGGTGGCCAGTCGCTGAATACTTGGCGACCCAGGTTGCCGATCGTCGAGGCTGGCACTTGCTCCCAGCCCCCGGCCCTCAGCATCGGCTTGTTCTGATCGAGGTATCGCGGGTGCGGGTCGGTCGCCACCTCCCACTTCGCCTCCGGGACGGCGCTCCTGACGATGTCGATCACGTAGGAGATCAGTCCGTCGAGCAGCTCGAGGGAGGCCTGGTTGAGTCGCTCGTGCTCCCCGAGACCCAGCCTCGACCAGGACGGCTGCTTTCCGGACGGCCCCAGCCGAAGCCTGTTCTTCGCCCACACCCACAACGGTCCGAGGCTCTCGACCGAGTGGTCCAGGTCGACAGCGTCGCCCACGGCGACCTCGAGACGCCGCAGGGCGGGGGGCCGCTCCCTGAGGAACTCCTCGAGGGCGGCGGCCGCCTGCTGCTCAGTCAGGTCTGCGTACGAGGTCATGGAGGATGGCTAACGTACAAGACCCGCTCCCGTCGAGCAGGTCAAAGACGGCGGGGCGAAACCGATCGACCACACCGCTTCCGGCGAGCGGAAGCCTGCACGCACCCGCACTCAGGTTCACGACGTCACGTTACGGCTGGCCGAGTCGGTGTCGCACCACCCTCCGGCGCAGGGTGGGCGACGTCTCGACTTCGTAGCCTGCGTCGAGGAAGACCTGAAGCAGCCCGACCGACGCCTCGTCCCAGATGACGGTCTTGCCCGGCGGCGGCTCGGTGGGGTAGCCCTCGAGGACGCGAGCGCCGACCTGCCTGCCGTACTCGACGGTGGCGGCGGCGAGCTCGTACATCAGCCCCTGTCGACGGAAGCGCTGACGCACGACGAAACAGGTGACCGACCAGACGCCCTCGAGGTCAGGGTCCTTCCGCATCCACGACTTCTGCCGCGCCCAGATCCTCGGATAGTTCTCCCGAGGCTCGACCGCGACCCAGCCGGCCGGCTCGCCATCGACGTACCCGACGAGGCCGGACGTCGGGCCGGTCGTGCCGCAGCCGGCCTGCTCCAGCAGGGCGGCATCACGCTCCTCTTGGGTCGTGTCGCGCCAGATCCAGCCCGGGACCTTGAGCGCCTGGCAGCGGCACTTGCGGGCGCCGCCGGCGCCGAACACGGCCTCGACGTCCTCGCGCGTCGCGTCGTTGGCCGGTCGCCAGCTGAATTCGGGCACACACCGAGACTAGGGTGAGCCAAGGCAAGTAACGCGTGACGGTGCATCCGCGATCTCCAACCCAGGTCCACGACCGACACCGATCACCCCACGCCGGTCGCACATCCCCGGCCCCAGTTCCGTCTCCCGCAGCCCCCGCCCGGACCCGGCGTCCAGGGCCCCACCATCAGTCCCGCCCTTCGTTGTCCCCTCCCCACGAGAAACCAAGATCCCCGACACCTCCGAGGACCTGCGAGATGGCGTAGGGAAGGAGGCACTCCCGGGGAGGTCGTCGTGGCTCGCAGGCGCAGCATGATCGGCGCTTTCCCGGCGCCCCGCGCCGTGGACCTCCGGACACTCCTCGTCCCCGAGGATGGGGATGCACCATGTGACGAGGTCCGGGGTGGTGTCGGGTGGATCGGGGCCGTCGACGCTGCGCCTCGTCGAGGGTCGCGAGGAGCGGTGCCCAATGGGTGCGGCGATTGACTGCGAAATGGCGTCGGGTTCCTCGTGCGATGCCCCCCTTCATGCTGTTGCTCACCGCTTCCAGGCGACGAGAACTGACATCCTTGCCGGGTGTTCCTTCGCCGAGTGAGCCCTGGCTCCCGCCGTGAGCCGTTCTTCCGGCACCCGGCGCAGGTGGTGGCCTTCGCGTTCGCGGCGGCCGGTGCAATCGGCACGGTGTTGTTGATGCTGCCGACGTCACGTGCCGGTGAGGGCGGGGCACCGTTCGTCACGGCACTGTTCACGGCCACCAGCGCCGTGTGCGTCACGGGCCTGACGGTGGTCGACACTGCCGCCTACTGGACGGTGCCGGGCCAAGCGATCATCCTGGCGCTGATACAGGTGGGTGGCTTCGGGATCATGACTCTCGCGTCGCTCATCGCGCTGTTCCTCTCACGTCGGATGGGGCTGCGCACTCGCCTGACCGCGGCGGCCGAGACCAGGAGCGTGGGTCTCGGGGACGTGCGCCGGGTCCTGCGCGGGGTGTTCCTCATCACCGTGGTGGTCGAGAGCGCCATCGCCGTGGTCCTCACCCTGCGGTTCCGTGCCGAGTACGACGACACGTGGGGCACCGCGGCCTGGCACGGCCTCTTCCATGCCGTGTCGGCGTTCAACAACGCTGGGTTCGCTCTGTTCAGCGACAACCTCATGGGCTTCCTCGGCGACGGCTTCGTGCTGATGCCGATCTCCGTGGCGATCATCATCGGTGGCCTCGGGTTCCCCGTGCTCATGGAGCTGCTCCGCACCCGCCAACCCCGCACCTGGAGCCTCCACACGCGACTGACGCTCCTCATGACCGTGGTCCTTCTCGTCGGCGGCACGGCGTTCATCACCCTGGCCGAGTGGGGCAACCCCGGCACCCTGGGGCCCTTCGACCCACTCGGCAAACTGCTGGGTGGCTGGTTCCACGCCGTCCAGCCACGCACCGCCGGCTTCAACGCCTGGGACTACGGGGTCGCCACCGACGAGACGCTGCTCGGAACGATCATGCTCATGTTCATCGGCGGCGGCTCCGCCGGGACAGCCGGCGGCCTGAAGGTCACCACCTTCATCGTGCTGTTCTTCGTCATCGTGGCCGAGGTCCGCGGCGATGACGACGTCATCGCCTTCGACCGACGCATCGAACACCGGGTCGTCCGCCAAGCCATCACCGTCGCGCTGCTCGGCGTTGCTGCCGTCATCGGTGGCACGATGGTCCTCACCGAACTCACCGACCTGCCGTTCCGCGACGTCCTGTTCGAGACGACCTCCGCGTTCGCGACGGTAGGCCTGTCCACCGGAATCACACCCAAGATCGGCGACCCGGGACAGTTCGTTCTGGTGGCACTGATGTTCCTCGGACGCCTCGGACCCATCACCCTCGTGTCAGCACTCGCCCTGCGGGAGCGGAACCGCCGCTACCGCTACCCCGAAGGAGCCCCTCTCATTGGCTAAGAAGATCGCACAGTCCGGAGGCGTCGTCGTCATCGGACTCGGACGCTTCGGGAAGTCCCTCGCCGACGAGCTGGAACGAGACGACGTCCAAGTCCTCGCCATCGACCAGGACCCCAAGCTCGTCCAAGACCTTGCGGGCCGATGGACCCACGTCGTCCAGGCGGACTCGACAGATCTGCAGGCCATGGAACAGCTCGGCGTCGGCGACTTCTCCAAGGCCGTCATCGGCATCGGCAGCAACCTCGAGGCCAGCGTCCTGACAGCCTTCGTGCTCCGGAAGCTCGGCGTGAGCGACCTCTGGGCCAAAGCCGTCACCACCTCGCAGGGCGAGATCCTCGAGCAGGTCGGTGTCTCCCACGTGGTCCGCCCCGAGCACGCGATGGGCAAACGTGTCGCCCACCTCGTCCGCGGCCGGATGCAGGACTACATCGAGTTCGACGACGGGTACGCCATCGTCAAGACCGCACCACCCCCCAGCATTCTCGGCCGCACACTCGCCGAGGCCGGGGTCCGCCAGAAGTACGGCGTCACCATCGTCGGCATCAAGACCGTCGGCAAGGACTTCTCCTACGCGACCCCGACGTCCGTCGTCAGCGAGGGCGACCTCATCATCGTCTCGGGTGAGCGGCGGAAGGTCGAAGCCTTCTCCGACCACGACTGAGGCGTCCGCGACGACTTCACGGTGGTGCGCCTCGACACGTCGGCGCGGGCAGTGACGGGCCTGGTCCGGCTCCGCGCCCTGGACCCCTGGACCCCTGGACGACGGTATGCCGTCTGCGTGGGTCTCGATGCCGGCTCCCCCCAGGTGCACTGATCGACGCACCCGCGTGGTGCGGCGACGCCAGACCGAGGGCTACCGTGCGATGGACGGGCGCACCGCAACGAAGGTCCTGCTCACCCTGTGACAGCACACCACGGAGACCTGATGCTCACGACGACTGCACCCAGCCGGTCTCGCGCACGGCTGACCGTCGCGCTGTCCGCGACAATCGCCGTGGTCGGTACCGCCTGTGGTGGCGCCCAGCCGCCCAACGACACCGCCACACCCCGAGAGGGCAGCATGAGGATCCAGATCAGCATCGGTGGGGAACGCCTCACCGCGACCCTCTCCGAGGGCGCGGCCGTCCGAGACCTGGTGGCGCAGCTGCCGGTCACCGTCTACATGGTCGACCACGGGCAGTTCGAGAAGACCGGCCGGCTGCCGTCGCCGCTCTCCCGGGAGGGGCAACCCGACGGGGCGGACCCCGACGTGGGCGACGTCGGCTACTACGCCCCCGGGAACGACCTCGTCCTCTACTACGGCGACCAGTCCTACTTCCCGGGCATCGTCATCCTCGGCCGCCTCGACGGCGACGCGGCGCAGCGCCTCGCTCGACTCGACGGTCCCGTCCGCGCGCGCGTGGAGGCACGCGATGACTGACTTTCCCACCACGCCGGAGCTTGCGGACTTCCTCGCGCACGTGAACCGCGGCGCACTCATCAAGGGTGGCTCGTCAGAGCACCAGTTCATGCAGGACGCCGCCCAGTCCGCCCTGCGGATCGTCTCCGAGCTCAACGGCGGGTACCGCACCCCTCAGGAGATCCGGGCCCTGTTGACTCAGCTCACCGGTCAGGAGGTCGATGAGTCGGTCACGGTGTTTCCACCCTTCTACAGCGAGTTCGGCATGAACCTGAGGCTCGGGAAGGGCGTGTTCATCAACATCGGCTGCCGCTTCCAGGACACCGGCGGCATCAGCATCGGCGACGGGAGCCTCATCGGCCACGGCACCACCCTGACCACGCTCAACCACAGCCCGGATCCCGACAGGCGCGCCGACATGGTGCCCGCACCGATCGTCATCGGCCGGAAGGTCTGGCTCGGCGCCGCCGTGACCGTCGTTCCCGGTGTCAACATCGGCGACGGAGCGATCGTCGGCGCCGGTGCGGTCGTCACCAGGGACGTGCCAGCCCACACCATCGCTGCGGGCGTTCCCGCCAAGGTCATCCGGGCGACCGGCTTCGGCGACCCCCTCACCTGAGCGGGTCTCCAGTCCCCGACCGGGAGATCGCCGCTGCCCTGTCCGCCGGCCGGGTAGAGCGCGGCATACTGCTCGAAAATGCCTGGACGGCTACGGGAGGTTGTCCACGGCGGCGGTGAGGAACGTGTCAAGGTCCTCGGTCGTGAACGCGGGCTGGACTCCCAAACCCATGACGATGTCGACCACCTGCAGGTTCATCAGGACCGGCCCCTGGCGCACCCACGAGGTGTGGAGCAGCCAGTACGTCCCGCCTCCGGCCTCCTCCACGGTGGTCAGCTCCCCAAAGCGGCCCTCGCCCACATCAGGGATGGTCATCGACTCAGCCTTGCCGGGCCCCTCCTCGCCGGCAGGGATCTCCCCCTCGCAGGCGCGCACGCCGTCACGCAGCGCGTCGATGGGGTTGTCCTCGGACTGGTCGAGCTGCCGGAAGGCCTGCCACCGCAGCGCTTCCGCGGCCGCACGAGACTCCTCACTGGCCTTCGCGCAGAGCCGGAGGCTCGGCAGCATCTCCCGCTGGGACTCGGGCACCACCCCGTCAATCGCGCTCTGCGCGTCCGGAGGCACGTTCACGCTCCAGGTGCCGTCGTACGTCTCCGCCGTCACCAGCGCGGCCGCCAGCTGCTCCGCTCTCGGCACGGCCGCCTGGGACGAGGATGGCGAGGCGCTGGACCCGGATGGGGACGGCGCCGACCCGGAGCCATCTCCGGCGCAGCCACCCAGGAGCAGGATGGCTGCCCCGGTGCACAGGACGATGAATCGGACGCGGCTCATCGTGGCACTCCACTCGGGTCGTTGCTCGCCACGCCGTCAGCGCCCCGCGCGCTTCGACCATCGGCTCGCGAGGTTTGCTCCCCCGTTGCGGCCAGCAGGAACAGCGCCCCGACCACGAGCATCCAGAGCACCACGGCCGCGTTCGTGAAACCGGGACCTGGTGGCAAGGCCCCGGTCCGTGCATGACGACATTGACGACGAGCGCCACGAACTGGACCAGCGCGACACCGGTCAAGAGCTTCCCGGCCCGACCTGGTCGGTGCACGGCGAGGAAGCTCACAGCGACGACGAGCGCCATGTCCATCACCGTTGCCACCGGCCCCCAGTCTTCGCTGGGGATGACGTCGGCGAACGCGTCGATGACGGCGAACAGGGTGATTCCCACGGCAGCCAGGAGAAGCGCACGCGCTGCGGGCTCCGGGTGACGAAGGGCGGAGACGCTGAGGGCGACCGTCGGCAGGAACCACAGGGCCGTGACCCCTGTCGCGATCCCCCAGGGCCAATCCGTGAACGCGTAGCCCGCGGCGAGAAGACAGCCGGCCAGACCGACGCCCAGCCCGAGCGCCAGGCCCGCGGATTTCTGTGTCTTGGTCAACATCGCGTGCTCCTGTCCTTGACTTCCAGGGTGGGTGACCCGATCGGCCTGCGGGCACGGCCCGGACGGCGCTACCCGCTCAGCCAGCCCAGCCCTTCCGCGACCTGCTGAAGCGACACGGCCGTCAGGAGGACGCCCACGCCAGCGGCGGAAACCACCGACCAGGAGTGGTCGTGACGACGGATCACCGCCATCAGGCCGGTGACGGCTGAAGCGGCCGCGCTCACCAGGATCCCCACGCCCGCCGCAGTCAGGACCCAGTTGTCCGAGAAGCTCTCGGCAGACTCCAGTCCAGCCGAGAAGGCGACCGCAAGCGCAATGGTGCCGCCGAGGGCCACTCCGCTGAGGGAGAGTGCCCATGTGCCCAACCGAGTCTCGGGCGGCCAGCGCATGCTGTGGTGGGTGTGCAGCGGTGCCGTACTCACGGCGTCCACCTCCCCGAGGGCCTGCCCGGCTCTCGGGCCTCTGCCCTCAAGCTCACGGTAGATCGCCAGCACGCAACGCGTTTAGAGGCGAAGGTCCCATCCGCACGAGGGCTGCTTCGCCGAGCTGGACGAGCGTGGCTGGCCAGCCCACACGTGCATCGTGCACCGGCTCGCCCGGAGGAGCGCGCCCGCCGGCTCAGGGCCTGGTCGCGAGGATCCCGTCCTCGTCGGCCCACAGGGTCTGGCCCGGAACGAAGTCCACGCCGCCGAAGGAGACGGTCACGTCGCGCTCCCCCACGCCGTCCTTGGCGCTCTTGCGCGGGTTGGACCCCAGCGCGAGTGCTCCCAGGGGAAGCTCGCGGATGGCGGCCACGTCGCGCACGGCCCCGTGGATGACGACACCGGACCAGCCGTGCTCGACCGCGGAGGCGGCGATGAGGTCACCCATGAGGGCAGATTCCAACGAGGCCCCGCCGTCGACCACGAGCACCTTGCCGTCCCCCGGCTGGGCCAGGGCGGCCTTGACCAAGGCGTTGTCACGGTGGCACCGCACCGTGCTGATGACACCGGAGAACGCGGTGCGGCCTCCGTAGTGGCGCAGCTGCACAGAGCAGGACTGGAGCGCATCACCGTGCTCGTCGTAGAGGTCGGCCGTGGTGGGCGAGGAGTCGGTCATGGGTTCAGCTCTCCTTGACGGCGAGGACTTGGCATGTGGCGTCCAACAGGATCCGCTGGGCGGCCGAGCCGAGGAGCAGCTTGCCGACCGGCGATCGGTGCCGCAGGCCGATGACGATCACCGAGGCCTGTTCGGCCTCCGCCACGTCGAGGATCACCTGGGCGGCGTCGCCGCCCTCCTCGACCCGACGGACCTCGAACTCCATCCCGAGGTCCTCGAGGTCCCGGCGCACGATGTCGAGCTGCTCCTGTCCGGCCCGGTGCGCGTCGACAAGGACGTCGTCGCGCGACATGTTGACGACCAGCAGCGGTTCGTCGCGACGTCGAGCCTCGGCAACGGCGGCGGTGAGTGCCGCTTCTCCGAGCGGGTTGGGGACGAACCCCACGAGCACGGTCATGTCAGGCCTCCGATGAGTTGATGCTGGTGCCGGCCTTGACGTTCGCCAGGTCGTCGGGCCCTCGGCCGCCGTCGGGGCCGCGCCCGCCCTTGTCGCTGCCGCCGCGACGGCGGCGAACCAGGCTGATGAGTGGCCAGACGAGAGCGAGGACGATGAGGAAGTAGCAGACCCAGGCGACCGGTCCACCGATCAGTCCGTTGAGGTCGCCACCCGTGAGCTGGAGCGAACGGCGGCCCTGACGCTCGACGAGCGGGCCAAGGATCACGCCCACGATGAGCGGCAGGACGGGGAGACCGAAGCGGCGCATGGCGAAGCCGAGCAGACCCAGCACGAGCAGCAGCCACAGGTCGAACGGCTGCGAGTTGACGGCATACGCACCCATCGACGCGAAGAAGAGGATGCCCGCGTACAGGTAGGGGCGCGGGATCTGGAGCAGCTTGGCCCAGGCCGGGGCAAGCGGCAGGTTGAGCAGGAGCAGCATCGTGTTGCCGATGAACAGACTGGCGATGAGCGCCCACACGAGTTCCGGCTCCTTGTTGAGCAGGAGCGGACCGGGCTCGATGCCCCATCCCTGCAGCGCTGCGAGCATGATCGCCGCGGTCGCGTTGGTGGGCAGGCCGAGCGCGAGCATGGGCACCAGGGTCCCCGCGGCGGAGGCGTTGTTGGCCGCCTCGGGTCCGGCGACGCCCTCGATCGCGCCGTGGCCGAACTCCTCGGGGTGCTTGGAGAGCTTCTTCTCGGCCGTGTAGGAAAGCAGGGTCGGGATCTCGGCGCCACCTGCAGGGAGGGCACCGAACGGGAACCCGAGGGCGGCGCCACGCAGCCACGGCTTCCATGACCGGGCCCAGTCGCTGCGACCCATCCAGGGGCGCCCGACGGGGATGACCTCGCCTGCCTTGCGGCGCAGGTGGGCCGCGACCCACAACGCCTCGCCCACGGCGAAGATGCCCACCGCGACGACGACGATGTCGATGCCGTCGGCGAGCTGCGGGACCCCACCGGTGAGCCGCTGCTGACCGGTGACGAAGTCGATGCCGACGACGCCGATGGTCAGTCCGAGCAGGAGCGCCGTCAGGCCGCGGATGCGCGAGGCGCCGAGAACGGCCGTGACGCCGGTGAAGGTCAGAAGGATGATGGCGAGGTACTCCGGCGCACCGAGGCTGACCGCGAACTTCACCACCGGCGGCATGAGGAAGACGATGCCGAGCGTGCCGAGCGTGCCGGCGACGAAGGAGCCGATGGCCGAGGTGGCGAGTGCTTGCGCGGCCCGGCCCGACTTGGCCATCTTGTTGCCCTCGATGGCGGTGACGACCGACGACGACTCTCCGGGGGTGTTGAGCAGGATCGAGGTCGTCGACCCGCCGTACATGCCGCCGTAGAGGATGCCCGCGAAGAGGATGAGGCCCTGGATCGGCTCGAGGCCGTAGGTGATCGGCAGGAGCAGGGCCACCGTCATGGCCGGCCCGATTCCGGGCAGGACTCCGACGGCCGTGCCGACGGTGACGCCGAGCAGCGCGATGAGGAGGTTGATCGGCGACAGGACGTCGCTGAACCCGCCGAGGAGGCTGGTGATGTTGTCCATCAGAGGATTCCCTGGAGGATGCCGGCCGGCAGGTTGACGCCGAGGCCGATGGCGAACGCGTAGAAGGTGACGAGCGAGAGGACCGCTCCGATCGCCAGGCCGCGAATGTGGTGGCGGTTGCCCAGCGCGAAGGCGCAGCCCGCGAAGAGCAGCGCGCCGCTGATCACCCAGCCGAGCGGCTCGATGAGGAGGGCGTTGACGGCGAACGCCGCGATGAGCAGGCCGATGGTGCGCCAGTCCACCGGGGTGGAGAGGTCGATGTCCTCACCCTCCTCGGCGTCACCGGTGCCGCCCTTCGAAACGTCCACGGCGTAGAAGGCGGAGACGATGATGAGCAGCACCCCGAGGAGGATGGGCATCGGCTTGGGACCCAGCGGGTCGTTGCTCGTCGCGACGTCCGCGATGCCGATCGCGTCGAACAGCACGTAGGCGCCGAGCAGTGCCAGGGCGGCACACAGCCCGTACTGGGCGCGGTCCTTCACCTGCCGACCCCCGCCGGCCGGGGCGGCGGCCGGAGCCACCGCCCCGTCACCGACGCGGATCTCGGGGTGCTGCTCGCTCATGCGAGGCCCAGCGACTTCAGGAGCTCAGCGACCGACGTGTCCTGCTCCTTGAGGAAGGTGCCGAACTCGTCACCGGTCTCGAAGGCGTCGGTCCAGCCGCGCTTGGTCAGCTCGGCCTTCCAGCCCTCGGACTCGTGCATCTTGGTGAGGGCGTCGACCCAGACCTGCTTGTCCTCGTCGGTGATGCCGGGGGGCGCCACGATTCCGCGCCAGTTCGTGAACACGAGGTCGATGCCCTGGTCCTTGAGGGTCTTGACGTCCTTGAGCGCCTCGATCGGCTTCTCGCTGGTGACCGCGAGCACGCGGACCTCACCGGCCTCGACCTGGTCGAGGAACTCGCCGAAGCCGCTGGCGCCGAAGGCGATCTTGTTGCCGAGCAGGGCGGGGAGGAGCTCGCCGCCACCGTCGTAGGACACGAAGCTGACCTGCTTGGGGTCGATGCCGACCGCCTTGGCCAGCTGCATCGGCAGCAGGTGGTCCGGACCACCCGGGGACGAGCCGCCCCCGACGGCGAGCTTCTTGGGGTCGGCCTTCCAGGCGGTGACGAGCTGGTTGATGTCCTGGTAGGGCGAGTCCTTGGGCACGACGATCGCGCCGGCCTCCTCGATGAGCTTGGCGATCGGCGTGGTGTCGGCGAGCGTCGCCTGCGACTTCTGGGTGTATGCCGCGCCCACGACTCCGAGGCCCATCTGCATCGCGAGCTTGCCGTTGCCCTTCTCGTTGACGATCCGCTGGAGGCCGACGGTGCCGCCGGCGCCCGGGAGGTTGAACACCTGGACCGAGCCCGTGACCTTGGAGTCCTCGAGGACCTTGGCGGCGGTTCGCGCGGTGGTGTCGTAGCCGCCACCGGGGGCATTGGGGACCATGAGCTGCAGGCCGGTGGCCGGCTTGCTGTCGGCGGTGGCACCGCTGGCGCCGGTGTCGGCGTCCTTGTCGGCGGTCGCGCCACAGGCGCTGAGGAGGATGGAGGCCACGGCTGCAGCGGCAACCAGACCGGGGATACGAGTTCTCATCGGTGAGGCCTCTTTCGCGGGGGGAGGGGAGAGCGGGATGATCGTCTCCCCCGGCGATGCGGTCTGTCGCCCTTGTGTCGGCAGTGAAGGTTGAGTTCATAGTGGTCATGCGTGCCCTGCGCCACCGGACCCTCGCGGGGCAGCTGCTGGTGCTCCAGCTCGGCATCATCCTCATGGTGCTCATCAGCGTCGGAGGGGTGTCGCTGGCGCAGTCCGAGGCCACCTTCACCCGGGTGGAGGGCCGTCGGGTGTCGGCGCTGGCCGAGCTCACGGCGGCCAACCCGCTCGTGCGTTCGAACCTCGAGGTCCCCGAGGAGCGGACCGGCCTGGCCACGCTCGCCCTGCAGACCGTGGCCCAGTCCAGCGTCACCTCGGTGACGATCGCCGACGAGGACGAGAACGTGCGGGTGTCCACCGACCCGCTGCAGGAGACCCGCCCCATGCCGCTCGGTTCGACGACCGTCGGCACCGGAGCGAGCTGGTCGGGCACGATGATGATCGACGACGAGCGCTTTCTCGTCAGCCAGGTCCCCGTGCTCAGCCTCGAGGAGGACCGCGTGGGCGAGCACCTCGGCACGGTGATGATCGCCGAGTCGTTCCCGTCGGTGTGGGAACGACTCCGGGGCGCCTCGTCCTACCTGCTCACCTACCTCGGCATCGCGCTGGCGCTCGGGGTGGCCGGGTCGTGGCTGCTCGCCCGCCGGATCAAGCGGCAGACCCTCGGCCTCGAGCCGCGCGAGATCACCGGCCTGGCCGAGCACCGCGAGGCGCTGCTCCACGGCATCGCCGAGGGCGTCGTCGCGCTGGACCCGCAGCAGCGCATCACCCTTGTCAACGACGTGGCCCGGCGGCTGCTCGACCTGCCCGAGCACGCCATCGGCATGAGCCTGCGGGACCTGCGCGTCGAGGGCCGGCTCCTGGAGGTCCTCACGGGTGAGGGGGTCGCCGACCCGGACGGCGCCGACGACCTCCCCCGCGACGACGTCGTCATCCGCCGGGGCCGGGTCCTCGTCATGAACCGGATGCGGGTCGTGCGCGACGGGCGGCACCTCGGCACTGTCACCACCCTTCGTGACCGCACCGCGCTGGCCGCCCTGGAACGCGAGCTCGGCGCGTTCCGCAGCACGACCCAGCTGCTGCGCGCGCAGACCCACGAGTTCGCCAACCAGCTGCACACCATCAGCGGACTCATCCAGATCGGCGAGTACGACGAGGTCGTGCGCTTCGTCGACGCGGTCACCGAGCGCCGCCACTCGCTGGACCTGCTCGTCAACAGCCGGATCCAGGACCCTGCTGTCGCAGCGCTGCTCATGGCGAAGGCCTCCATCGCGTCCGAACGCCGCGTCGAGCTGCGCATCTCGGAAGAGACCTCCCTCGACCGGCTCCAGCCCGAGGACGCGGTGGACGTCGCCACGGTCGTCGGCAACCTCGTCGACAACGCGCTCGACGCCGTGAGCGGTGGGCGGCCGGGGCAGTGGGTCTCCGTCGCGATCCGCCACGACGCCGCCAGCGTCGAGGTCGCCGTGTCCGACTCCGGCCCGGGAGTCTCGCCCGAGGTTGCTGCCGAGGTCTTCACCCACGGGTTCACCACCAAGGCCGCGACTGCCGGTGAGCGAGGGATCGGCCTCGCCCTCACCCGGCTGATCTGCCAGCGGCGTGGCGGCGAGGTCCAGGTCGCGAGCACCCATGAGGGTGGGGCCATGTTCACCGCCCACCTTGGCATCGCGCCCGTCGCGGAGTCAGTCCGATGATCCGCGTGCTGGTCGTCGACGACGACTTCATGGTCGCCCGGGTCCATCACGGGTTCGTCTCCCGCACGCCCGGCTTCGAGGTGGTGGGTGTGGCGCACACGGGGGCCGACGCGCTCACCATGGTGAACGAGCTGAAGCCCGACCTTGTCCTGCTCGACCTCTACCTCCCGGACCTGTTCGGCCTTGACGTCCTCGCCCGGCTGCGGACCGAGGGGGCGGAGTGCGACGTCGTCGTCATCACTGCGGCCACGGAGGTCGACGCGGTCCGCGGAGCGCGACGCCAAGGGGTCGTCGACTACGTGCTCAAGCCGTTCGGCTTCGAGGACCTCCGCCAACGGCTGGAGCGGTATGCCGCACAGCACCAGGTGCTCGCCACCGACGAGTTGCGTGGTCAGCAGGACATCGACCGCGTGCTGTGGCCACGTGGCGCTGGTCCAGCCGGCGCTCTGCCCAAGGGGATGAGCGCCGAGACGGCGGGTCTGGTCGAGACGGCGCTGCGCGAGGCCGACGGCACGCTGTCAGCGTCCGAGGCGGCGGCCCGGGTCGGGGTGAGCCGGGTCAGCGCGCGCCGGTATCTCGAGTACTTCTGCACGGTCGGGCGCGCCGAGGTGTCCCTTCGCTACGGCAACGCCGGCCGGCCAGAGCGCCGATACCGTTGGGGCGCCTGAACCCGACTCGCCTCACCGGTTCCACGACTGGACGACGCCAGAACGTGAATCGTCCAGAGATGCGGCGTCGCCGGACGTTGACCATGGCCCACGACAAGAGGAATGTGGTGAGGGCAGCCGGTTCCGCGCGATTCTTGAGGAGGGGCCATGCCGACGCATCAAGGTGATCTTGCGCTGCTCGAGGATCCCGTGGCACAACGCCTGTTGACGTCCCGGGCGCCCGCCCGGCTGGCCTACCTCTGGACCGACGGAACTCCTCGGGTGATTCCGATCGGATTTCATTGGAATGGCACGGAGCTCGTCCTCGGGACCCCACCGGATGCGCCGAAGACCAGGGCGCTGGTCGATGGGGTGAAGGTCGCCGTTTCCATCGACACCGACACGATGCCCTACGACGTCCTCCAGATCCGGGGCAGCGTGCGCACTGATGTCACTGATGGGATCGCGCCCGAGTACGAAGCCATGGTCCTTCGCTGTCAGGGCCAAGACGCGGGCCGTGCGTGGCTGGACAGCCTCCGGCAGATCTGTCCGCGAATGGTCCGCGTCTTCATCACGCCGGAGTGGGTCGGGATCCTGGACTTTCAGCAGCGGTTCCCCAGTGCCATCGAGCGCGCCATGGAGCGAGCGGCGACGGCTGGCTGACGCCGGCCACCCGGCATACCAAGCCGGCCACCCGGCATACCAACGAAGGCGTTGAGTGGTCCGAGGCGGACACCGGTCACTCGGCGTCGGTGCGCGCACCCCACGTCGACCCGGCAGTGGGAGTGAAACGTAGCCCTGGCCGGCCCGCCTTCGGCATCCTTGGCCGGCGTCAGCCCATCACGAGCCCTTCGATGTCGTGCTTCTGGGTGATCGGCACCAGCTCGTCGACGACCGGGCAGGAGAGGTGGTCACGAACCCGCTGGGGAAGGCTCTGCCAATAGTCCTTGGTCACGGCGAGGTCATGGTGGGCGTCGTTGCCGGCGCCTGGCGCATCGACGCCCAGGACGAGCACCGGACGGGCGACGGACGAGCGGTTCGGTGTACCGCGGTGGATGGTCAGCGCCGAGCGGGCGGAGATGTCACCCACCTTCGGGTACTTGCGCTGCGCCAACCGCTCATAGCGGTCGTACTCGGACTGCGGCGGGAACTGTTGGTGGTCGAAATCGTCCCCCCGGTCCCAGTGCGTTCCCGGCGCGATCTCGAACGGACCCATCTCGTCGGTCGTGTCCACGGTGGTCAGGTTGAACGCCAAGGAGGTGAGCCGGCCCTGGTCCTTGGTCTCCGGTGGACTGGGGAAGTCTCGGTGCCACGGCTGCAACGTCGCGCCCGGGAACGGCGTGTCGAACCCGACCTCGACGATCGTGTACTGCGGCCCCAAGACGGTCTCACAGACCAGTCGCACCCATGGATGGTCGACGAGCTCCACGAAGCCGCGCAGGGCCTGGGGATGGATCTCGACGTACCACCGGTTGGGGCCACGTCCCACCGCACCTCCCTCGCGGGACCTCGCCTCTTCGAACGCAGCGTCGACGTCCGCTCGAACCTGCTGAACCCAGGCTTCGGCAAAGGCACCCCTGCGGACCACGATCCCTTCGTTCTGAAGGCCATGCCGGATCTCGGCTGCGTCGGACTCCTCCGAAATGCTGTCGCTGCTCATGTTGTGGCCCGGCCGGGGTCAGGCGGAGGAGTTCTTCAGGGCGGCGAGGCGTGCCTGGACCTCGGCATCGTCGGCGGAGTCATCCAGCTCGGCGAACTGGTCCTCGAGCGTCGTGGCCTGGGCCTCGGCGCGTCCTTGCACCATCGCCTCCTGCGAGCGGATCCGGTCCTCGAACCGGCTGAGCTCGCTGGTGGGGTCCATGACGTCGATGGCACTCATCGACTGCTGCACCTGGGCCTGAGCCTCCGCGGAGCGCGAGCGTGCGATGAGCTGCGACCTGCGGTTCTTGAGGTCCTCGAGCTTGGTGCGCATGACGGTGAGGCCGTTCTTGAGCTGCTCGACCGTGGCGAACTGCTGCTCGATCCGGGGCTCCGCCTCGGTGACTTCGCGCTCGTAGCCGATCTGACGGGTGAGAGCGACCTTGGCGAGCCCGTCGAACTTGTCCGCTCCGGCGGTGTCACCGGCGTTGCGGAGATCGTCGGCCTTGGAGGAGGCGGCGGCCGCCTTGCGGCCCCACTCCTGCGCGGCTTCGCGGTCGATCCTGAGGTCCTCTTCGGCCATTCGGGTGTTGGCGATGGTCTGGGCCACGGCCTCCTCCGCCTCGGCGATCGAGTTGGTGAAGTCGGTGACCAACTGGTTCAGCATCTTCTCCGGATCCTCGGCTCGGTCGAGGATGGAGTTGATGTTGGCCTTCGCCAGCTGGCTGATGCGGCCGAGGATGCTCGTCTTCTGGGTCATGGTGATGCCTCCGGTTGTCGTGCATGTGGGGTGCGGATGCTGGCCGTGCGACGTGTTCTGTTTCGCGGGCGAGCTCGAGTGCCTTGTCCTGGTGCGTCGCTCAGAAGCGACCACCCCCTCCGAAGCCGCCGCCACCGAAGCCGCCGCCGCCGAAGCCGCCCCCCGACCCGCCCCAGCCCCCGCCACGGTTCCCGAATCCGCCGCTGAGGATGCCACCCAGGATGAGTGACGTGGGGTCGAGACCTCGGGGTCCGGCCACGGTCCCTCGTTGGCCACCCCACGAGTCGAGGTCGTCCTGGGCCTGGGCCAGTGCGCGCTCACCCTCGGCCTCGGCCTGGTCGAGCAAACGGGTCGCCTCAGGGGGATCAGCGAGCAGCTGCCCGGCCTGCCGGTGAAGACTGATGGCGGTGGCGATGCCGGTCCGGGCTTCCGATCGGACGGCGCCCCGGCGGCTGGCGATGTACTCGTCGATGCTGGTCAGCCGCGTTCCGACCTCGTGGAGCCTGCGTTCGAGGAGCTGGCTCGTCCGCTGGTTCCGGGTCTCCACCTCGCGATACCTCGCGAGCGCGTTGTCGAGGTCCTGCTCGGCCCGCGTCAGGGTCCGGATCGCGGCCAGCGGGTCGCCGGTGTCCCGAGCCGCCACGCCCTGGTCGATGGCGGCGCGAGCCGCCTCCACGGCGGTTCTCGTCAGCTGGTCGTCGGCGCCGAGCCGCTCGGCGTCAGCAACGTCGGACGAGATCGACGTCAGGGACGCATCGATGCGCTCCACCGCCCCGGCGAGCTCCGTCCTCGCCTGGCTCACCGAGGTCAGGAGTGTGTCGGCCTGACCGACCGCCTCCTCGGAGGCCCGACCGGCAGCCACCGCAGCGGGTCGATCGCCCGCACTCACGTGGTCCGTCCCGGTCCTGATGAACGCCTCCGCCGAGGTGAGCAGCTGCTTGGCCTGCTCCACATTGCCCGTCACCGTTCGCAACGCCTCCGCGCGGTACTGCGTGGCCAACCCGGCGAGCTCCTGCTCGGCGACGGGCAGCCGGCGACGCACCTCGCCGGCACGGACCTTCAGCTCAGTCAGGAACTCCGGCACCCGCGCCTCCAGTGCGCGCAGACGGGCGAACTCGGCCTCCTGTGCGTCCAGGCTGGCGTCAGCTGCCGACGCAAGCGCGATGATGCGCTCGAGGGAGCCGCGACGATGGCCCTCGTCGACAGGCCCCATGGACTCAGCGTCATCGAGCTCACGCTGAAGTCGGAAGGCCTCCCCGGCGTTGTGCCGCGCCTCGTCCAGTGCGGACGCGAAGACCTGGGTGGCCTGCACGCCGAACTGGGCCTGAGCGTAGGAAAGCTCCTCGGTCGAGGAGCGGATCGCGTCGTCGACGTCCACCAGCGCCGCGGCCGCGCGTCGTCGGAGCTCGTCGGTCGGCACCGGCGCAGCCGCTTCGCCCGCCGGGGACCCGCCGGTCCCGCCCTGGCCCGCGCCGCGACGAGAGGACGCCCGACGGACGAGGCCGTATGCGACGACCCCGCCCACCGGCAGCAGGAGAAGCCCCCAGGGGAAGTCGGAACCGTCGCTGTCCCCGGCGGTCGAGCCCGACTCCGAGCGCCCGCTCACGGCACGTCCGTAGCCCTCGCCCGCGGCGCGGACGGCGCCGCTCCAGTCGTTGTCGGCGAGCGCGGGCTCGATGTCGCGGGCGCGCACCTGGCTGTCCTCGCCGGGAGAGATCCCGGACTCGGCCGTCGTCCAGGTGCCGTAGCGGCGCTCCTGCACCGCGACAGCGACCAGGACGTCGTCGCCACCCATCCCCGACATGGAAAACGTCTGCTCCGCCCACGCCTCGCCGGACAGCCCGTCGAACGTGTCCACGAAGACGACGAAGATCTGGACGCCGTCGCTGACCCGGACCTCTTCGAGCCCGGCCCGCAGTGAGGTGAGCTCGCTGCCCAGCACCCCAGCACGATCGGTGAGCTGGTCGGGCACGTCGAACGGCGCATCGGCCGGCAGGACCACTGCGACAGCCGAGACGGGCGCGCCGCCCACAGACGCAGCGGCGATGCCGACGGACGGCCCCAAGGTGAGAAAGAGAGCTGCGGCAAGAGCTGAGCGCATGCCCCAAGGCTGTCCTCTGCCGCCCCGCACCCCCACCTCCTCGATCGACACGTCTCGCCCGCGCGCACGTCGACTCGGGCATTTCCAACGTACCCCCGCGCGCGCCCGCCCGACGTGAAAGCCCCGGGGAACCGTGGCCACATCCGCTGGCTGGCTTCGCTCTGGTTGCGTGCCCGGGTCCGCGATCACGTCTTGTCGCTGGTGAGCGAGACCCGTCGAATGTTCTCGCTGAGCGTCTTTGGGTTCACTCAGCGGAGTCAGGACTCTCGGGTGGTTCGCTGGCAAGCGCGGAGAAGAACGCAGACTTGCGCCGCTCGTAGTCGCCCGCACCCGGGGTCCCCGACTTGAGGGAGTTGTACTGGGCCAGCGCCTGCGGATCGTCGCGGAGCAGTCTCCACGCGAGGCCGAAGCGTCGGTCGTGCTCGGAGTCCACAGGCGTGACTGCCAGGCCCGTGGGGCGATGCCCGGGAAGGTCGAAGACGGCGAGCGTGGCGGCCCAGGACAGCGGGCTGGCCACGGGGTATGCCCCCCTCAACCGGGCGACGACGTCACGGAAAGCATCCGGCGCCACCCGCAGGTGCAGGTCGATGTCACCCTTGGTGAGGGCACCGGGCACGCTGGCACCCCCGGTCACCCCCAGCTCGCCGTGCACGCCGAGCGCGCTGAGGGCGTCGGCGACCTCATCCCGGGTCTGCCTCGCCAGCTCCAACAGGCCATCCGACCACATGAACTCGTCCACTCCTCCAGCAGATCACGTCCCGTAGCCGGCGTCGGTGGTCGCGCTGTCACCGCGATGCGCGACGGCCTCGCACTGTCCTGCTGCGGCCTCGGTGTCGACGCCGAGCTCGTTTCCACGTGGGTCAGCGCCTCAGTCGTGCACCCGACCGTCGACGAACATCTCCAACCGCCGCCGGGTGCTCTCCTCATCGACGGAGAGATGCCCGTTGGCCGCTCGGGCCGCCCAGCCCAACCGCGTCGCGAGGCGCGAGGCCTCCACCAGGTCGGCGTGCGAGAGGTGCGGGTAGGCGACCGCGTAGGGCGCGAGGAACGTGTCGCGAAACGGTCCGGTGTCGACGGAGTGCTCCACGTCGTCCAGACCCCAGGCGATCTGACCCTCGAGCGCGACGGCCAGGACGAAGAACGGGTGGGAGACACAGGCGTCCCCCCAGTCGACGACCCAGTGGTGACCATCGCGCACGAAGACCTGGCCGTCGTGGAGGTCGTCGTGTTGCACGGAGTCCCTGATGCCGTAGGCCGCCAGCTGCTCACACAGCTCGGCCACCCGGTCGGTCGCGGCGCGAAAGCGGGGCGCGGCGTCGATCTCTTCCATGAGGGCGGCGTAGCTCGCCGGGAGGGTGGCCAGCCGCAGGTCGGGGACGCCGATCACGAGAAGGGTGTCGACGTCGTCCTCCATGGCGACGCTGATCCGAGCCACCGAGTCCAGGACGGGGTGCCACCGCTTGAGGCTCGCCTCGAGAACCACGAGCTCACGCATCCGCTCCCCCGCGTCACGCATCAGCATCCAGCCGCGGTCGAGGTCAGCGGCCAGGAGCGGCTCGACCCGGTCGGGGACGCGCTCGGCCAGCAGACTGACCAGTGCCGCTTCCTGCTGGAGGGGGCCATGGTTGGCCTTGAACCACACCGGCCCGGTAGTCGTCGGGATCTTGAGCACGGTCGACCAGACCCGGACGTGCGGCTGCTCGGCGTTGCCGGTGCGCTCCAGCCCGAGCGCGTCGGTCTGCTCGTCCACCCACGCGTGGGCACTGGCAAGCCACGTGGGGTCGGTCCAGAGCTCGGTCACAGTCCCGTTCTATCGGCTGACGCGCCGTCCCGCACCACGTTGAGGCGTCGAGTGGCGGCGACACGTCGCAAGCTCGCGGCGGCGACTGAGTCTGACCACTGGACGCGCCTCCCCTCGGCTGGCCACCGCTGCCGTCTGGTGGTCGGGTGAGAGGCTGCCCATCTCGACGATGCGATGCGTGATGGCGTACGCGACCGCGGCGGTACGGGAGTCGACGTCCAGCTTGGTGAAGATGTTGGACACGTGGCGATGGACGGTGCGCTCACTGAGGTGCAGCTCGCTGGCGATCGCACGGTTCGCCTTGCCCCGGGCGATGAGGGACAGGACCTCGACCTCGCGTCGAGTGAGGCCGTGAGAAGCGGGAGCACCGTCTGTCGCCGCGACGATACGGTCCAGCTGAGCCAGATCCGGACGCGCGCCGAGCCGCTGGAACGTCTGTTGGGCCGCGAAGAACTCAAGCCGCGCACCGTCCTCGTCACCGGGCGCGCGAGAGGCCCGCCCGATCAAGACGTTCAGTCTTGCCCGCTCGTGCGGAGCGTCCTGCTCCTGCCAGGTCCCGACCGCCTGCCGGAGCAGCGGCAGCGCCCGCGCGGGATCGCCCTCGGAGAGCGCCAGCGCGCCTCGCACGGCGGAGGTCTCGGCCGCGAGTGCCGGTGTTGTCGTCCCCCGCGTGATCTCCTCGAACGCGGACACCGCATCCCGAGCCGCCTCGATCCTCCCTTCCTCGAGGTGGATGGTGACCGCGGCCTTCAACAGGTCCAGGCGCTCCGGTCTCGAGGTCACCTCGGTCAACGCTCGACGTATGCCGGCGGATGCGGCCTCGAGGTCACCTTCGGCGAGCCTGAGGAGGGCGAGCCATGGCTGCGTCGGGCAGCCGTGTTCCCCGCACGGCGGTAGGCGTCCTCGGCGGCACTCGACTCGCCCCGCATCCGCTGGACCTCACCGAGCTGCAGCACCTCAGCCTTCAGCTGTGGAGCAGTTCGCGTAGCCGCCGCGCGTTGCGCACCGCGTTTCCGTCGCCGTCGTTGTTGAAGTATGCGTAGACCTCCCGACCTGCCCTCTCCCACTCGCGAATCCGGTCGGCCCACCAGGAGAGCTCGTCATCCGAGTAGGAGCCTGCGTACAGCCAGTCGTTCGATGGACCATGCAATCGCACATAGACCAGCGGCGCCGTCGACTGCAGCACACACGCCAGCCCGGCTCCGCTCATCACGCAGTACGACGCCCTATGCCGTGCCAGGAGCTCGAAGACCGCCTCCTCGTGCCAACTCGGATGGCGCATCTCGACCGCAACCTGGACCCACCACGGCAGCCGGGCGAGGAACCACCCCAAGCGCTCGTCGTCACGTTCCAAGGTCGGCGGCAACTGCACGAGGAGGACGCCGCGACGGTCATACAGTTCGTGCCACGACGCCGAGATCCTGTCCACCCAGACCTCGGGCCGATACAACTTCTTGGCATGCGTCAAACCTCTTGGCGCCTTTACCGACATCCTGAACTCGGCCGGGAGGCGGTTACGCCAGCGCGCGAACGCGGCATCCCGCGGCCACCGGTAGTGGCTCGCGTTCAGCTCGACTGTGTCGAACTCACGCATGTATGTCAGCGACGGGTGAAAACTGACCCCTG
>NZ_AVPL01000224.1 GCF_000768695.1 Knoellia aerolata DSM 18566
CAGCAGGTTTTTCGGCACGTTCGGCACCTCTTTACCTGAGGTCGGCAGCGGCTGCCCGCCATTGCTGACGATGTCGTTCTTCTGCTTCGATTGGGTATAGGTATAAGAGGTGTAGTAGTTGAAGTTATGCGGCAGTTGGCCGCTCCACTCCAGCTCCAGCCCTTTGTTCTCCACGTTGCCGATGTTCATCATCTCGTAGTCGCCGGCCGCGTTGGT
>NZ_AVPL01000228.1 GCF_000768695.1 Knoellia aerolata DSM 18566
TGGGCCAGATCGCGCGCGGCGTCGCGGCAGCCCAGCTTCCGGGTCCAGACCGCGAGCAGTTCTTCGTAATAGGCCAGGAAGCCGGATGGGCGGGACGAACGCAATGACATGGCGCGCAATCGATAGAGTCAGGCATGATAATGGTTTCCATTTTCATAAACAAACCCGCATTCCATGCAAGGACGCCACCATGGCCGCTGACGACGCC
>NZ_AVPL01000201.1 GCF_000768695.1 Knoellia aerolata DSM 18566
TTGGGGGCTGCGGCGCGGCGGGCGGGGGCCGCTCTTGATGCGGAGTCGCTGGCCGAACGCGCCCGGCGGGCCGTCGCCTCCCGGCGGGTGTCGGTGCGCCCGGCCGCGGACGGCATGGCCTGGCTGTCGATCCTGGGGCCGATGAAGGACGTCGTCGGGGCGTTCTGCGCCCTGTCCGCCGAGGAGGGTCGCAGGCACGTCGTCGACCCCGACCTGCCGGCCGAGCAGTGGGATGCCGCCGTGGCCGCGGCCCGCGCCGACACCCGGGGCAAGGGTGCGTGGCTGGCCGACCGGGCCCTCGAGCTCCTCAGTGGGCGGGCGCAGGGTCAGCCGCAGCCGGTCGAGGTGTCGCT
>NZ_AVPL01000202.1 GCF_000768695.1 Knoellia aerolata DSM 18566
TTGGGGGCTGCGGCGCGGCGGGCGGGGGCTGCTCTTGATGCGGAGTCGCTGGCCGAGCGCGCCCGGCGTGCCGTTGCCTCGCGGCGGGTGTCGGTGCGCCCGGCCGCGGACGGCATGGCGTGGCTGTCGGTGCTGGGGCCGATGAAGGACGTGGTCGGGGCGTTCTGCGCCCTGTCCGCCGAGGAGGGTCGCCGGCACGTCGTCGACCCCGACCTGCCGGCCGAGCAGTGGGACGCGGCGATGGCCGCGGCTCGTGCGGACACCCGGGGAAAGGGGGCGTGGCTCGCCGACCGGGCGCTGGAGCTCCTCAGTGGGCGGGCGCATGGTCAGCCGCAGCCGGTCGAGGTGTCGCT
>NZ_AVPL01000020.1 GCF_000768695.1 Knoellia aerolata DSM 18566
GGGGGCGGGGGGGCGGGCGTATGCCGGTCAGCGGCGGTGACGGAGCCAGTCCGACAGGATGTGCTCGGGGATCGGTCGCTCGACCTCGGCGTCCCACGGCTCGGCAAGGCCCGCGAGGTCGAGGACCGCACCGAGCAGCATCGCGGTGAAGCCCCAGACGAAGAGGCCGCTGGCCTCGAACCCGGGCCCGCTGTAGCCCGACGGGTGGACCACGGTGAAGCGCCGCGCCGGGTCGACGAGCTCGGTCAGGCGAACCCGCTCGACCTGCGCCACCTCGGCCGGGTCGACGACTCGCACGCTGCCGGGCGTCGGCCACCAGCCGAGCACCGGGGTGACCGCGTTGCCGCTCGGCGTGAGGAACAGCGGCGGCATCGACCCGACGACGTCGACGCTCGCGGGTTCGATGCCGACCTCCTCGTGCGCCTCGCGCAGGGCCGCCTCGACCGGACCCGCGTCGGTCGGGTCGACCCGGCCACCGGGGAACGAGACCTGGCCGGGGTGCGCGCGCAGGTCCCGCGACCGCGCGGTGAGCACGACGTCGACGCCACCGTCGTCGGTGGGACCGAAGAGCACGAGCACCGCCGAACGGCGCTCCGGGTCGACCGGGGGAGCGAAGATCTCGAAGGCCTCCGGCTGCTCACGCTCGACCTCGGACATGACGCGTTCCAGCCAGGCCGGGCGGGCAGCGGTCACGACGACTCCCCGCGCTGCTCGCCGGGCAGCGGTCCCGGGGGCGGGTCGGGCAGCTCGGCGCCGGGGGCCAGCTCGTACTTGAGCAGCGTGAGCGCCACCCGGGGGTCGGTCTCGCCCTCGCCGTAGGACGGGCAGAGCCGCGCCACCGGGCACGCCCCACAGGCGGGGCGCCGGGCGTGGCACGTGCGCCGCCCGTGGAAGATGAGGACGTGGCTGAGCATGACCCAGTCCTTGCGCGGGAACAGCGCACCGACCTCGTGCTCGACCTTGACCGGGTCGGTCTCCTCGGTCCAGCCGAACCGTCGCGCCAGCCGGCCGAAGTGGGTGTCGACGGTGATGCCGGGCACCCCGAAGGCGTTGCCGAGGACGACGTTCGCGGTCTTGCGCCCGACACCGGGCAGGGTGACGAGGTCCTTGAGCCGCGGCGGCACCTCTCCCCCGAACCGGTCGACGAGGGCCTGGCTGAGCGTGATGACGGAGTTCGTCTTGGCGCGGAAGAAGCCGGTCGGCTTGAGGACCTCCTCCATCTGGGCCCGGTCGGCGGCGGCGAGCGCCTGCGCGGACGGCCACCGGGAGAAGACCTCGGGCGTCACCTTGTTGACGGTGACGTCGGTCGTCTGCGCCGAGAGCACGGTGGCGACGAGGAGCTGCAGCGGGGACGCGAAGTCGAGCTCGGCGTGCGCGTAGGGGTAGCGCTCGACCAGCGCGCGGTAGATCCGGCGGGCCCGGCGCGTGCGCGCGACCGGTGACTCTGCGGCATACGCGGTGGTGGTGACAGGCACGCCCGCCAGACTACGACCCGGCACCGACGGGCTTCCGGCGACACCGGCGGCGGCGTGACCGCGCATGGCACACTGTGCGCGTGGACCACGACGTCGTGCGCAAAGCCCCGCTCTTCGCCGCCCTCGATGACGAGACGGCCGAGAGCCTCATCGCCTCGATGACCCTTCAGCACATGGAGCGCGGTGACGTCCTGTTCCACGAGGGCGACGCCGGCGACCGGCTCTACGTCATCGGGGAGGGCAAGATCAAGCTCGGCCGCTCCTCCGCGGACGGCCGCGAGAACCTCCTCGCGATCCTCGGCCCGGGCGAGATGTTCGGCGAGCTCAGCCTCTTCGACCCCGGCGCCCGCACCGCCACCGCGACGGCGGTGGCCGAGACCCAGGTCGTCGGGCTGACCCACGAGCAGCTCAAGGCGTTCCTCACCGACCGCCCCGACGCCGCCTCGACGCTGCTCGCCGCGCTCGCGCGCCGGCTGCGCCGCACCAACGAGTCCCTCGCCGACCTCGTCTTCACCGACGTCCCCGGCCGGGTGGCCAAGGCGCTCATCGACCTCGCCGGTCGCTTCGGCCGGCCGGTCGACGGCGGTGTCATGGTGAGCCACGACCTCACCCAGGAGGAGCTCGCCCAGCTCGTCGGCGCCTCCCGTGAGACGGTCAACAAGGCGCTCGCGGACTTCGCGACCCGGGGGTGGCTGCGGCTCGAGGCGCGGGCCGTCCTCGTGCAGGACATGGAGCGGCTCCAGCGCCGAGCCCGCTGACCCGCCCGTGCGTCAGTGGCGCGCGCCCAGGTGGGCGAGCTGCGCGCGGATGCTCATCCGTGCCGCCGGCCACACCTCGCGCGGCACCTCGGCGTAGACCCGGGTGAGCACACCCTCGACCGGGTCGGCCTCCGTGGCCGCGCCGTCGGCGAGGGCCTGGCGGACCTGCTCGAGCCGCTCCTGCCGGTGCGTGCGGTAGTACGCCACCATCGCCGAGGCGTCCGGCACCACGGGGCCGTGGCCCGGCAGGATCGCGCTCACCTCGCCGTTGCCGGTGAGGTCGGCGATGCGCTCCAACGACGCGAGGTATGCCGCGAGCTCACCGTCGGGGTGCGCGACCACCGTGGTGCCCCGGCCGAGCACGGTGTCGCCGGTGAGGAGCGCGTGGTCCGCGGCGAGGGCGAACGAGACGGAGTCGGACGTGTGGCCGGGGGTCGCGACGACCCGCAGCTCCAGCGACCCGGCTCGGAGGACGTCACCGTCGGCGAGGTCGTCGTGCCCGCGGCCGACCGCGCGGACGCGTGAGCCGGTGAGCTCGGCGAACCGCGGCGCCGCCTCGGCGTGGTCGAGGTGACCGTGCGTGAGGATCGTCTCCGTGACCCGCGCCCCGGCGTCGGCGACCACGCGGCACACCCGCTGGAGGTGACCCTCGTCCAGCGGCCCGGGGTCGATGACGAGCGCCTCGGTCGACCCCGGCTCGAGCAGGACCCACGTGTTGGTGCCGTCGAGCGTCATCGGACCGGGGTTCGGCGCGAGGACGCAGTGCGCCCGCGTCGTGACCTGCCCGCCCGTCCATGCCGCCATGCGCCCACCCTGCCACCCCGCGCCTGTGGTTGACCCGACGGCCACGGAAGGTCCGGGCGTCAGGGGAGGTTAGAGCGCATGACGAGGCGGTCGCCGAGGTCGACGAGGACGGGCTCGATCCGCGTGATCGATGGCCGGTCGGCGAGGAAGTCGGCGACCGACCCGAACTCGGCCAGCTGCTCCAGCGCCACCACCGTCGGCGGCAGCATCACCGCCCGACCCTCGGCGTATGCCGCGAGGAGACGGCGCGGGAGGACCCACGCGTCGAGGTCGGTCTCGCTCGTCGTCCCGAGCGCCTCCTGCCCCTGCGGGAGAGGGGCCGCGAAGAACCACGTGTCGTAGCGCCGCTTCTCGAACGGCGGCGTGACCCAGTGCGCCCGGGGCACGAGGTCGGCGACGGACAGTCGCAGGCCGCACTCCTCCTCGACCTCGCGGACGGCCGCGGCGACCAGCGGGAGGGCGGTCGCGACGTCGAGTGCCATGAGGTGGGCCAGCGCCTCGATCGCGACCGGGTCGAGCTCGGCGGTGGCGTCCTCGTCGTCGACCCCGCCACCGGGGAAGACGTACATCGAGGGCGCGAAGGCCATCGTCGGCACGCGGCGCTGCACGAAGACCGACGGACCCTCAGGGGTGTCGCGGACGACGAGCACGGTCGCCGCACCTCGCGGCACCAGCCCGTCGTGGGGCTCGGCCAGCCAGGCGCGCGCCGTCTCCTCCCAGGAGGCCGAGCGCGGGGCAGCGAACTCGCGGGACGGCATACGGGGTCGTCAGTCGGCGACGTGGACGATGACCTCGACCTCGACGGGTGCGTCGAGGGGGAGGACCGCGACGCCGACGGCGGACCGGGCGTGGACGCCCTTGTCCCCGAAGGCGTGGCCGAACAGCTCGCTGGCTCCGTTGATGACGCCGGGCTGGCCGGTGAACGCCGGGTCGGAGGCGACGAAGCCGACGACCTTGACGACCCGCTCGACCTTGTCGAGGTCACCGACGACCGACTTCACCGCGGCGATCGCGTTGAGGGCACAGATCTGGGCGAGCTCCTTGGCACGCTCGGGCGACACGTGGCCGTCGCCCGTGCCGACCTTGCCGGTGTCGGCGAGCGCCCCGGCCACCATGGGCAGCTGGCCGGAGGTGAAGACCCGCGACCCGTCCCGGACGGCCGGCACGTAGGCCGCGACGGGCGGCGCGACGTCGGGCACCGTGAGACCGAGCTCGGCGAGGCGGTCCTCGACGGCGCTCATCGTCAGGCTCCCCTCGGGCGCTTGAAGTAGGCCACGAGACCGTTGCCGTCCGGGCCGGTGAGGACCTGGACGAGCTCCCAGCCGTCCTCGCCCCACTGGTCGAGGATCTGCTTGGTCGCGTGGATCATGAGCGGCACCGTGGCGTACTCCCATTTCTGCATGCCGACCACCCTAGTGCGCGTGCATCGTAGGGTTGCCCCGTGCCCTCCCCCGTCCTCGCCGACCTCGCGGCGGCCCGACTCCACGTCGTCACCGGCAAGGGGGGAGTCGGCAAGACCACGGTCGCCGCGTCGCTCGCCCTCGCGCTGGCCAGCACCGGGAAGCGCGTCCTCGTCATCGAGGTCGAGGGCCGCCAGGGCCTGTCGCAGACGTTCGACGTCGCTCCTCTGGGCGTCGAGGAGGTGCGGCTCGTCGCCCACCACAGCGGGGGCGAGCTGTGGGGCCTCTCGATCGACGCCAAGGCCGCCCTCCTGGAGTACCTCCAGCTCTTCTACAAGCTCGGCCGCGCCGGCTCGGCCCTCGAGAAGGTCGGCGCCATCGACTTCGCCACGACCATCGCGCCCGGCGTGCGCGACGTCCTCCTCACCGGCAAGATCTACGAGGCCGCCGGTCGCCCCAGGGGCGGTCGTGGCTCCAAGCAGCGCGGCCTGCACTACGACGCGCTCGTCGTCGACGCCCCACCGACCGGGCGGGCCGTGCGCTTCCTCAACGTCAACGCCGGGCTGGCCGACGTCGCCAAGGTCGGGCCGATCCGCTCGCAGGCCGACTCGATCACCGCCATGCTCCGAGACACGCGGACCCTCGTGCACATGGTCACGCTGCTCGAGGAGATGCCGGTGCAGGAGAGCCTCGACGGGCTGCGCGATCTCGCCGCCGCCGGGCTCCACCTCGGCGCGATCGTCGTCAACCAGATCCGCGAGCCCCACCTCTCCCCCGCGCATCTCACCGCGCTCGCCGGCAGCGACGACGACCTCGACGAGACCCTGCGCACGGAGCTCACGAGCGCCGGGCTGCGCCCGACGGGCCCGATGGTCAAGGGCCTGGTGAGCGAGGGTCGCGACCACGCCCTGCGCCTCGACCTCCAGGACGACATGGCCGCGGAGATCGCGGCCGCCGGGCGGCCGGTCATCGAGCTTCCCGCCCTCACCGACGGCGTCGAGGACGGCGGCATCGCCGTCCTCGCGGACGAGCTGCTCGACCAGGGAGTGCGCTGATGACGGCCCGCAAGGACACCGAGCACCCCCGCCTCGAGGTCGACGCCCTCCTCGCCGACCCGGGCGTCGGCATCATCGTGTGCTGCGGCTCCGGCGGGGTCGGCAAGACGACCACCGCGGCCGCCCTGGGGATCCGCGCCGCCGAGGCCGGGCGCAAGGTCGTCGTCCTGACGATCGACCCGGCCCGCCGCCTGGCGCAGGCCCTCGGGCTCACCGAGCTCGACAACACCCCCCGGCCGGTCGCCGGCGTCGACCTCGCGGCCGGTGGCTCGCTCGACGCCATGATGCTCGACATGAAGCGGACCTTCGACGAGGTCGTCGAGACGCACGCGACGCCCGACAAGGCCGAGCAGATCCTCGCCAACCCGTTCTACCAGGCCGTCTCCAGCTCGTTCGCGGGCACGCAGGAGTACATGGCGATGGAGAAGCTCGGCCAGCTGCGCTCCCAGGCCGTCGCCGACGGCAGGTGGGACCTCATCGTCGTCGACACCCCGCCGTCCCGGTCCGCCCTCGACTTCCTCGACGCCCCCAAGCGACTCGGCTCGTTCCTCGACGGGCGCTTCGTCCGCCTGCTCATGGCCCCGGCCAAGGCCGGTGGCCGCGCCTACCTCAAGGTCTTCAGCGTCGGCGTCGACCTCGCCCAGCGCACCGTGAGCCGCGTCCTCGGTGGCCAGCTCCTCATGGACGTCCAGACGTTCGTCGCGGCGCTGGACACGATGTTCGGCGGCTTCCGCGAACGGGCCGACGTCACCTACGCCCTGCTCAAGGAGGACACGACGGCCTTCGTCGTCGTGGCCTCCCCGGACCGCGACGCGCTCCGCGAGGCCGCCTTCTTCGTCGACCGTCTCGGCGCGGAACGTATGCCGCTCGCCGGCGTCGTCGTCAACCGTCTCCAGGCGCTCGGCGCCAGTGCCCTCTCGGCGTCCCGCGCCGAGGACGGCGTGGAGCAGCTGATCGAGGCCGGTGAGGGCGAGAGCCTCACCGCCGGGCTCCTGGGGCTGCACGCGGACCTCGCGTCGACGGCCGCGCGCCAGCACGGCGTCGTGTCGAGGTTCGCCGCGAACCACCCCGACGTGCCGATGACGTCGGTGGCCGCCGCGGCCACCGACGTCCACGACCTCGACGGCCTGCGCGAGGTGGGCCGGCTGCTCTCCGGCTGACCCGGCACACGGCGGTCCGGCTCGATGCGGTCCGGCACACGCCGACCGGTCCGTCCCCACGCGGGACGGGACCGGTCGGGGGGTCAGGCCTGCGGGCGGCCCATGGACTTGCTGAGCACTCCCCGCCACGAGCGGACCTCGGGGTGGCGGCGCAGCAGCGCCCGGCGCTCCCGCTCGGTCATACCGCCCCAGACACCGAACTCGGTACGGTTGTCGAGAGCGTCGGAGAGGCAGTCGAGGGCGACCGGGCAACCCCGGCAGACGACCTTGGCCGCGCGCTGCTCCTTGCCCTGGACGAAGAGGGCGTCGGGGTCGGTCCCCACGCAGGTTCCCCGGGTGGACCAGTCGGACGTGCTGTAGGCGGTGGTGGTGCTGGATGGTGCTGTCGCGATCGTCATGCGTCTTGTCCCTTGGCTGAGGCCATTCCCTCCCGAATGGCGCTAAGGGGAAAACTAGGCAGTGGCTGTACGCGTCACCATGACGAAAATGGGACTAGTTACATGGCTATAAAGTACTAGTTACTGTCTGGCCATGGCAAGGGCGGACGGCCGAGGGGCCCCCGGGTGCGCCTCGGCCGAGGCCACAACTTCGCGCGTTACCCTGCTGGCATGGATGGCCGTGCCCACAATCTCGCCCACGTGCTCCGTCTGCTGACGGGGCTCGTCGTCCTGAGCGTCCTCATGGGCCTGCTCATGGCCGGCCTCGCCATTCCCGCGATCGGGGCCGGGGGCAGCGCCACGAAGAGTGGCGTCAAGGCGTTCAACGACCTCCCGAGCGAGTTCTCGGTCTCCCCGCTCGCGCAGCAGTCCCGCATCCTCGACGCCAGCGGCAAGCTCATCGCCAACCCCTACGACGAGAACCGCATCATCGTCCCGCTCAAGAACATCTCCCCGTGGATGCAGAAGGCGCAGATCGCCATCGAGGACTCCCGGTTCTACGAGCACGGCGGCCTCGACGTGCGCGGCTTCACCCGGGCGATGGTGTCGAACTTCCAGAGTGGTGACGTGCAGGGCGCCTCGACCCTCACCCAGCAGTACGTCAAGATCACGCTGCAGGAGAACGCGCTCCGCCGCGACGACAAGGACGCCGCCAAGGCCGCCGTCGCCAAGACCTACACCCGCAAGCTGCAGGAGCTCAAGTACGCCCTCGACGTGGAGCGCAACTACACCAAGGAGCAGATCCTCACCGGCTACCTCAACCTCGTCTACTACGGCGACCAGGCCTACGGCGTCGAGGCCGCGGCGCAGAACTACTTCGGCATCAGCGCCAGCAAGCTCACCTTGGTCCAGTCCGCGCTGCTCGCCGGCATCGTCCAGCAGCCGACGACCTACAACCCGGTGCAGAACCCCAAGCAGTCGCAGACCCGGCGCAACGCCGTCCTCGACCGCATGCAGGTCCTCGGCATGGCCACCGCCAAGGACGTGGCCGCCGCCAAGAAGATCCCCGTCGCGAACATGCTCGGCAACCGCAAGCCGCCCAAGGGCGTCTGCCAGCGCTCGGCCGAGCCGTTCTTCTGCGCCTACATGATGGAGTACCTCCAGAAGTCGCCGCAGATGGCCGTGCTGGGCAAGACCCCGGCCGAGCGGCTCAAGAACATCAACCAGGGTGGCCTGACGATCACGACGACCCTGGACCCCAAGCTCCAGCAGGCGACGCTGCGCGAGCTGACCAAGGCCGTGCCGATCGGCAACCGCAGCAACCTCGGGGCCGCCTCGACCGTCATCGAGCCCGGCACCGGCAAGATCCTCGCGATGGCCCAGTCGACCGACTTCGCCAAGAGCCAGCTCAACCTCAACGTGGACCAGCGCTACGGCGGCAGCCAGTTCGGCTACCAGTTCGGGTCGACCGCCAAGACCTACGCCCTCGTGGCTGCCCTCGAGTCCGGGATGCCGCTCGACGGCACGATCAACGCCCCCTCAGCCTCCCCGGAGGACCCGCACTCGTTCACCCGTGCGGAGATGAAGGGCCGCTGCAACTCCGACAAGGACTGGTCCGTCGAGAACGACTACCGCAGCGGTGGGGAGATGTCGCTGGCCCGGGCGACGGCGGAGTCGATCAACACCGCGTTCGGCCAGCTCGTCATCGACGTCGGATGCAAGAAGGTCCACGAGACCATGGGTCGGATGGGCGTCCACCAGGGAGACGGCAAGCCGATCTACGACTCGGTCGCCTCGATCACCCTCGGTGCCGGCACGATGACGCCGATGACGATCGCCGCGTCCTACGCCACCCTCGCCGCGCGCGGCAAGTACTGCGAGCCGACCCCCATCGCCTCCATCACCTCCGCCGGGGGCAAGCCCGTCGCGGTCCCCCCGACGTCGTGCAAGCAGGTCGTCCGCGCTGACATCGCCGACGGCGTCAACGCCCTGCTCCAGGGGCCGCTGCGGGATCCCCGCGGCACCGCCCGGGGCTCCTGGGACGAGAGCCGGCCCGCGGCCGGCAAGACCGGTACGACGAACAACCACAACCAGTCCTGGTTCGTCGGCTACACCCCGCAGCGCGCCGCCTCGGTCTGGGTCGGCAACGTCATCGTGGCCAAGAACGCGCGGGGTGACCTCACCACCCTCAACGGCAAGTGCTTCGGCACCTACGGCTGCAAGCGGAGTGTCTTCGGTGGGACCATCGCCGGCCCGGTCTGGGGGGAGATCATGAAGGCCGCCACCGCCGGCCTGCCCGTCGTGAACTTCACGCCGCCTTCGGCTGCGGTCCGCAACGGCAACTACGTCCCCCTGCCGGACGTGGTCGGCAACAGTGTGGGCACGGCCCGGGCCAAGCTCGAGGCTTTGGGCTTCACGGTGAGGGTCGGTGCCATGGTCGACAGCCAGGTCGACGAGGGGCGTGTCGCCCGCACCAGCCCGGGCGCGCGGGCGCCCAAGGGTGGCGTCGTCACCCTGCTCATCTCCCGGGGCTACGAGAGCACCCCGACCGCTCCGGCCCGGACGCAACCGCGCCAGACGTTCACGCAGCCGACAACTCGGGTCACGACGCCGGTCGCACCGGATCCGACGCCCGGCGTCAAGCCACCGAAGCCGCCGAAGCCGCCGAAGCCTCCGACGCGCCCGTGAGCTGGTCCGTCAGCCGGCGAGGACCTTCCTGACGATCGCGGCGACGCGTCCACCGTCGGCGCGACCGGCGATCTCGCCCTGGGACGCCTTCATCACCTGGCCCATCTGCGCCATCCCGGTCGCCCCGGTCGACGCGACGGCCGCGCGCACGATGCGCTCCAGGTCGTCGTCGCCGAGCTGCTGGGGGAGGTAGGCCTCGAGCACCGCGAGCTCGGCGTCCTCGATGGCGGCGAGCTCGGCACGGCCCGCCCCGACGTAGGCCACCGACGCCTCCTTGCGTTTCTTGGCCTCCTTGGCGATCACCTTGAGGACCTCGTCGTCGGTCAGCTCCTTGGCCTCGGTGCCCGCGACCTCGGCGTTGGTGATCGCGGTCAGCGTCATCCGCAGCGTGCCCGAGCGAACCTTGTCCTGGCTGCGGATGGCGTCGTGGAGGTCGCTCCGCAGAGTGGTCTTGACGGTCGAGTCGGTCATGGCCCCAGTCTCGCACCCAGCCGCAACCGCGATACTGGCCCGATGACGTCGACGACCGGGACCGTGCTCCGTTCCCTCGCCGCAGTGGTCGGCACGGGGGTCGCGGGCGTCGCGTACGCCGGGCTGGTCGAGCGCAACTGGTTCGCCCTGCGCGCCGCGACCGTCCCCGTCCTGCCCCCGGGATCGGCGCCGGTGCGCGTCCTGCAGGTGAGCGACCTTCACCTCCTCCCGGGGCAGGAGCGCAAGATCCAGTGGGTGCGCCGGTTGGCCGACCTGGCGCCGGACTTCGTCGTCAACTCGGGCGACAACCTCTCCCACGTCGATGCCGTGCCGGCGCTGCTGCGGGCGATGGAACCGCTCATGGACTTCCCCGGCGCCTTCGTCCTCGGCTCCAACGACCGCTACGCCCCGGTCCCGAGGAACCCGGCCCTCTATCTCACCCGCCGGCACGCCCGTCCCCCGAAGGCGGCGCGCGGGGACCTGCCCGTGGACGCGCTCGTCGGCGGGCTGCGCGCGGGCGGCTGGTCCGACCTCGACAACGCGCGCGCGACCGTGACCATGGGTCGGCACCGCGTCGAGCTCGTCGGCGTGGACGACCCGCACATCGAGCGGGACCGGTATGCCGCGGTGTCCCGTCCCGCGGCCACCGACGTCGCGCTGACGATGGGTCTCGTGCACGCGCCCTACCAGCGCGTCCTCGACGCGATGGCGGCCGACGGCGCCGGTCTGGTCCTCGCCGGGCACACCCATGGCGGGCAGCTCGCGCTCCCGGTCTTCGGCGCGATCGTCACCAACTGCGACCTCGACCGCCGCCGCGCGAAGGGGCTCTCGCGCTGGTGGCCCGGGGCCGGCTCGGCGCCGTCGTCAGCGGCGCCCGAGGGCGCGGCCTACCTCCACGTCTCGGCCGGCCTCGGGACCTCGCCCTACGCGCCCGCCCGGTTCGCCTGTCGCCCGGAGGCCACACTGCTCACGTTGGTGGGGCGCTGACCGCAGCCGGGAAGCGCTGGCGATGGGCGGCCTCCCAGCCGGCGTCGCCCCTGCCGGCATCGACGAGCTCACCCTGCGGGTGGTCGTCCCTGTGGAGCTGGAGCTCGAAACCGTGCCCCGGCGGCCGGGTCCGGTAGGTCGCGTCGACCGTCGGCCACACGAGAGCGCCGTCCGCGCCGGGCGTCAGCGCGCCGGCCACACCGGGGACCGCGACGGACACGCGCACCTCTCGCAGGCCGTCGTGGTCCTCGACGACGACCGCCCGGGAGACGACGGCGCAGCCCTCCTCACCGGCATACGTCTCCTCGATCGCCACCCAGTCCCGGACCATCGCCGGCGTCAGCGGTCCGTCGGGCGAGAAGCGGGCATAGGGGCTGGTGCCCGTCTGGTACTCGACGAGGCCCCAGGACAGCTCGCCCAGACCGCTGGCGAGCACCCAGGCGAGGGAGGCGGAGACCGGCTCGTGCGACGAGATCGAGGCGCTCACCGGCCGCGCGTCCGGCCAGGACTGCAGCCGTATGCCGCCCGGTGGCGTCCTCGAGACCGCCGTCGCCCAGCGCTCGGCGAGGCCCTTCGTCACCGCTGCGCGACCGTAGCCGAACGACGAGGTGACAAGATCGGCCTCGTCCCGGCGCGCACTCTCGTCGACGAGGACGAACTCGTCGTACTCGGTGCCGTGCTCGACCTCGTCCACCTCGCGACGGACGTCGTCGACGAGGTCCTCGACCCGGCTCGGCGCGGTGCCGGGGGCCAGGGTCACCTGGAGGCGCTGGTCGCCCGAGTTGCCGAGGCTGCGCGCGGTGAACGACGCATCGACCGCACGGACGCCGGGAAGGCGCGACACCGCCGCGCTCACGGCGGCCTCGTCGGGCGTGGCCTGGCTGCACCCGGAGAGCGACGCGACGGCCCCGAGCGCGACCGCTGCTGCCGCCGCGCGCAGCGCGTCTCGGCCGACCCCCCTGCTGGACCCCATGGGCTCAGCATGCCCGGTGGTGATCGGATTTCAGGAGGGGGGCAGGCGTCGGTTATCCTCGGGTGTCGCGGTGCCGGAAGGTGCCGCGAACTGCCGGGGTGTGGCGCAGCTTGGTAGCGCGCTTCGTTCGGGACGAAGAGGTCGCAGGTTCAAATCCTGTCACCCCGACCAGCAGTGGAAAGCCCCTGACCAGCAGAGATGCTGGTCAGGGGCTTTCGCGTCCGCTCAGGTCGTCGCCGACACCGGGAGCCGTCCGAGGCGTGCGAAGCGCTCGAGCCGCGCCTCGTGGCGAGCCGCAGGGTCGACCGCCAGCAGCGTCGCGAGCTCGTGCTGGAGGACGGACCCGAGGCGGAGGGAGAACGCCTCGGGTCCGACGGCGGCGTCCGGGAGCTCGGGGACGATGCGGTCGACGAGGCCGTGGGCGAGCAGGTCGAGCGAACGGACCCCCTGGGCCAGCGCCATCTCCGGCGCGTGGTCGGTGTCGCGGTGGACGATCGCGGACGCGCGGCCGGGTCGGTCGTCGGCGGCTACGCGGGCTCGCACCTCGGTCGCCGCCTCCCCGAGCCCGTTCTGCGGGGCCTCGTCGTCGTCGCCGGCGTCGCGGCGGCCGTCCACCTCTGGACGTGACATCGTGGCGGGGCCGTCCCCGTCACCCGTCACCAGGAGCACCGTGAACCCCGACACCCCCTCACGCACGATCGTCATCACCGGCGCCAGCGACGGCATCGGTGCGGCTGCCGCTCGCACCCTCAGTGCTGCCGGCCACCAGGTGGTCATCGTCGGCAGGTCGCCCGAGAAGACCGCCGCAGTGGCCGCGGACCTCGGGGTGCCGTTCCACGTCGCCGACTACGCCGACCTCGCCCAGGTGCGACGGCTCGCCGACGAGCTGCGGCAGGCGTACCCGCGCATCGACGTGCTGGCCAACAACGCCGGAGGGATCATGGGCGGGCGGGCCATCACGCGCGACGGGTTCGAGAAGACGTTCCAGGTGAACCATCTCGCCGGCTTCCTCCTCACCGAGCTGCTCATGCCGACGCTCAGGGCCAGCCGGGCGACGGTCATCCAGACCGCGAGTGCCGCGGCGCGGCATTTCAGCCATTTCGACATCGACGACCTGCAGAACGAGACGGCCTACTCGCCACAGAAGGCGTACGGCAACGGCAAGCTCGCGAACATCCTCTTCACCCGCGAGCTGCACCGCCGCCACGGCGCGGACGGCATCTCAGCCGTCGCCTTCCACCCCGGCGTCGTCGCGACGAACTTCGCCAGCGACACCACCCACCTCATGCGGCTGCTCTACCACACGCCCGTCCTCAACCGGCTGGTCCTCACCTCGCCCGACAAGGGTGCGGCCCAGCTCGTGTGGCTGGCCCGGTCGACCCCCGGCACCGACTGGGAGCGCGGCGCCTACTACGAGAAGCAGCGGGTCGCCGGCTCCGCCCCGGCGGCCCACGACGACACCCTCGCCGAGGCGCTGTGGGAGTCATCGGAGGGGATGACCCGGCAGTCCGCCTGAGTCGAGCCGGCGAGGGAGGTGGTCGGTGCCCCTACGAGGCTTGCTCGGTCAGCTGCCCACCGTAGGTCAGGGCATTGCTGCACGACGTGGGAGCGGGGGTCTGGTCCGGTGGAGTGCCGACCCGGTTGCACCTCACGTTGAGTTCCAGGGTCGCCCCAGCGGGTGCAACGAACGGCGTCACGAAGTGGTAGTCCGTGGTCCGGAAGCTCTCCAGCGCCTGCCGGAGCAGGACCCGGTCGGCGTCACCCGGGAGGGCCAGGGTGATCGTGAGCAGCCCGCTGTCGCCCTGCGTGTTCTCGAGAACGAAGTCGGTCAGGGTGAGGCGCCCGCCGCTCGGCACCCGGAAGGTGTCACTGTCGGCCCGACCGGCGGCTGCGCTGACCGTGAGCCGACCCGACGCCGGTTGCGTGACGAGCCGGACGGTCGGTGACGGTGCCGCTGTCGGTGCCGCGCCACCTGATGGCTTGAGCGTGTCGAGGACCTTCTTGGCCTCGCCGGCGGAGCCCGCCGCCTCAGTCTGCGCCGCACCTGCCTGGTCGGCCGCCTGCTTGGCTGCCGCCGCATCCGCCTGGGCCTGCTTGACCGGCTCCTCCACCGCACCCGCCGCCGCCGACTCGATCGTCTTCTGGAGGACGAGGAACCACAGCGCGAGCAGCAGGAGCACCAGGGCGAGCGCGGCGAGCAGCGCCTTGAGCAGCCACGTCGGCAGGGCCGGGTCCTGGACGTGGGCGGCCTCGAGCCGCACCTCCGGGCTGCCCTGCGGTGCCACGACGAGCGAGAAGGGCAGCGTTCGTGGGTTGCCGCGCCAGAGCCGCTCGGTCGACACGACCCTGAGGTCGGCGAACGCCGCCATGCCGGGGTCGACGGTCAGGGTCTCGGGGCTGGCAGTCACCTTCAGGGCATTGCTGTCCACGGTCGGCACGAGAACGACCGTCACCGGGACGTTGCCGCGGTTGTCGATCGCCACCTGGTGCTTGGCCCCGAAACGCCCGTGCGTGGTGCGCGGCACGAGTTCGGCCGTCGTGTCGAGGTAGGGCAGGACCTCCACCACGGCCTCAGGCACGACCGCCTGGTCGGGGTGTTCCGTCGGGACGACATGGACTCCGAACTGCAGCGCCCCGGCAGGCACCTCGGACGAGCGCGGTGGGTGGATGTCGACGGTGGCGTCCTGTGCGGTCCCGGGGTAGAGGGTGAAGTGGGCGGGCTCGACCGTGGTCCACGCGGACGGCACACCGACGATGTCGATGAGGTAGTCCTCCACCACCTCGCCGGTGTTCCTGACGTTGAGAGGCACCGAGACGCGGCTTCCCGCCTCCACGGTCACCGAGTCGACTTCGAGCTGCGCAACAGTGCTCACCTCACAGGTGTCCCATGGCGGCGGCGAGCCGTCACCGAACTTCGGAGCGAACTTCAGGGCACCTGATCTGCCCGTTGAGTCCTTGTTGAGTGCACGCAGAGCGTGCCCCGGCATGCTGCCAGGCGTCGTAAGGGTTGCTCGGGGGCAAGCGGGCTGGCCGGGCAGACGTCCAGAGGAGGACTCATGGAGTGCGTACCAGTCGTCGTGCACGCGCGCGACCCGATCTCGGCGGCGGGGGTCGCCAGCCAGCTGCGCCACCGCCCGGAGGTGCAGGTCCTGCGCGCCGACCAGATGGACCGGGCGCGGGTGGCGATCATCGTCGTCGACCGGATGGACGAGGACGCCATCCACCTGCTGCGGATCGTGCAGCGCCAACGGGTCTGTCGCACGGTCCTCGTCGCGAGCACGCTCGAGGACGGTGACCTCGTCTCGGCGGTCGAAGTCGGGGTCGTCGGGCTCGTCCGGCGCAGCGAGGCCACGCCCGAGCGGCTCGTCGACGTCGTCACGAGGGCCTCATCCGGAGAGGGCAGCGTGCCGCCGGACCTCCTGGGACGCCTGCTCGACCAGGTGGGCCAGCTCCAGCGACAGGTCCTCTCCCCTCGCGGGCTCACCTTCACCGGGCTGGCGACGCGTGAGCTGGAGGTGCTGCGCCTCGTCGCGGAGGGCCTGAGCACGTGCGAGATCGCGGCAGAGCTCGCGTACTCCGAGCGCACGGTCAAGAACGTGCTGCACGACGTGACCACCCGCCTGCAGCTGCGCAACCGGTCGCACGCCGTCGCGTATGCCCTGCGTCAGGGACTGATCTGACGTGGCCGCGGCCCCTGCCCGTTCGCGCGCCACCGACTGCCCCAAAGGCTGTCCGGCCGAGGTCGCGCACCGGGTCGTCGAGCAGGACCGTGGGACTGGTGCTGGAAGGGAGTGACGCATGCGCCGGTCGAGACGCCGCGGCCTTGCCGCGCTCGCGGGTGGCCTCGCGCTGTGCCTGACAGCGCTCGCGGCCTCCCCGCCGACCGCTGCGCTCGCACCGTGGTCGCGGGCGCCGTGGGCGGCGTGGGCGGCGCCCACCGCGCTCCCCGCTCTGGCTCCACCGACGGTGCACGCTCCTCGCCTCGCCTTCACCGACGACAGCGACGAGCTCGCCCACGAGTCCGGCTCCGGCTGCGCGACCGCGAAGCAGTGGGACTGCGCAGGCGACGGACGACTGCTCGCGACCGGGGCCACCCACACGGGTGAGGCGTCGTTCTCCGACGACGACCTCGTCCATGTCAGCACCTCGGACCACCCCCTCGGCGAGGTGTACCTGCGCACCGGTGGGAACGACGTCGTCTCTGCCCCCGCGCCCGGTGCGGCCCTGCTCCTCGACCGCGACCCCCGGCGGCTGACGTGCGACACCGCCACCGAGACGCACCCGGTCCTGTCCCCCGACCGGACCAAGGTCGCCTACGCCTCGGACCACGGAGGGGACTGGAACATCTGGGTGTCCTGGCTTGCCGCGGTGCCGCAGGGAAGCGATGGGCCCGGCGATCCGTTGCCCTGCGCCGACATGCCGCGGGTCAAGGTGACGGCGGGGCCGGGCCTCGATCTGTGGCCGACGTGGCTGGGTGACGACGCGCTGGCGTTCAGCCGGACGGTACCGGGGAGCGAGCCGGGTGACCCGGGCGAGCTGGGCGACCTGTATGCCGTCGCGCTGGCTGCCCGGGGGGAAGCCGTCCCGGAGAGCGCCGCGGTCAGGCTGACCGACGGACCGGCCGCCGAGACCCAGCCACGCGCCTTCTTCGTCACCGAAGGCGAGCGGGATGAGTGGCACATCGCCCTGACGACCACGCAGTACCGGAAGGACGGTTCGCTCGCGCTCATCGGACCGCTCGACATCGAGGATCCCGAGGTCCTTCCCGTGGTCTCCCTCTGGCCCGACGGGTCACCGGTCCAGAGCACGGAGGCGGTCTTCGCGGAGTCGGACGGCTCGATGCGTCTCGGGTTCACGAGCACGAGGGACGACCCGTTCGGTGACGTGTTCCGGGTGCCCCTGCAGGCCGAGTTCTCCGACTCGGGGGTGCTGAGCCTCCTCGCCGACCCCGAGACCGTGGAGCCCATCTCCGCCGAGGCCGGGAGGGCCGAGTCCCATCTCGCCCTCACGTCCGCGGCGTACGACGTCGAGACAGACGCGGTCTACACGAGGCGGGTCCACAGGGCCAACGTCAGCGACGTCGTCGCGAAGGACGGCACGGATCGGCGCGTCGTCGCGAACCAGACGGTCGAGATCGACGAGGAGAGGCTCCCTCGCGACGAGTCGTCGCCGACCTACTCGCCGGACGGGACGCGGATGGCGTACTCCCGGACCGCCGCGAGCGGGCGTGAGATCGTCACGGCCAGAGCGGACGGCAGCGATGTGCGGGCCTTGCTTCTCGCGCGCCCGCCGCAGGCCCTGGACCTCGAGCCGGCGTGGTCGCCCGACGGCACCCGGATCGCCTTCGTCCGCCAGCTCCAGCCGGAGGAGGGCCTCGCCGGCTCCCAGGTCTTCGTGGCGACGGTCGCGACCGGTGTGGCCACGCGCGTGTCGGCCGAGGTGGTGGACGCCTCGCTCTGGGACGAGAGCCCGTCGTGGTCGCCCGACGGGACGCGGCTGCTCATCGCCCGGCGGGTCGTGCCCTACCCGGACCTGTCCGTCAGGGTGGACGCACCGCCCACGGCCGTCCGCGGCACGACGTTCCTCGCGACCCTCGCGGTGACCAACGGCGGCGGGGCCTCCCGCGAGGGCGCCACGCTGCACGTCACGTCGTCGCTGCCCATCGCGACCACCGACCAGCGTTGCCGGCAGGTCCTGCCGACCAGGCTCGAGTGCGACTACGAGCCGCTGCCTCCGGGCGCGACCCCCGACGTGTCGGTCTCGGTGACCGCGGACCGGGCGGGTGCAGCGACGATCAGCGCCCAGGTCGTCACGTCCGAGGTGGAGTCGGACGACGGCAACAACCGGGCCGAGGCCGCCGTCGACGTCACCGAGCCACCGGACGTGTCGGTGTCCCTCGAGATGCCCCCGGACGTCGGCTACCGCACGACCGAGACCGTGACGGTCGCCGTCTCCAACGCCCCGACCGCGACCCGGACGGGCCCCTTCACGGTCACTCTCGTCGCTGATGCCCCAACATCATCCGGCGGACGGCTGGAGTTCCCCGACTCCGGGCTGCCCCGCGACTGCACCTGGGGCTCGGCGACCACCGTCGACTGCGCGGTCGCCCCCCTGGACCCGGACGACAGCGCCACCTTCGAGCTCACCGTCATCGGCACCAGCGGTGGCCGCGCATCCGTGACCGCGAGCGTGCCTCCCCTCCCCCTCGAGCTCGTCACGGACAACAACTCCGCCACCGGCACCACTCCGGTCCAGCCCGAGCCGCCCCCGCCTCCACCGCCACCGCCGAACGTGGCCGTGGCCCTGACTCTCCCCTCCTCCTTCTTCACCCGCACCGACGCCACGGTGACGCTCTCGAACGCTGAGGGGGCCTCCAGCACCGGCCCCTTCACCGTGCGCCTCGTCGCGGGGGCGCCGCCGTCCTCGACGGGACGGGTGGTGTTCCCGACAGGCCTTGCCGACGGCTGCCTTCAGGACACGTCTGCGACGGCCCACTGCGACGTCGCGAACCTCGCCCCCGGAGCATCCACCAGCTTTGCCGTGCCCATCGAACTGACCGAGGAGGGCCAGGTCCTCGTGAGCGCCGAAGTGCCGACGCTGCCGAGGGAGGTCGTGACGACCGACAACCGATCCGAGGACACGAGCTTCGGAAGCTTCACCGACATCGGTTCACCACCGGTGAACCGTCCCCAGCGCACGCCGCCCACCCGGCCGGCGGGCCCTGCGCTGACCATTCCGCTGGCTCCAGTGGCACCGAGCGCGATTCGTGCTCTTGACCAGGCTCCGCCGCCGTCGGCGCCGAGCCACCTCTGGGTCATCGACGCCTCGACCGGCGCCGGCTCGCACGTCGTCGTCCCTGCCGACCCCGACTGCCCCCCGACCAGGGTGTGCGTGCCCACGCCGATCGAAGGGCGCGTGCCGGCGTGGTCGCCGGACGGGCTCCGCGTGGCGTACGAGCACCTTGGCGACGTCCGGCTCGCGACCCTGACCGACGCCGACGACGACGCGGTGGCGGATCGTCCCGAGACGGTCGCGAACAGTGCTGCCGTGACCGGCTTCACCGCCGACGACAGCCCGACGCCGTCCCGACACCTGCTCTCCCGCGCGACCGACCCCGCGTGGTCTCCAGACGGGACCGAGCTGGCGGTGGCAGGTCAGCCAAGCGGCCAGCCCGACCAGAGCGGCATCTACGCCCTACGGCCGGACGGCACCGGACTGCGCACCGTCGCGCAGGACCGCGGCCCCGAGACCGAGCCCGCCTGGCAGCCGTTCGCGGACGTCGCGGTGCGGATCACGGCGACACCCGACGCCGGGGCGCCCGAGTTCGCGACGGTCCTCGACGCGACTGCCCTCAACGCCGGGCCGGCGGGCGCCACCGACGTCACCCTGCGGGTCGAGATCCCTCCGGGCCTGACGCCCGGAGACGCCCCACCCGGGTGCACCCTCTCGGGGCGCGAGTTCGCCTGCCTCGTCGACGCGCTCGCCGCGGGGGCGGAGAGGACCTTCGGCCTCCCGGCGACCGGGACGGTCACCGGGGCTCACCAGGTCATGGCCTCGGTGTCCACCTCCGTCGCAGACCGGGCGCCGGACAACAACATGGCCAGCGTCACGGTGACCGTGAGCGAGAGCGTGGCCGACCTCGCGGTGACCCTGGCGTCGAGCCCGCCCGCGGGGGTGCAGCCGCTCGACAGCGTCCTCGAGGCGGAGGTCACCAACAGCGGCCCCCAGCCGGCCCCCATCGCGGTCCTGAGCATCGAGCTGCCTCCCCTGCTGGCCTCGACCGCGACGCCGAGCGGGTGTCTCGTCTCCGGCCAGGTCCTCACCTGCGACGTCGGCCCGCTGGCCCCGGGGCAGACGGTTGTCCGGTCGTGGGCGGTCACCGGCCCGGACGTCGGCGCGCACACCGTCACGGCGCGAGTCTCCTCACCGACCGCTGACCCGGACCCCGACAACAATGTCGCGACAGCGACGGTCACCATCCGCGAGGCGGTCGCCGACCTCGCGGTGACGGTCGCGACGACCACGCCCGGCTACGTGGGCGGCGCCGGGACGACCACGGTCACGGTGCGCAACGCCGGACCGCAGCCCACCACCGGGGCGACGCTGACCCTGCGCCACCCGGAGCTTCTCGTCGCAGTGACGGCGCCGCGGCCGTGCCTCACGGGGACCGGTTCATGTCCGGTCGGCCCCCTCACCCCGGGCCAGTCGGTCACCTTCACCGCGGGGACCCGCTTCGTCGCCGCAGGAGTGGGAGAGGTGACGGCCACGGTGACGGGCGCCCCGCGGGACCCCGTCCCGGGCAACGACCGCGCGACGGCGGCGCTCACGGTCCGTCAACCGGCACTCCGCCTCTCGCCGAACGTCGCCACGCCCAACGGTGTCACCGTGGCGACCGGCACCGACTTCCCCCCAGGGGCCAAGGTCGTCCTGAGCTGGGACGTCGGGATCATGCAGCGGATGGCACCGGCGACGGTCGCCGCCGACGGAACGATCCCGCACGTGCAGATCATCGTCTTCCGCCGGGACCGGCTGGGCGTACGACGCCTCGTCGCCACCGGCGTCCTCGCCGACCAGTTCGAGCCGGTCGAGGTGGAGCTGCTCGTCGCTCCCCGCAGCGTCGCGCCACCCTCCTTCATCGAGAGGAACTGACGATGATCTCCGCGATCGACGAGGCCCTGCGCGGCCTCATCCGCTCCGACGTCCTCGACGGCTCCGACGTGGAGGTCGTCCTCGACGCGCCGACCAAGGACTGGGCGGCCCGGCGCAACGCCCCGACGATCGACGTCTACCTCTACGACATCCGTGAGGACCTCCGGCGGCGCGAGCGGGGTTGGGTCGACGTTCGCGGGCCGGACGGGTCGGTCGTCCGGAGGCGGCCGGCGCCCCGGCACTTCAAGATGTCCTACCTCGTCACCGCGTGGACACAGCGGCCCGAGGACGAGCACCGGCTCCTGTCGTCCCTGCTGCGCTGCTTCCTCAAGTACGACGCGCTCCCCCCGGAGCTCGTCGTCGGGCCCATCGCCGAGGCGGGCCTCCCGGTGCCCGTCTCGGTCGGTCTGCCGCCACCCGAGGATCGTGGCTTCGCGGACGTGTGGTCCTCGCTCGGCGGAGAGCTGAAGCCCTCGCTCGACCTCGTCGTCATCGCGCCGGTCGAGATCGGCATCGACTTCCCGGCCGGTCCACCGGTGCAGGAGGGTCCGATCGTCGACCTCGCCGACCGCTCCGGCGGTGGCCGGGACCCACGACGCCAGAAGCACGTCGCACCTCCACGTGGCGCGCACGGTGCCGAGGCACACGACGGGACCGGTTCTCGGCCCATCACGGTCAAGGGGGCGGCGGGGCAGCCGCCCAGGTCGCGGCCCCGGCGAGGTGCGAGATGACCGGCTCGTCGGACGTCGCCGAGCTCCTGACCCGGCTCCGAAGGCTGGAGGAGCACCTGCGAGCGCTGGTCGCGCTCAAGCGGTCCACCGACCCGGCTCCGGACGACCCGTTCCGCGGCCTCTACCTCAGCGACGACGCCATCGACCGTGTGCTCGACGGCGAGCCGGAGTCACTGCTGCGGCTCGTCGAGCGGCTCCCCGCGCGCGAGACCGTCGTCTCCGAGCCGGGGTCGACGAGCCGGCTCGAGGCCCTGGCCGCCACGTGCCGGCTGTCGCCGCTCGACGTCGACCTGCTGCTCGTCGCGGTCGCCTGTGACCTCGACCCTCGCTTCGAGCAGCTCTTCGGCTACCTCAACGACGACGTGACGCGGCGGCGGCCCTCGGTCGCCGTCGCCTTGGCCGTGTGCGGCGTGGCGCTTGCCTCCGTGGCGGGTCGTGAGCGGCTCTCGTGCGGTCCGCTCATCACGTGTGGGCTCGTCGTGGTCGAGGACCTCGACCGACCGTTCCCCGGCCGGGCCCTCAGGGTGCCCGACCGCGTCCTCGCCCACCTTCTCGGCATCGACGTCCCCGACGAGCTGGTGGCCCAGATCCTGCGTCCTGTGCCGGAGGTCGACTGGGGGGACGGCACCGAGCTGGCCGACGCCCTGGCGATGGGCACGAAGCTCGTCTACCTGCGAGAGCCACCGACCGGCTCGGGCATGCTCGTGGCCGCGAACGCCCTCGCACGTCTGGGGCTCCGCTCGGTGTGTGTCGACCTCGAGGCCCTCGGCCGCCATTCCGATGCCGCGGCGGCAGCACGTTGTGTGGCCCGCGAGGCCCGCCTGACCCGCGCGGGTGTGCTCGCCGGGCCCGTGTCGGAGAAAGGGATGAGTGCCGAGTTGCTCTCCGCCCTCAGCCCTCTTCCGCTGCCTGTGCTGCTCGTGGGTTCGTGCTCGTGGGACCCCGCCTGGTCAGCGGCAGTGCCGCTGCTCGTCGACGTGCCGAAGAGCACCCTGTCCGAGCGTGGATCCCTGTGGCGCGAGGTCCTGGCCGACGCCGATGTCGACTTCGACGCCGGCGACGCCACGTCTCAGTTCCTCATGCGCCCGACCCAGGTCGCGCGTGCGGCGGAGGCAGCGAGGCTCCAGGCCCGGATCGCCGACGACCGCCGGGTCACCGTCGAGCACGTGCGAGCCGGTGCCCGGGGAGAGAACGGCAGCGCCCTGCAGCGACTCGCACGCCGTGTCGAGCCGGCCGTCGGCTGGACCGACCTCGCCCTGCCGGTGTCGACGATGACTGCGCTGCAGGAGGTCGCGGCCCGCGCCCGCCACCGCGAGCGCGTTCTCGGCGACTGGGCGATGCGCCCGGGAGGCGGGCGGGGGTTCGGTGTCGCGGCCCTCTTCGCCGGGGACTCGGGGACGGGCAAGACGATGTCCGCCGAGGTCGTCGCGGGTGAGCTGGGGCTCGATCTCTACGTCGTGGACCTCGCCACGGTGGTCGACAAGTACGTCGGGGAGACCGAGAAGAACCTCGACCGGATCTTCGACGCGGCAGCCGGCGTCAACGGGGTGCTCCTCTTCGACGAAGCCGACGCCGTGTTCGGGAAACGCTCGGAGGTCAAGGACGCCCATGACCGCTACGCGAACGTCGAGAGCGCGTTCCTGCTGCAGCGCATGGAGAGCTTCGACGGCCTCGCGATCCTCGCGACCAACCTCCGCGCCAACATCGACGAGGCCTTCACCCGTCGCCTCGACGTGATCGTCGACTTCCCGATGCCCGACGCGGGCCAACGACTGGTCCTCTGGCGCAACTGCCTGCGCCCCCTGCCACAGTCGGAGTCCCTCGATCTCGAGTTCTGCTCGGAGTCGTTCGAACTGAGCGGCGGGGGGATCCGCTCGGCCGCGGTCACTGCGGCCTACCTCGCGGCGAACGCCGACTCGCCGGTGACGATGGCCCAGGTGGTCATGGCGGTCCAGCGGGAGTACCGCAAGCTGGGGCGGCTCTGCGTCGAGCAGGAGTTCGGCCGCTACCACGCCATGCTCGCCTGAGTGCCCGGAAGGGCAGGGTTCGATGCCCCATGAGCCGCTCGGTCCGCCGGTCCGTGCAGCGAGGGGTGGGGGCATCGTGGACCGAGACCCATCGACGAGGAGGGGACCGCGATGCACGCCCACGACCACGAAGCGGACCACGACAGCCTTCGACCCAGGTCCAGGCGCGAGGTGGGCGCCACGGACGCGACGCTTCTGCGAGCCGCCGCGGCGGGGCGGCCCGAGGTGCTCGGCAGCCAGGGACTGCTGCGTCTTCAACGGATCGTCGGCAACGACGCGGTCCAGCGCGTGGCGGAGACCGAGGAGAACCCGGTGAGCGCCGTGCTGGGGAAGGGCGGAGGTATGCCGCTCGGCGGGCCCGTGCGCGAAGACATGGAGCGGCGCTTCGGCACGGACTTCGCCGATGTGCGCGTTCACAACGGCGAGGATGCGCACGCCTCCGCCAAGGCGGTGAACGCCCACGCCTACACGGTCGGTTCCAACATCGTCTTCCAGCGAGGCACCTACGACCCGTCGTCCCCGTCGGGCCGGACGATGCTGGCCCACGAGCTGACCCACGTCGTGCAGCAGCGGTCCGGGCCGGTGGACGGGACCGCGACGGGCGCCGGCATCAGGGTGAGCGACCCCGGGGACCGGTTCGAGCGGGAGGCGGCCGCCAACGCCGAGCGGATCGTCGCGATGTCGACGCCGACTGCGACGGCCGCGACAGTCGCGGCGACCGCGACGGCACCCGCAGTCCAACGACTCGACGCGACGGTGCAGCGCGAGGGCGACGACGAGGAGGAGGTCCAGCGCTCCGTCGAGCCCGACCGCCCCCTGCAGCGCGACGAGGCCGAGGACGAGGAGAGCGGCTGAGCCGGCGCGGAGCGGTCCGCAGAGGACTCTGAGGGCCATGACCTCGGCGCCGATCCCCGCCCTCCGGGAGGCGAGACGACGGACCCGCACCCCGGGGCCGACGCCGGCAGCGGCGCCCGCCCCGTCGGCCGCGATGCCGCGGCACGCCCTGCTCGCGCTGCAGCGAAGCGCCGGGAACGCAGCCGTCACGGCCCTGCTCGCGGCCAAGGGTCGCCCGGGTGGCAGCGAGAGGGCCGAGTTGCTCGATGCCGCGATCGGTCAGGCCAGACGGGACGACCCGGACCTTCGGGTACTCGAGGACGGCCTGCGACTGGCCAAGTCCGTCGGCGTCCCCGTCGACATCGACGGCGCAGACAGGAAGCCGCCGGCCTCGGCGCTCGCTGTCACCAAGACCGGCTTCGGTCCGGCCGCGGTAGCGCCGAAGAAGCCCACACCCCCGGCCAAGCCCGTTCCGCCGAAGTCACCGCTGGCCAAGGGAGGCCGGGCCAGACCAGCGACCCGCAGGCCCGGCGGGGGCGGCGCCCCGACAGTGAAGCCCGGCGGAGGCGGGTCGGTGGCAGCGCCCATGGCCAACGGCCCGGTCGACGTGCTCGCGCCCCCGGTCGCCCCCAGTCGGCTCCGGCCGCAGGACGATCCCGCGTTCAAGGCTGTCACCGGCGCCGTCGGGGGATATGCGAAGGCGAAGCGGGCCCACCCCCCGGCGGCGAGCAAGGCCAAGGAGGCCCAGGACGCCGCACTGCCCCCCGCCAACGACGCCTCGAGCCAGGCCGAGGCCGCCAAGCTCGACACGATGGACGCTCAGCCCGCCGGCTCCTTCGACAAGAAGGCCTTCATCGCCGCCGTCAAGGCCGCCATCGAGGCCAAGGCCCCCAAGAGCCTCGAGCAGGCCGACGAGTACAAGAAGTCCGGACAGGCCGGCGAGGTCAAGGGCGAGGTCAAGGGCCTCGTCAGCGGCAACAAGCAGCAGTCGGCCGAGGCGATCGAGACGGCGACGACGACGCCCCCGGACTCGTCGAAGGCCGTGGCGAAACCGGTCGCCCCGATGACGCCGGAGGACCCCGGGCAGGCCGCGAGCATCCCTGCGGGCGGAGCGGTGCCCAAGCCCGCTCCTGCCGAGCAACTCAACCTCGAGGCGGGGAAGCGCCAGGCCACCTCGGAGCTCGACGAGGCGGGGGTCTCGCAGGAGCAGCTCGCGCAGTCGAACGAGCCGGAGTTCACCGGCGCGCTCGCGGCGAAGCAGGAGGCGGCCGCGCATGCGGACACCGGTCCGGCGCAGTTCCGCCAGGCCGAGGCGGCGACGCTGACCCAGGCCCGAGCGGGAGCGGATGCGGAGACGAAGACCGCCGTGGCCGGCATACAGGCGGCCAAGGGGACCGCCCTCGCCCAGGTCACCGGCAGCAAGGCTGCGACGAAGTCGAAGGACGAGTCCAAGCGCGCCGAGGTGGCTGCGCACGTCCAGGCGATCTTCGCCGGCGCCGAGTCGGAGGTGAAGAAGATCCTCGACGGGATCGACGCGAAGGTCGACAAGGCGTTCGAGCAGGGTGAGCGGGGCGCCCGTGCCACGTTCGAGGCGTTCGTCGAGGCGAAGATGTCGGCCTACAAGCGCGACCGCTACGGCGGCTGGCTCGGCGGGCTGAAGTGGGCCAAGGACAAGCTCGTCGGGATGCCGTCCGCCGTCAACGAGTTCTTCGAGGCGGGCCGCGAGCTCTACCTCAAGGAGATGGAAGGGGTCATCTCGGGCGTCGCCGACATCGTCGCCACCGACCTGGGTGCGGCGAAGGCGCGCATCGCCAAGGGCAAGGCCGATGTCGCGGCCTACGTGAAGACGCTCGGTCCGGATCTGGCGAAGGTCGGCGCCGAGGCGGCGGAGCAGGTGGCGGACCAGTTCGGCAAGCTCGAGTCCGACGTCGACGACAAGCAGAACGGGCTGGTCGACAGCCTCGCGAGCAAGTACGTCGAGGCGCGGAAGGGGCTCGACGACCGGATCGAGGCGCTGCAGGCGGAGAACAAGGGCCTGGTGGACAAGGCGATCGGCGCCATCAAGGGCGTCATCGAGACGATCCTCAAGCTCAAGGACATGCTGCTGGGCGTCCTTGCCCGGGCTGCCGCCGCCGTCGGGAAGATCATCAAGGACCCGATCGGCTTCCTCGGCAACTTCGTGCGCGCGGTCAAGACCGGAATCGTCAACTTCGGCGCCAACGTCCTCGACCACCTCAAGAAGGGCCTGCAGAAGTGGCTCTTCGGGGCGCTGTCCGAGGGCGGGATCGAACTGCCGGCGAAATTCGACCTCAAGGGCGTCGTCCAGCTCGTCCTGTCGATCCTCGGCCTCACGTGGGAGCGGGTCAAGGCCCGGATCTTCGCCAAGGTCCCCGGGCTGCAGCTGGTCTGGGACAAGGTCATCGGAGCGTTCGAGGTCCTCAAGATCCTCGTGGCCGAGGGCATCGGCGGGCTGTGGAAGTGGGTCCTGGAGAAGGCCGGTGACATCAAGGAGACGATCATGGGCCAGATCCAGGAGATGGTGGCCACCCAGATCATCAAGGCTGGCATCACCTGGCTCATCTCGATGCTCAACCCCGCCGGCGCCTTCATCAAGGCCTGCAAGATGATCTACGACGTCGTCATGTTCTTCGTCGAGAAGGCCGCCCAGATCAAGGAGTTCGTCGACTCGGTGCTGGACTCGGTCGAGTCGATCGCGGCGGGCGGCGTCGGGGCCGTGGCGGACAAGATCGAGCAGACCCTCGGCAAGCTCGTCCCGATCCTCATCGGCTTCCTCGCCTCACTGCTCGGGCTCGGCGGCATCGCGGACAAGATCAAGAAGATCATCGAGACCGTCCAAAGGCCGGTCATGAAGGTCGTCGACTGGGTCGTCGGCAAGGCCGTCGCGATGGGCAAGAAGTTCCTGGGCCTCGCCAAGAGGATCGGCGGCAAGATCAAGGCCGGCGCCAAGAAGCTCACGGCCAAGGTCAAGAGGAAGCTGGGCATCAAGGAGAAGACGCCCGAGCAGATCGCCAAGGACAAGCAGGACCGCCTCGACAAGGGAGTCGCGGCCGGTGTGGCCGCCGCGAACAAGTTCGCCGGGAAGCCCGTGGCCGGGAAGCTGCTGACTCCCGTGCTCGGAGCGATCAGGCTCCGCTACCGGATGCAGTCCTTGGTGTTGGTTCCCGAGGGCAACCACTGGTCGGTCGAAGGCGCCATCAACCCCAAGAAGAAGGGCGCGACGCAAGCAAAGCAACCTCAATACGGTCCCGCCGAAATCCAAGCCATGCAGGCCTGGCTGCTGTCATCTTCCGCGACGTACTCCCTGCCCCCGTTCCACGTCACCAGCGCCCTGGCGGAACGCATTCTGAAGGCCAGGAGCGTGGAAGTGGTGGAACGTGCGCTTCTGAAGGCGACGATTCACCACCGCGACCCATCAAAGAATGAGGCCGACATCGTGCAGGACGCCAGAGTGCGGGCTTATGGAGACCGGCCGGTTCCGGGCGCCCCCGACTACGCACGAGGACATCAGTGGCACCATCCCGAGCAACAATCTGGCCTCCGGTCCGCGATCGTAAATTACAGCCCCACCGACGATCCGACTCTTGACCTCACCGAGAAGGGGCATCACGGGACATTTAAGTCCCAAGGACAGCAGCGAGGGAAGGAAGGGACTCCTGAGCGCGCTCGTTTCCTCGGGACGCTCGGCTCGTCCGCGTCGGCCGAGGCTAACCAGCAGATCGCTGTGCTTGGGCTCGCTCGACGCAAGATGACTGAGGCGGAAAGGGAGGCTCTCGCGACCCAGGCGGTCCTGGCACATCAGGCGTACCTCTTTGGGCTGACGCCCTTAAGGGGCGCGAAGGCTGCTATCGCTGCACACGACCGAGTCACCAAGCAGCGGCGCGCTTTCGCTGTGGCAGCTCTGGCACACGCCCGAGTACTGGTTCCATGACAAGCCAGCAGCTGTGGTGACGTGCCGCAGGATCTTGCGCTGTGCCGATGACGGGGCGCGACGGTGGCCGAGGTCCACGACGGTTACGGAGGCCGGTGTGCCGCTCCCAGCCATCACCCGAATACAACAGCGCCCGCTCGCAGGGACCGCGCAGCCGTCGTCGGGGCCAGTAGCTACGCCTCATCACCGTTGCCCTGGCTGTGCCCCATGGGGCATGGCGGTCTACCCGACCTGACGGCCTGACGGACGTATCGACCGTGATCGCCCGGGAGGACTCTGGCTTGATCCTGCACGATCCCGAGGAGGCGGCATGCCGAACTACCTTTCACCCGGTGTCTACGTCGAGGAGGTCGAGGCCGGCAGCCGGCCCATCGAGGGTGTGGGCACCTCGGTCGCCGCGTTCGTCGGACTGGCGCAGAAGGGCCCGATGCACGAGCCCACGCTCGTGTCGAACTGGACCCAGTTCGCCGAGACCTTCGGTGACTTCATGCCCGGCGCGTACCTGGCCCACGCCGTCTACGGCTACATGCAGAACGGCGGGAGCAACTGCTTCGTCGTCCGCGTCGGTGGCGGGAGCACGAACGGGCACCACCCGGAAGCCATCGGCTCGAAGCCGGCGGGCAAGGCCGAGGTCCCCCCCGTGGTGGACGCCCCGCGCGCCCTGCTCGGCGGCTTCACGGTCACCGCCGCCAACGCCAAGGCGACCAAGCCGATCAGCGTCGAGGTCTCCGACGGCAAGGGTGACGACCTTCCGGCCGACGTCTTCACGCTCGCCGTCGTCGTCGACGGCAAGCCGGTCGAGACCTACGAGAACGTCTCCACCAAGGAGGGCGACGCCTACGTCGTCACCAAGGTGGCACAGTCGAAGCACATCAGGATCGAGGCGACCGCGCCGGACGCCCCGCTGGTCAGGATCGACCGCGGCGCCGTCGAGCTCGCCTCGCCCGAGCCGGAGCCTGCGGGACCGGACGCGACCGAGATGGGCGCGGGCGACTACGTCGGCGACGTCGCGCAGCGGACCGGATTCAGCGGGCTCGAGGCGGTGGACGAGGTGACGATGGTCGCCGTCCCCGACCTCGTCGCGGCTCTCGAGCAGGGCTCCATCGACCTCGAGACCTTCAAGGCCGTCCAGCTGGGCATCATCAGCCACTGCGAGCTCATGGGCGACCGCGTCGCGATCCTGGACCCGCCGCCCGGGCTCAACCCGCAGCAGATCCTCAACTGGCGGGTCAACGAGGCCGGCTACGACTCGAAGTTCGCCACCCTCTACTGGCCGTACGTCAAGGTCTTCGACCCGGCGACGGGCACCAACATCCACGTGCCACCGAGCGGCCACACGGCCGGCATCTGGGCTCGCAACGACGACACCCGGGGAGTGCACAAGGCGCCGGCCAACGAGGTGGTGCGCGGCGCGATCAGCCTGCAGACGCAGATCACCAAGGCCGAGCACGACCTGCTCAACCCGGTCGGGATCAACTGCATCCGGTCCTTCCCGGGCCGGGGGCTGCGCGTCTGGGGGGCGCGGACGCTGTCGAGCGACCCGGCCTGGCGCTACCTCAACGTCCGGCGGCTGTTCAACTACCTCGAGGAGTCGATCCTCATCGGCACGCAGTGGGTCGTCTTCGAGCCGAACGACCCGCAGCTGTGGGCTCGGGTCCGGCGCACCATCAGCGCCTTCCTCGTCAACGAGTGGCGCAAGGGCGCCCTCTTCGGGTTCACGCCCGACGAGGCGTACTTCGTCAAGTGCGACTCCGAGACCAACCCCGCCGAGGGGATCGACGCGGGCCAGGTCGTGTGCCAGGTCGGGGTCGCCCCGGTGAAGCCGGCGGAGTTCGTCATCTTCCAGCTGTCCCAGTTCTCGGGCGGCGTCAGCCTCGTCAGCGAGTAGCCGGCGACCCATCACGAAAGGACCGTGCACCATGCCACTGCCCGACGAGCTCGACTCAGCCGCCGCGAACGGCTTCCGCCTCACCATCGACGGGATCGAGGTGCCCAAGGTCATCGAGGTGTCCGGTCTCACCGCCGAGGTCGACAAGATCGAGATGAAGCAGCAGACCAAGGACGGCAAGTACATCATCCGCAACGTCATCGGCCGCCCCAAGGCCGGGCAGATCGTCGTCACCCGCGGCCTGACCGACAGCAAGGCGATCACCGACTGGCTCAAGCAGGTCATGGAGGGTGACCTCCAGGGCGTGCGCAAGACGGCCGCAGTGGAGATCACCGATTTCACCGGCGCGACGATCAAGACCCTGGAGTACAAGAACGTCTGGGTCCAGAAGGTCGAGGTGAGCACCCTCAAGGCGGGCGCCACGGAGACCGCGACCGAGAAGTTCACGCTCTGCTACGACGAGACGACGGTCGCCTGATGGCACGCTCGCGCATCAACGGCTCGCTGGCGGACCTCGGGGCGGCGACCGACCTCGACCGCCCTGCCCCGTTCGTGCCCGAGCGACCCACCCTGCGAACCCAGTTCGAGTTCGAGCTTCCTCGGGGCTTCGTCGACTCCGAGGGGGTCGTGCACCGGCACGGCGTCATGCGACTCGCCACCGCGCGCGACGAGCTGCTGCCCCTCTACGACGCCCGGGTCATGGAGAACGCGGCCTTCACGAGCGTCATCCTCCTGGCCCGGGTCATCACCTCGCTGGGGACCCTCACCTCGATCACGTCCGCGGTCATCGAGAACATGTTCGCCTCCGACGTGGCCTTCCTCCAGGACTTCTACCGGCGGATCAACACCGAGGGCCACACCCGCGCCGCGGTGACCTGCCCGCAGTGCTCGCACCGGTTCGCCGTCGACCTCTCGGGTGGGCGCCTGGGGGAATCATGACGTACGCCCCCAACCGGATCTACGAGGAGGTGGCGTACGTGGCCTTCCACTTCCACTGGCCGCTCGACGACATCCTCGACCTCGAACACGGCCAGCGTCGCCGCTACGTCGGGGAGATCGCGAACCTCAACGAGCGGATCTCCGAGGGGAGATGACGGATGCGCTGGCCGTGGAACCGTCGCCAGCCTGCCGGGGCGCCCGCGCAGGCAGTCGCGACTGCGTCGCAGCAGTCGGTGCTGGACCGCCCCACCGCGGCCTGGGCGGCACTGCCCGCACTCCAGCGCACGCTGCCCACACCGGCCCTCACGACGAACCCGGTCGAGTTCGCCACCGGCCTGGCCTCTTGGCGCAGCGCCGCCCTGACAGGCGCGCTCACGCGACAGGTGGACCCGGTCATCCCGCGGGTCGGCCCGGACCCGGACGCCTGGGGACTCGGTGGACCGACACCGGGAGCAGGCGCGACGGCGATGCCGGTGGCGGCAGGGCGGGTCCCCCCGCACCAACCACAGGTACAGCGCCGCTCCACCGAACCGTCGAGCACCTTCCCGACGACCTCGTATGCCGCAGTCCCCGCCTCCCAGCCCGCCGCGGGCTCGCCGGGGCTGACGTCCGCGCCGGACGACGGCCTCCCGCTCGTGCAGCTGACGGCCGAGTCGTTGCCGCTCGATGTCGCGCTGCCGGACGAGACCGAGCCGGTCCCCGAACCAGCGGCTCCCGAGGCCGGGGATGCTTCGCCCGTCCCGTCCGCCCCCGTCGACTCCTCCCCCGACGACACTCCGCCGTCGGTGGACGAACCTCCGCCGTCGGCGGACGCACCTCCACCGACGGTGTCCTCGCCGCTCGGGACGGCACCGGGGACGACCTCCCCCGACACCGCGGTGCAGGCACCGTCACTGCCGCGGCACTCCGTGGGGTCGGCCGAGCCGGCGCCACCGAGGCAGCCCAACGGGGGCGTTCCCGAGCGACCGTGGCCGGCCCTGCCGTCACCGACGGTGCAGCGAGCTGCGTTCTCGGTGGCACGCCAGTCGCCCGAGCCCACCCGGGAACCGTCGGGCCCGGGCCACGGCACCGACGGCCCGGGGAGCGTCGCCCCAGCACCGACGACGGGTCCGGAGCCCGCCGCCTCCGCATCGACGGCGGGTCCGGAGCCTGCCGCCTCGCGGGTAGCCGACGGGACTCCCGACGACGGGACCTTGGAGGTGCAGCGGTCCACGACGGCCGTGACTCCCACGTCCCACGACGACCTGTCCGGGGGCCGGGCGTGGGGCCCGGACCACCGGGCGGGGGAAGGGACCGCCCCTGCGTGGCTCGTCGAGCCGACCACCCGACCGGACCTCCACCCGACCCAGGAGCCGACGAAGCTCCCGACGCCGCTTCCGGTGCAGCGGGCCGTCGACCCGGTCGAGGTTCCTGTTGAGCCGGAGCAGTCCCCACCGTCGCCGTCGGGTGGGGAGGACGGCGCCGACCGGCCGGAGCCACCGCAGGACGTCGACGTCGGGACACCTGCCTCGGAGGCCGAGGTGCCTGCACCGGTGGCCGGCCCGGGCGCCCCGGCTCCGCGTCGGCCGCGGCTGGGACTCGGCGAGCCCCTGCCGTCGATGCCGGATCCCGGGCCGCCAGCGCCCCCCTCGCCCGGATCGGACGAGGCCGCAGGGACTGGCGCGGTGGTGCCTGACCCCGCGCTGCCGAGACCAGGTCACCAGCCGCTGAGCCTCCCCGTTGCCCAACGCACCGAGACCACGTCGGATGCCATGCCGGCGCCGCCGGACGAGAGTCACCGCGCGCCCATCGCCGGCCAATGGTCGGCGCCCTCACTCGCCGATGAGGCGCCACCCGTCACGCCCGACGTGACGGGCCGGGACCGCGACGACCCTGCCCCGTCCTCGGCGTGGGACGACCCAGTCACGGGCGGCTCGGCGTGGGACGACCCAGTCACGGGCGGCTCGGCGTGGGCCGCCCCGGCCTTCGGAAGTGGAACTGCGGCGGTGGTCCCGAGCGAACCCTCGGGCAGCGCCCCCGTGTCGGATTCACCCGTCGTTCGGCTCCCCGACCTCCGGGCCGTTCCGCTCACCGACCAGCGGGTCGTGCCGCTCCAGGGCCTGTTCGACCAGCCCTCGTCGAACGACTCACGCGCTGTGGGGACAGCCGCGACCGGGCTCCCGCGGACCTCGACCCCTCTTGCCGCCCGCACAGGCCGACAACCGTCGGCCTCCATCACGGCCCAGCGGGCAGCCGGCGCCGACGGTGTCTGGCTGAGCTCGCCGCAGAGGGCGAGACACGACGCCGCCCCCAGGTCGCTCGAGACCGTGCAGGCCCTGCGCATCGGCAGCCACCGAGCCAGCCCGTGGCCGCCGACCACCCAGCCGCAGGTTCCCGGCCCGGCGCCGGCCATCGGGATGCCGCTCGGGAGACCGAGCCCAGCGGCATACGACCGGGTACTGGTGCGCGACCCGGCCGAGGCGCCCTCGACAGCGGTGGGCGCTGGCAGTCCTCAACCGGATCCGGATCCAGCCGAGGTGCAGGTCGGCGCGGCGCCGAGCCCATCGAGCACCGCACCCTCCGCTCAGGCAGACGCGCCCGGCGGAGGCGCGGCGACGGCGGGCTCGGCCAGCGAGGTGGACGAGCTGGCGCGCAAGCTCTACGACCCGCTCATGCTCCGGCTCCGTGCGGAGCTGCTCGTCGAGCGGGAGCGGCGCGGGCTACGGACCGACGCATGGTGACAGGAGGATGACATGAGCGTGCTGCAGGACGTCGACACCGCACTGTCGGTGGCCTTCGTCGTCAAGCTCGACGACCAGAGCCTGGGTGCCTTCACCAGCTGCGAAGGGCTGGGCTGCGAGGTCGTGCTCGAGTCCCGCGAGGAGGGCGGCAACAACGGGTTCGTCTGGCAGCTGCCCACCAAGCTGAAGTACCCGAACATCAAGCTGTCGCGACCCCTCGGCCGCGAGACGGAGACCATCGCGAAGTGGTTCGCGAGCATGGCGACCGGCTACACGCGGGGCGCGACCGGCACCATCGAGGCGATGACTGCTGGGGGCCGGGTCATCGCGACCTGGGGGCTCATCGACGTGGTCCCGGTCCGGTGGACGGGGCCGAGCATGTCCGCCGACTCCCCGAAGGTCCTCACCGAGACGGTGGAGATCGCACACCACGGCTTCCTCGTCGCCGCCCCGGCGGCGGGGCCTCGCCCCGGGACGAACTGAGCAGCCATGCCGACCCCAGTCGCGTTCTCCGCCACCGGTTCCGGGAAGACCGGCAACACTGCGACGGGTGGTCGCCCGAAGCTCGAGCACGCCTACCTGCAGCTGCACGAGCCGTCGCCGGACGGGTCCCTCTCCAAGCCGGGCGCGCAGATCGCGAAGATCGAGTTCCAGTTCAACCCCAAGGAGCTCAGCCTGAGCAAGTCGGCCAAGTGGAGCCGCGAGACCGGGAAGGGCAACAAGAAGAGCGCTCCTCCCCAGTACCAGGGCCCCCAGCCCTCGAAGCTCACCCTCGAGATGTTCTTCGATGCCTCGGACAAGCAGGACGACAGCGTCGTCAAGCGGGTCGAGCAGCTCTTCGCCTGCTGCGTGCCGACTCCCTCGTCACACACCAAGAAGAAGGGCTCGCCACCGTGGGTCCTCTTCCGATGGGGAGGGCTCACCGGGTTCCTCGCCTACATCAGCAGCGTCACGGCGAAGTACACCGTCTTCACCTCCGGAGGCATGCCGATCCGGGCGATCTGCACGGTCCAGCTCGACGAGCTCGCCGGGGAGACGCCGGGGCAGAACCCGACCTCCGGGAGCCTGGTGCCGAGGCGCGTCCACGTTCTCGTCGACGGCGACACCCTCCCCGGCATCGCCTACCAGGAGTACGGCGATGCCTCGATGTGGCGAGCGGTCGCGCACGCCAACGACATCGACGACCCCCTGCGGCTCGCAGCGGGACGGAGCATCCTGCTCCCCGCGGGAGAGGAGCTCCCCAGTGCTGGGTGAGGAGACGAGCAGCACTCCGGTCGTGCAGATCAACGGCAGACCGCTGACGGCCGAGGTGGCCGCCAAGCTGACGAGCGCGACGGTGGACGACTCGCTCGGCGTCCCCGACATGCTCGTGCTCCGCTTCCTCGACGACGGTGCGGAGGTGCTGGGTCTGGCCGGTGTCGAGATCGGCACGCCGGTCACCCTCGCGGTGCAGCAGAGCGGTGACGGCGCCCCGACGAAGCTGTTCTCGGGTGAGGTGACGGCGATGGAGGTGGAGCTGACGACCGGCGGCACGCGCACGGTCGTCAGGGGCTACGACCTCTCACACCGGCTCTACCGAGGGCGACGGGTGGAGTCGTTCGTCAACCAGAAACCGGCTGACATCGTCCGGGCCAAGGCCGGGGGCGTCGGCCTCCAGATGGGGTCGGTGGAGGCAGCAGGGGGGGTCCTCGAGCACGTCGCCCAGGCCGGTGTGAGCGACTGGGCGCTGCTGCAGCGACTGGCGGTCCGGACGGGTGCGGTGCTCGCGGTCAAGGAGGGCAAGCTCGAGTTCCGCAGGGCGACGTCCGCCTCCACGGCCCCGGGTGGGGCCAATGCGCGACGGGATCCCCTCGTCCTCGAGAAGGGGGTGAACCTCGTCTCGCTCCGCGCCTGCGTCAGCGCCGCCGACCAGGTCCCGTCCGTCGAGGTCCGGTCGTGGGACGTCAAGCAGAAGAAGGCGATCATCGGCACCGCGACGGCCGGGACCACGAGCGCCACCGTGGACGGGCTCGACCCCGGGAAGCTGGCCAAGGTCGTCAAGGCCCCGCCGCTCGTCGAGGCACGGACGACCCAGCCCGACCAGCAAGGCTGCACGACCATGGCCACAGCGATCGCGGACCGGATCGGCGGCACGCACGCAGAGCTCGAGGGCATGGCTCGCGGGAACCCCAAGCTCCGCGCGGGCGCGGCCGTGTCCCTGGCCGGAGTCGGCAAGCCGTTCAACGGCAGCTACACCCTCACGTCGACCCGCCACGAGTTCGGAGCGGACCGCGGCTACCTCACCGCCTTCACCGTGAGCAACACCTCCGACCGGACGGCATACGGACTGGCCACGGCAGGGGGCTCCGAGGCCCGGTCAGGGCGTATGCACGGGGTCGCCGTCGGCGTCGTCAGCGACGTCAAGGACAAGGAGCGGCTCGGCCGGGTCCGCGTCACCTTTCCGGCCCTCTCCGACAACTTCGTCAGCACATGGGCGCGGACCCTCCAGCCCGGCGCCGGCAAGGGGAGGGGCTGGGTGATCCTGCCCGAGGTCGGCGACGAGGTGCTCGTGGCCTTCGGCCTCGGCGACTTCGAGGAGCCGTACGTGCTCGGCGGCCTCTACAACGGCAAGGACCTCCCCACGGTGCCCATGGACAAGCACGTCGACGGCGGCACCGGCAGCATCGTCCGGCGGGCCTTCGTGTCCCGCACCGGGATGCTCCTCGAGCTGCTCGAAGAGCCCGGCAAGGAGAGCATCACCCTGTCCACCCACGACGGCAAGCAGCGCGTCACCCTGGTGCAGAAGGCCGACGCGGCGATCGAGATCGTCAGCGAAGGACCGGTCACCGTCACCGCCAAGAAGGACGTCAAGGTCGCCACCTCCGGCGGCAACATCGCCCTCGAGTCCAGCTCCGGTGACATCACCCTCAAGGGCATGAACGTCACGATCGACGCGAAGACCGACTGCGCCATCAAGGGCGTCAACGTCAAGCTGACGGCGCAGGCGGCGGGCGAGCTCACCGGCGCCACCGTCAAGGTCGCGGGGCAGGGGACGGCCGAGCTCTCGGCGAGCGGCTCGACGACGGTCAGGGGCGCGCTCGTGAAGATCAACTAGCGGCCGACGGGCGGGATCGCCCCGGCCGATCACCAGACGGACCACCATCCGGACGAACACCATGGAGGACGGACAGATGCTCCCGGCAGCGCGGGTCACCGACCAGACGGCCCATCCCGGCGTGGTCACCGGTCCCGGCGTGCCCACCGTGCTCGTCGGCAGCCTGCCCGCAGCCGTCGTCGGGGACCTGCACACCTGTGCGTTCCCCCCGCCGGCGGTTCACCCGCCCACTCCGTTCCCCAAGGGCTCGGCGACGGTGCTCATCGGCGGTCGACCAGCGCTGCGCGTCGGCGACCTGGCCGGGTGCGGAGCCCCGATCCTGCCGCCGGGTTGCCCGACCGTCCTGATCGGGGGCTGACGTGGCCGAGGAGTTCGTGGGCCAGGGCTGGGCCTTCCCCCTGCGCGCCGACGCGACCGGGGGGATCGCTCTGGCCTCGGGGGTCCGCGAGATCGAGGAGAGCATCCGGCTCATCCTCGCAACGGCCCCCGGTGAGCGTCCGATGCGGCCCGAGTTCGGCTGCGCCGTCCACGACTACGTCTTCGCACCTGCCGACGCGAGCACAGCCGGGGACATCGCGTATGCCGTGCGCGTCGCCCTCGAGCGGTGGGAGCCGCGCATCGACCTCGAGGCGGTCGACGTCCGCTTCGACGAGGTCGACCAGGGCACCCTCCACATCGACATCCGCTACGCGCTGCTCGGCACGAACGACCCGCGCAACCTCGTCTTCCCGTTCTACGTCATCCCGCCGACCGAACGGAGTGGCTCCTGATGTCGATCCCGCTGCCGAACCTCGACGACCGCCGGTTCCAGGAGCTGGTCGACGACGCGAAGAGGATGGTCCAGCAACGATGCCCCGAGTGGACCGACCACAACGTGTCCGACCCCGGTGTCACCCTCATCGAGACCTTCGCGTACATCACCGACACCCTCCTCTACCGGCTCAACCGGGTCCCGGACAAGCTCTACCTGGCCTTCCTCGAGCTCATCGGGGTGCGCCCGCATCCGCCCACCGCGGCGAGCGTCGACGTGACCTTCTGGCTCTCTGCGGCGCAGGCCGACGACGTCGTCGTGCGCGCCGGCACGCAGGTGAGCACCGTGCGGACCGAGCACGACGACGCGACGGTCTTCGAGACCTCTCGGGACCTGGTCATCCCCGTGCGGTCGATGGCTGCCGTGGCAACCCAGTCGCGGGACGAGGAGGTCGTGCCGCGGGCGGTCGAGCTGCGTGAGGCGACGGGGTTCGCCGCGTTCTCCACGACGCCGCGACCGGGCGACGCCCTCCTCGTCGGGCTCAACGAGGCCGCGCCGGGCTGCGCCGTGTCCGTGCACCTCGACTGCGAGGTGCGGGGGGTGGGTGTCAACCCCGACCATGCGCCACTGCGCTGGGAGGCATGGACGGGCACGTCGTGGCGGGTGTGCGACACCGAACGTGACGGCACCGGCGGCCTGAACCGCCCCGGCTCCGTGATCGTCCACGTCCCCGCGGGACACGTGACGTCGGTGGTGGGTGGCGTCCGCGCCGGCTGGCTGCGCTCCGTCGTCACCGAGCCGGAGCTGGACTACCCGCCGTACGTCAGCCCACCCCTCGTGCGATCGGTCGAGGTCCAGACCGTCGGCGCGACCGTCCCGGCCGTCCACGCCGAGGAGGTCGTCGACGAGGTCGTCGGCCTCTCGGAGGGCATCCCCGGGCAGCGCTTTCCCCTGGTACGGGCGCCGGTCGTCGACGACGGTCAGCCCCTTCGTCTCGAGGTGGCGGCCGGACCCGGGTGGCAGACGTGGGAGGAGGTGGCGACCTTCGCCGACCACGGAACGGACGACCTCGTGTTCCGGGTCGACCGCGCCGCCGCCATCATCGAGCTGGCCCCGGCGGTCCGGGAGCCGGACGGGACCCTCACCCGATACGGAGCGGTGCCACCCAAGGGCGCACCGCTGAGGGTGCCGGTCTACCGCTCCGGAGGCGGCCCGCGCGGCAACGTCGCCGCCCGGGCGGTGTCGATCCTGCGAACCTCTGTCCCGCTCATCGAGCGGGTCGAGAACCGCCGGCCGGCAAGCGGGGGGACGGCGGGCGAGACCCTCGAGGAGCTGCGGGTACGTGGTCCGCTCGACCTGCGGACCAGAGACCGCGCCGTCACCGCACTCGATGTCGAGATGCTCGCCCGGCGCGCGGCCCCCTCGATCGCGCGGGTCCGCTGTGTGGCGGAGGGCGACCTCGGGGCCCGGCTCCTCGTCGTGCCGAGGGCCCCGATCGAGGCGGACGGGCGGCTCTCCTTCGAGTCACTCGTGCCTGCCGAGCCGGTGCTCGAGGCGATCGCCGGCTACCTGGACGAACGGCGCGTCGTCGGGACCCGGCTGGTCATCGAGCCGCCCAGCTACCAGGGCGTCACCGTCGTGGCGCGGATCCTCGCTCGGATCCGCCAGGACCCTGACCGGCTGCGCGCCGCGGCGCTCGCCGCCCTCTACCACCACTTCAACCCACTGACCGGGGGGCCGGACGGCGACGGGTGGCCGTTCGGGCGACCTGTGCACGCGGGTGAGGTCTACGCCGTGCTGCAGGGCCTCCCCGGCACCGAGCTCGTCGAGGACGTCAAGCTGTTCGCCGCCGATCCCACGACCGCCGAGCGCGGCGACCCCACGGACCGGATCCTCATCGACCCCCACGCCCTGATCTTCTCCTTCGGGCACCAGGTCCGGGTCACGAAGGGGGGATGACGGTGCGCGGCATGGTTCCGGGGCTCGAGACCCCCCACCCGGTCCTCCACCTCCTCCCGGGGGTCTTCCATGACGGCGACTTCACGGCGCGCTTCGTGTCGGCCTTCGACGACGCGCTGGCTCCCGTGTTCGCCACCCTCGACAACCTGACCGCCTACGTCGACCCGGAGACGGCGCCGACCGACCTGCTCGCGTTCGTCGGCGCCTGGGTGGGCGCCAGCCGTGAGGCGAGCACCGACCTGTCGACCCAGCGGGTCGCCGTCCGGGAAGCGGTCGAGGCCCACCGGCGGCGGGGAACCCCGGCAGGGCTGCGCCAGGTCCTGCGGCACCTGACCGGCGGAGAGGTCGAGGTGGCCGACTCCGGCGGCACCAGCTGGTCCCTCACGCCCGGCAGCGACCCGCCTGGAACCTTCCCTGCCCACGTCCGGATCCGCATTGCACTGGACGACCCCGAGTCGGTCGACCTCGCCGTCCTCCGGTCGGTGGTCACCGACGCGACGCCTCCCCACGTGACCCACGAGATCGAGGTGATGGGCCGATGAGTGACGCGACGACCCGTGGCAGCACGGTCATCTGTACCGAGTGCGGATCCGTCAACGAGGACGGTGCGACGTTCTGCGGCGGCTGCGGGGCGTACCTCGAGTGGGAGGGTGAGCGAATCGGCCCGGCGGAGCCGGAACCGGAGGCCGAAGCCGAGCCCGTGCCCGAGGTGCCGGAGCCGTCGAGGCCGACCCTGGTCGACCGGGTCAAGGCAGGCCTGGGCCTCGAAGCGGACGCCACCCCGGCGGCCGACAGCGGACCCGTGGATCCTGCACGGACCGAGGTCGAGGCGGCGCCTGCCGCGGTCCCGGGGGACGACCCTGGTGCGCAGCGCCGGACCGTGCCCGTCCAGCCGGCACCGGTCCGGCCTGCGCCCGCCCGACCCGTGGCCGCCCGCCAGCCGGCTGCGGTCAAGCCGGGCACGGAGGCCAGCCTGTCGGGCCGGAAGAAGCCCGCCCCCGTCGAAGAGCATCGGCCCAGGCCGGGGGAGACCATCTGCGGGCACTGCGGCGCCGGCAACACCCCGGAGCGCAAGTTCTGCCGCCGGTGTGGGAAGGACCTGGCCGGAGCGGCGGTCATGCCGCCTCCTCCGTGGTGGAGGCGGCTCTTCCAACGCCGGCCAAGGAGCATCTCGGCCGGCACCCGACCGGTCCTGAAGCGCCGGTCCCGCACCCCCCGTCGTCTCTTGGTGCTCGTCGTCCTGGCCGCAGTCCTCTACGGCCTGGTCCGCGTCGGGTGGCCCTGGGTGGGCGGGGCGGTCGAGACGGTCCGTGACCGCGTCTCCGGCAAGGAACCCCACGAGCCCACCCTGGTGGTGGCCTCGTCGACGGCTCGAGGTCGGGGTGCGACCTTGGCGCGGGACGGCAGGCTCGAGACGTCGTGGGCGCCCGCTGCCCCGGGCGACGGCATCGATGAGTATCTCGAGGCAACGTTTGACGAGCCGTTCCGGCTCGTCGCGGTGCAGATCTACAACGGGTCGTCACGGGATCGAGGCAAGTATCTCCTCACTCGCCGCCCGTCAAAGGTCGAACTGTCCATCACGAACGCCGACGGAGAGGTCGAGATCCGGGAGGAGGATCTGCGCGACGATCCCCGTCAGCAGGACATCATGATCGGCGCCGATGACGTCACGGCGGTCCGGCTGACCATCAAGAGCGCTGTCGGCGAGATCCCTGGCACCCGGGTTGCCTTGGGTGAGATGGCCTTCTTCACGCGGTCCTGACCCGGGACACGCGTTGCCCGGTCACCGCCCGTGGCTGGGCCGCGACCGGGGCGGCGTGAGCCGGACCGAGCGGCATGGTGCTGATCCCCAGTGACGCGAGCACGGCGGCATACTCCTGTTTGGCCCGTTCCGACTCCGCGGGCTCACCCGCCTGTGCGTGGGCAGCGATGAGGGTCCGCCACGAGGAGTCGCGCCACGGGTCGATCTGCACGCTGCGCTGTGCTGCGGCGACGGCGGCGGCCGAATGTTCGCGGCTGAGCTCCAGCTGGGCCAGCTGGGCTGCGGCTCCGGCGGCCAGGAGACGGTAGTGCTCCCGGACCGTGACGACCCACTCGGCCGCGCCGTCGCCCGGAAGGACCTCCCCGGCGTAGAGGCCGAGGGCGGCTCGCAGCGCCTGGCCCTGACCGGTGCGCTCGCCAGCACGTCGGCAACGGCTCGCCTCGGCGAGCAGCCGGTCGAAGCGCTGCAGGTCGGTGACCGCCTCCTCGCCGGGGGCCAGCACGTACGCCTGGCCCTGCCTGGCCAACAGCTCGCGCGAGTGGCCGGGGACGAGCGTCTCGAGGCCGCGCCTCAGGTTGGAGACCGAGACGTGCAGGTTGTGCAGGGCGGGCTGCTCTCGCAGCTCGGGCCACTGCGCCTCGACGATGACGTCTCGGTGCACGGGTGAGCCGGCCTGGACGGCGAGCATTCGCAGCACGGTCAGGGCGATCGGGCGGACCCCGGCGAGCGATCCGGCACCGTCGCGTGCGGTCACCGCGAACGTACCGAAGCACCTGAGGGCAAGCCCGCCCCACGGGCCCGCCGCGGGGTGGGCCGGAGGTGCCGCGGGGAGGGCCGCACGAGCCGACGCATCCACCGCGTCGAACGCCCCCGGCGCTGCGTGCGGTCGGATCGCGGACCTGCCTGACGATGCGCCTCCCGCTGTCACTGGCCGCGACCTGTGGGCGTCCCTGACCGCAGGGGCGGGGTCACGGCTCCAGGTCCAAGGGCGGCAGGTGAGCCCGCCCTCGCGTGCCGTGGCTTGGGCGAGGGTGAGGAGCTCGGCGCGGAGGTCGGGTTTGCTCAGCGCCAGCGCCGCGTAGGCCACGGCGAGCGGCCCGGGCGCCCCGCCGGCCTGGGCGAACGCCACGGCCGACGTCGCGACGTCGCTGTCGGGGACGTCGTCCTGGGCCGAGGCGAGCGCGAGCGCGGAGCGCGCCCACGCCTCCAGCGCAGGTGCGCCGAGCAGTCGGAAGCGCTCGCACAGCCGCTCGAGAAGGTCGGCGTCCGGTCGTCCGTGGCGGAGCAGTGCCAGCGCGACCGACGACTCGATCAGCGCCGCGCCCCAGCGGTCGCCGAGGCGTTCACGTGCGGCCGCGAGGCGGAGCACCTCGGCGCAACGCTGCGGCTCGGCGGTGCAGCACCGGGCCACGGCGTGGGCGAGCCGGCGCAACCACCGCAGCCCGTGCGTGCGCAGGTGGTCGTCCACTCGCTCCAGCTCGGTGAGACCGGACGCCGGGTCGACCAGGACGTCGAGGGCGGCCAGAGCCAGCTCGGCCATGAGCCCTCCCGGCTCGTCTGCCCCACCCGCCCCCCGGGTGAGGGCCTGCTTCGCGTGCCGCGGGCCCTGCTGGGCGAGCAGCCGCAGGGCCTCGGCCCCTGGTGACCCGGGCTCCAGCGTGACGGGGATCTGGCCGGACGTGGCCCTGCGGACCACTTCAGCGGTGACCTCCGGCCGAGCCACGAGCTGGGCCGCCTGCGACACCTCCCGGCGGGCCTCGTGCGCCCGCCCCTCGTGGAGCAGGAGGTCCGCGCGGGCCAGCGCGATGGCGGGGTGCTGCCGGCTGAGCGCGGTCGTGACGAGGTCGAGCGTGCCCGGGTTCGACGTCACGCGGGAGGGGCCGTGCCGCTCGATGAGCGCAGCGAGGCCGGGGGCATCGTTGGCGCGGCAGCGCGCGGCGCCTGCCTCCCCGAGGTCGCCGAGCTCCTCGGCGACCTCGGCAGCCCTGGCGAAGAGGTGTCGCGTCCCGTCCACACCCAGCTCGTGGACCAGCTCGGATCGGAGGTTCCTGCGCAGCGCGACGTGGTAGCGGTAGTGAGGGCCGTCCGACGAGCTCGCCGAGGCGTCAACCAGGCTGACCTTCCGGGCGATCCGGGTCAGGGTGTGGTGGCAGTCCTGCCTGCCCAGCAGCAGGTCGAGCCGCTGGGCGCTCACGCAGTCGAACGCCGCGGACCTCGCCAGCAGACGCCGCGAGCCGGCGCCGAGGGCGGACAGGACCTCACGGTCGAGGTAGCCGTGCAGCAGCCCCCCGAACGCGCCCGGCTCTGCGTCCCGGTCCTCCTCCTCGTCGCGCTCGCGCAGCCGTCGTGCCAGGTGCCAGAGTCGGAGCGACGCGGCCCATCCGTCGGTACGCTCCGCGATCGTGAGCGCCTCCTCGGCACCGAGCGCGTCGCCGTAGACATCGGCGAAGAGCCCGGTGATCTCCCAGGTACGGAAGGCCAGGTCGCGGGCGGTGACGACGACCGGGTGCGGGAACTCGTGTCTGGCCAGGTTGAAGGCCGGCATGCGGCGAGCGGCCAGGATCACCGGCACGGTGGGAGCGAGCTGCTCGATGAGCCGCACGAGGCGCCCGCGGGGACGCCTCACCTGGTCGTCCGCGACGTCGTCGATGACCACCCCGCTCAGGGCACCCGGACCACCGCAGTCCCGGATCAGCGCGTCGGCGTCCGGAAGCGCCAGCGGGGTGCACCACCGCACCGTGCCCGGACGGGCGGCGCTCCACTGCCCGAGCAGGGTCGTCTTGCCGTAGCCCACCGGGGCGACCACCACGGCGAGACCATGGGTCTCGACGCCCCCGAGGCGGCCGAGCAACCTCGGACGGGCGAGAGTCCCCGGGCCGGGCGCCGCAGCGCCGCCCTCGCGCAGATTCAAAGCCGCCCCCAAACGTCTGATGTCTGGTCGAGCAATCGGTGCAAACCGAGCCGAAACAATGTCACCTGTGGGCGACTGGCGACAATTCTACTGAAACAATGCGCGGTTGTCGCAGCAATCCATGAGAGCGCAAAACCTTTGGCCGCCAGCGGCATTCGAGGAAGTGCGTCAATGGACGTGCCGCGTGGCTCCACGCGAAAAACTTTTGTGGGATTGGGGGAATTGGGGCACAGAAGTCCGCGAGAGGCTGGACTCACGGCCGGGGCGCGGGCGTCACGTCTCCGCCTGGGCCTGGGCCTCGGCCTGTGGCGGGCCGGCCGGGACCGGCGGCCGCGGTCGCGGCCGGGGCCGGGGTGACGGAGGCGTCCTCGGGCAGGCCGTCGGCCCAGAAGTCGAACGTCTGGGTCACCCAGAACGTCGCGAACGACAGCAGCAGGACGACCTCGACCCACAGCACCCACTCGTCCGGCGTGCCACCCCACCCGAGCTGGTCCATGACGGCGAGGACGATGGCGACCGCGAAGGTCATGGTCATGACGCCGGCGACGACGCCGTAGACCGCGGTGTAGGTCTTCGCCCCCGTGGCGTTCACCCCGTGGTCGCGGCGGGCTCGCGCCTTGCGGGCGTTGACGTAGGCCACGCCGGTGACAAGGGCGAACAGCGGCACCGCGGCGCCGAAGTGCGCGACGTCGAGGAACGAGTCGCGCGCGAGCCCGAACCAGGCGACGAACGCGACGAAGAGCCCTGCGGCGAGCGCCAGTCCGATCCTCGTGGCACGTGATGACTCGCGGCGCCTGAGCACGACGTAGGCGCCGAGCGCGACCCCGGCGACACCGAGCGCGATGAGGCTCTTGATGTTGTTGACGACCGCGGGGACGAACTCCGGGGGGACCGAGCATCGCCCGTCGGGGTCACACGGAGCACCTCCTGCACCGCGGGGGGTGGGGACGAAGGCGACGACCGGAGCCAGCATCCCGGCGATGTTGAGGGCGGTGTCCTCGAAGCCGCGGCGTCCGACGATCGCGACGAGGCTGATGCCGATGGCGACGAGCGCTCCGACGAAGACACTCCGCGCGGGCGTGTAGTAGTACGCGCTGATCGAGCCGAGCCGCCGGTTCGCCGCCTCACCCGTGAGCCGCTCGAGCCACACCGCGAGGAGGAGCAGCAGCACGAGCCCGACGAGGCTGAGGCGCAGGTAGCGGTAGGTGCGCACGGCGGCACTGGCACGCACGCTCGGGCTCGTGATCGTCCGGTCGGCGGGTGCGGACGGCGCCCCTGCCGCGTGGTTCGTCTCGGACATGGCGGTCTCCCTTCGTGACGTGGTCACCCCAGAGGAGGCGCCAGGCCCCGCGCAGATACATCACCCCCGCCTGCGTCTGCGTGGGTGGTGAGGTTTCTGACCATCGACGCAGACGCAAGCGCCGGGGGGTGCGGGTGGCGGTCAGGCCTGGCCGACGGAGGCGCGGAGCTCGCCGAACCAGGGCACCGAGACGTCGAACTTCTTGCCCCCGGCGATGCGGGGGAACTCGATGGTCCGCAGCTCGTCGCCGCGCTCCTCGTCCTCGCCCACGACCCCGGACTCGCCGCGCAGGGCCGCATCGACGGCGTGGTCGGTGCAGCGCCGGATGAGCTCGAGGTCCTCGGGCCCGGCCGCGGCCGAGCGGGAGAAGTAGCCGGACTTCTGCACCATGACCTTCTCGGCTCCGAGGCGCTCGGCGAACTGCTTGCCGAACCACGCCCCCGGGTTGACCTTGTCGAGCTGCACGTGGCCGAACGGGTCGACCGGGACGTCGAGACCGGCTGCCTCGAGCTCGGCGACGACCTCACCGACGCCGGCACCCTCGGACAGGAAGATGTTGACGCAGCCGATCTCGTCCATGACGGCCCTGAGCCGGGCGCTCTCCCCCGCCAGGTCGATCGGCGCCTCGGGCACGAAGACGGCGTGGACGTCCCAGCGGCGCGGGTCGAGCCCGATGCCGGGCAGCCACTCCTGCCCGGCCACCCAGGCGTGGTGGCGCCGTGCGGTCTCCGCCGTGAGCCAGCCGCAGTGGCGTCCCATGACCTCGTGGATGATGAGCATCCGCGGGTTCGAGGAGTGCTCGGCGAGCACGTTGCGCGCGAAGATCGCCGCCTGCTCCGCCGCGGTCCACGCACCGAGGGACTGCTTGATCGGAACGACGTCGTTGTCGATCGTCTTGGGCAGGCCGACGACGGTCAGCGGGTAGTCGTTCTCGGCGAGGTATGCCGCGAGGCCGGCCGCCGTGATGTTCGTGTCGTCGCCGCCGATGGTGTGCAGGACGTCGACACCGTCCGCGGTGAGCTGCTCCGCCGCGACGTGCAGCGGATCCTGCCCCTCCCGGACGAGCCCGCGCCTGACGCAGTCGGCGACGTTGGTGAGCTTGACCCGGCTGTTGCCGATCGGCGAGCCGCCGAACCGGTGCAGCAGCGCCGCGCCGGCCCGAACCTCGGGGGTCACCTCGACCGAGCGGCCGGTGAGCAGGCCGGCATACCCGTTCTGGTAGGCGATGATCCGGACGTCGGGCGCGATCGCGGTGTAGCGCTCGATGAGCCCGCCGACGGCGGACGAGAGGCACGGAGCGAGGCCGCCGGCGGTGAGCAGGGCAACGGTCTGGACAGGCATGGACGACAGCTCCTCGAACGAGGGGAACGGGCAGCAGCCAGTCTGTCAGTGTGGCCGCGGCCACGGTCATCGGCTGCCCGCCCCTCGGACGCCCCCGGACGGTCCCGGGCGCCCTGGGTCACTCGCAGGGACGCGACACGGTGGGTGGCGGGTCCTTGCGGACCGGTGCGGGGCGCGGCATCTCGGCGAGCGGCGTGACCTGCTCGAACTTGTTGCCGAGGACGACGTCGACGGTGAGGTTGTCCCTCGGGACCTCGCTCAGCGTGGCGCCGGGGATGTGCTTGGCGACGAGCGCGGCGGCGAGGTCTGCGTCGGGTCCGTGGCGGATCACGGCGACCGCGTCGGGCAGGAACGACCCGTCGGGGTCGTTGCCCTGCTTGCCGGGGGTGAAGCCGCGCTTCGTCAGCTCGGTGAGGGTCGTCTTGGCCAGGCCCGAGCGCCACGTCGTGTTGTAGACGTTGACGCTGAACTCCTTGAGCGACGGGGGCTTCGGCGGCGGGGCCGGGAGCATCGTCGTGAAGTCCGCGCCGAGGACGAACGAGATGGAGGTCCCGGAGCGCCCGTCGTTCTCGAGCTCGGCGCCGGCGACGGTCTGGGCGGCGAGGAGGGCGTGGTCGAGGCCCGCGGTGCCGTGGTAGATCCGGACCGGGGCCTTGACGTAGAGCGTGCGCGGCGCGGTGGAGGCGTCGGTGACGGTGAAGCCGCGACGGGTCAGGTCACGGGCGACGACGTGCGCGGCGCCGTTCTGGCCGGAGGTGTTCATGACCCGGATCTTGAAGGAGGCCGGGGCGGGGGCCGGCACGACGACGGGTGCGCACGTGGGTGGCGTCGACGTGTTCGTCATGAGACCCGTGCCGTATGCCGTCGCGATGCTGGCGGTGCCGAGCAGCACGGCCGGGATGGTGACGAAGGCGGCCAGGTGGCGGAACTGGTAGCGGCGCCACAGCTGGTCGTCGCTGAGCTCCTCCTGGTTGCGCGCCCGGACGAGGAACTCCTGGTGCACGGTGTCGCGGGTCAGGCCCAGCCCTCGACGGCCGAGGTCGCGGGCGGCGACGGCGGCGCGCACGGGCAGGGCCCGCCGACGGGTCCGCTCCTCGCTCACGACGTGGCCCTCCATGAGGTCGTCGACCCCACCCTCGGGTCGCTCCGACTCCGACATGCGTCCGAACACCGTTCCTCCTCACCCAGGTCGACGACGGTGGCTCTGAGCCGAATTGCACCACGAGTCACACAGGTCACAGGGGCAACACGCGCATTCCGTCATCGAACCGAGACCACACAGGTCGTCGGGAACCGGTCAGAGGGTGTCGGCGACGAGCTCGGCGGTCTGGAGCATGTTGAGCGCGGCGCCCTTGCGCAGGTTGTCGCCACACACGAAGAGGTCGATCGTGCGTGGGAAGTCGATGGCCTGGCGCATCCGGCCGACGAAGCGCGGGTCGGCACCGACGATGTCCACGGGAGTCGGGAAGTCGCCCTGGTCGGGGTCGTCCATGACGACGACCGCCGGCGCCTCGACGAGCGCCTGGCGGGCGCGGTCCACCGGGATCGAGCGGGCGAACGTCGCGTGCACGGACACCGAGTGCGTCGAGACGACGGGGACACGGACGCAGGTCGCGGACACCCTCAGGTCGGGAAGGCCGAGGATCTTGCGCGTCTCGTGGCGGATCTTGGACTCCTCGGAGCTCCACCCGTCACCGACGTGCGTTCCGACGAAGGGCAGGACGTTGAGCGCGAGCGGTCCGCCGAACAGGCTCGGCCCGAGCTCGTGCTCGATGGCGCGCCGCACGTCACCTGGCCTCATGCCGAGGTGGCGCTTGCCCCCGACCACGGCGATCTCGTCGTGCAGCCTGGACATCCCCGCCCGGCCCATGCCGGACGCCGCCTGGAAGCTCGTGACGACGAGCTCGGTGAGCTCCCACTGCGCGTGCAGGACGGCGAGCACGTCGATCATCGTCATGACCGTGGCCCCGGGACTCGCGATGATGCCCTTGGGCCGGTTGCTCACCTCCTCGGGGTTGATCTCCGGGACGACGAGCGGCACGAGCGGGTCGCGCCGGAAGGTCGGGCTGTTGTCGACGACCACGGCGCCACGCTCGACCGCGACACCGGCCCAGCCGGCCGAGATCTCTGGCGGGATGTCGACGACGGCGACGTCGACCCCGTCGAAGAACTCCGGGGTCAGGGCCTCGATGGTGAGCTCCTCGTCGGCCACCCGGCACACCGAGCCGACGTCCTCGGCTCCGGCCGCGAGGCGCACCTGCCCCCAGCGGTGGCGGTTGACGGGCAGGACGTCGCGCATGACGGTGCCGACGGCACCGGTCGCCCCGACGATGGCGAGGGTGGGTCCGAGCGTGGAGGCGGTCATCCGTGGCAGCCCCGACCCCTCAGCGGCCCGTGCCGGCGTGGACGACGGCCTCGCCGTCCTCCGAGTCCAGACCGAAGGCCGTGTGCACCGCCCGGACGGCCTCGTCGAGCAGCTCGCTGCGGGTGACGACGGAGATGCGGATCTCGGAGGTCGAGATCATCTCGATGTTGACGCCGGCGTCGGCGAGCGCCCGGAAGAAGGTTGCGGAGACCCCGGGGTTCGAGCGCATGCCCGCGCCGACGAGGGAGAGCTTGCCGATCTGGTCGTCGTACTGGAGCCCGGCGAAGCCGACCTGCGCCTGGATCGCCTGCAGGGCCTGCATCCCGCGCTGCCCGTCGGTCTTGGGCAGGGTGAAGGAGATGTCGGTCAGCCCGGTCTCGGTGGCGGAGACGTTCTGGACGATCATGTCGATGTTGATCTCGGCGACGGCGACGGCGTGGAAGATCTGCGCGGCCTTGCCGGTCTGGTCGGGCACACCGACGACGGTGATCTTGGCCTCGCTGAGGTCGTGAGCGACTCCGGCGATGATCGGGGCTTCCACGGCTTCTCCTTCGGGACCGGGGTGGTCCGAGACGATCGTGCCCTCCTTCGGCGTGAAGGAGGACCGGACATGGATGGGGATGTCGTAGCGGCGCGCGTACTCGACACTGCGCAGGTGCAGGACCTTGGAGCCGCTCGCGGCGAGCTCGAGCATCTCCTCGGCGGAGATGCGGGACAGCTTGCGGGCGGCCGGCACGATGCGGGGGTCGGCGGTGAAGACGCCGTCGACGTCCGTGTAGATCTCGCAGACCTCGGCGCCGAGCGCGGCGGCCAGCGCGACGGCGGTGGTGTCGGTGCCGCCGCGACCGAGGGTGGTGATCTCCTTGGTCGTCTGGCTCACCCCCTGGAAGCCGGCGACGATGACGACGTGCCCGTCCTCGAGCGCGCCGGTGATCCGGCCCGGGGTGACGTCGATGATCTTGGCCCGCCCGTGGACCCCGTCGGTGATGACGCCGGCCTGGCTGCCCGTGAACGAACGCGCGGTCAGCCCGAGGTCGTGGATGGCCATCGCGACGAGCGCCATGCTGATCCGCTCACCCGCGGTGAGGAGCATGTCGAGCTCACGCGGCGGCGGGAGCGGGCTGACGCCCTGGGCCAGGTCGAGCAGCTCGTCGGTCGTGTCCCCCATCGCCGACACGGCGACGACGACCTCGTGGCCGCCCTTGCGCGTCTCGGCGATCCGGCGCGCCACCCGCTTGATGCTCTCGGCATCGGCGAGGGAGGAGCCGCCGTACTTCTGGACGACGATCGGCACGAGGACTCCCATGCAGTGGGTCGCGAGCAGGTGGACGGCGCCGAGTCTAACGAGCGACCCGCGCAGCCGAACTCACGCCCGTATGCCGGTCGGGGCCCTACATTCGCGTCATGAGCTCCGACGACGCGCCCGTGCCACCCGGCGACGGACCCACCGGCGGGCCTCCCGGCGGTGCGGCAGGCATCGTCGTCACCGGGGTGCGGCGGGTCTTCGGCGACGTCGTCGCCGTCGACGACATCTCGCTGGTCGCCCGGCCCGGTGAGGTCACGGCCCTCATCGGACCCAACGGCGCCGGCAAGACGACTCTCATGCTCATGCTCGCCACCCTCCTCGTCCCGGACCGGGGGGCGATCACCATCGACGGCATCGACCCGGTCACCGACCCGCGAGCGGTCCGGCGCAGGATCGGCTGGATGCCCGACGGCTTCGGGACCTGGGACGCGCTCACGGTGCGCGAGGTGCTGCACACGATCGGTGCGGCATACGACCTGCCCGCGGCCGAGGCGAGGGCCCGCACCGAGGAGGTGCTGGCGCAGGTCCACCTCGGCGACCTCGCGGACCGGCGTGCCCGGGTCCTCTCGCGCGGCCAGAAGCAGCGGCTCGGGATGGCCCGGGCGCTCCTGCACCGACCCACGACCCTCATCCTCGACGAGCCGGCGTCCGGCCTCGACCCGCGAAGCCGGATCGAGCTGCGGGACCTGCTGCGCTCGCTCGCGGCCGCGGGGACGACGGTGCTCGTCTCGAGCCACATCCTCACCGAGCTCCAGGAGATGGCCGACCGGGCCGTCATCGTCGCCGGCGGCCGCACCATCGAGACGCAGGCCGTCGACGGCGCGCCCCGCGCCCTGCGCACGTGGCGAATTGCCGCCCAGGACCGGACGCGGCTGGTCGAGGCGCTCGACGCGGCCGCAGTGGTGTGGCGGGCGGCCGGGACGACGGTCGACGTCGACCTCGCCGGCGACGACGAGGCCGCCGAGCTGCTCGCCGGGCTCGCCGGGAGCGGCGCCCGGGTCACGGCCTACGCCCCCGTGCACGGGGCGATGGAAGCCGCCTACCTCGCCGCGACGGAGGAACGACGATGAGCCGGAAGCGTCTGTGGACGGTCGCCCGGCTCGAGCTCGTCCAGCGGGTCCGGACCTCGCGGTGGCCGGTCGTCCTCGGGGCATGGGTCGTCGTCATCGGCCTCGTGACGTTCGCCGCGTGGTGGGCGGTGCGCACCACCGACGTCGCGTCCGGTCCCTCGCTCTACGACGTGACGACGTTCTTCGTCCTCATGCTCGGGATGCTCATCGTGCCGAGCCTCACCGCGACCACCGTCAACGGTGACCGCGAGCACGGCGTCCTCGCGACGATGCAGACGACGCTGGTGACCTCGTGGGAGCTCGTGCTCGGCAAGCTGCTCGCGTCGTGGCTCGTCGCGATGTGCTTCCTCGCGACCGCTCTGCCCTTCCTCGCGTGGGCCTGGGCCGCCGGAGGCATCGGGTTCGGGCGGATCCTGCTCTCGCTGCTCGTCCTCACGGTCGTGCTCGCGGTCGTCGCGGCGGTGGGGCTGATGTTCTCGAGCCTCACGGCCCGACCGGTGGCCTCGGCGGTCCTCACCTACCTCAGCCTCGCGACGCTGGTCGTCGGGACGCTCATCGCCTTCCTCCTCGCCGCGGTGATCATGACCGAGGAGGTCACGGTGACCGTGCGCGGCGTGCCGGACAGCTACTGGAGCGCGGAGGTCACACCGCCGCTCGACGAGCCCCAGCCGGGTCTGCCCAGCGAGGGGTTCATCCCCCAGCCCACCGAGGACGACTGCACGACCTTCACCCGCCGTCAGTCCGTCGCGCACACCGAGCGGCTGTGGCCCCTGCTCGCCCTCAACCCGTTCGTCGTCGTCGCCGACGCCGCGCCGTCCCGGACGAGCGAGAGCAGCACGTTCGGTGGCGGCTTCACGCCGATGCGCTGGATCAGTGACGGCAGCCGCGACGCCCGCCACGGCGCCGGCGACCTCGACGCGGTGGTCGACGAGTGCGGCGACGTCATCGCGCGCACCGAGGCGGAGTCCGAGGACACGCAGCGGCAACGTGACGTGGCGGACCGGGAGCGCCGGGACGAGAACGCCGTCTGGCCGTGGGGGCTGGGCTTCCTCGTCGCCCTGGGCGTGGGCTCGGTCCTCGTCGCCGAGCGCCGGGTGAGGACGCCGGTCCGGCGGCTGCCGAGCGGCACCCGCATCGCCTGACAGCTCCGGACGGGCGCTCAGTAGCGACCGTGCGCGATGCGCCTGCCGAATGCCGAGCCCCAGGACTCCACCGCCGACGCTGCATCCTGCGAGCGTGCGTCGGGTGACCCGGAACGGGCGCCGGCGAGGCTCGTGACCTCCGGCTTCGAGCCGGTGAAGAGCCAGGCGTCGAAGAGGTCGTCGAGCTGCTGCCCCGAGACCGACTCCGCCAGCGCGATGAACTGAGCGGTCGTGCCCGTGCCGCCGCTGCGCTGCGACGCCCACTGCTTCGCGATCTCGAAGAAGTCCGCGTCGCCGACCCGGTTGCGCAGCACCTGCAGGGTCAGTCCACCACGCAGGTAGACCGGCTCGCCGAAGAGGTCGTCGGCGGGTGGCTCCCCGATGACGAACGCCCAGAAGGGGTCGTCGTCGGGAATCACTGCGAGGTAGAAGTCGAGGGCGTCCTGTGGCGTGAAGAAGCCCTCGTGCTCAGCCCACAGCCACTCGGCGTAGGTGGCCCAGCCCTCATTGAGCCAGATGTCCTGCCACTGCTCGAGGGCGACGTCGTCGCCGTACCACTGGTGGGCGAGCTCGTGAGCGACGACCGCGTCGCCGCCGTCCGGCCAGAAGTACTTGGAGTACACCGGGCGGGTCTGGGTCTCGAGCGCGAAGAACAGGTCGTCCTGGTCGTCGACGATGGCGCCGACCGTGGAGAACGGGTACGGGCCGAAGGCGGCGGACAGCACGTCGAGGACCTCACCCTGACGGGACAACGAGCTGTCGATGGCCGGGCCCAGCACCGGATCGTCGAGGAGGTCCGGGTCCACGGCGTCGTAGACGGGGAGGCCGGACGGGGTGCTCCACTGCCGCACGTCCCACTCCCCGATGTCGATCGTCGCGAGGTAGCTCGCCATCGGCTCGGGAGCGTCCCAGTCGAAGGTCGTCCGACCGTTCGCGGACCGCTCGCCCACGAGGAACCCGTTGGCGACGACACCGAGGCCGTCGGGAACGGTGACGTGGAAGGTGTATGCCGCCTTGTCCCGCGGGTGGTCGTTGACCGGGAACCATCCGGCTGCGACGTCCGGCTGCCCGGCCACGGTGGCGCCGTCATCGGTCGCCATGAAACCCGTCCGCAGCTCGAAACCCTCGAGCGGGATGACGAACTCCTTGGGTACACCGGAGTACGACGTGACGATCGTCATCGGCGAGCCGGCCCGCACCTTCTGCCGTGGGACGACGACGAGCTCGGCGCCGTCCCTGGTCCACCCGGCAGGCTTGCCGCCGACGGTGAGGCTCGTGATCGTCATGCCGTCGAAGTCGAGGTTGAAGCGGTAGAGGTCTGCGGTCGCCACGGCCTCGATCGTCGAGGTGGCTGACCACACGTCGGTGGCCGGGTCGTAGCTCCCGGCGATGTCGTAGTGCCGGACGTCGTACCCGCCGTTCCCGGCGAGGGGGTAGTAGACGTCACCGACGCCGGGGGTCCCGGCGGTGAACCGTCCGTTCTTCCCGCCGGAGTCATCGGCGCCGGCGAGGGGGGCGCCGACCGCGAGGGCTGCGGTGACAGCGGTGGCGGCCACCGCGGACAACAGGGATCTGGTGTGTTCTGCCATGAGATGACCTCTCCGATGAGGTCGCGCCGGGTGGCGCGGCGGCACTCAACGCTACTCGCGTCCGCGGCCGCGCACGGGCGGTTCAGGGCAGATCCGAGACCGTTCGTCAGGGGTGGAGCGCGTCGAACTCGGCCTCGGCGACGGCGTCCGCGTCGGCGTCGAGCCGGATGTGCGCGAGCAGAGCCTGGATGACGCGCAGCGCACTCGCCGCGCGCTCGCCCCAGTCGGAGAGGTAGCTGAACTGCCACCACCACAGCGCCTCGAGCACCCGGCCCTCCTCGTGGTGGCGCAGCCCGTGGGCGAGCGCCGACGCGACGACGGTGAGGTCGTTGGCGAGCGAGCCCCGCGTGAGCTCGGGGTCTGTCACGGGGTCGACGACGTCGGCATAGTCGTCGAGACCCTCGAAGAGGTTGGTGAGGCTCTCGCGCAACGGGTCCAGCTCGACGTCCGGCCCGGGGTCCACCTCGTAGCGGTCCTCCGGGATGACGTCCTCGATCGCACCGAGCCGGGCCCCCATGACGAGGACCTGCGAGAGCGCCAGCAGGCTGAGCGGCAGGGCAGCCGACGGGTTGGCGCCGGACGCGATGTCGGTGACCGTCGCGAGGTAGGTGCGCGACTCGTCGGCCGAGTCGTCTGCGAGCGCGCGCAGGTCCGCCAGCCGGTCGTCGACCTCCTGGTCAGGCATCGAGCAACCTCCGTCCCTCGAACGCGCGGCCGAGCGTGACCTCGTCGGCGTACTCGAGGTCGCCGCCGACGGGCAGGCCCGACGCGAGCCGGGTGACGCGGATGTTCATCCCCTTGAGGAAGCGTGCGAGGTAGCTCGCCGTCGCCTCGCCCTCGAGGTTGGGGTCGGTCGCGATGATGACCTCGGTGACCTCGCTGCTCGCGAGGCGGGCCATCAGCTCACGGAAGGTGAGGTCGTCCGGGCCGATGCCGTCGATGGGGCTGATCGCGCCGCCGAGCACGTGGTAGCGCCCACGGAACTCCCGGGTGCGCTCGATGGCGACGACGTCCTTGGGCTCCTCGACGACGCAGATGCTGCTGAGGTCGCGGCGGCTGTCGGCACAGATCCGGCACTGCTCGGACTCGGCGATGTTGAAGCAGATCGTGCAGAAGCGGACCTTGGCCTTGACCTGGGTGAGCGCGTCGGTGAGGCGCTGCACGTCCACGGCGTCGGACTGGAGCAGGTGGAAGGCGATGCGCTGGGCGCTCTTGGGACCGACGCCCGGGAGTCGGCCGAGTTCGTCGATGAGGTCCTGCACTGCGCCTTCGTACACACCCCGAGCCTAGGCCACCGATCGCTCGGCAGGCTCCACCCGCGGGGAGGGATCGCGTGCGACCAGGAGTCCGGCGGAGCCGAGCACGAGGAGGGCCACCGACGGCAGCAGCAGCGGGGACCTCCACGGCTCGAAGGCGCCGTAGCCCTGCACGGCGACCGCCACCGCGGCGGCGAGCGGGATTCCTGTCGCGATCTCGACGAGGGCCAAGACGCGCCACTCGGAGAGCGGACGACCGCTGCCCAGGTGTCGCAGCGCCCGAAGTGCCCTCCGGGTGAAGGCCAGGGCTGCCAGTCCCAGCACCACCCCGGGCAGCGCGACCACTCCCCCGAGGCCGGCATAGGGGCGCGTCCCTGCATGGATCATCACGGCTGCGACCACCAGGGCCCCCGCGCCAGCGACCACGTGGCCCAGGCCGACCAGCCGCACCACGGTCGCGCGCTGACGCCGTTCGGCAGGTCTCATGCCCTCAGTGAAGCGGAGGACGGACGGTGCCGCCATGAGCGCTCGGCCCCAGATCGGGGCGATCGTGCGCTCAGTCGTCGGGGTCGGCGCTCGGCGGGCGCTCGTTGTAGGTGTCGGCCCGCTCCTGACCGGTGAGGGCGGCGATCGCGTCCATGACGTCGTCGGTCAGCTGGCGACGGGCGCGACCGGCGGGCAGGCCGGCATACGCCGACGGCTGGATCGGGGTCCCGAAGGCGACCGTCACGTCCGCGAGCCGCAGGCCACGCGCCCCGACGGGCTGGACCTTGTCGGTGCCGATGAGCCCCACGGGCACGACGGGGACCCCGGCGGTGAGGGCGAGGAACGCGACCCCGGTGCGGCCGCGGTAGAGACGGCCGTCACGTGAGCGGGTGCCCTCGGGGTAGACGCCGAAGGCCTTGCCGGCGCGCAGCACCTCGAGCGCCAGGTCGAGCGAGGCCTGGGCACCGCGCGAGTCGTCACGGTCGAGCGGGATCGCGTCACCGGCCTCCATGAAGCCCCGGACGAAACGGCCGCGGAGCCCGGTTCCGGTGAAGTACTCCTGCTTGGCGAGGAAGGAGACCTTGCGGGGGGCGGCCACCGGGATCGCGAAGCTGTCGATGAAGGAGAGGTGGTTGCTCGCGAGGAGGACGCCACCCTCTCTGGGGACGTTGTCCTTGCCGAGGATCGTCGGCCGCCACACCGCGTGGGCGAGCGACATCGTGAGGGTGCGCCCGACCCAGTAGTAGGTGCTCATGCGTCCTCTTCGTGGATGACCTTCCCGCCGAGGACACGTTCGACGACGGGGACACCGATCTCGCCCAGGCCCTCGATGTCCTCATCATCCTCGCTGATCGCGGAGTCGTCGGCGACCGGCGTCTCATCCGGGTCGGGCTCGGCGGCGACGGCCACCTTGGCGCGCGCGAACGGGCTCGTCGGCTCGGTCGGCCCGCTCGTCTCGGCGGTCGCCCAGGCGGGGGCGGTGGGTCCGCCGCCGCTGCCGCCCCACTCCGCCTGCGTCGTGGGCGGCTGGCTCGGGACGTATGCCGCCTGCTCGCCTCCGCGACCCGGCTCGCCGTCCCGGTCCGGCTGGCCCTGGGAGCGAGGGTCCTGGCCCGCGCCGGAAGGTCGCTGGCTCGACGGCGCGCGTGAGGGCGGGGTGGCCGGCTCGGGGGTCGGGGCGGGGCGGTTGGGGTCGATCGTCTGGACGCCGGCGGGTCCGCCGAGCGAGGAGCCGTCGGCGGGCACCCCCTCGACCCGGGCGTCGATGCCGAGGACGTCGATGAGCGCCTGCTGGACGTAGGTCGCGTGCGGGCCGCGGCGGAAGGTGTTGGCCAGCCCGGTCGTGGCGATGCCGAGGAGGAGCCGCTCGCCGTCGTAGTCGAGCACCTGTGCGTGCTCGGAGACGAACGTCCAGGTCGTGCGCCGCAGCTCGAAGACCTTCGCGAGGACGTCGGGCCAGGACCGACGGATCGCCGCGGTGTCGAGGCCGCCGGGGCGGGCCGGCGGAGCGGGAGGTGCGGCAGGAGCGGCAGAAGCGGCAGAAGCGGCAGGGGCGGCAGGGGCGGCAGGGGC
>NZ_AVPL01000203.1 GCF_000768695.1 Knoellia aerolata DSM 18566
CCCGCCGCGGGCGTCGTAGTGCGCCACGAGGGCGTCGACGATGGCGTGGGCGCCGTCGTCGGGGCAGATCTCGACCTCGGTGGTGACGACCCGGGCCCGCCAGGCGTCGAGGTCGCCGGCGAGCATCGCGGTGACGAGCTGCGGGGTGGTGGTCATCTGGTGGACGGCGACCTCGCACCGGGTCGTCGCGGCCTGCGCGGTGATCCCGAGGATCGGCCCGACCAGGCCGGGCGCGTCGAGGGCCTCGTGGCCCAGCCCGCGGTGCTGCTCGCCCCAGGTGCCGTCCGGGCCGGTGACGTCCTCGATCGCGGCGACGTGCGCGACCGCGACCGTCTGCACCCCGGCGAGGG
>NZ_AVPL01000204.1 GCF_000768695.1 Knoellia aerolata DSM 18566
CAGCCGTCGAGCTCCTTGACGAGGTTGTGCCGCTGGCACACCCCCGCACCGTTGGCGGCCGCGGTCGAGCCGTCGTCATGCACCGCGGTGACGTGGTCGACCTGGACAGCCGGTGCGTCGCACCACGGGACGCGGCAGGTCGGGTCGCGCAGCTCGAGGAACCGGCGCAGCCCGCCGTGGAAGCGCCGACGCCGCGAGTCCAGGGCCACGAGGTCGCGACCGGTGGGGTCGGTGAACAGGCGCCGCAGCCACACGAACGCCGCTGCACCGCCGGCGTCTGTGCCCCCCGACGCGCAGGCGTCGATGTCGGCGGTCGGGCCCTGGCGCTCGAGGGCATCGCGGACCCAC
>NZ_AVPL01000223.1 GCF_000768695.1 Knoellia aerolata DSM 18566
GGCCGGCAGGCAAAGGCGATGCCGATCAGGACGCGCTGGCGCATGCCGCCCGAGAGTTCGTGGGGATACTGCCGGGCGCGCAGCGCCGGCTGCGTCAGGCCGACCTGGTCCAGGATCTGCACGGCGCGCTGGCGGGCATTGAGGCGATCGGCCAGGCCGTGGATGCGCAGCACCTCGGCCACCTGCTCGCCGATCCGCATGGCCGGGTTCAACGCGACG
>NZ_AVPL01000216.1 GCF_000768695.1 Knoellia aerolata DSM 18566
GGGCGAGCTTGTCGTCGAGAGTGTCGATCGCGACGATGCGCGAGATCCCCTGCGCGACGGCCGTCAGGAGAGCGGCCATGCCGACCCCACCGAGGCCGACGATCGCGATGCTGTCCTGCGGCCGCGGCCGGGCCGCATTGAGGACGGCACCCCCACCGGTGAGCACGGCACAGCCGAGCACCGCGGCGACGTCGGGCGGCACGTCGTCGTCGACCGCGACGGCCGACGCGCGGTCGATCACCGCGTGCGTCGCGAAACCCG
>NZ_AVPL01000022.1 GCF_000768695.1 Knoellia aerolata DSM 18566
TCGATCCGCGCGCTGGACCCGGCGTCGTCCCTCGACCATGAGGGCGGGCGCGGCGAAGCTCTGGAGGACGTCCGCGGGCAGGGCGAGCAGCCCGAAGGTCGCCCCCGTGATGGTGATGTGGCCCTGACCCTCGCGCAGCCCGTGACCGGACCAGCTCTGCGCGAACAGGCCGGAGAACGCCTCGTCGAGCGACTGCGTGGCGACCTCGCCGGTGGCCTCGACGCCGCGGTTGACGTGGAACATGCGGGCCACCGAGACGCTGCGCCCGCCGTCCTCGGGGTCGAGGTGGAGGTTGGTCTTCGCGCCGGGACCGATGAGCGGCAGGCCCTCGACGGCATACGAGAAGCGCACGGTGGCGCGCCCTGGTCCGCTGTCGACCTCCGTGCCGTCCTCGTCGAGCTCGGCCCACTGGCCGAGGACGACGTCGAGGCCGGCGTGCTCGGCGCGGATCCCGACCCGGTGGAGCACCTCGAGCCCGTGGTGGGTGAGCCGCTTGGCCGCGTCGTCACCGAGACGGTAGGTGCCGTCGTCGTCGCGCTCGACGTCGCTCCACTCCCGACGTTCGTCGTCGTATGCCGTGAGTCGCTCGGCGTTGCGCGCGCGGACCGCGCCGCTCGCGGCGAAGACCTCGACCTGGCCGCGGTCGCTGCCGACGGCATAACCGTGCGGCACCTGCGCGGTGCCCTTGAGGTCGATGTCGAGCGCCTCGGCGATGGCGCGCGTCGTCTCGCGGTGCTCCTTGAGGCACGGCGGGGTGTGGCTGACCACCGTTGCGGTGGAAGGGATGTCGGGCAGGTCGACCTTGAAGTCGACGTCCCGGAGTGACAGTGGCATGGCTTCGCTCCTTCAGCAGGTGCCGCGGGCGGTCATGAAGGACCGTCCGCTCACGGGGTCGGTGGTCTCGGCGGCGCGGAGCCGCTCGTTGTAGGTCGGTGCGTCGGGGGTCTGTGCGCGCAGGTACGCCCACTGCACGTTGCTGCCCTCGACGATCTCGTTGGCCTCGGCCCAGGCCTCGCGCAGCGGGATGTCGACGCGGAACAGCCAGCTGCCGGACCAGTAGTACAGCCACGCGGCGTACATGGCGAACCACGTGCCGCGCGAGTTCTGGCCGCCGCCGGAGTAGCTGCTGTTGTGGAAGCCGAGCATGTAGTGCAGGCGCTGGAACGCGGGGATCCAGCGGCCGACCGAGTTGTCCGACGAGTGGTGGAGGAGGTCGCACGCGTGGGTGGCGAAGACCTCGAGGTCGTTCTTGCCGAAGTCGACCGCTTCGCTCGTCGTGACGTCGCCGCCCCAGACGAGGAACCCGTCGGTCCACCCGTGCGAGCTCATCTGCATCGCGTCGACGGTGTCGGAGCGCTGCGTGACGTTGGTGGTGGTGACGAAGTCGGACTGCTTGACGTCGCTCTCACCGTGGTTCTGGGTCCAGTCGAACTCGGCCAGCCCGCCGAGCGTCGACGCGAAGCCCTCGGCTTCGAGTCGGCGGCCGTCGATGCCGTCCTTGATCCACCAGGACCCCACGTACTTGGCCATGTTGGTTCCCCTGACTGTGTGGTGCCACCTCGGTGGTGGCTACAGGGGAGAGGAGGAGCAGGTGTGCCGGCCAGATACGTTCCCGGAGGTGGCACCTGCGTCTGCTCGCACCAGAGGGCGAGGGCCGGCCCACGCTCCGGAGCGTGAACTGGACGTGTCGGTGGTTTCATCGACATATGCGCATCTTCTTCACGGGCGGCAGCGGCAAGGCCGGCAAGCACGTCGCGTCGCACCTGGCCGCCTGCGGTCACCAGGTCACCAACGCCGACCTCGTTCCCCTGAGGAACCCAGCCGTGGCTGATCTGAGGGTCGACCTCACGGACACCGGCGAGACGTACTCGGCGATGGCTGGCCTGGCCCGCATGGAGGAGCTGGAGCTGGCAGAGAAGCCCGCCTACGACGCTGTCGTACACTTCGCCGCGGTGCCGGCGATCCTGCTCACGTCGGACGCACGGACCTACTCGACCAACGTGCTCAGTACCTACAACGTCCTCGAAGCCGCAACGCGGTTGGGCGTGCGAAAGATCGTGTTCGCGTCCTCGGAGACGACCTACGGGATCTGCTTCGCCCAGGGCGAGAGGCGACCCCAGTACCTGCCCGTGGACGAGGAACACCCGACGGTCCCGGAGGACTCCTACGCGATGTCCAAGGTGGCCAACGAGGTGACGGCACGCTCCTTCCAGGCCCGCACCGGTGCCGACGTGTACGGGCTGCGGATCAACAACGTCATCGAGCCGAACGAGTACGCCGAGACGTTCCCGGCCTTCCTCGCGGACTCCTCGCTCCGACGGCGCAACATCTTCGCCTACATCGACACGCGCGACCTCAGCCAGATGGTGCAGCGGTGCCTCGAGGTCGACGGCCTCGGCTACGAGGTCTTCAACGTCGCGAACGCGGACATGTCCGTCGCCGAGACCACCGACGAGATTCGGGACCGCTTCTACGACGGGGTGAAGGTGAGTCGCCAGATGGGGCGGGACGAGACCTTCTACTCCATCGACAAGGCTCGCGAGCTCCTCGGCTATGCACCCCAGCACTCGTGGCGCGACGTCCTGTCGGATCCCAGAGCCGGCACGTGACCGACGCGCACCGACGCCTGAGTGCGTGCCCTCACCCCGGCGCCCAGTTGAGGATCGCTTCCGTCAGCCCTTCTTGAGCTCCTCCGCGAGCATCACGATGATGCCGCTGGGGCCGCGGACGTACGTCAACTTGTACGCGTCTTCGTAGGTCGCTACGCCGCGCAGCGGATGACAACCGTGCGCCGCAGCAATCTCAAGGGCCTCGTCGAGGTCATCGACCGAGAAGGCGACGCGGTGCATGCCGATCTCGTTCGGTCGGGTGGGTTCCGTCTCTATCGCGTCGGGGTGGATGTACTCGAAGAGCTCGAGGCGACCGTTCCCGTCTGGCGTCTGGAGCATGGCGATGTTTGCGTGGTTGCCGTCGAGGCCAACGGCGGTGTCGGTCCACTCCCCACTGACCGTGTCACGCCCGAGGACGCTCAGCCCCAGGTCAGTGAAGAAGGCGATCGTCGCTTCGAGGTCGCGGACGGCGATGCCAACGTTCTCGAGTTTGATGGGCATGCACTTCACGCTACCGAGCAGGACGACAGGTCGTGGCGCGTCGACGGCAGCCAGGATTGCGGGCGCCGGTCTGGACCTCCGCGTCGCTGGTTCCGGTCACGGGATCCCGGGGAGGGGCCAGATCTCCCCAGTGGCGGTGTCGATGAGCGCAGCGCCGGCGACCGTCAGTGTCACAGGAAGCACGTCGAAGATCGTGGTGACCGCGACCGGAAGCCGGGCTGCCGACGCGTGCGTCACCACCGAGACGTGCGGGACCCACGATGTCGGCCGGTAGTGCTTGTGCAGCTGTGCGCCCGTGGCCTCCACCGCCGAGGTGACCCGGTGCTGGCGCAGTGCCACCTGCGCGGGGACGGCGACCGCCAACGCGACGCGCCCCCGCGGGAAGACGACGGCCCCCTGCACGCTCGCGGGGAAGCGGCGGCCGTCCGGGAGGCGGTCAAGAGCGTCGCGGACGCGGTCCAGGTCCCACTCGAGGAGCACGGCGTAAGAGAGGTGGGGGTAATGGTGCCCGTGGGTGTGGGATGCCAGCGACCCGATCCCCGCGGCTTCCAAGCGTGCCCAGAGGCCGCGGATCAGGCGCTCGCCAGCGCTGTCGAAGAGCGCGCAGACAGCCAAGGCCACGAGCCAATGATGGCCTCCCCCCAGACGCGGAGGTGAAGGAATAGTCGAACATCCGAGAGTGGGCGCCATGTGGCTCAAGGTCGATCCGGTCGGACTCGTCGTGGAACGCCGGATGGGTGACCGCGCGCGGTTGCGGACGGGCCTTCAGTTGAGCAGGTGACCCAGAGCCGCGCCCATGATTGCGGCGCGCTTGTCCGCGGTGGTCACACCCTCGATGCCGAAGCCGAGGATGACCGTGTCGGGGGTGGTGATCGAGTTCCCGACCGGGAATCCGGTGGCGTCGGTGCGCGTCCACGTGTTGGCGTTCGCCGCGCTGCCCGGTGGAGCCGGCGCGATGGCCCAGCCGCCGAGGCTGCTTTCGAACGACTCCGTCGCGCCATCGGGGTAGGTGATGTCGTCGATGAAGGCGCCGACGCCTTGGACTGACCAGTCGCTGGCGTACGCGATCGAGACCTCGACCGACTGGCCGGCCCAGGCGGACAGGTCGACGCTCCACTGCTGCCAGCCGCCGGAGTTGCCCGACGCGGCGTTCCACGTCCCGGTCGTGCCCGATGACGTGCAGGTCGGGGCACCATCTGGGCTGGGTGGTGGCACCAGAGTCTGGTAGTGGGTGAGCTGCGGATGCAGGTCCGCCCAGCCCTCGGGGCAGCTGTCCCCGGTCGACGTCGACGTGTGACCGTTGAGGTCAGGCAGGGTCGTCCAGTTGTCTCCGCCGGGCGTGCGGGCTTCGACGAACAGGTGGTCCCACGCAGCCTCGGTGTCGTAGGACGTCCAGAACGACAGGGTTCCACCGCCGGCAGGCACCTGCACCTGCCGCGTGAGTCGCTTGTACGTCACGTCGGCGATCTGCGAGTACACGTACTGCGTGCCTGTGTGCGGTTCGAACGGGCCGCCTGGCTTGATCCACCGTGACGAAGCCCAGCTCTCGAACTGCGGGAAGGTCGACGTCGGGAGGATGCCGCTCGTGGCGAGGAACGACAAGGTGTCGTCCTGGTTCTTCGCGCTCTGACCACCGTTGAAACCCCAGGTCAGGCCCAGGAGTGGTTCGTCGGTCCCGGCTGAGTCGTACGCCTTGCCCTGGGCGTCGAGACCGTCGCCGGGAACCGTGAGGTAGGCACCGAACGAGTACTGGAGCACGTCGTTCGTCCCGTCGCCGGACCCGCGGAGCAGGAGGCAACGTCGGGGGTCGACGTCCGCAGGCAGCGGGTTGCAGGCGATCTCGCCCTTGGGGTCGTAAAGCTGGTCACCGACGGTGGCGGTGTACTGCTCGCCGGCGAAGTCGCCGCCGTAGAGGACCTTGCCGTCCTCGTTGAGGTAGGCGCGGAGCTCGAGCAGCTCGTCGAGCGCGAGCCGGTCGGCGTTGCCCACGCCCCAGCCCGCGCGGCGGGTGACGATGTCGTCGCCGCCCTCGACGACGACGGCGTCGTAGTGGCTGAGCACACCAAGGGCGTCGGGTGCGGTTCTCCCTCGGGCGTCGATGTCGTAGAGGTCGGAGGCGATGTTGTTCGCCGTGAGCGCTGCGGTGTAGTAGCTCGCGTAGTGCGGGCCGTTCACCTTCTGCACCGGCGACGCGCCCGTGTAGTCCTCGGCCGCCACGACGAGCACCCGCCGACCGGTCTCGGACACGGCTTGGTAGGTGAAGGGCTGGCTGGTCTCCCCGCCTCCTTCGAACCACACCCGCACGGAGTCGCCGGGCTTGGTGCCGGTCACCTGCCCGCGCAGCTGGTGGTAGTACACCGAGGCAGGCGTGGACGTCTCCCCGCCGGCCCACGGCGAGGTCGGCGCCGTCTGCACCGGGCCGCCGTTGATCCGGTACTTCACCGAGACCGCGCCGATGCTCCGCTTGGCGTTGACCGCCACCGGCTGAGGATCGCCGTAGGAGTACGCGAAGCTGAGCTGCGTGCCCGGGACGCCACCCTTGTACGGGTCGGCGCTGTCGACGTACAACGCCGCGGTGTCGAGTCCGACCGTGGAGACCGGGTCGTCAGGGTCGACTGCGGAGCGCGCCACCGAGTCGGCGAACGGCAGGTTGCGGAGGAACTCCTCCTGCACGAGCGCGTCATCGTCAGGGAAGACGAAACCGCACCCCTCGCAGCCCTCGGACAGCTCCGGGGTCCACGCCAGCGCGCCCGTGGCGGCGTGGGCGTAGTCCGTCGTCTCGCCGTTCGTGACGTACAGCACGTCCGAGCTGAGGCCCGGGTGGAAGCCCTCGATCGCGGGCTTGTCCAGGTTGCCGGACATGGCGTAGTAGATCGGGTCGTCCGCCGTCGGCGTCGCGATCTGCCAGCCCTCGGCGTAGAGCAACCACTGGCCCGCGGAGTGCCAGTTCACCTGGAAGGCGAAGCCGATCTTGTCGAGCAGGCCCTTGAGGGCCAGAGTCTCCGGCTCCGACGCGGGGGCGACGCCGCGGTAGGTCTCGCTCGACGTGACGTCCGAGGAGCCCTCGTTGTCGTAGCCCCAGTGGTTCGGCCAGTTGCGGTTCGGGTCGACGCCGTCACCCACGGTGATCTGGCCGTCGTTGTTGTTGTCCCGCAGCGTCTTGCGCCACAAGCGTTCGTGATCGAACGTGTACTGGTACCCATCCGGGTTAGCCACGAGGACGAACCACAGCTCGGTGCTCTTCAACAGCGCCCGGACGCCGGGGTCGTTGGCCTTCCACTTGTCGATGTACCAGTTCATGAGCCGGCGGTTGACCTCGGTCGAGATCCACTCGCGGGCGTGCTGCGTTGAGCTGTAGAGCACCGCCGGGCGGCTGCCATCGGCCTGGCCGGGTGCACCCTGGGTCAACTTGACGGCCAGGATCTCGCGGCCCTGGACGGTCTTTCCGAGCCTGACGAGCTTGGCGATCGAGGAGTTGGCTGCAGCCGCGGCATACATCTGATCGCGGATGCCGCCGGCCTCGTCGTAGGACCTCCAGACGGTGAACCCGTCGCGGGACTGTTCGGTGGCGAACTCGCGAACCGTCTTACCCCCCTTGACCCGGGTGAGCCGCGGATCGATGCCGAGCTTGCGCACCGCGTCCGCCTGACGTGGCGTCAGGTAGAGCTGGACCGTGTCGTTCGCGTGCCCCTGCTCGCTGAGGTCGTGGCCGAGACGGGCGAGCTGCGAACGTTGCTCGGGCGTCACGCTCGCCGTGTAGGCATCGATATGGCCCCGATCCACAGGCGACGCGGCGCGCGAGGCCTGGGACGGCGCGGCCACCACGAGGGCCACGACAGCGGAAATGGCGACGACCATGAAACGAGCTCGTCTCATGACACACCTCGATGCAGGTAGGCATGCGCTGATCAGAACACCGTCCCACTGGGCGTGCGGCGCGGCAATAGTTCCTTGGCAGCACGTGGTGCCGGACTTCCCGCCCCGACTGGGCGTCCGAAGGGCTTTGGCGGGCCAGCAGGCGGAGGTGGCTCAGAGAACGGTGTGGAGAGCCTTCGGGGAGATGTCCACGCGCACCGTCGATCCTGCCGGCACGTCCATGACTTCGCCGTCGATCTGCAGGGGCAGTGGCGTCACCGTGGTGAAGGCGTAGCTGCGAACGCTGGGCTGCTTGCCCAGTCCGGCGGTGCTGGCCTTGAGCGCGGTCGTGAGAATGCGCCACTTGGCCTTGTGCCGCAAGGTGATGACCTCGAAGAAGCCGTCATCGGGCCTGCCCTGATCCTCTGCCAGGGTGGCGACTTTGGCCATCTGCGCGATGTTGGCGAAGACGAGGCTGTCGAAGCGCTGCCGTGTGCCGTCCTCGAGCTCGATCTCGAACGGGCGGAACTTGGCGAAGGAACGCACGACGGTGACCATCTCCCGCAACGAGCCCTTGGTTCCCTTCTCGAGCTCGATCGCGACCACCGGCGTCAGCCCGAGCCCGATGTAGGAGTGTGCGTAGCGCACCGTGTCCCCGGCTGCGCCCCCCGCGGTGAACCTCAGCAGGTCGATCCGGCTGACTGCCCCCTCGGCGATCGCCTCGGCGATCGGACGCTCCTTGGTCGTGCGTCGATGGTCGTTGGCGTTCCCGGCAGCCAGCACAGCCGTGACAGCGCGGTCGTTGCCCGCCTGCATGACCCCGTTGACAACCTCGTTGTAGCCCCCGTCGCCACTGACGGACATCACCAGCGGTGCTCCGACCCCCGCGGCCACCCGCGCCAGCTCCGTGGCATGACCAGCGTGCTCGGTGGGGACCAGGTCCACGGGCAGGGTCGGGACACGCTGGGCCAGGTCCCGCTGGAGGCCCTCAGCCAGCTCCCTCGCGCTGCCGGTGCTGTGAGGGTTGAAGATCAGGACAACGCGGTCGAAAGGAGGCACACGTCAGCCTAGACGCCATTCTCGACAGTCATGGTGACGACTCTGATCAACCAGTTGTGCCCGGAGTCATGTTGGGAGGAGTCTCGACGGCAAAGTAGACGTCGGCGACGCGGTCGAGCTGGATCAACGCGGTCGGCAGGCCGCGCCGGGGGAACGCCTCGCTGGCAAACCAACCCTCGTCCTCGGCAGTCCGCTGGCAGTGCTACCGACGCCGTGGTCGGGACTCGGGTCAGGCGCGTGCTGCCCTCCCGAAGGGAGGGGGCGAAGCAGCGTTCCGTCCCCCCGATGGGCCGGTCACAGCACGTGCTGCCGCACATTCTTCGCCCTACCCGGCACAGGGAGGTTTGCGACTCTGTCAGGCGCTTCCGGTCCATCGAGCCCCTGCTGAAGCGCGTACATCGCCGCCTCGACGCGCGTGCGCACCTGCAGCTTCTCCATGCTGTTGCGCATGTGGTTCTTGACCGTGTTCTCGCTGACGAACAGCTGCTTCGCGATCTGTCTGTTGGAGCATCCCCGTGCGAGCAGGACGAGCACCTCGCGCTCGCGTGGTGTGAGGCGTATCCCCACTGGGGTCTCCTGGGCAGGAACAGTGCCAAGCCTGCCGAACTCGGAAACCAACAGACTCGCAAGACGTGGAGGGATGACGGACTGCCCCGAGTGAACGAGCCGGATCACCTCGCTGATCCGCTCCGCCGGCTCGTCCTTGAGGACATAGCCGCTGGCCCCTGCCTTGATCGCGGAGAACAGGTCTGCCTCATCGTCGGACGCGGTGAGCAACACGACCTTCGTGCCGAACGACTCCTCCTTGATGGCGCGGCACGCCTGGATGCCGCTGAGGCCCCGCATCCGGAGGTCCAACAGGACCAGGTCAGGCTGGAGCTCGCGGACCTTGCTGATGGCCTCAAGGGCTGACTCCGCCTCCGCCACGATATTGAGATCGGGTTCGAGTCCGAGGACTGCCTGCATGCCACGCCGGTAAAGGTCGTGGTCATCGACGATCAGTATCCGAATTGGGTCAGGCCAGACCGGGGCAAGTGTCACGGGCTCATGGTGCAACACCCCACCTTCCTCCGCACCTTGAGCGGTCACCCTCGCCCTCGTGACACCTCGTCCGTCTGAGCTCAGGGTTGCCCGGTGGTTCGTCGTCAAGGGCGTGCAGTCGGGCGGCCCGGCCCAGATGGATGATGGGTCGCGTGCCCCGTGAACGCGAGATCACCGAGCCTGTCGACCTCACCCTGGCGAACGGTCGCGTGAATCCCGACGCCGTGGGCTGGACGCGCACCCCGCTGCACCGCACCGACGGCATCGGACGCGGCCGGGTCGGCTGGGGCCGCAACAAGCGCTGGGAGTACTGGGCGGTCACCTCTGAGACGCACGTCGCCGCCCTGGTCGTGTCCGACATCGGGTATGCCGCGGTGACCTCACTGTTCGTCCTCGACCGCCGCTCCGGCGAGCAGATCACGGTGGACGCGATCTCGCCTCTGGGCCGTGGCACGACCCTGCCGGGCACCCTCGACCGGGGTCCGGCCCGTGCGCGCACGAAGAGCCTGTCCATCGACATCGACCCCACGCCCGACGGCACCCGACTGCGCGCCCACTCCGAACGCGTCGACCTCGACGTCGTCGCCCACATCAGGCCGGGACATGAACGACTCGGCGTCGTGGTGCCGTGGAACGACCGGCTCTTCCAGTACACCGTCAAGGACCCGGCCCGCCCGGCGGTGGGCCGACTGACCGTGGACGGCGTGACGTCGGCGATGGCCGGCGGAGCCTCGTGGGCGACCCTGGACCACGGCCGCGGACGCTGGCCGTATGCCATCTCGTGGAACTGGGGCTCCGGCTCGGGCACCGTCGCGGGACGCACCATCGGCCTCCAGCTCGGCGGCCGGTGGACCGATGGAACCGGGTCGACCGAGAACGCCGTCGTCGTCGACGGGCGCCTCACGAAGATCAGCGACGACCTTCGATGGGACTACTCGCCGCAGGACTGGATGGCGCCATGGCGAGTCGAGGGAGGGCCGGTGGCGCTGACGTTCCAGCCAGAGCACCTGCGCAAGTCCGTCACGCAGCTCGGCGTGCTGGCCTCGCGCACGCACCAGTGCTTCGGCACGTGGACGGGACACGTCGGCGAGGTCGCCGTGGACGGGCTGTTCGGGTGGGTCGAGGACGTCCACCAGCGCTGGTGATCAGCCGGGGTCGTGGCAACACTGTCCCAGGTGCCAGCCGACTTCGAGTTCACGATGAAGGCGTGGCAGGTCATCACCCACGAGTCCAACAGCCCCACCTACCGCCGCATGTAGCAGCCGCTGCCGGACAGCGCACGTGGTCAGGTGGGAGCGTTCCGGACGACACCTCCGGTCCCTGCGGCATGGCAGCGGACCCTCGAGTGTGCCCGGATCCTGCAGGCCACAGGTGGAGCATCGCCAGGACCCTGGTCCCCGAGATCTCCACGCGGACCCCAGAAGGTCGCGAGCCCAGAGTCCGGGACCTCGGACCCTCCCGCACCTCGTGCTGCGCGGGTTGAGTGGTCGTGCGAACGAGTCCACCGAACCGTCAGGAGCGTCACCTCATGCACAGGAAGTCCTGGAAACAGCTGAACCCGACCCAGCGACGGCTCGTCGTGCTGGGCGGCGCGTTGCAGCTGACCATGCAGGGTGCCGCCCTACGAGACCTACGCCGGAGGGCACCTGACGAGGTCAACGGGCCGCGCTGGGCGTGGGCCTGCGCCACCTTCGTCAACACGGTCGGACCGTGCGCCTACTTCCTCTTCGGGCGGCGTGGCGGCCTGCCGGCTTTCGACTGACCGGCAGCGCGCCACCCGGCATACAGGGCGTCGATGGTCTCCGACACGAGCTCGTCGGTAGTGGCGGCGACCGTACCGGGGATCTGGGAGAAGGCCCCCAGCCGCGAGATGCCGTAAGCCGAGCCCCACACCTGCGCTGCCCGGCGGAGGACGTCGGCCTCGCTCGTGCCCCCCGGCTGGCAGGCGGCGACGGTGTCGTGCACGAGGTTCCAGTACTCGATCGCCGCGGCCTGCAGGTGCGGGTGGTCGCCCTTGTGCACCATCGGCCCGTTGGCGAGGTCGTGGACGTGGGGAGACTCGCGGACGAAGGCGAGGTACGCCGCCCCCAGCGCCTGCAGGCGTCCGAGGGGGTTCGAGGCCGGCACCGCCTCGATGGCTTGGCGCGCCCGCTCGGCGGCGACCCGCATCCCGGCCCCCGCGACCGCCGCGAGGAAGCGCTGGCGTCCACCGAAGTGGACGTAGGGCGCCTGGTGGCTCACGCCGACCTCACGCGCCACGCTGCGCACACTGAGCTCCTCCGCTGGTGAGGTCTCGAGCATGCGCAGCGCCACGGCAGTGAGTCGCTCGCCCAGGGGTGGCTCTGCGGTGGGGGTCATGAGTGCTCCGAAGTGGCGCGTCGATGGCTATTGACAGTGTCAACCTAGCCGAGGACGCTCAGCGTTGACAGTGTCAACCAGCGACGAGGAAGGCGCATCATGTCCGACACCGCACAACACACCACCATGGCCACCTCGGTGGGCCCCCTCAGCGTTCGCACGATCGGATCCGGGCCGCCGGCGGTCCTGTGGCACAGCCTCTTCGTCGACGACCACTCGTGGGACCGCGTCATCCCGGCGCTCTCCCGGCACCGCAGGCTGGTCGTCATCTGCGGACCGGGCCACGGCACGAGCGGCGACCCCGGCCGACGCTACGACCTGACAGCGTGCGGTGAGGCGGCCCTCACCGTCCTCACCGAGCTCGGCGTGCGTGAGCCTGTCGACTGGGTGGGCAACGCCTGGGGTGGGCACATCGGCGTGGTGCTCGCCGGCAACGGCGCCCCGCAGCTGCGCAGCCTGGTCAACCTCGGGGGCCCCACGCAGGCCTACACGGGATCGGGCCGCCGCAAGACCCAGCTGCTCACCGCGGTCCACCGCGTCGCCGGGCCGGTGGGCTTCCTCCGGTCGGCCGTCGTGGACACCCTCCTCTCGCACAGGACCCGGACCACCGACCCCGAGGCCGTGTCCTATGTCGACGGCTGTCTCGAACGCTCGGGCGCGCCACTGCGCAACGCCATCCACTCCATCTCGCTCGACCGGGTGGACGTCAGGCCGCTGCTCGGGTCGATCCGTGTGCCCACGCTCTTCGTCACGGGAGCCGAGCACGTCGGCTGGACACGCGAGCAGGCGCGCGCCGATGCGGCACTGGTGCCTGGCGGGCGTTGCGTCGTCGTACCGGACGCGGCCTACCTCATCCCGCTGGAGGCGCCTGACGCGACGGTGAAACTCGTCACTGGGTTCTGGGACGAGCTCGCCGCCGCCTGAGCCGTCCCCACCCCGGCGATGCACGTATGCCGCGGGGCTGGGCTTCGCGGCATACGTCGTCCTGGAGGGGCGCTCAGTCAGCGAGCCATGTAGCCACCGTCGATGTAGAGCTCGAGCCCGGTGACGAACGCGGAGTCGTCACTGGCGAGGTAGGCCACGCCCGCGGCGATGTCCGCTGGCTGGCCGAGGTGGCCCATCGGGGTGAGCGCGGTCATGCCGTCCCAGATCGGGGTGCCCTTGGCCGGCTCGAGGATCGGGGTCTCGATGAAGCCCGGGTGGATGGAGTTGACCCGGATGCCCTCGGTGGCCCAGTGGAGCGCGACGTTCTTGGTGAGGGTGCGGACCGCGCCCTTGGCCGCGTGGTAGGCGGGCGAGACCCCGAACCCGCCGCTCGTGCCGAAGATCGAGCTGATGTTGATGATGGACGCGTGCTCGGACGTCTTGAGGTGGGGTCCGGCGATCTTCATGCCGAGGAAGACACCGGTCTGGTCGATCGCGACGGTGCGGTCCCACTCCTCCAGGGTCGTGTCCTCGATCGGCTTGATGTCACCCAGGCCGGCGTTGTTGACGAGGATGTCGAGCCCGCCGAACTCCTCGACCGCCTTGGCCGTCGCGGCCTCCCAGTCGGCCTCGCTCGTCACGTCGTGCCGGAAGAAGGCTGCGCGGTGCCCTGCGTCGACGAGCTCCTTGACCGTCGCCTCGCCCGCCTCGACCTGGATGTCGGTGACGAGGACGGCGGCGCCCTCGTCGACGAGACGCTGGACCGTGGCCTTGCCGATGCCACTGGCCGAGCCCGTGACGAGGGCGACGCGCCCTTCGAGCCTGTTCATGCTGTGCTCCTTCGTTGGGTGGGTGATCAATCAACTACCAGTGAAGTCGGTCGGCGCCGGGCGGCACAGGGACCAACGGCCCGGTCGACGAGGCGACGTCCGACACCGAAGGGCACGACACGGCATACGAAGGAGTAGCGGTGCCTCACATCGCGCGGGCGAGCGAGCGCCGCAACAGGTACGAGCCCAGGGCGAGCCACAACACGGCCATCCCGGCGAGCACGCCCAGCTGCGGGAGGATGTCGAGCAGCGTCCCGCCGTGCCGCTGGATCTCCGCGAACCCTTCGTAGCCCCAGGCGTGCGGGGTGAGGAAGGCGACCGGGCGGAGCGAGTCGGGGAAGAACTCCAGGGGCATCATGCAGCCCCCGAGTGCGGCGAGGACGAGGCCCCCACCGACGGCCAGGCCGGTCGCCAGGCCCTCGTTGTCGGCGACGACGCCGATGACCATCGAGACTCCCGCGGCGACGAGCCCGAAGACGAGGAGAAGGCCGAGCGCTGCGGGAAGGTTCCCCCAGTCGACGCCGAAGAGCAGCCGCGACGCGAGGACGATGTAGGCGCCCTGGAACAGCGCGATCGTCAGCCGCCCGAGCCCGAGGCCGAGGATCGTCTGGACCGACGTGACCGGGCCGGCCATGACGCGCCGGACGACGCCGTCGCGCCGCGCCTGGATGAGCGCCGCCGCGCCACTGAGCGTCGTGAGGAAGGTGAAGAGCAGCACCTGGCTCGAGGCACCCAGGTCGAACTGGCCGAGACCGCCCAGCTCCTGGGCCAGGCCGCTCGTGTCGCGCACCTGCGTCTCGGCGGGCCTGATGCTCGTGCCCGCCCGGTCGAGCGCCCTGTCGATGTCCCCGTCGACGCCGGCACTGGTGGCCGCAGCCTGGAGCGCCCGCTCCTGACCGGAGCGCAGCGTGGCTGCCGCGGCCGCGGTCCGGACCACCTGGGCCGCGGCCTGCGCGTTGGACTGGCTGCCGGTGACCATCTCGAGCTCGGGCCCCTGGCCCGCGTCGAAGGCCCGGGCGGCCTCCTCCGGTACGAGCACCCCGACGTCGGCACCGCCGCGGGCGACCCGCTGGCGCATGTCGTCGTCCCCGGTGATCGTCACCTCGGCGTCGGCTCGCTCGAGTTGCGTGACGACGGCTGAGCGCAGCGCGGACTCCCCACCGACGACGGCGACCCTGGCGCTGGCGGAGTCACCGCCGAACGACGCCCCGAGCACGGCCACGAGGACGAGCGGGAAGATGAAGACGAAGAAGATGTTGGAGCGGTCGGCGAGGAAGCGGCGCAGCTCGGCCTCGGCGATGGCGAGCACGGACCTCACAGGACGTCCTTCCGCTCGGGCAGCACCCGGGCCAGCGCGAGGCACGCCACGGTGAAGACCGCCATGGTCAGCGCGGTCGGGCCGAGGTCGCCGACCCCACCGCCGCCCGCCGTGATGCCCAGCCCGTTCGTGAAGGCCTTGACCGGGTTGACCGACAGCAGCTGACCCACCCACCCCGTGTTGGCGACGGGGAAGAACGCCCCACCGCTCATGCCCAGCGAGACGGCCACGATCGCCTGGGCGATGCCCGCCTGCTCCGCGGTCCGCGCCACCTTGGCGATGACGAACATGATCGAGGTCGTCGCCGCGACGACGAGCACGACGAGCGCGGCCACGGCGACGGGTGAGCCGAAGTCGACGTCCTCGAAGAAGGTCGCACCCGCCACGAGGAGGACCGTGGTCGCGAGGATCCCGAGGACGAAGCTGACGATGCCCTTGGCGAGCACGATGAGCTCCGGCTTCATCGGCATCGAGAGGAGGCGGCCCAGGGTGCCCTGGCCGCGTTCGGTCACGAGGGCCAGCACGCCGAAGCCCACGGTGAAGAGCAGGAACATCCCGCTCTGCCCGGCGACGATGCTCTCCCCCATGCCGAGCTGCTCGGAGGCGGTCCGCCCCTCGGTCCACGTCACCTGCGGCGCCTCGGTGGCGACGGCCTGCGCCAGGGCGCCGAGCTGCTCCGGGGGCACGCCGAGGCCCTGCGCGGCCACCGCGGCCCGGGTGCCGGCGGTCAGTTGGGCGAGCGTCCCGTCGACGATCGCGGTCACGACGCTTCCGGCGATGCCCGAGTCGTCACCCCGGATGATCTCCACCTCCGGCCCCGTGCCGCTGGTCAGGGCGGCGGTGAAGTCGGCGGGCACGACGACGCCGAGCCCCGCGGTGCCGTCGTCGACGAAGCCCCGGACCTCCTCGGGGTCCGCGTCGCGCACGGTGACCCGGAGCTCACCCAGGCTGGCCTCGCCGAGCACGTGCGGCACCACCGCCGCCAGCTCGTCGCCGTCGGGCACGGAGACCGCGACGGTGATGGGTTGGAGCCCCTCGTCGGCGACCCCGGACAGGACGAGGTTCATGACGAACATCAGCGCCAGCGGCACCAGCACCGCGAAGACGAGCACGGAGAAGTCCCGCACCCGCTGCTTGAGGTCCGAGAGCACCATCGTGAGGACCCGCCCCATGTCAGTCCCTCAGCGCCTTGCCGGTGAGGTGGAGGAACACCGACTCGAGGTCGGGACGCCGGATCTCGACGTTGGAGAGCTTCATGCCGGCGCCGGTGGCGGCGTTGACGATGAGGGCGATCGCGGTGGGCGCACCCCGCACGGTGAGATCGAGGGCATGGGGGTCGCGATGAACGCTCGCCACAGCCGGTATGCCGGCCACGGCACCTTCCGCTGCGGCCAGGTCGCCGCTCCCCGAGAGGTGGACCCGGTCGGCGTCACCGGTGAGCTCGATGAGCTCGTCGCGGGTGCCCTCGGCCTGGGCCTGCCCCGAGTCGAGGATGAGGATCCGGTCGCACAGCCGCTCGGCCTCCTCCATGTAGTGCGTCGTGTAGAGGACGGCCATGCCCTCGCCCGAGAGCGCCTCGACCGACTCGAGGATCGCGTTGCGGGACTGCGGGTCGACCCCGACCGTGGGCTCGTCGAGGATGAGCAGGTCCGGCTGGTGGAGCAGCCCGATCCCGATGTTGAGGCGGCGCTTCATGCCGCCGCTGAACTTCTTGCTCTGCTCCTTGGCCCGGTCACCGAGGCCGACGAGGTCGAGGACCTCGGCCACACGGTCGCGCAGCGGCCGACCGTGCATCCCCTGGAGCTTCCCGAAGAACTGGAGGTTGTCCCGGGCCGACAGCTCCGGGTAGATCGCGAGGTCCTGCGGGACGAGGCCGATGTGGCCCTTGGCTTCCACCGAGGAGCGCCCCATGGGGACCCCCGCGACGGTGACCGTGCCCTCGTCGGGCTGCAGCAGGCCGGCGATCATCGAGATCACGGTCGTCTTGCCCGCCCCGTTGGGTCCCAGCAGCCCGAAGGTCTCGCCGGGAAGAATCCGCAGCGACACCCCGTCGACCGCGCGCAGCGACCCGAACGAGCGGACCAGCCCCTCCGCGACGAGCACCGGTTCCACCGAGCCGGTGGCGGAACCGCCTCGCGCGTCCGCGTTCTGAGCCTCTGTCCCCACAGTCGTCGGCATGTCTCCACGCTAGGCCTCCTGCGCGAACCCGGCAGGTCGATCGGGTGAACTCGGAGGTGAGACGTGCGTCAACCCGAGCCGGGCGGCAGGACCCCCGGCAGGACCCTCGTGGGCTGGAGCCAGGCCTCATGCACAGGGCGTACCCTCCGAGAGAGCGGGACCCTTCGGGTCCCCTCACCTAGGAGCCGGTCATGTCCGACAAATCTCCACGCCACTCGCTCTCCAAGAAGTCCGGCAAGTCGATCAAGGAGAAGCGCGCCGACAAGAAGGCCAAGTCGGACGGCTCGGCGACCTCCGGCATCGAGAACACGCTCCACGGAAAGAAGCGCTGATTTGGACCCCCTGCTCACCGTCGCCGTCCTCGCTCACTCCCGCAAGGAGAACGAGCACCGGCTACCGATCCACCCGGAGCACCTCGCCAGGATCGACGACGACCTCCGGTCCCAGATCTTCGTTGAGCAGGGGTACGGGGTTTCCTTCGGCATGTCGGATGAGGCCGTGGCCGAGCTCATCGGCGGGGTCCGTACCCGCGCCGAGCTCATCGCCGAGTGCGACGTCGTCCTGCAGCCCAAGGTCCAGGCCGAGGACCTCGCCGACTTCCGTGACGGCCAGATCATCTGGGGCTGGCCGCACTGCGTCCAGGACCAGGCGATCACCCAGCAGGCGGTCGACCGCCGTCAGACGCTCATCGCGTTCGAGGCGATGAACCACTGGGCGCACGACGGCAGCTTCCTCCTGCACGTGTTCCACATGAACAACGAGCTCGCCGGCTACTGCTCGGTGCTGCACTCGCTGGAGCAGATCGGCTCGACCGGCAGCTACGGGCGGAAGCTGCGCGCGGTCGTCATCGGGTTCGGCGCGACGGCGCGCGGCGCGGTCACGGCACTGAGCGCCCTCGGGATCGCCGACGTGCGGGTCCTGACCAACCGCAAGGTCGCCGCGGTCGCGTCCCCGATCCACTCGGTCGAGATCGTCCACCTCGACCACCACGCCGACGACCCGTCACTGACGATGGTCGTCACCAACGAGGGCCGGGTCCCCCTGGCCGACTACCTCGCCGACAACGACATCGTCGTCAACTGCGTGCTGCAGGACACCGAGGCGCCCTGGACCTTCCTCACCGAGTCGGACCTGCCGCTGTTCCGACCGGGCAGCCTCATCGTCGACGTGTCGTGCGACGAGGGCATGGGCTTCAGCTGGGCCAAGCCGACGACCTTCGAGGAGCCGACGTTCGTCGTGGGCGACAACATCACCTACTACGCCGTCGACCACACCCCGTCCTACCTGTGGAACTCGGCGACGTGGGAGATCAGCTCGGCGCTGCTCCCGCACCTGCGGACGGTGCTCTCTGGTCCGGCGGCGTGGAAGGACGAGCCGACGATCGCTCGGGCCATCGAGATCCAGGACGGCGAGATCAAGAACCCCAACATCCTGTCGTTCCAAGACCGCGAGGCGACCTACCCCCACCCCATCGCGGCCAACGCCACCGCCTGACGAACCTCGTGAACTGCCATCCCCGGGATGAGCGCCCGCCTCGACGCTAGGCTCGAAGCAGCCGACTGAGAGGACGTCCCCGTCATGAGCATCACCGACAACGGACCGAAGCCCAACGCCTTCGACATCGAGACGGCGACCAGGCAGAACACGACCTACCGCTCGGTGGCGTGGACGGGCAAGTACCTCCAGGTGACGCTCATGTCGATCGCCCCCGGCTCCTCGATCGGGCTCGAGGTCCATCCCGAGACCGACCAGTTCCTGCGCATCGACGCGGGCTCCGGCGTATGCCGGATGGGCCCCTCCGAGACCGAGCTCACCCACACCGACGTCACCGACGGCTGGTCCATCCAGGTGCCTGCCGGCACGTGGCACGACGTCGTCAACACCGGCGACGAACCGCTGCAGCTCTACGCGATCTACGCCCCCACCCACCACGCCAAGGGCACCGTGCACGAGACGGCGGAGGATGCGGAGAAGGACGAGGAGGCCGGCACGGACGAGCCGCCGGAGTGGACCGTCCAGCCGAGCTGATCCGCCGGACGGGCAGCGAGGTGGACGCTCGCGTCGGGCTGTGTGGGTGGACCGCCTCCCAGTCGTCCTACGTACGCCGCTTCCCCCGTCCTCGAGGTGCAGCACACGTTCTACGAGCCGCCGGCGGACGCGGTGCTGGATGCCGGTCGAGCTCAGGAGCGACCGGCGCACGAGGCGATGCCGAGCCAGGTGTGGCGGTTGCCCCACCAGCACCACCCGAGCTTCGGCGCCCCCGCGCGAGCCCGCCCGTCGCGCCCGGTGCCGTTGCTGATCCACAGCGCCGGTGTGCGGGCGTCGAACCCGCCCCTGGCCTTGCGCAGCCTCGACCCGATCGTCATGAAGCAGTGGTTCCGCTCGAGCACCGCACAGTCCTGGATCGCCCAATGCAGCCCCTCTTCCAGGGTGAGAGGCGACCGCCCCGCCGCCACGAGGTCCGGCAGCGCCTCGGCGGGGGTGCGGTTGCGGTGCGAGTCACCACGGTCCAGGCCGTCCACGACGTAGACGCCGTCCGGCCGAGCCGCCTCCTCGATCGGACTGAACTCGTCGACGTCCGTCAGGTCCTCGACGACGAAGCCCTCGTTGCCGTCCAGCCGCAGCAGACCGGCCAGCGCGGAGGCCGGGGCTGGCGTCACCAACAGCCCGGTGGCAGAACCCTTCCCCGCAGTGAGCAGCTCCGCCTCACTCACTCCGGCCAGGTCGTGCACCCCGAGCTCCACGAGTCGACGGGCCTGGTCGGTCAGCGGGGGAAGGGGCATGAGGAGTTCAACGCCGCGACCCGCCCCATGGTTCCTCCCCCGGTCGGATGTGCGCCTGCGGGCGAGAGGTCGACGCGCAGCCACGAGGGGCAGTGCCGTTGCGTCAGAAGGTGAAGCGCGTGCAGTCCGTCGGGAACGCGAACCACGCCATCGCCCGGTGCGGGGTGATCACCCGCAGCCCACCGCCGTCCTCGCCCGACCACGAGTCCGGCCCGGGCGAGTAGCCGCTGTCGGCGTACTTCGTGAACGCCTCCGAGAGCCGGGCACCGAGCCCGTCCGCATCGGCGCGGGTCGCGACGGACTCGCCCTCGACGATGACGACCTCGGTCCCGCTCTCGAGCGTCAGGGTGACGGCGGGGTTGGCCTCCACGTTGCGCGTGTGCCGGGTGCTCGGCGCCCCGTCGTACCAGAACCTGCCGTCGAGCCAGACTCCCCAGCGGGGCACCGAGTGAGGCCTGCCGTCGGGTCGGACGCTGCTCAGCCAGTAGTGCATCGACCGCACGAGACGCGGCTCGACGTCACTCCACGCGAGCTGGCCCTTCGAGTTCGTCGGGATGCCGTAGCCGTCCGGAATCACCGGGCGGTCGGCTGCGAGGTGTCACTCGCCCCTGGAGCGGCCCGTCACGACGACGCCCGGCTCGAGACGGCCGCCGCCGTAGCCCGCCTCGGCGAGCGCCTTGGGGTGGGCGAGCGGGAGGTACTGGCCGAAGCGCACCGTCACCGTCTCGTCCTTGCCGACCTCGACGCCGCTGACCGATCCCTCGACCATGAGCGCCGATGCCGCGAACGTCTGCACGACGTCGGCGGGCAGCGCGAGCAGCCCGAACGTCGCTGCCGTGATCGTGATCCGGCCCTCGCCGTCGCGGATGCCCTTGCCGGACCAGCTCTGCCGGAGCAGCCCGGAGAACGCCTCGTCGAGCGACTGGGTGGCGACCTCGCCGGTCGACTCGATGCCGCGGTTGACGTGGAACATCCGCGCGAGCGCCGGCGTCTGGCCGTCGTCCTCGGGGTCGAAGTGCAGGTTCGTCTTCGCGCCGGGACCGAGGAGCGGCAGGCCGTGGACGGCATACGAGAGACGGACGGTGGCACGTCCGGGTCCGGAGTCCTCCTCCTTGCCGTCCTCGCCCAGGCGGGCCCACTGGCCGAGGGTGACGTCGAGTCCGGCGTACTCGGCGCGGATACCGACGCGGCCGAGGATCTCGAGCCCGTGGTGGCTCAGGCGCTTGCTCGCGTCGTCGGAGAGCCGGTAGGTGCCGTCGTCGCCGCGCTCGACGCCCTCCCAGCGGCGGCTCTCGTCCTCGTATGCCGTGAGCCGCTCGGTGTTGCGCGCGCGGACCGCGCCGCTCGCGGCGAAGACCTCGACCTGGCCGCGGCTGCTGCCGATGGCGTAGCCGTGGGGGACCTGGGCGGTACCACGGACGTCGATGTCGAGGACCTTGGCGATGGCCCGGGTCGTCTCGTCGTGCTCCTTGAGGCAGGGCGGGACGTGGGTCGCGACTGGGCTGGTGCGCGGGACGTCGGGGAGGTCGACCGTGAAGTCGATGTCGTGAAATGTCAGTGGCATGGCGAGTTCCTTGGGGTCTCGGTGCGCGCGAGCGCAGTCAGCAGGTGCCGCGCGCGGTCCAGAAGGACCGGTTGCTCACGGGGTCGGGGGTCTCGGCGGCGCGCAGCCGCTCGTTGTAGGTGGGGGCGCCGGGGGCCTCGGCCCGCAGGTAGGCCCACTGGACGTTGCTGCCCTCGACGATCTCGTTGGCCTCGGCCCACGCCTCGCGGACCGGCAGGTCGATCTTGAAGAGCCAGCTCAGCGGGCCGTAGAAGAACCACGCGGCGTACATGGCGAACCACGTGCCGCGGGCGTTCTGGCCGCCGCCGGAGTAGCTGCTGTTGTGGAAGCCGAGCATGTAGTGCAGCCGCGAGAAGGCGGGGATCCAGCGGCCAACCGAGTTGTCGGAGCCGTGGTGGAGCAGGTCGCAAGCGTGCGTCGCGAAGACCTCGAGGTCGTTCTTGCCGAAGTCGACGGCCTCGCTCGTATCGACGCTGCCGCCCCAGACGAGGAACCCGTCCTGCCAGCCGTGCGAGCTCATCTGCATCGCGTCGACCTGGTCGCTGCGTTGGGTGGTGCTGGCGGTCGTGACGAAGTCGGACTCCTTGACGTCGCTCTCACCGTGGTTCTGGGTCCAGTCGAACTCGGCGAGGCCGCCCAGCGTCGATGCGAACCCCTCAGCCTCGAGCCGGCGCCCATCGATGTTGTCGCGGATCCACCACGACCCCACGTACTTGGCCATGTCGTGCTCCCTTGCGTTCCCCTGCGCCGTCACGGTGACGGCTACAGGGACAAGGAGGCAGACGCGCGCCGTCCAGATACCTCTAGCTTGGCCAGAAACCACCTCCGGCGGCTCTCACCCGCTGCGCCTCGGCACGAATCTTGTCCATAACGTCAACAACGCCGACCATGTCCGCACTGAAGGTTTCGGTTGCCCCCTCCGTCTCGGCGCTGGTGAGGTGATGCGGAAGTCCAAGATCGTCACGGACCCATCTCAAGACTGATTGCTCGACCTCATATGCCTGTTCGCCGGTCAGAAGGAGAATCTTGCCGACGAGGCACCAGCCGTAGCGGCGGCAGAGTCGCGGCACACGAGGCTCCGCCAATGGCTTCTGCGCCGTAACCCCCACCTTCAGGCTCCGGTGCTCCTGATGTTCCAGCAGGTACACGAACGCGGGCTCATCCCACTTAATGCCGTAGCGTCCGCACCCGCGACAACCCCGGCCCAAGCGACGCACGTTGATTAGGGTCGGGTGCCCAACACGCTTGCATGTCATACACCGACATCGCCACCTTCGGGCACAGCCAGGGTACTCAACCAAGGGCTCCAACCCAGCGCGGCGCATCACTGCCTCTGCCTGCGGGGCGGGTAACCGCTTGGCGTCGGCCCGGGTCCTTCGTGCACAGGGTTCGCATCCCGAACCGCGGCTGCGAAGGTTGGCGAGGCGCGGCTTCCCGGGCTCACCGCACGAGACGCACTCGCACAGCCACGGACGGTGGTAGCCGGGGTAGGACTCCTGCGGTTTCATGCCGGCAGCCAGCGCAAGGTCTCGCGCATCGTCATCGGAGATTCGCTGGGCCCGGTTTCTGATTGCGTAGCTGCATGTTCGGCAGCCGAGCTTCGCATTCTTGTTTGCCAGGCGTGAGGGGCTGATCCGGACCCGCCCGTGACAGTTCAAACACAAGCAGTGCCAGTTCCCTGCGGCATCACGCGGTCCGAACAAGCGGAGGTTGAGTCGCCGCAGTCGTTCGTCTACTTCACGTTGATCCAGTGGCTTCGGCATCCACTCTCATCCTCCACTTGGGCGTCCACTGCCTGGCGGAAGGTAGCCAAAAGTCGACTACCTCCGGAAGGCGCCGGACGCAGTCGACTTAGGAGCATGAAACTACATCGGAGGGCGGTGCGTGCACAAGAGGACGCCTCGCAACCCGCCGGACGGCTCTCCCCCGAGAACGAGGCGCACGGGCCTTTGGAGTTTGGTCCGATGCCCTCGCGCGAGGTACCAGCTCCAGACCGCGACGTATAGACGAGGTCCGTCATCGAGGCCAGCTGTGAGTCGGCGTCAAGGAGGTCACCGGCCCGCCGGCGGCACGGCAGCGCAACACAGGCTCGGATATCGTCGAGATCCGTGAGTTCACGCGGGATGAAAGTCGCCCGAGCATCAAGGGCTGGACGCCTTCCCCCCTTAACCCGGTAACCCGGCGCGCTGGCTCACACCACACACATCAACACCAGACTTTTCGGTCGGCGGCGACTGGCGGCGCGACTGGCCTCGCGACAGTCCTTAGCGCTTGGCGCCCGCCGTTATGGCGCGACGGCTTGGGCTTAGCACACGCCCCTGATAGGGGCACTTCCGACCAGTCACCGTCGTGAAGGCGTCTGAGGCTTTCGCCACCGCATCCCGTCCTTGGTCGAGTGCCGAGAGCCCTCGACCCCGTCGCCGCAACAGCGATCCATAGAAGGCGCTGGCAAAGACCGTCCCCTCGTACCACCCCACAGCCTTTGTCGTACCGATGTACAGAATCGAGTCCTGAAGGCTGTCGCGGATGGCACGTTGCCAGACCCCGACTCCCGTTTTGCAGCCGTCAGCGATGACGATCGGGGCTGCGACTCCAGTGCCAAGTCCGGTGTAATGCTCGGCCAAGTAACTCAGGGTGATCTCGGTCTTTTCATCGCTGGAGAGAAAGACGGGCTCGTCACTATGATCACCGTGCGCCATCACGTGAAGCACTGTTGACGGAGTCGTGAGTGCTGCCCAGAGCGTCTCTTGGTCTCGTGAACGCACGAAGTTGACATCGACGATCGGATGTTGGCCACCCTCGTTGAGGTTGTCGAGCGTCGCTTGCACGAACTGCATCGACGCATTGAAGGGCGCATCCAAGCCCAGATCGACCAGTGTGACGGTTCGATTCCTCATCCTGCCTCCTGCTTGGACGTCGTTCCGGCGAGGGCCTCAGTGGCGATTTGAGCGACTTGCCTCAGAACCACATTGGGAGACTGCGACAGGTCGAGTGGCGCCTCGACAACCTCAACCCCTATGTTCTTGATCGTCCGAGTTCGGGTGGATGACCCACCACCCGCATAGATGAGCCACGCGCGCGGCACCTTAAGGGCTGTGCAGTACGCGAGCATCTGATAGTGGTCGGCGTTCGCGTACTGGCCGCTCGCTGACGCCACCTTGTACTTCGCGTCGAAGACAACGAGGGGCCTTCCGTCGTCCGCGCGATGGACGACGTCCACGTTCATCGGGACTTCGCCCCTCTCCCAGCTGCCTGCGCCCGCCAAGAAGGCTGGGAGTTGAGCATGCGTCCGCCCGGGGTGCGGAGCGAGTGCTTCCGTGAGAGCGATTGTCACGAAATCCTCAAACACCTTCCACATCGTCACGACGAACGAGGCCATCTCGATGCCCTCTTGACTGGGCTTCGCCGAGCAGTTCCGAAGCACGACCTCCGCCAGCCTCAGGGCTGGCTGATATCGCTCATTCAGTCGCGACGGCGTCCATGACGGCACTGGAGAACCGGGCCGCAGCACCTCGACACCCTCGAGGCGACCGTCGAGGTGCGCGAGACGCCGACGAACTCCGTCGTCGAGCCGTGGCACCGCCAGCATGATCCGGAGCGCCGCCCTCAGGATCCGGTTCTCAACGGTGTCCACAGTGAAGTCGTCGTGCGTGACTTCGACCGGCACCCACATACCCGGGCGAGCCCGCAGCTGGTCACCGAATCGGATACGCCCGCGGATGGTGCGCAGAGCCTCGTCCGTCGTCCGGTACCCCTGCACCACCCCTCGGGCTAGGGCCCGATCCGCGGCGCGAGCGAGGGAGTGCGCCATGGCGGGCCACAGATCATCGTCACGCTCGCCCGTAACGTCTTCCGGGCGGAATCCCGGATCCTTCGCATACCCGAGAAGGAAGATCAGGTGTGCGAGACCCACCTTCTCCTTGGGGGTGACCTGAACCTGCACATCGCCGATGCGGACTGCGCCGACCCGCCCACGGGGGAGGAGTCTCCAGCGGCCATCGCCTTCTGGCCGTACCTCGACGAGTTCAGTAGATGAAAGAGCGGCAGCCTCAACAACTGACAATGCGGCGAGCTCGCCACCGTCGCTCAGCTCATCCAGCTGAACGGATCGGAGCGCGCTCACATGGGCTCACCGGACGAGTCGCCCTCGAGGGTCAGGTCGAAGGCATCGAGTGCCGCCGATCCATCCGCTTCGTCGGCACTACCAGCGCCGAATGACGTTGACGGCGAAGATTCGGAAGCTGACTTCTTCATGACGGCTTGTCGCATAGCCGCTACCCCGAACTTCTCACGGATCGCTTGGCGATCGAGCTGGCCGTAGTAGTGCTCCTCCAGGAGCGGCAAGATGTCGTAGCGCCAGATCCGGTCGATGTCCGAGGCCGTTTGGATCTCGGGGCGCATCAGATAGGACGGGCCGATCTGCAGGTCACGACCTCCCTCGCCCATGCGGAGGTTGAGCTCCGCCAGCAGCGCCGCACGCTCGTCCGTGATGTGGTTGGACGCCAAGTAGCGGCTGAGCACACTCTTCACCGGCTCCTCGGACGGGTGCATCTCGACAAAGGGGAAACGGCGTCGGATGGCAGCGTCGACTAGTGCGATAGACCGATCGGAAGTATTCATGGTGCCGATGATGAACAGGTTCGGGGGGAGATAGAACGTCTTCTCCGGCTGGTACTGGAGACGCACCGTCTCCTTCCGGTACTCGAGCAGGAAGTAGAGCTCACCGAACACCTTCGCGAGGTTGGCTCGGTTCATCTCGTCGATGATGAGGATATAGGCGTTCTCGCGGTTCTCGGGGTTGCTCGCCTCGGCTGCCAACAGCCGGAGAGGTCCGTCCTTCAAGGCAAACGTGGCCTGACCGTTCTCGGTGACGGGCCGATACCCCTCAAAGAAGTCCTCGTAGGAGTACGAGGGGTGAAACTGCACCAGCCGCACTCGGCTCGGATCCCCGACCAGGTGCTTGGCGAGTTCCTTCGCGACGTATGTCTTACCCGTTCCGGGCGGACCGTAGAGGACGATTTGCTGGCGTCGCTGAAGCAGGTCCACGATCTCCTGCAGCGGTCCGCGGTCCATGTGCAGGGCCGCTGCCACGCTGTCGGTGACCGCCGGGAGATGTGGCGTGGCAACGAGCGTGGGCTTGTCGGCCGGGGCTTCGTTTACCTCCTCGTCTTCCACAGGCTCTGCCTGGTCGACCAAGCTGGCGAGAACGTCGAACGCAGCTGTGGCGTCAACGACTGAGCCTTGCTGGTCGAGCAGCGACGGCAGGGGTGCGGCGAGCGCTCCCTGATCCGTTGATGCCTGGGACCAGCTGACCTCTCGCCGCAGTCGACTGCCCGGCGCGCCAACGTAGTGCGCAGCACCACTCACGAGCCCCACATGAAGACGCCCGCCGTCGATCGTGGCGACGATGTCGTCTTCCTTCATGAGGGTGAGGAATGCGTGGTATGCCGTGGCGGTCGCCTCGCGTTGTGAGGCGTCGAGATGCGTGTAGCCCTCTTTGACAGCCTTGCTGACCACGGGCTCGGTCGCACCCGGCTCGACGGTGCCGAGCATCTTGGCCGAGAGTGAGACGAACCCCTCCGCAATCCACGATGCGACGAGGGCGCTGCCGCCGTCACTGGGACGGACGATCCAGGCTCGGGGCGGAATGTCGGCCCCGGGGTTCCACCGCTCTCGGTACGGCGAGCGGTACCACATGTACCGTGCGCCGTGCCCCTTGGCCTTGCGGTTATGGAAGGCCTGTAGAGCCACTAGATCCCGCGTGATGGCCCGCTCGTCAGTTCCGCTGGGCTCGCCAAGATCCGCCATCAGCACTTCGTGGATCTTGGTGCGGTGGTCGCCGCTGACTACCGAGGGGAAGATGCCCGGCCAGGCGAGATACTCGATGACATAGCGAATCGTCGGCATGTCCTCTGCCGTGGCTGCGGCGATATCGCGGAACGCGAACGGGTCGCGGAGGCCTTCAAATCGTTCTCCGTCAGGCGTTTGCATCCAGTGCTCGACGAAGCGGGTCAGCCACAGCAGGTGGTCAGGAGTGCGGTTGTGATAGCCCTGTCCTCCACGGAAGGCATCGGCCTCCGCCAACGAGTCGGCCAGCTGCTGTGGCAAGGAACGCGGGGTGGCGCACCAAGACAGAACCGCGTTTGTGCGCGCGATCTTCGTACCCGCCTTCATGTCGGTGAGCGGCGCGTTGCGCAGATATAAGAGTTCGGCGAGTAGGACGATGACTGCGTCGTCGGCTCCAGCCATCTGGCCTGCGAGCTTCTCCATGAATCCACCGTCGCCGGGCGGGTTGTCCTGGATCCGGCGGCGTAGCTCAACGGCGTTCTCGACGGTCCAGGTTTGTAGCGTGAGGTCAAGGGCTGAGGTGTCTCCCCGCAGTCCACGTCCGAGGACGAGCCAGGCCCCCTCCTCCATCAGCGGCGCAACTCCTTGACCCCGCTCGACAACAGCATCGGAGGACTGCTCGCCACGCCGCCACGCCATCAGCTTCGCCTGCTCGAGCGGCTCCCACCGCACCGGAGGCTCGTACTTCATGACTGCCCACGCCAGCCCTTGGGCATCGAGCCGGTCCTTGACCGCCAGTCCGTGCTCGCTGGCGGCCTCGATGAGTTCGTCGCACAACGCAAGAAGCGCGACGTAGCGCTCTACCGGGGAACCGCTCGACGGGAAGTCCAGCCGCTTTCCCCAGTCTGTGACGAACTGCGCTCTATACGGTGGACGGCCCTCGGGCTTCTCAGCCATGAGGACGAGAGAGGCGAATGCGGTGATGTCACCCGGACTGACGTAATCCCCCCAAGACCTCAAGGCCGCCTCAAATGCGTCAATGGCGTTGGGATCACCGGCCCCGCCGAGCGTAGAGAACGCCTCACGGACCTGCTCCGGATGCTTTTCGATGGCGTTGCGCAGCCAGGTCTGGGAGAACGGATCCACAAGATTCCCGGAGCCTGCCGCCCGACGAAGGAGCTCCGCCCAGTCATCGGCGCCGCTGAGACAAGCGGCAGTTGCTGCCTTCCACCGCTCTGCGGCAACGAGCTTGTAGTTCCGCTCCTCGGCGTCGAGGTCGACCTCCTGAGCGAATCGCTCTGCCCAGTGGAGGAACTGGCTCCAATCGGCCATCGTCAGGACTCCTTCGCGGGGTGCCGCGGGCCTTCGCCGGGCGGCGGGTCGAGGATGGTCTGGTACTCGGTTTCGGTCTCGATCGCCTTCTGCATCGCGTCATACACCTCGAGGATGAGCCGCTTGGTGCGGTACTCCCCATGCGCCGCGATGTCCTTGCGCTTCACGATGGGGAATGTCTCCATGATGTAGTCGACCCCGTCACGGTCTACGCCATACAGGTGAAAGAAGGCGGCATCGAGTTCGACGCGCAAGTGCCTCCTCCGATCCACATTCCAATTGAATGGCTCCTCGCCCGGGATCAACGGCTGCGTGTCGCACGAGGTGGCAACCAACTCGCTGACGCGCACTGCGATCCAGTCCCTCAGCGGAAGCCCCGAAAACGCGGCCTTGCTGTCGAAGGTGGCTGGGTGGTGGACTGGGAGCTGGCGCATTGTGAAGTACTTCAGATGCGTCCCGCCCACCTTCTGCCTCGCCACAAAGTCAAAGGCAAACGAGTTGAAAGAAGCGAGCAGCATCTGCGCCTGGTGCACGGATTGGGATCGAGGCAGCACGAGCAGCGTTCCACCCTCCGGCGAGGCTCCTTCACCGACGAACGATGCAATGGCGGTTCGCTCATCCGTTGCACGTGCAATATCGCGCCACCCCATCAGCCATGACTGATTCCACCGGCCATCCAGTCGGCTGGCGACCTCCCCGGCGCCGACCCAATAGCGCGGCAGGGAGGCGAAGTACGGATCCCCCTTCTCCAAAGTCGTCACAGCGCGCACCGATCCATCGCGCTCGTATGTTGCCCAGCGATTATCAAACTGGTGAACCATCTTCGCCTCGTAAAGGGGCAGCATGGCGTCGACTCCACGTCGAAAGACGTTGCGGTCCAGAGTCCAGCCGTTCTCCACCAGCTGCGCGTAAGTTCCGAAGAGATTCGAATCGGTCGTTACGTTGAACAGTCCTTGCATAAAGGAGACCTCCCAAGGATTCCCTCTCGGGTCACCCTCCCGGATCAGCACGGGCACCCGACGATAGATGCCAAGGGTGATTTCGGCGTCGCGGCGAGTGCGGAAAATCGGGCACGTTCCGGTGTTTGGATTGAGCAGCGTGATCTCTTCGGGCGTCAGCGCGAATTGTTTCGCTGCGATCTCCGATGGGTCGTGCAAGAAGAAGGCAAACGCTGCAGCGTCAACCGGATCCCGGCGACCCGTCAGGCTCAGGAGACAGAACTTGAATGAACGGTGCACGCCCTCGAACAAGGGTTTGGCGTTCTCAAAGTCGTAGAGCGCCGCTAGCGACTTCGTCTGCACGAGGTCTTTGAAGAAGAACTGCGTCGTGGCATCGGTGGCGATCCCTGTGGGGACAATGACGCCTGTCCTACCGTCGGGCGCCGTGAGGCTGCGGAACAACTCAGCGAAGATCGGATCGGTCTTGACCCGCCCCCGGCCAGTCAGCGGATAACGACCAGCTGAGGCGAAATGCCTCAGTCCGTCAACCTCCCGCTTGGCCTTGCGATATGCGGTATCGAGCACGGGGTCATTCGCCGCCAGCGCAGCGATGAGCTTCTTGCGCTTCGCTCCGGCAGCCGATGCGATCTCGGGATCGCGGGCGGCAAAGTACTCCTGCTCCTTCAGTTCGACGTGCTCCCACGGCGGGTTGCCGAGCATGCAGGAAAAGCCCCCTGACCAGCCGTCGGAACCGGGCTCGCCGTCGCCAAGGAAGACCTCGGGGAACTCGAGGTGCCAATGGAAGAATCGGTACTGAGCCTTCAGGCGGTGCACTTCCCGTTGAGTCGGTTCGAGATCAGACGGAACATTCTCACCAGCCAAGGCAGACACGATGGCGGTTGTCGGCGCGGTGGCCGCGGTCTCCGCGGTCAGTGGCCAGACGAAGGCGGCACACCAAGCGTCCGCCTGCCTGAGGGCGCGCTGCCGTTCACCAGACGCCAGGACCTGCGACCAGAGCTCGCGTTGCTTCTCGACTCCCTCAATGTCGTCGGCATTGCCCAGGAGCGCTTCGCGGTCATCCGCAAGGGATCGCATGTCGATGGCTGAGCCAAACGACAGAATGCCCTGGCCGGTGTGCTGCGACTTGTTCTTCCTGCGCAGCGTCGCAGCGATTGCTTTATCGTCGCCCCCGATCTCCTTGAATGCCTCGTCAGGCACACCGCGCTCCAGCAGGGCTGGGGTGGTGCCGAAGAGGGCGTTGCCGGTGCGGATCCGGGCGTCGAGGAAGCTGAGCGGCTTGCCGGGCTCCAGCGCCTCGATCCACAGCGAAACCTTGGCCAGCTCGGCGGCAAGGTCGTTCAGGTCGACGCCGTAGATGCAGCGACCGACGACGTCACGCATGGCGTGGTGGACCATCTCGGGCGTCGGTGTGTCGTCTCCCGCACGCACCTCGGCAAGTCGGTGCGCGATCCGGCGTGCAGCGGCGACGAGGAATCCCCCTGAGCCGCAGGCGGGGTCGCATACCGTCAGCCCGAGCAGCGCGCGCTCCCCCGCCTCAGGGTCGACGCCCAACGGCGCCACGCGGTCGATCACCGGGTCGAGGGCGGTGTCGAGGAGGGCCGACACGAGATTGGGCGAGGTGTAGTAGGAGCCGGTGGTCTTGCGGTCGTTTCCGATGACCCGCTCCACGGCGAAGGTGCGCTCGTCCACATCGACCGACGGGTCGAGCTCGAGGAGTGCCTCGTAGACCGAGCCCAGCTCCTCGGCGCCGAGGTGGCGGTAGTCCACGGGCTGGGTCCGGCCGCTGGGCGTCGTGATCCAGGCGAGGTGCGCGACGGCGGAGAGCAGGTCGGCGTTGGCGATTTCAGCGCCCCACAGGAGATCCCGCTGGTCGGGTGCACTCGCGGGAATGGTCTGCCGGGCGTCGGGCGAGAAGACGCCGCCGAGCGCGGTCAGCGCAAGGTCGGCCAGGCCGTCCGTGCCCAGCGCCGTGAGGACGACGCGTTGGGGGTGCCACAGATCGCCGTGGGGGCCACCTGCGCGTACGCGCGAGAGGCGGCGGAGGCGCGCGGTGGAGAAGTACGCGGCATACCTCTCGCGGCTCTGCGCCGCACGGGCGGGGTCGAGCAGGAGGTCGCGGTCCTCGGCCACGAATGTGAAGAGCAGCCGGTAGACGAGGCGCAGCAGTGCGCGGTGGTAGTCGTGCCGGCCGATCTCTCCGCTCCGCAAGGCCTCGAGGAGCCAGCTGTTTGCGGGGTGGGTCAAGAAGCCGGTGCCAAGGGCGCCGAGCGAACGCTCGACGCCGCTCTCCAGCCGACCCAGGGCGCGGGCTCCGGCATCAGTCGCCTCGCCGCGCCAGGTCTCAAGCCAGCAACTTGCCGGCCCCTCCTCAGAGCGGACCTCCAGACGCGAGACGTGCGCCAGCTGGAAGAGGATGAGCCACTCAGCGTAGAGCTCGCCCTCAAAGATCGCCTCGAGGTCGAACTCGACGTAGGCCGAGCCGACGAGGGCGGTGGAGTCGCGCAGCAGCCGCAGACGGGAGCCGTTGGAGAGGATCGCCCACAGGTGCTGGTCGGTGCGGTTGAGCAGCTCCTGCACCATGGCCTGCGGTGCGCGCGCTGCGCCAGCGATGCCAGGGTTGCGCTTGTCGAGGCTGACACCGGGACCGAGCAGGTGCACCGGGACGTGCTGCCACAGATGGGATACGGGGTAGTCGACCCCGTCGATGGTGAGGCCGTGGCCCGCTGCCGGCACCTGGCCGTAACCGAGCTCGCGCAGCAGGGGCAGCAACCACCGCTCGCGAGCGGGACCGGTGCCCGCAGATCCCTCGACGCGTCCCTGGTCGGCTTCGTGCCACGCCCTCCACGCCCCGCGCAGGTAGGACCAGGCCCGGGCAGCTCCGTCGCGCACCGACTCCGAGCCGATGAGGTGGTAGGACTTCGCGGACCGGCTCTCGGCGGAACCCAGGGTGCCGTCCTGCAGGTGCCCGATGAGTGACGGTGGCAGGACGCCACCGACGACGCGGATGGATTGTGTGTTGGTCATGCGACACCTCCCGCGGGCCGGAAGACATAGACGCCCAGCAGGTCGGCGGGCAGCTCGGGGGTGACGTCGAGACCGTGGGTGGCAAGGCGCCCGACGCGATCGCCTCGGGCCGCCGTGCGCACGGTCACGTGGGCGCTGCGCAGATCTTCGGCGACCTGGTGGGCCACGCGGACCAGCTCGGGCTCGAGGGTCGGCACGGCCTTCAGGACGGCAGCCATGGTGTTGACTGCGACGTCGCGCGCGACATTGGCGTCGGGCAGGGCCGTCATGAGCTGGTCAACCTCGTCGGGATCGAGCCATCGCGGGCTGGTGGGACTACCGCTGAAGGCGACGATCTTGGCCTCCTCCGCGACATGGGTGCGCTCACCGTCACGACCAGGGAGGGTCACGTGGGTGCGCAGCCGCAGCAACAGCGCCGTAGTGATCTGGTCGACACCATGGGTGGCGATCATGCCGCAGCGGCGGGCCGGTCGTTGCTCGTCGGATATCTGAGCGTCGAGCGCACCGTCGAGGATGAAGCGGGCCAATCCGGCCACCGTTGGATCGGTGCGCTGAAGGACGGCAGCGCCCTTGGGAGCAGGGAGGTCGGCAGAGAAGGTGATCGAGGTCCCCTTGGCGCGCAGGGCATCACGCAAACCCACAGGCGTGTTGGCGATGTCCACCGTCATCCCCTTGGCGTCTTCGGTGACGACGTCAGCCCCCAGCTCGCGCAACGCCCCGGCGACGAAGCTGCGCACGTCGGCAGGCTCGCCCATGGCCGCGCGCGCGGCGTCGAGGGCAGCCTGAACTTCCTCAGGGTGAATGGTGGCCTGGGCGAATCGGGACCGGCTCTTGCGCTCCTCTTCGGCGCTGCTGCGCCAGTCGTCCTCGAGCCCCTTGGCCTGGGGCATGACGCCGAGGTCGAGGGTCATTTGCTCGTGGTTGGCACCACGCATCAGGACACCCTCGAGAAGCGCGGCGAGCACTTGGTCGCTCTGCGGAGGCACGGCGACACTGATGCCTAGGTCCTTGCGGATGGCCTCGTGCTTGCGCAGGAGCACGTCGAGGATGATGCCGTCGATGCCGGTGTCCTCGCCGTAGAGCAGCAAGGCGCGCACGACGTCGCTGGGCTGGCCGAAGCGGTCGACCCGCCCTTCCCGCTGCTCGTGTCGGGTGGGGTTCCAGGCGAGGTCATAGTGGATGACCGCTTGGAAGTCCTCTTGGAGATTGACCCCCTCGGAGAGGCAGTCGGTGGCCACGAGCACCTTCGGGCCGGCACCGGCCCGTTCGACGAGTTCGGCGACGCGGGCCGACCGCTCGTCCGCGGCAAGCTCACCAGTCACCACCTCGACGGCCGCCTTGGGGAAGGCGGTGCGCAGCGCATCGGTCACGTAGTGAGCCGTCTGGATGAAGCGGCAGAAGACGATGGGATGGAAGCCTGCGTCGCCGGCCTCCTTGTCCTTGAGCAGCTTCTTGATCTCGGCCACCAGCAAGGCAAGCTTGGCGTCGTCCTGCGGGCGGGCCTGAAGGGCCTCGGCGCGCTCCTGCAGCTGCTTCAGCGTCCGTCGGCCCCGACTCGTGGGCTCCCCGTCAGTCATTGCCCCCGGCGTCGCGTCGGCACCGTCGAGGGCCTCGTCCTCCGCGAGGTCGAGCACCTCAGCGCGCCCCAAGTCGTCTGCGACACGCACCGACTCGGCCAAAGCCGACGCGCTGCGGGTCGCCAAGGTCGCCTTGGCCGCCGCGGGCGATGAGGCCATGGCCCGCAGCAGGGACAACGCCGACCACCAGCGCACGCGCTGCTCCAGCTTGGTGCCGCTGGTGTCCTGAACCTGTCCCCGCACGTAGGCGAGCACGTCGTCGAACAGGTCCCGGTGTGACGGCGTGAGCAGGTAGGACCGCTCCTGGATCTGCCGGTCTTTGGGGAACTGGGTCTCCTGCTGGAGGTAATGCCGGATGTCGGCGCGGCGCCGCTGCACGAGGTGCTGCGCCAAGGCACGGCGGCCCTGCTCGGAGGAAAGGTCGACGCCGGCGAGGTCGGTGTCCAGCAGCCCGATCAGGTTCCGGAAGGCGCCCTCGTTGCCGCTGTGCGGGGTGGCGGTCACCAGCACGAGGTGTCGCTGGTCGTCATCCGCGAGGTCGCGCAGCAGGCGGTAGCGCTGGGTGCGGCCGCTGGATCCTCGGCCGTTGTCGTCGTTGACCGAGCCGTGGGCTTCGTCGACGATCACCAGATCGGGTGCCGCACGCAGGAATTCGTGTCGCCGACTCTCGGACTTGATGAAGTCGGTTGAGACGACCGTCACGGGGTGGCGCGTGAAGATCGACTCATCGCCCGCCAGGCCCCGCTCCAGCCGACGGACCGTGCCCGGGAGGACCAGCTCGGCGTCCAAGCCGAACTTCTGCGACAGCTCCTGCTGCCACTGGGTCGCCAGGCTGGGCGGGCAGAGCACGGTCAGCCCCCGCGCCGAACCTTGGGCCAGCATCTCTGCTGCGACCAGGCCCGCCTCGACGGTCTTCCCGATGCCCACGTCGTCAGCGATAAGCAGTCTGACCGTCTCCTGCCGGAGCGCCAGCAGCAGCGGCACCAGCTGGTAGGGCCGGGGCGAGACAGCCAGCCCGGCCAAACAGCGGAAAGGACCGCCGGTGGAGCGGAATCCGATACGCAGCGCGTCACGCAGCAGTCGGGCGCTGCGGTCGTCACCCAGGTCCGTCGGGCTCGGGGGCGCAAACGTGGCCGGGCGCACCTCTTCGTAGTCCGTGAGGACGCCGGCGATGTCGTCCTCTCCGCCACCGAGCGGGCGTAGCACGAGCAGGGTGGCGTCACTTTCGGGGAGCACCACCCAGTCGCGGCCGCGGGCGTGCACCAGGGACCCCACGGCATACCGGGTGGTGGTCTGGTCGGTGGTGACGCTCATCGGGGGGCTCCCTGCTCTGGCGCTGGCGGTGCTGGCTTGGTGGTCGGTGTGCCGAAGACGGCGGGGTTGCGCAGGATGACCTCCCAGAGGTCGTCCTGCGCAGAGACGGTGACGACGTTGTAACCGGCGAAGACCAAACCTGCTGCGTCACGGTCGTGACCGTCCTCGAAAACGATGGCGGCAGGCGGCGACGTCTGGTCGAATGCCATGTCGACGGTCATGCCCTCGCGCGTCGCCTTTGACGCGCTCGGCAGCCGCAAGCCGGCCGCTCGAAGCCATGCCTCAAGCTCGCTGGCTCTGCCGTTCCGCTCCTGACCCGGCTCAATCGGAGCCATGCGGTCTGACGTAGGCAGCGGTGACAGGGCCGGGGCGACGACCGACCGGTCGGGCCGCTCGGCTTCCGGTGTCGTGATCCCCTCGGCAAGGCGCTGCAGGACCGGGATCGCCACCCGACGGTCGATCCGCTCGTGCATGGTCTGGTTCCCGTAGGAGAGCAGGCATCGGTAGCAGCCCCGGATGCATGCATCCTCGGTCTCCTCCCCAGTAACGGGGTCGACGTGGAGGAGCTCCAGTGCAGCGCGGGCCACGTGGGCGAGGGCTTCCGGCTCGGCCTGCAGGCGGCGCAGCACCCCGGCACCGCCCTCGGCCGACTCGACGAACAGCACGCGTCCGCGGCCGTCGGCGTCGGGCAGCAGCTCGCTGGTGAGCTCGGAGTCCTCGAGCTGGAAATGGATCTCCATGCCGCGCTCGAGGGCGTATTGGAGGGTGATGGCGTCGCTCTCCTCGACTTGGCGGTCCCAGCGGAACACGACGACGTTGCGCCGGTCCTTCACATAGGGGATAACCCGGGCCTTTGCCTTGACGTCCTGTTGGGCGGCTTCCAGTCCATCTTCGTCCGAGTCGGCGCCCTGCTGCTCTCCCTTGACCTCGGAGAGCCATCGCCCCTTGACGAGGTCGAGCCAGAAGCCCTGCAGGTTCTGGTTGGAACGGTTCCGCCGGCCGAGGTTGGTGACGCGCAGTTCGGCGCTGTCGCCGTATGTGACGTGGGCGATGACCGCTTTGTTGTCTCGATCCGTTGCCGTGGCACGGGAGTAACCAGGGTGGGTGCCGCGCGGCATGTAGCGGTAGGTGGTGTGCAGCTCGTAACCCACGCGGTTGCGCTCCTCCTCGTCGGCGGAGATGCGCTCGCGTCGGCGCGTGATGACGGTCTGCAGCTGGAGGAGCTCATTCCAGGTCTGGCCGAGGCGCTCGCCGCACTCCTCGCACATGTCGGGGCCAGGGTCAGCTTCGTGGTGGTAGCCACAGGCCTGGCACACCTTGAGCCGGCTGCGCACGACATCAGCGGCACCGTCGCCGCTGTGGCCGCGCGGCAGGGCGATTCGCGTCACCTGATAGCGAGCGCCCTCGTGGTAGATGAGCGCATTGGGTCCGAACTCGCTGATGGCGAGGAATCGGGGCCGTTGGAGCCAAGAGCCTTCCGCTCCCCTGCGCGAGCCTGGGATGTATGCCGCGAGGGGCAGTCTTGGGAAGGAGTAGCCAGGGAGGAACCCCTCGGAGGCGAGGTACCGGTACGTGTAGAAGTCCGACTGCCCTCGAGTGTCGGACTCGTTGAGCAGCAGCTCGATTCGCTGGCGCGCCTCCATCCGGCGCCGGTCCGCATCGCGGCGTTCGTCCTTGCTCTTGGAGTGGTCGGCCGCGAGCTTTTCTGCGACGTCACGCTCCATGACCGCGGAGCGGTAGAGCTCGCGCCAGCGATTGCAGGCGACGTCGAACTCGTCGCCGGCCCGATCGATGACGCGGTCGGACCAGTCGGGTGCCCACCACGTACCGGCCCTGAGTTCAGCCTCCAGCGGTTCGAGGAGGGCGTGGGCGGCCAGGCGAGCGCGGCTCGTCACGTCGGGCTCACTGAGGACCTCTGCCAGTTCCGCGCGGACCGGGAAGTCCTTATGGCCGAGGTCGAGCACCGACGACATGGAGCTCTGGAGTCCGGCGGGGGTGAGCGTGAGCGCCTCGGCGAGCCACAGGGCGTGGACGTGGGATCGGACGAGGTCCTCGTTGGCCAGGTCGAGCCGCGGTGGCGTGACCTTGCCGGCGACCATCTGATGCGAGCGCTCGAAGTAGTAGCTGTCATGGCTGTTGCCCGATGAGCAGTAGGTGACGACGATTGCCTGCTGGCCCGAGCGTCCGGCACGACCGCTGCGCTGGGCGTAGTTGGCCGGGGTGGGGGGGACGTTGCGCAGGGCGACGGCATTGAGGGAGGCGATGTCGACGCCCAGCTCCATGGTGGGCGAGCAGAACAACAGCGGGAGTTCAGCCGTCCGGAATGCCTTCTCGCGCTTCTCACGATCATCGGCCCGCACCTGGGCCGTGTGCTCGGCTGCGCGGAGACCCCTCAGCTGGTGACCAGAATCGACGTACAGGTCTCGGAAGAATGTCACGACCCGGGGCCGGTGCTCGGCGTCAAACGTGCGTCGGACCGGGTCGGGCGCCCCGCCCTTGCCGTCGCCGGCGAACAAGGCCATGGCGGAGGACTTGACGCGGTAGCCGGTGGTGCCGAGCTCGGTGACTTCGGCGAGCATGCCCACATCGTGGAGCAGCCTGACGAGGGCGACGATCACGTCGTCTGCCTCTGCGGCGGACATGCCCTTGAACGGTGTCAGGGACCGGAGCCAGCGACCGAAAGCGGAGCGCCCGGTCAGGTTGAGGATGGACCGGGCTCCGCCCTTCTTTCCGGACTCGGGGACGGCAATGCCGACGACGGGGTCTGGCTCGTTCTCCCCCACGGCGAGGACGCCTGCAAGGTACTCCCGGCTCTCCCGACGGAGGCGGTCGACGTTGTCCTGGGTGAGGGCCTCCGCGTCGATCGCCAGGACGCGCCTGAGCTCGTCGAGAAGGACGTGCACGATCTCTTCGCGCTGCGTCGGTGCCAGACTTTCAAGCCGCTCATGGGTGCCGACCCAGCGATCCTCGCGCTCGGCAAGGCGGCGCGCGCTGGGGTAGATGACGCGCACCAGTCCGGTCTGCTCCAGGTTGGGCAGGGTGACCCGGAAGCCGCGTTGCAGGTCCCGCATGGCGCGATACTCGACGACGTTTCTCAGGGCGCGGCGGATGGGTCGATCGTCCAGGGCGTCGGGGGCGAGGGCGTAGTCGGACAGCTGGAGGTTCATGGCCTTGGCGACCTCGCGGCCGAGATCGAGCAGATCCAGCCCAGAGTCCCTGTCGACGGCCAGGACCGCTTGGTAGAGAGCGGCTCTGAGCTGCACAACCTGCACGAAGTCGTTGAAGTGCCCGGCCTGGAGGCTGGCGTCCTGGCGGTTGTCGACGAACGTCAGGAGCTTGCGCGCCTCCGGCGGGACGCCGTCGCCGCCCGAGGCACGTAGCGCGCGCACGATGCTGGAGGCGATGACGCTCATCGCACTGGAGCGGCCCTCCTTGTCGAGGGTGACCAGCTTGGCCAGTTCGCTGGTCCTCAGCCCCTCGTAGGTCACCCCGCAGTGGAGGCAGAACCTGAACGCACCCGGGACGAACGCGGCAACAACGCGACCCTGGGCGTCGCCGGCGCCGGCCACGTCGCTGGCAACGAAGTCCCCCGCGGGCGACACGAGCACACGGCGCGGCACGTCGCCGCGGCGGGCAGGCACGATCGGGTTGCTTGGCTGCCCGCTGCGCCACGAGAGAGGCAGCCTGTCCTCCGCGACCGGGTCGATTGGCCATTCGCGCTCAGAGGAGATGAACAGATAGCCGTCCAGCTGGTCCGCTGGGCGCATGTCGTGCCTTGCGATGAAGTGGCTCCCATCGCCGTCCTTGGGGATGCGGACCATGAGGTAGTCCTGGCCGCACTCGCGACAGAAGGCCAGTGGATAGAGGCGCTTCTCTGTGTCGAGCTCGGCGTCCTGCTCGGGCGTCAGGACGGTCAGCTGGTAGTCGGGGGTGATGTGCCGAACAGCTGGCATCTCGGCCGTGACGTGGATGGAGCCGCCCTTGGACAGGAACTGGTGCAGGCGGAAGGCGAAGAGCGACCGGCCGGTGTGCTCGTCCTTGGCGGCCGAACCGGCGATCAGGGTGGCACGGAGGGCATTGCCGCAGGTCTGCTCGTCCTGACCGGTGATGGCGGCCAGCTCCCGGGCGGCAACCTTGACAGTCGTCGGCGGACGGCGCACGAGGCGCCCCGACCCGCTCTCCTCGGTGATGCCGAACGTGTCCTCGATCCACGAGGCCATCGGGTCCTGGACGAGCTCGGGATAGCCCAGGGTGGTCGCGTACTCCACCTGGCCGCGGGTCCTCGTCGCTTGGGCCAATGCAGCCGGCTCTGGGTCGCGCACCGTCGTGGCGCGCACGAGTGTCTCGACGATGACCCGCTCTGGGACGATGGGCGTCCCGAAGATCCGTGAGGCGACACCGGCGACGTCGTCCTGCTGCTCGGCAATGGTCGTCCCGCTGGACATCGTGGCGGAGGTTCCGACGCACTGAAGCGCCTCGCCCGAGCCGGTGAGCTCTCGGATGCGGCGGACCAGCATGGCCACATCGGCTCCCTGCCGGCCGCGGTAGGTGTGGAGCTCGTCGAGCACCAGAAATTGCAGGTCCTTGGCGTGTTGCTGGAGAAACCGCCGCTCATCCGGCCGTGTGAGCATCAGCTCGAGCATCACGTAGTTGGTCAGCAGGATGTCCGGCGGGTTGTCGAGAACTTCCTGCCGGGTCTCGCCCTGCTCTTGGCCCGTGTACCTGCGGTACGTCACAGGGGGCTCGTCGAAGCCGACCCGGAGGAACTTGTCGAGCTCTTCGACCTGACTGTTGGCCAAAGCATTCATGGGGTAGACGACGATGGCGCGGATGCCCTCGCCGCTGCCGTCGCGCAGCACGCGATCGACGATCGGGACGATGTAGGCGAGCGACTTACCGGAGCCGGTGCCTGTGGTGAGGACGTAGGAGGCGCCGTCGCGGGCGGCCGCGATCGCTTCACGCTGGTGCTGGTAGAGGGAGAAGGGGGTAGGGGCGCCCCCCGGGCGCTTTGCGGAGAAGACTGCTTCGCATCGGGGATGGAGCAGCCCTGTGGCGACCAGCTCGTCGACGCGTCCACCCGGCGCGAACGAGGGGTTGAGCGAGAGCCAGGGGTCGGGCCACTGAGCTCCCTCGAGGCTCTGCTGCTTGATGGCCTCGCGGAGGTTGGGATCGCGAATGTCGACAAAGCCTTCACTGAAGGATCGGTAATCCTCAATCAACTGTCGGTGGACCCCGAAAGCATCCAAAGCAATCCATCCCTCCCGCGCGTCAGACCCAACGAGCCCTGACCATACCTACCAAGCTCATTTCCAGCAGACGACTCGAAGACGCCGGGCCAAATACTTCGGGAGCCGCGCAGTCTCCTTCTGTCTGAGCTCGAAGGAGGTTTGACGTTGAGGTGGGCGCCTGAAGAGCCTTCGCCTGCCGGGTTGGCCCTGGCGTCGCGCCTCGCATATGTCGCAGCGCTGACTGATTCCGCGGTGGGCCCGTACGGCCATATAGCCTCACGCCATGAACGAGGTTCCGCCTGGTCGAGCAGCCATGTCCGCGTATGAGCAGAAGCGCTGGGGTGAGCTGCAGGCGCATTGGGAGAAAAAGGCCAAAGGGGGAAGACGAATGCTCCCCGCGCCTGCGAAGAAGGCCCTAGGCGCGACCATCGACGTTGGTCGGGACGCAGTTTCGAAGGCCACCCGCGCCGCGCTCGACCACACTCCGGAGAGCGTCAAGAAAGCAGCCACCGGCACGTTCGATGCGGTTCTCGTCCCCACCCTGAGGAACGTCGTCACATTGCTCGAACTCCTCAACGAGTGGGTTGTCGAGCTAACTGATCCTGAATCGGTGTTGGCGTACCACAGGGAGCGTGGCCGCAACATCTCCTCACTCGAGGAGCTGCGGGAGCTTGACCTTCGATTGCTCGATGAGTGCACGAACGGCATGGCGCTGCGGTGGCAGACCATCGGAGCAGGAGAGGGAGCGGCACTCGGCTCGCTCGCCATGATCCCTGTCCCGGTCGTGGGGAGCGCCGTCGCAATCGGGCTCGACTTAGTGGTGATGCAGGCATTGACCGCAGCCATTGCAACCCGAGTTTGTTACGCATACGGATACGACCCAAGCGACCCCGGCATACGGAACATGGTTGATCGGATGGTCGCCCGGTCCTACAGGGACCAAGCCGTGAAGGTCCGATCGGTACGTCAGGCAAGCTCCGCCTTCGACGCTGCCAAAGGTCGAGTCAACTGGAGCAAGAAACTGCGTGAAGATCACCGACTGATGGCCGCGGTCGAGAAGTTGCTCAAGTCAGCCGGGGGAGGGAAGCGAGTACCTGTCAAGAACGCACGCATGGGCATGCCGTTGATTTCGGCAATAGCGGGCGCTGCGACCAACTCGTACGTCTTGGGAGACACCGTCACACAGGCCCGGCACTACGGGGCCACAGTGTTGCTAGCGGACAAGTACGGCTTGGCACTCCCAGACAGTCTGCGGCGCAACATGGCTGAAGACGATGGAGAGGACGAAACTCAGGCGTAGTTACGCCCATGGGGCCGTGCAACGCCCGGACCGTCGCGTCACCAGTTCGGATCCCAGGCCCACCTGAGCGCCCGAACCGAACGAGTGCAGGCGCGCCTGCACTACGAGAGCGAGCGCTCGAGCAGGAATCAAGCGCGGCTCAAGTCCGCCCCGTCAACCTCGTGGACGACCACAGGAATCGTCCACGAAAGGCACACCATGTCCGTCCCCACCATCCTCGTTCTCGGCTCGACCGGGCTCATGGGTCGCGAGGTCGTTCGCTCGCTCAACGAGCGCGGCGTCACCCCTCGAGTCCTCGTCCGTGACCCGGGCCGACTCCGCCCCACCGACCAGGTCGACCTCCGCGTCGGCGACCTCCGCGACCCGGCCTCCCTCCGCGACGCCATGCGGGGAGTCGACGCCGTCTTCCACATCTCTCCGCACGAGGCCGACGAGGTCGAGCTCACCCGTACCGTCCTCGACGCGGTCGAGCGCGAAGGCGCACGTCTCGTCTTCTCCGGCATCCACATCGACGCCTCCAACCGGCTGGCCAAGTGGACGATGCGCACGGTCTACGGCCGTTTGATGCCGCGCTACCGCGGCAAGATCTCGATCGGCCACATGGTCGAGACCTCCAACACGCGTCCGGTCGTCCTCGGCGTCGGCAACTTCATGCAGTGCGACGAGGTCCTCCTCGACGTCATCCGCGCCGGCCAGTTCGTCCTCCCGACTCACCCGAAGGGCCTCAACCGGGTCGACCTTCGGGACCTCGGCGAGATCGTCGCCAACGTCCTCCTCGACCCGACGATCCCCGCGGGCGCCTACCCCGTCTCCGGCCCACGCTCCCTCACCGGAGCCGAGTGCGCCCAAACCTGGTCGCAGGCCCTCGGCGTCCCCGTCACCTACGTAGGCGACGACGACGAGGCGATCGACGCGGCCCTCACCGCACACCTCACCGGCTACCGCCTCGCGGACTGGAAGTCGTCGTTCCGGGCCCTGCGCGGGTTCGCCGTCAAGACCAAGAAGTCCGAGGTCGACGCCACGACGCGACTGCTCGGCCGCCCGCCGACCGACTTCACCGAGTTCGTCCGCCGCATCGTCGACGAGCACGGACTCGCGCCGAGCACCCGAACGGGAGCGGACGGCATACCGGCAAACACGGAAGGGGCACTGCGATGAAGCAGCTCGACCTCCCCGGCCAGACGCACGTCGCCGAGGGCCCGCACGACCACACCGGCATGTACGTCATGCACCACGCCTTCCGCCGCGACCTGGCCCGCTTCGCCTCCGGAGTCGCCGTGACGCCGCTCGGTGAGCCGGACACCTGGGCCGCGCTGGCCGACCGCTGGGACCGGTTCTGCCACGTCCTCCACGAGCACCACCACGCCGAGGACACGTACTACTGGCCCGTCCTCGACAGGGCAGTCACCGCTCGCGGGACCGACGCCGACCGCGCGGAGGTCGCGGCGATGAGTGACGAGCACGCCGAGATCGACCCGGCGCTCACCGCTCTCGTCACGGCCTTCCGTGCCATGTCGGACCACCCGTGCGACGACCACCGGCGCGCGATCGAGATCCGGCTCGTCGGCCTGCGGGAGGTGCTCGGCGCCCACCTCGAGCACGAGGAGACCGTCGTCCTCCCGCTGGTCCAACGGGTCATGACCGAGGACGAGTTCGCCGGTGTCGAGCGCGAGATCCAGAAGGGCTACCGCCTGCGCGACACGCCCTTCATCATCGGCTGGGTCGTGCACGGCCTCCCGCCCGAGGCTCTCGAGCGCTTCTTCGCCTTCAGCGGTCCGCCCTTCAAAATCCTGTATGCCGTGGTGCGCCGCTCGTACGCCCGTCGCGAACAGCGGGCCTTCCGTCACGCCGGGCTCGTCGGGGTGGCGAGCTAGAAGCCGAGCTGGCGGCGCTGCTCCGCGAACCGGTCGAGGAAGGAGGTGAAACCCCACTCGCGGGCCATCGCCTCGCCTCGGTCGGCCGCGGCGCTCGCCGCCGCTCGGTCTCCGGCCCCGGACAGGGCCATCGCGAGGAAGCAGTCGATCGGTCCCTGGACGCTCGCGATACCGGCCACGGCCATCCGGCCAGCGACTGGGGCCAGGGCGTCGGCCACCCGGCGCGACAGCTCGGCGTCACCCGCCGTGGCCGACGCGAAGGCGAGGATGGCGAGGTCGAGGGACTGGCTCCAGTCCTCCGCGGGCAGCGGCGCCTTCGGCAGCAGCCGCTCCAGCTGCGGGCGGTCCCCCACGACGGCGAGCAGCTGGAGGATCGGCGTGCGCGTGATGTCGTCCTCGGCGTCAGGGTCGAGGGCGAGGGCCCCGTCGACGAGCGTGCGGGCGCCGACCGGGTCCCATCCGGCCAGGACGTAGGCGATGCCGAGCTCGATGTACTCGGTGGCCGGGATCGACATCCGCACGCCGGTCATGGTGAGCAGCGCTGCCGCGTCAGCGGATGCGTCACCTCCCCTCAGGCTGGCGAGGCCGAGCTCGACGAAGCGGACGGCGAACTCCACGAAGGACAACCGCCTCCTCCGGGCGATGTCGAGCGCCGCACGGCTCGCGGTCTCCCAGGTCGACCGGTCGCCGGCCTCGAGGGCGGCGCCGGCCATCCCCGCGAGCGCCACCGCCTCGGCCGCCGGGTCACCACTGGCGCGGGCGGCCTCGACCTCCTCGGCAGCCAGGGCGCGTCGACGGTCGAGCGATCGCGACCGCCACAGTGCGATGTATGCCGTCCGCGCGGCCCAGGCGAGCACGCTCGGCTCCGCGAGCCGTCGCGCGAGCGCCATGCCCTCGTCGACGAGCGCCTCGACCTCGGCGTCAGAGCCGGGCAGGTAGTAGAGCTGGGCGGCGAGCGCGAGCATGACGGTGCAGCGCTCGGCGGAGTCGTGCGGTTCGAGCTGGGCGAGCGTGGCGCGGAGGTCCTCGATGAGCTCGTGGTCGACGACGCCGTACTCCATCGGCGTCCAGACGGAGTAGCGGGTCAGTGCCGCGACGGCGCCTGCGACCCGCACCGGGTCGCCGAGCGATCGGGCGAGGGCCACGGCGGCACTGACGGCGGCCATGGCTTCACGCCACATCCCGGCGCGGGCCGCGGTCTCGTTGAACTGCAGGAGGAGGTCGTAGCGCTCGAGCGCCGTTCCGGACGGGTCGACCGCGTGGGCGTCGAGGGCCGCCTGGAAGAGGTCGGCGGCCTCGACGTTGGCGAAGTCGTCGGCCGCCAGAGCGCCGGCCGCCTTGGCCGCCGGCCAGGCGCTCGCTGCATACAACGGCCCGGCTGCGAGCCAATGGTGGGCGAGGTCGAAGGCGCGCTCGGCCCCACCGGCTGCCGCGGGGGGTGCGCTCTCGAGGGCGCGGGCGATGCGCGCGTGCGCCCTGGCGACGCGGTTCGGGGTGGTCATCGCGAGGACCGCGTCCCGGGTCAGGGCGTGGTCGAAGGCGAGGATCCCGTTGCGGCTGTGGATGATCCCGGCCTCCTGCGCGGGCTCCAGCCGGTCGAGCAGGGCGTCGGGATCGAGGTCGGCGACGCGGGCGAGCAGCAGCGGAGGGTGCCGCCGGCCCAGCGCGGCGGCGAGGAGGAGGAGCTCCCGCACGGGCTCGGGCAGGTCACCGAGGCGATGCCTCACGACAGCCTGGACGCTGGCCGGGACCTCACCGTCGACCCGTCCGTCGTGCCCCGCCAATCGGGCCAGCTCGACGAGGAAGAAGGGGTTGCCGTCGGTCCGGTCGCGCCACTCCTCCACCGCGGATGCGTCGAGCTCCTCACCGAGGATCGAGGTGACGAGGTCGTGGGCCTCGCTGCTTGCCAGGCCCTCCAGTTCGAGCGTGCGCGCCCTGTGCCGCGCCAGCGCGGCGTCGAGCTCGGCGAGGTCGGAGCCAGCCGGCGCGACCGGCCGGCGGGTCGCGACGACGGCCACGCGGACCCCGGGCTCCAGGCTCGCGACGACGTGCGCCAGGCAGCGCAGGGTCGGGGTGTCGGCCCAGTGGACGTCGTCGAGGACGACGAGCAGCCCGCGGTCCGCCGCAGCCTCCCGCAGGGCGCCGGCAATGGCGTCGTGGGTGGCGAAGGCCCGCTCGGCGGCGGCCCCGTCGGCGCCGTGCTCGTGGGAGAGCTCGGGCGGCGTGGGGACGTCGAGCCGCGCGAGGAGCTGCCGCCAGGGCCACAGCGGCGGAGCCCCGTCGTCCGCGGAGCAGGTTCCGACCGCTGCGGTCATGCCCCGGCTGATCGCCTCGGCGACCGCCCAGTCGACGAGGCGGGACTTCCCTGCCCCGGCCTCCCCGACGATCCGGAGGGCGCCCGGCCGGCCCTGGGAGGCGGCCGTGAGCAGCTGGGCGATGGCGTCGCGCTCCCGCTGACGACCGACCAGTGGCCACTCGCCCAGCTCGCTCGAGGCAGCACGTGACACCGGCGGCTGCGTCGACGCCCGCATCGGCGTCGGTGCCGGCAGGGAGGCGACCGGCGGCGCCTCCGCCTCACCGGGGCGCGACGGCGGCAGCCAGCCGGTGAGCACCGCCTCGTCCTGCCGGAGGATGGCGGACTCGAGGTCGCGGACCTCCTGGCCGGGGTCCAGCCCGAGCTCGTCGTCGAGGATGCTCCGCAGTCGTCGGATCGCGTCGAGCGCCTCGGCCTGGCGCCCCGCCCGGGCCAGCGCGAGGGCGTGCAGCGACCAGCCACGCTCGCGGAGCGGGTCCCGGGTGGTGGCCTGCTCGGTGAGGGCCAGGACCGTGGCGTGCTCCCCGAGCGCGAGGAGCCCGAGGGCGAGGTCGTCGCTGGCGGTCGTGCGCAACCCTTCGAGGGCCGTCCGCTCGGCGAGGACGTCGGGGTGGTCGGTGAGGTCGGCGTAGGGGGTGCCCCGCCACGTGCGCAGCGCCTGTTCGAGCCGGTCGACCTGCTCCTCGACCTCGGCCCGCCTGGGCCAGCGGCCGTCCGGCCCGGTCGTGAGCTGTGAGGCGAGCGGGTCGAGGACGCGGTGTCGGGCGCGGACCTCGTCCACGAAGACGGTCGCGTCCACGGCACCTCGGGGAAGGGCGAGCCGGTAGCCCGCATCCGAGGTGAGCAGGATCGTCGGCCTGGCGCGGGGCTCCAACCCGGGCTCGAGGAGACGCCGCAGGCCCGAGACGTACGAGTGGAGCGTGCCGAACGCTCCGGGCGGCGCCACGGCACCCCACATGAGGTCGACGAGGCGGTCCGCGGAGACGACCGCGCCGAGGTCCAGCGCCAGGGCGGCGAGGAGCGCACGACGCTTGCGCGCCGCGATGGCGACGGGCCCGTCCGACCCGGCGAGCGCGGTCGTCCCGAGGACGCTGACCTGCACCGACACGGCCGTCACGTTACTGACCGCGCGGACCGGGGGTCGGGGATTGCCCAGGTCCGGGCCGGCACCGCCCCGGCCTGAGGTCGCTCACGACCCACGCAAGCCCGGCTCAAGCAGCCACGAGCACTCTGGTCGCGGCGAATCGTCCGGGGCAGACCCGGACCCCCGCACCCGCCTCCGCTCCCGAAAGGACCGCCATGACCCTCGCCCCCAGCCCGATCGCCCCGGACCGCCGCGTCCTCCTCGCCGTCGCGGTGCTCGCCGCGGTGTCGCTGGGCGGAGCGTTCGTCTCCGTCACCGGTGGCCTCGCCGACACCGTCCTCGACGCCATGGGACCCACCGGACGGCTGTCGATCCCAGTCCCGATGATGCTGGCCCAGCTCGTCGCCGCCGCTGTCGCGTCCGGGCGACGTCGCCGTCCGGCCCTCGTCGCGAGCGCGCTGCTCGCGCTCGTCGCGCCGGTCTGCATCGTGTCGGGGTTCTTCGACGGCGGCTACAGCGACCCCGCGAGAACCGGCGCGCACACGGCATACCAAGGTCTGCTCGTCGCGATGATCGCGGTCGTGGGCGGGGTCGCCGCACGTCGGTTCTTCCGGCTGCGGCAGGGAGGTGAGGTGCGGACGCGCGAGACGCTCACCCGCTCCGGTGCCAGCGCACCGGGCCCACTCGGATCGGTGACGTCTGCGGATCAGTCCGCGGGAAGGTTCGCGCACGCCGGACGGGAGGGGGAGTGACCGGGTCCCGGCGGGTGGTGCGCTCGTCGTAGCCGGCTCGGAGCTCCGGGTCGCCGAGGATCGCGTAGGCCGCGAGGGCGCGTTGGAGCGCCGCGTCGGAGGCCGGGTCCCCCGGCTCGCGTGTGTCGGGGTGGTTCTGGCGCATGAGGGAGCGGTAGGCACGCCGGACCTGCGCCGGGGTCGCCTCACGTGTCAGGCCCAGGGCGCTGTAGAGGTCGCCGTCATCGCTGCTCACGTGCGCCGGACGTTCCTTCCTTCGGCGGACAGCCCCCGGTGGTCACGGAGGACCCCGGGTGAGGGCCTCGCCTGGGCCGCGAACGGGTACGCCGTCAAGGCGCGGGCGCCGCGAAGGTGGCGTCGAGCGCAATGGCACGAACGCGACCCAGACGAGGGTCTCGGGGTGTCCGCCCCCGCGGGGGAGCGGGGAAGGGTCAGGAGTTGATCGCCTTCTGACCCTCGCTGCTGCCGATCTCGATCTTGCGCGGCTTGGCCTGCTCGACGATCGGGATGGTCAGCGTGAGGACACCGTTGTCGTACGCCGCCTCGATGCGCTCGGTGTCGAGGTTGTCCCCGAGGACGAGCTGGCGGCTGAAGACCCCACGCGGACGCTCGGCCGCGAGGAGCTCCGCATCGCTGGCACGGGTCGGACGCTCTGCCTCGATCGTGACGACATTGCTTTCGGCGTCGATGTCGATCGAGTCCCGGTCCACTCCGGGCAGGTCGAACTCGACGTGGAAGCTGTCACCGTCGCGCCAGGCATCCATCGGCATCGCCGCGAGCTGGGCGAGCCTGCCCTGCGGGGCAAAGAGCTGCTGGGTCAGTCGGTCCAGTTCACGGAACGGGTCGGTTCGCATGAGCATCGTGGTCACCTCCGTATCGGTTTCTTCCTGTGGACGAGTGGCTGCCATCAGGCAGAACCTGTGGCAACCGCTATAGATTTTTTCTAGCACCACCGGCATAGTGGTGCAAGTACCCGAGTGAAAGTCATGTGGGAAGGATCGACGCACGATGACCACCCGCACTCCTGACGACGACCGCGGCGTGTACGGCATCTCCGTGGCCGCCGAGCTCGTCGGCATGGGGGTGCAGAACCTCCGGCTGTACGAGGCCCGGGGCCTGCTCACGCCGGAACGCAGCGACGGCGGCACCCGTCGGTACAGCGCGAACGACCTCGACCGGCTGCGCCGGATCGGGGAGCTGCTCGGGGCCGGGCTCAACCTGGCGGGCGTCGCCAGGGTCCTGCACCTGGAGGCCGAGAACTCTCGGCTGCGCAAGAGAGGAAGGCAACGCATGGCTCGCACCGACGACATTCCGATCGACGGCGTCGTCCCGGAGGTCGACCGCCTCGAACAACAGCAGCAGGCCGACCCGAGGGTCAGCCTCGACGAGGAGTGGCCGACCCCCGAGGGCCGGGACGGGGACGAGGCCGACCGCCTCGAACAGGTGCAGGAAGTGGTGGGCGACCCCGACGAGGAGTACGAGCCCGACCCCACCTGATCGCGCATCGGCCGGCGGTCACGCTGTGTCGCCGGCTGATGACGTATGCCGGTCAGCCCACGGTGAAGGCCACCGGGCGCCCCGGCGGGTCCTCACCGACGCGGCCGTCGATCGCCTCACGCAGGAGGTCGGCATGGCCGGTGTGCCGGCCGTACTCCTCGATCATGTCGACGAGCAGGCGCCGCAGCGTGGCCTCGTTCCCGTTGCCGTCGCGGTAGGTGGCGCCGAGGCCGTCCGGGCCGAGGGCGGCCAGGACCGCCCGCCGCGACCGCTCCGCGGCCGAGCCCCACAGGGCGTAAAGCGTGTCGGCCGAGTCGCGGTCGGCGGACTCGAACGCCCACTCCGAACGCGTCTCGGCGTCGACGTCCGCCCACGGCGCCGGCACCTCCTCGTGGGCGAGGTCCCGGGTGAAGTTGAGGTCCTCCATCCAGGCCAGGTGCTTGAGGAGCCTGGCCAGGGAGAGCTCGGACGAGGGGAGCCGCAGCCGCAGCTGCTCGGCGGTGAGGTCGGCGCACTTCCACGTGAAGGTGGCGCGCTGCCGCTCGAGGGACCCGAGCAGGGTGACGACCTCGTCGCCCACGGCCGGGGGCTCCGGGAAGCCGGCTGTCGGTTGTTCGCTCATGAGGGCACCGTAGGACGGGTTCCGGACGATCGGCTTCCTGAGCGCATGGACCCTCCCTCCACCGCTCGGACCTGACGGGTCAGGGGCTGCTGGGGGTGGGGCTGGGGCTGGGGGCCGCCTTGTCCTTCGGTCCGGCCGGGGTGGACTTGTCCTTCGGGCCGGCGTGCGCGGGCTTGTCCTTGCCCGACTTGCCGGCCTTCCCGTCCTTGCCGTCCTCGGTGGCGTCGTCCTTGCCGGCCTTGGGCCCGTTGCCCGGGTGGGGCACCGCCGCGCAGAAGGCCTCGACCTTGTCCTCGCCGCCGGCGGCGGCCGCGAGGTTGCGCATCGCGACGGAGCCCTTCGCGCGCTCGACGCCGTCGTCGTGCTTGTGGTGGTTGGACCAGGCCCGGCACAGCCCGAACTTGGCCGGTCCGTTGGCATCGGGGCCGACGGGGCGGTCCGACGGCTTCGGACTCGGGCTGGTCGAGGTCGTGGCCGGAGTGACCGTCGACGGCGCGGCCGGTGGGCGGCTGGCGGACCACGCGACCACGGCGGTGCCACCCAGTCCGATGGCGATGCCGGCGACTGCCGCCCCGGCCCGGGCACTCATGAGTGGACTGAGCACGGGGATTCTCCTCGTCAGGGGGCTGCGCGTCGTCATCGCGGCGGACGCAGCGGTGGCGCGGAACAGGGCGAGCGGCTCGGCCGAGCCGACCAGCTCGTGCGGTCGGGCCTCGGCCGTCAGGGCGTCACGCAGCTGCGCGAGGCGTTGCTGTCCCTCCGAGGGCAGCGACAGGTCCGTGCCGTCGTCCTCGCCCCGAGGACGCCACCACGCGTGGACCTTCCACATCACGGATCTCATGTCGGAAGGGGAAGCGACTGAGCCGGCGATGGCGTTACACCTCGTTCGGCGAGCAGCTCCTCGAGGCGTCGCAGCCCACGGTGGGTGGCGACCCGGACCGCACCGGGGCTGCGCCCCAGGACGTCGGCCACCGCCACCGCGGGCAACCCGACGACGATCCTCAGCGCGATGACCTCGGCCTGCGCCGTCGGGAGCTGCGCCACCAGCCGGAGCGCCTCCTCGGTGTCGATCCGCTCGAGGGCTCGGTCGGAGGCGTCCCGGGTCCCCGGCTCCGTCGTGGACCGGACCCACTCCCGGTCCACGACCGCGATCCGGGCGCGACGTCGACCCTGGTCCACGGCCCGACGTCGGGCGGTCGTGAAGACCCATGCGCGCCAGGCGATCTCGTCTCCGCGGAACGCGTGCAAGCCCCTGACCACGGACAGCCACGTCTCGGCCGCCACGTCGTCGGCGGGCTCACGCGTCATGACGAGGTAGCGGACCAGTGCGGGGTTGAGATCACGCCACAGCATCGCGAAGGCGACCTCGTCACCCTCCTGGGCACGGGCCAGCACGGTGGCGAACTCCCCGCCGATCACGTGCCCAGTGTGGGGCTCCCGCGCGGGGTGGGTGAGCGTTTCGCCGTTCCGCGGTCACACCGGGCCCGCCTCGCGCGTCAGTGGGGTGACCGAACACCGTGGAAGGGTGGACGCCGTGGACCAGACGGAAGCGTTCCTGCTCGAACGACCACGGCTCGTGGCGATCGCGAGCCGCGTCCTCGACGACCACGTCGAGGCGGAGGACGTCGTGCAGCAGGCGTGGCTGCGGCTGCACCGGACGGACACCGAGATCGAGAGCCTCCCGGCGTGGCTGACCACGGTCACCACCCGCCTCTGCCTCGACCGGCTGCGCTCCCGGACCCCGGTGCCCGTGGCTGACGTGGATCTCGGCGAGACGGTCAGCGACCCGGCCGACGACGTCGCGCTCGCCGACACGGTCGGTGTCGGCCTGCAGGTCGTGCTCGACCGGCTGGCTCCGCGCGAGCGGGTCGCGTTCGTCCTCCACGACAGCTTCGGCTTCGAGTTCGCCACCATCGCGGCGGTCCTCGACACCACACCAGCGGCCGCCCGCAAGCTGGCCTCGCGGGCCCGCGCCAAGGTCGCCCAGCCGCGACCCGAGGACCGTCTGGCCGACTGGGAGGTGGTCGACGCCTTCATGGCCGCGGCCAGGAACGGCGACTTCGACCGGCTGCTCCGACTGCTCGCGCCCGACGCCGCGGTGACTGCCGACGACGCCGCGGTCCTCATGGGCACGCCGCAGCAGATCGACGGTGCGGATCAGGTGGCCACGTTCTTCGACGGCAGCGCACAGGCAGCGCTTCCGGTCTTCCTCGGCGACCGCCCGGGCACCGCCTGGTTCCACCGTGGCGCGGCCAAGGTCGTCTTCGACTTCACCGTGGCGGACGGCCTCGTGCGCGCCATCACCTTCCGCGCCGCGCCCGACGTGCTCTCCCGCGTCGTCCGCCGCGACGGCGGGGAGCCCACCAGCGGTGGGCGCGCCGAGGGCTGACTCCGGTCACACACCGCCCACGCCGATCGTCAACACCTCAGAAGGCCATCGAGACCATCGAGAAGGAGACACCCATGAAGACCATGACCTGCCGTGACCTCGGAGGGCCCTGCGACCTCGAGCACCACGGCGACACAGCCGACGACGTCATCACCGCCCAGGACCAGCACCTCAAGGAGGCGGAGGCGGCCGGCGATGCCACCCACCAGGAGGCCCGCGACGCCATGAAGAACCGCTGGCGGCACCCCAAGAAGTCGCTGGGCTGGTACAACGACACCAAGAAGGCCTTCGCCGCGCTCCCCGAGGCCTGAGCCCACCGCTTCGGCCACACTGGATGTCGTGCGGTGCGGGACGAGGGTGGTGGTGGCGACCGTCGCGACCCTTGCCCTGCTCGGGTGCGGCTCGGACCCGGACCCGGACCCGGGAACCACGGGAGGGCCGAGCACGGTGTCGGCGCGGGCGCCTGACAGCACCGAGGCCTACCTTCCCGGGCTGGAGGCAGACCTGTACCTGCCGGCCGGCAACCCTGGGTCGGCCCCCGTGGTCGTCCTCGTGCCCGGAGGCGGGTGGACCAGCGCCGATCGCGCCGGACTCGGCCCGCTCGCCGCATCCCTGGCGGCCGCGGGCAACGTCGCGGTCAACGCGACCTACCGGGTGGCGCCGGCCGCGCGGTTCCCCCAGCCCGTCTCGGACGTCGTCTGTGCAGCCGACTACGGCGCTGCTCGAGCCGCCCGGGCGGGGATCGCGCCGACTCGCGTCGTGCTGCTCGGCCACTCGGCCGGGGCACACCTGGCCGCGCTGGGCACCTTGGCGCCCGCCCACTTCCGGGCCGAGTGCCCGTGGCCGGCCAGGAACGTCGACGGCCTCGTCGGGCTGGCCGGTGCGTACGACCTCACCGGGCTGGCCGACGTGGTCCAGCCGCTCTTCGGTGCGACGCCCCGCCAGCAGCCCGAACGGTGGCGCGAGGGCACCCCGAGCAGCTGGGTCGGTCAGCGCACCCCCTCGCCGCCGGTCCTGCTCGCGCACGGTGAGCTCGACGACGTCGTGGCGGTCCCGCAGAGCCGGGACTTCGGGGCTGCGCTGACCGGCGCGGGCCACGACGTGGAGCTGGAGATCCTCCCCGATGCCGACCACGACACGATCTACCGCCCGGAGGTCGTCGCCGACCTCATCGCCCGCTGGCTGGCCGGTCTGGGCTGACCGGCCGGTCGGCAAGGCTACCTGCGCCGGCTGCTGAGCACCTCTGACGCAGCGATCTTGAGGCGCCCGCCCTCGTCGACGAGTCGGAAGCTGGTGCGTTCGACGTCGACACGGCCGTTGTCGCGGGTGTAGGTCAGGGTGGCGACGACCCGGTCCGGGGCCGTGGCCTCGACGTCGCTGACGCTCACGTCGTTGATCTCGTTCCAGAACGCCTCGTAGGACTCTCGGCCACCGGCGTTCCGGCTCTGGTAGTCGGCCGTCATCAACGGCCACGCTTGCGCCGTGTCGCCGGGGAGCAGTGCGTAGTAGTCGGTGATCGCCGACGCGAGTCGTGACGTCGTCGCCGGGGAGGCGGGGGACTGGGTCGCCGGGGTCGGTGTGGGGGTGGG